>JBMTQO010000094.1:0-2431 GCA_049446275.1 Paracoccaceae bacterium | reverse complement strand
GTTGTTTTACCTGTCCCTGATGACGGCGCCGAAATTAGAAAACCACGTGCCTTAGTCATGACCAATCTCTGCCCTTGCAGTTATGGGACGATAGCGGCGCTCATAATCTTTGTCGTAAAGACTGCTTTCCCCGAAATCATGCGCGTTTAGGGTTTTGCCAACCATAATCAGGGCGGTGCGTTCCACATCGGACCCGATCATATCGGCGATTGTGCCCAATGTTGCGCGAAACACCCGCTCCTCTGGCCAGGATGCCCGATAAACCACAGCGCAGGCGCAGTCCGCTCCATAATAAGGCGTCAATTCCTCGACTACTTTCGGCAAGACCTGAATGGACAAATGGATTGCCAAGGTCGCACCCGTTTTGGCAAAATTCGCAAGCGTTTCTGCAGGTGGCATCGAGGACGCGCGTCCCGATGTGCGCGTTAAAACAACAGATTGCGCCAACTCTGGCAGGGTCAATTCTGATTGCAACGTTGCAGCAGCGGCGGCAAAACTGGGCACACCGGGTGTGACGGACACGGGGATGTCCAGCGCCCGAATGCGGCGCAGCTGTTCGCCCATAGCCGACCATACAGATAAATCGCCAGAATGCAGGCGTGCCACATCTTGGCCTGCATCGTGTGCCTTTTGAATTTCTGCAATGATGCTGTCCAAATTCATGGGCGCAGTGTTGATGATGCGCGCGCCCTCTGGGCAATGGGACAATAACTCTTCGGGAACTAATGATCCTGCATATAGGCACACAGGGCAAGACGCGATCAAATCACGACCGCGCAAGGTAATAAGATCTGCGGCCCCAGGGCCTGCACCGATAAAATGGACTGTCATTATCCCTCCGTAATCGCGATGGCACAGGTTGCCAAGCGATCGTTTGAAATTTTGCGCCCGGATAAAAGTGTAGCACCCGTCCCCGCCGCAATCAGGGCCGCGGCCTCGGCCACACTGCCCGTGCCACGATGATACAAGGATACCTGTGATTGTGTCTGTGTCTGTGCCTGATCAAGGCTGACTTGCGATACCGCTTGAATGGGCAAATTTTGGGTACGTGCGAAGGCCTGAAATGCATTAATCCCTACCTTATCCACAACCGTTGCAATTGCATCCGGCGCATAGCCTGTTTGATCAAGCGCGTCTTGCAAACTTGCCTCTGTTACCTCTGCGCACATGCCAAATCCCGCAATGATCATTTTGTCACGCTCCATTGCATGATGGGATAGCTTGCGGCCCATCCTGTGCGCGATCCAATCATCTTGGGCGCTGATAATTCAACACGCAATAAATCACCACCATATTCATCGAATGTCCGCATCATGTCCGCATCACTTTCCAATGTGACCGAATTTACAACCAACCGCGCGCCATCAGGCATCAAGGGCCACAGGATGTTTACCAAATCATACGAAAACCCGCCGCCAACGAATACCGCATCGGGGGCTTCTAAATCGCCCAGCGTATCGATAATTGAGCCTGTATGTATCACTAGATTTTGCACCCCAAGCTTGTCAGCATTGGTGCGAATGCGTTTTGCGCGGGTCTCATCGCGTTCAACGGCAATGGCGCGCAGGCTGTGATGGGACAGCAACCATTCAATGGCAATGGACCCCGACCCTGCCCCTAAATCCCACAAGAGTTCGTTTGGACGTGGCGCGAGTGCACTCAACGTTAGGGCACGCACAGGGCGTTTTGTTATCTGTCCATCGTGATCAAATAGATCGTCACAGCGACCTGAGGCATGCGTCATCACCGCATTTCCACCCGAAAATGTGATTCCCGCACAAACAGGATGCGTGACATCCGTTAGATTATAGTCACCCGCCTGTATCGTACGGAGGCGTTCATTTGGTCCACCCAGCGCTTCAAGCACGTGAAGGGTGCTTTGACCAAATCCCTGATTATTGAGCCACTGCGCCAATTCACCAACAGCAGCCCCATCGCGCAACGTAACAATCGCCTTCATATCGGGCGCAAGATGCGGGATCAGAGTTTCAAAGGAACGCGCGTGCAATCCAAGCGTTGCAATAGATTGCAACGCCCATCCTAAACGACTGGCCGCCCAGGAAAATGTCGAGGGAGCGGGGATCGACACCCATTCCTCTGCCCGCAGGTGACGGATCAACGTTGTGCCCCCACCGAACCAAAACGGATCGCCAGAAACCAGAACCGCGATCTGTTTGCCACTCCCACGTTCGGCCAATACGTGATCAATCCCATCGGCGAATGGAACGGGCCACGGGCGTGAGCGTTCACCCTCAACCCCGACCAATTCCAAATGGCGTGGCGGGCCAAAAACCAAGTCAGCTTTTGAAAGCGCCTCTTGACGCCATGCACAAAACCCCGCAAGTCCATCTTCACCGACACCAATGATGCTGATCCAAGGATTATCCATGCGCACACACCTTTTGATCTTGGCAGGAACGACCGAGGCCAC
>JBMTQO010000093.1:0-2447 GCA_049446275.1 Paracoccaceae bacterium | reverse complement strand
CATGGGCGCACGTCTGTGTCGTGGACAATCAGTTTTGTCCCAATATCTAAGTGCGGGCGAAGATGTGGCGCAGGATATTTTGTTCAAATTCATGGAACAAAGTGTTGATTGCTACGCAAAAGGGCGCGATTTGATGGGTGTGAACGGTACCTCGCGCCTGTCGCAGTTTTTAACATTGGGCGAAATTAGCCCGCGTCAGGTATGGCATGTGGCGCGCCAGGCGTTAATGCAGGGCGCTGCAGATGCAGAGGCCTTTATCAAACAGCTGGTCTGGCGTGAATTTGGGTATCACCTGATATATCATACCCCACATATCACATCAGGAAACTGGTCTGAAAAATGGGATCATTTTCCATGGCAAGAGGATGAAGATCATCCACATGTCTTGGCGTGGAAACAGGGGCGCACAGGCATCCCATTGATCGACGCGGCCATGCGGGAAATTTATGTCACAGGATATATGCACAATCGTGGGCGAATGAATGTTGGATCCTATTTGACAAAACATCTGTTGACGCATTGGCGCATTGGACAAAAATGGTTTGAGGAGTGTTTGGTGGACTGGGACCCTGCGCTAAATGCGCTTGGGTGGCAATGGGTCGCTGGATCGGGTCCTGACGCAACACCCTATTTCCGTGTCTTTAATCCTGATACGCAGGCGAAAAAATTCGACGATGGCGGCGCCTATCGCAATGCATGGATTGCCGAGGGGCAAAGGAATGCACCCAAAACTGCATTGGATTTTTATGACGCGATCCCAATGGCGTGGAATTTGTGGCCTGACATGCGCTATCCCGATCCGATTGTTGATCTTTCTACTGGGCGCAACCGTGCTTTAGAAAGCTACAGCGAGCGCACATTTTAGCACGCCTCATTTTGCTCTGGGCAAGCGGTTAGGAACCCTCTACACCGCGATCACGACCATCAGATGGGGGCGGATATGCCATCAATGTTTTTCTATGGAACCCTATGCGATTTGCGATTGTGTGAAATCGTTTTGGGACGTTCGTGCGATCAGCTGCAGTTTTCAGAGGCGGTGTTGCATGATCACGCCATCTATTGGGCGCGGGGCGAAAATTTTCCCGTGATCGTTCGCGAACAAGGATCGCTTGCCAAGGGCTTATTGCTGAGGGGGTTGGATCAAGCCGATATTGATAAGCTGGATTATTACGAAAGCGGATTTGACTATGCCCCCGTTCCTGTGACTGTAGAAACAGATGCAGGGCCAAAGGAGGTCAGCGTTTATTATTGTGATGATCCCGATGTTGTGTCTGGCGATAAATGGAGCCTATCGGATTGGTCCGAAAAATGGGGGCCAACCGCTTATGGGGCAGCCGAAGAATTCATGTATCATTTTGGAAAATCATCTGCGTCCGAGATGGACCCGAAATTCCCCATGATGGAACGTCGTGCGCATTCTTGGCGCATGGCCCAAGAGGACCCAGATCTGGGAATAGAGGCAGGGGCTGGGGATAGGCATGTGGAAGTCATCGAGATGACGCGCCCCTATACCGGTTTTTTTGCCGTGCGCGATTATCGCCTACATTATCGCCACTTTGATGGATCGATGAGTGCTGAAGTTTCCCGCGCGGCATTTGTTTCGGGGGATGCATCCTTGGTTTTGCCCTATGACCCAGAAACCGATCAAATTTTGGTGTTGGAACAATTTCGGATAGCACCCTTCGCGCGCGGGGATAAAAACCCATGGCTATTTGAACCTATCGCAGGAATGATTGATTTAGGCGAAACACCCGAAACCTGCGCACGGCGCGAGGCAGAGGAGGAGGCGGGTTTGAACATTTGTAACCTGATCCCCATTTCAAAATCATATCCCAGCCCCGGTGGATCAACAACGTTTTTCCACAGTTTTTTGGGTATCTGTGATTTGAAAGATTATACGCCCAAACTTGGTGGGCTAGACGACGAAAACGAAGACATCCGGCCCCATCTTATATCCGTTGATCATGCGATTGAAATGGCCATTCTGGGCCGTTTTCGCGCACTTCCTTTGGCTATGATGGTGCTATGGCTGCAACAATATCGCCAGAGTGATCTTGTAAGTCGCTCACTTCGCTCGTAGCATAAATTTAAAGGAATTGAGGAATAATATGCAGTACGCGTCTGATTTGGCAAATGCCGTCGGTAACACCCCCCTGATTAAACTGCGCCGTGTAAGCGAAGAAACTGGGTGCACAATTTTGGGCAAGGCAGAGTTTTTGAACCCTGGGCAATCGGTCAAGGATCGCGCGGCGCTTTATATCATTCGCGATGCAATCGAACGTGGAACCCTGAAACCTGGTGGCACCATTGTCGAGGGGACAGCAGGGAACACCGGGATTGGTTTGGCGCTGGTTGGAGCGTCCATGGGTTTTAAAACGGTCATTGTGATCCCTGAAACCCAAAGCCAAGAGAAAAAAGACATGCTGCGTCTTGCAGGAGCCGAATTG
>JBMTQO010000092.1:0-2619 GCA_049446275.1 Paracoccaceae bacterium | reverse complement strand
CATAAAACAAATTCATAAAATTCACGTTGATTATGAATACGGCTCAATACGTATTGGGTGCTTGTATCAAGCAACCATTTATCCTAAAGAGGCGCCATCCAGAATAGAAAGTTTTCCAATGGCGCGTCGCACCAAAATTTATGAAGGTAAGGCCAAAGTTTTATACGAAGGACCTGAACCTGGCACCATTGTTCAGTACTTCAAAGATGACGCCACCGCGTTCAACGCTGAAAAAAAAGATGTGATCGACGGCAAGGGTGTTTTGAATAACCGTTTGTCTGAATTTTTCATGAACGGTCTGCAGGCAATTGGCATTCCAACGCATTTCATCAAACGTCTGAATATGCGGGAACAATTGGTGCGTAAATGTGAAATCATCCCGCTTGAGGTGATTGTGCGTAACTATGCAGCAGGGTCCATTTCGAAACGTCTGGGGATTGAAGAGGGCACACAGATGCCGCGCCCCATCGTTGAATACTGCTATAAAGACGATAGTTTGGGGGACCCGCTGGTTACCGAAGAACATATTGCCGCCTTTGGTTGGGCTACACAACAAGATATGGAAGATATTCTGTCACTTGCCTTGCGAGTAAATGATTTCATGTCTGGCTTGATGTTGGGCGTAGGTATTCGGTTGGTTGATTTCAAAATTGAAATTGGCCGTTTTTATGAAGGCGATTATCATCGTTTGGTCATCGCCGATGAAATTAGCCCCGACAGTTGCCGTTTATGGGATATCGAAACAGGCCGCAAATTAGACAAAGACGTGTTCCGCCGTGATTTGGGAAATTTGACAGATGCCTATTCCGAAGTAGCGCGTCGCTTGGGCGTGTTGCCCAAAAATGCGCCGATGCCAAAACCTACAATCGTTGAATAAGAGGGATAAGTGATGAAAGCCCGTGTATATGTCATGTTGAAAACTGGTGTTCTTGATCCTCAGGGCGAGGCCGTGCGCCACGCGCTTTCTGCGTTGGGTTTTGATGGAGTCCAAGGGGTGCGTCAGGGCAAGGTGATCGAATTAAATCTGGCTACCACGGACAAGGCCGCAGCAGAGGTTGAAGTCAAAGAGATGTGTGAGAAGCTATTGGCCAACACGGTCATCGAAAGTTATCAGATCGAGTTAAGCTAATGCGCGCAGCCGTTATTCAATTTCCCGGATCAAACTGTGATCGCGACATGGCTGTGGCCCTTCAGGCCGCGGGCGCAGATGTGTCAATGGTGTGGCACAAAAATACGGATTTGCCCGATGGGTTAGATTTTGTGGCGATCCCTGGTGGATTTTCATTTGGTGATTATTTGCGGGTTGGCGCGATTGCTGCGCACTCTCCGATTTGTCAGTCAGTCGTTGCATTCGCAAATCACGGTGGGTATGTTTTCGGCGTTTGTAACGGATTTCAGGTGCTGACTGAAACGGGGCTACTACCGGGTGCTTTGCTGCGCAATGCGGGTTTGAAATATATTTGCAAACACGTGGAATTGAACGTGGAAACGACCCAATCGGCATATACTTCAGCTTATAAGATTGGCCAGACGATTACAATTCCAATCGCGCACCACGATGGGAACTATAATCTAGATGATAAGGATGCTCAGGCATTGTTTGATCAGGGTCGCGTTGCCTTTACCTATGCCGATAATCCCAACGGATCCGTGCGCAGTATCGCAGGTGTCCTGTCGGAAAATCGCCGTGTTTTGGGTATGATGCCCCACCCAGAGCGTTTGGCCGATCCTGCACAGGGTGGCACAGACGGTCAGCCGTTTTTTGCCGGATTGATGGACCAAATCGCCAAGGTGTAACGCTCATCTTTTGCTGGTATAGTTTGACGGTATGACGTCGAAAAATAGTGATTCTGATGATGATAATATCCGAAACGTTCGCGGTCCACTGCGCCTGCGGTTGGTGATATCTATTCTTTTTGTGATCGCTGCGGTTACGCTTTTTCTGACCAACAGCTTTTTGATGGAACGATTTTCGCAAAGCACGGCAAACCGTGCAGAACTGCGATTGGCGCTTTATGGTGGGAACCTTAAAAGCGAACTTCAACGAAACTCTATTGTTCCCCAGTTGTTGGCACGAGATCAGTCGTTGATCACAGCGTTGGAATTAAAAGATTTTTCACAAACTTCACTTCGTTTGATTAGTTTCTTGGATGAAATCAACGCTGCCTCACTTAGTCTGTTGGATGTGGATGGTCGCACCGTTGCCTCGACCGAGCGGCATAATATCGCAGCTGCCCATCGGGAAAAAGGCTATTTCGTTGACGCCATGCGGTCGAATGACACGGTGTTTAACGTTGACGAAAAAGAAAGCGGTGGTTTCGGTTTTTATTATGCCAAACGATTAGAGGCACAGAATATCCCTTTGGGCGTGATATTGGTTGAGGTGGATTTGCTTCAATTCGAACGTGCATGGGCGGGGATTGCCGATGCGGTGTTTGTCTCTGACAGCAGTGGTATCATTGTGCTTTCAACAGAACCACGTTGGCGTGGATTAACCGAGGTAGAGGCCTTGAAGCGAGAACCCGCAGAAAGCGCGATTGATCGCGCGCTACGCTTTACGGCGATCTATCTCTGAAATTCTGTGAAAAAGAGGTGGTTGCCTTTAGAACTGAAAACGGT
>JBMTQO010000091.1:0-2714 GCA_049446275.1 Paracoccaceae bacterium | reverse complement strand
CCACGATGAACAGTAAGGTTGATATCCCGAAGAACATGGAACGAACCGTACCATTTGTTCATATCTTGAATTTTAATTGCTACCTCGTCTGAGACGGTCATTTGTGCCTGGGCCATAATCAAGACCTCCTAATTATCGATGATCGGTCTCGAGCTGACGCTCGAGCCATTGTGAGTATTGTGAAATGCCGTAGCAGATGATGAAAAACAGAAGTGAGGCAAAGCCAAACAGTTCCCAATACACGCCGTTCCATTCCGTTGAAGCGAGTATCGGTCCACGGATCATGCCGACGAGATCAAACATTGAAATGACAGAAACCAATGTAGTGTCTTTGAACAGACCCACCGCGACGTTTACGATACCTGGGATCGAAATCTTCAACGCTTGTGGCAGAATGATCAAACGCATGGATTGCGCGTAATCAAGCCCCAAGCTATCGCCCGCCTCGTACTGACCACGCGGTAGTGCTGCAAGTCCACCACGGATCACCTCGGCGATATAGGCCGAAGAGAACATCGTGATCATAATGATCACCCGCAGGATCAAGTCAAAGGTTGTGCCTGGCGGTAGGAAATATGCTAAAACAACGTTTGCCACGAACAGAAGCGTAATCAGCGGAACACCACGTATCAATTCGATGAATACAACACAAATGATTTTGATGATCGGCATGTTAGACTGACGTCCAAGCGCTAGCAGAATACCAATGGGCAAGGAGAGCGATACACAGACTGTGCCTAGCATGATGTTCAACATGAACCCACCCATGTCGCGTGATGGAATTTGTTCAAGCGCTAAGAAACCGGCCATCGCGTCGCTGACATATCCGCCGAGTGTCCACACGATGATTGCGGCGACCAATCCACTCAAAACACCCATTGCGAAGCTGGAGCGTTCAAGGCGCTGGAAAACCATAAAGGCAACGATAAACCCCAAAAGGCCCATCAACGGTGCCAGAATCGTGCCACCCCAGATCAACCAAAACCCGATGAATGGGTAAAGACCTGTTAGGATCAACATCCGACGCGGTACATTTGCGAACAAAACAGGCGCAACAGCAACGATCAACAAAATAAAGGCTGATGTTGGACGCCAATAGGACTCTTGCGGGTATTTGAAGCCAAAAATTAGTTGGTGCCAACGTTCGGTCAAAACCGCAAAACAACCCGCAGAGTCCCCTGCCAAGATTTCGCGACACGCCTGAAGCGATGGCGCCTGCCAAATCCCGCCCAAAATCCATGGCATGGACCCAGACAAAATCGAATAAATCGCATAAAGGGCCGCGAGCGTCAGGATAGAGTTCGTAACAGATGAAAACAGATTATTACGCATCCATTTTACGATGCCCGTTTCAGACGCAGGGGGCGGAGAAGGAGGCAGTGTTTCGTGGCGCACAAATGCAACAGATTGATCACTCATCTTAGCGCTCCTTCAGTTTGATTGAGTTGTTATAGACGTTCATAATCGCAGAGATGCCAAGGCTGATCGCAAGGTAGAATGCCATCAACAAAAGAATCGCTTCGATCGCACGTCCTGTTTGGTTCAACGTGATGCCGCCTAATGTGCCTGTGATATCCATGTATCCAACCGCAATCGCCAATGACGAGTTTTTTGTCAGGTTCAAAAAGTTGGAAATCATCGGGGGAATTATAACGCGCAGCGCTTGTGGAAGAATAACAAGGCTCATAATACGACCTGGGCGAATACCCAATGCCGCGGCCGCCTCTGTCTGACCCTTAGAAATCGCGAGGATACCCGCGCGAACGTTTTCCGCAATAAAGGCACCTGTATAAATCGCAAGCGCGAAGGTGAGCGCAACAAATGAACCGCGCGCCCAAATGCCACCTTTAAAGTTAAATCCCTTGAGCTCTGGGTATTCTAGTCCAATCGGACTGCCCATCACAAAATATGCCAAAATTGCGGGGACGAACAAAATCGCGAGTGAGGGCCAACCACGTGGCAGATCACGACCCTGCGTATAAAGCGCGAATTTTGCATAGCGACGATATGCAAATACCCCAATGATAGACAGAATAAATACCGCGACAACAACCCAAGAACCTGCCTCGAAAACAGGTTTGGGCGCATAGATACCGCGACCCGTAAACGCAAATGAATCCCAGAGCATTTCCGCCTCTGGCGGATTGTCTCCACGAGCTTTAAAGGCCTTTGGCTGCGGTAACGAAATCATAAATATTGCATTTATGATCAGGATCCATATCAGCACCGGTACATTGCGAAAGATCTCAACGTAAAACGCCATAAGCTTGGCCACAATCCAATTATTAGATAACCTCAATACACCCGCGGTTACGCCAAATATAGTAGCTAAAATACATCCACAGAATGCAACTAATAATGTGTTCAATAAGCCAACTAATGATGCTCGAAGGTGCGTTGACTGACTCGTGTATTCGATTAGGCGCTGATTAATATCATATCCTGCGGGATCACCTAAAAAATCATAGGAGATATTCAAACCTGCCGATTTCAAGTTTTCAACGAGATTTGAATATAGATAACTTAGCAAAAAAATTAACAAAATAAGAGCGATGAATTGGAAAGTATAAGATCTGTACCGGGTATCGTTCAAAAGCTGGCTAAGCTGGAACGACCCAGTTGTTGTTCCATGGATATCTGACATACGGGCTTTACCCTAGTTGAGGTGAAATTTCTTTGCCGAAGTCCCGTCGACGTTTAGAGAAGAGGGGGGG
>JBMTQO010000090.1:0-3016 GCA_049446275.1 Paracoccaceae bacterium | reverse complement strand
AAACGTAGCTAAGAAATCACGCTCAAGCATTAAAGTAAAGTCTGGAAGGAAACTGCTGTTGCGAAGTGGTGAGACGTTGGCACGGATGAGGCCAAGGGCAATCAGTATCAACGCCACCCCTATTATCATACGACCTATCTGCTTTATCGTGGGTGTCTCAGATTTAAGGAACAGGAGGCCGCCTACCACAAGCATTAGCGGCGCTAGCCAGGTAATATCGAGGCTAAGGAATAGGATTACCAGTGCGGACCCAACATCAGCGCCCAGCATGGCTGCCAGTCCTAGCTCAAATGAGATAATTGAGGCGCCATAAAACCCGGACACCATTATCGCTACTGCCATAGAAGATTGCATGACTGCAGCAAGCAAGGCGCCAAAAACGGTCGCGCTTAGCTTTGCCTGGGAGCGCCTCATCACCTGCCTGAATGATGGCCCAAAGGCCTGCTCCACACCTTTCTGCACCATTTTGACGGCAAACAGTAACAGGGCGGCCGCACCAGCAATGTTGAGAAGAAATTCAATAATCAACAAAATTTTATACTCATTAAATCAATTTAATAGCTATGTAATTTGATGATCTAACTTCGAAGTCAGATATTCAGGTCGCTAGGAAAGGAATAACTCAAACTCCGAAGACGCGGATTATTATCACCCATCCGGCGGTAACCGATGCTAGATCTTTGCAAATATTACGTGTCACGTTATTCTCTGTTTTTTTTGAGAATCTAGATGAGGCGCCAATTCATGATGTCTTTTCAGTTGCAGTTGCGAGAACACAAAGCAGTTCAAACATGATGGATACCCCCAGCCATCCTGTTCCCCCTGTCGGGTCAAACGGTGGAGACACCTCGACAAGGTCTGCGCCAATTAAATTAAGCCCCGCCAGATTGCGGACAATGCGTTGGGCTTCATATGAGGTGAAACCGCCAATTTCAGGCGTTCCGGTACCCGGCGCATAAGATGGGTCAATCGCATCAATATCAAAACTGACATAGGTTGGGCTATCGCCGACAATTTCACGCGCCTTATGCATGATAGCATCCAACCCGGTCTCATAGACTTCATCTATTGTGATGATGTGAACGCCATTCTGCCTTCCCCATTCAATATCTTCACCATCATACATGGTGCCGCGAATACCGATTTGTACAACGCGCTTTGGATCCAAAAGCCCCTCTTCGATGGCGCGTCGAAATGGCGTGCCATGGGTGAATTTTGAACCACCAAAATACTCGTCGAAAAGGTCAGTATGCGCATCAATATGAATCATCGATAATGGGTCTTTGCGCTTGATCCCGCGCAAAATGGGAAGCGACACAAGATGATCGCCACCACCTGTCAGTGGCACGATACCCTTACTATGCATTTCAGTATAAAAATCGGTAATACGCGTCAAGCAATCTTGAATATCGGCTGGATTGACTGGACAATCGCCTAAATCAGCGCAATTGAGCAGCTGGAACGGGTTGACTCCCGTATAGGGATGAACCGCACGGATCATCGTTGAAAGATCGCGCAACTGTCTTGGCCCATGTCTGGCACCAGGACGATTTGTCGTGCCGGCATCCCACGGCACACCAACCAAACCAATATCGACCTTTTCAATTTCTGGGTGGTTCAATGCAATATTTGGTAGGCGCATAAAGGTAGGAACCCCAGCAAAACGCGGCGAAACAAACCCTGAAACAGGCTCAAATGATATTGATGAGACAGCCATATGAACTTTCCTAGATAATGAAATTGTTGATTCATTCTTGCCTGATCTGAAATTATTGACCGCAAATTTTAGTTATGTAAATGTTGACTTATAGAAGTTAACATTGATGAAACTCAATCTATTGCCAAAAAGAGCATTACCACCTTTGAGCGAAGCTGATTTGCGGCTTTTGCGCGTTTACCGAACCATTGTGGAATGTGGCGGCTTTAGTCAGGCACAAGCCGAGCTTGGCATTAGCCGCTCAACAATCAGCACACATATGAGCAATTTGGAAGCTCGTTTGGGGCTAACATTATGTCGACGCGGACGCAGCGGATTTTCTCTCACCGAACGAGGCAGGTTGGTTTATGAATCAGCGTCAAAATTTCTAACCGTGCTCGAAGGGTTTCGAAGTGAGCTTGACGAGTTGAAAGGCCGGATGACCGGCGAAATCAAAATCGGCATGGTTGATAATCTGACTTCAAATTCCGCGTGCAAGCTGTATAAGGTTATTGAAACATTTTCCGCACAAACACAGGATGTTCACCTGACCATACAAGTTGTTGCACCAAACCAAATTGACAACTGGTTAACGCGAGGGTTACTGCATCTAGCTATTGTGGCAAATCTGCCATCATCTGATGCTGTTCATTCAGAAGTGATATTCCATGAGCGCCAAGAGCTTTACTGCAGCTCGGGCCATCCCTTATTTCACATGGATCCCGAACTAATTACCAAAGACATCATTGGCCTGCAGGCTTTCGTCAGGCGGGGCTATTCAGTAGCAACTCCGTATGACTCATTTTTCAATGGACCAGCCGCTGCCACGGCCTTTCATATGGAAGGTGTCGCACAATTCATTCTGAGTGGTCGATATGTTGGCTTTTTACCTTGTGAATTTGCCCAACAGCAATGGGTCAATAATATGCAAATGCGTTCACTACTGCCCGATATTTGTGGCTTTGATATACCCGTCTCAGTGGCGAATTCAGCCCTTGCCCAGATGTCACTTCCAGCAAGTGTTTTTCGCAAAATGATTATAGCAGCACATCAAACCGGCATTTAGCAACATTGCCGACCGCGGCGTTGTAATCACCAGAGATACCATCCTGAACGCGCACTTTGATGCATGCTCCAAAATGTATGGGAGGTTCCTTCAAATCCGCCGTAAAATGATGAACCTCGAGACGCTGCTACTCGTGACTACAGATTACTTAAAAGCACCTACGTGTCGTGAGTTCCAAAACAGATATTTAATTTAGGTTATGGTAGCGGAGGAGGGACTCGAACCCCCGACACGCGGATTATGATAAAACTGTT
>JBMTQO010000089.1:0-3230 GCA_049446275.1 Paracoccaceae bacterium | reverse complement strand
AGGCTAAGGATGATGTGTCAATCTTTTTGCCTATGCTCAGCGAGGTTGTGAACCTTGCTCGTCAAAAGGCCGAAGTTTTGGCTGATGACAACACCCCCCCTTATGATGCGCTATTACAGGATTATGAACCTGATGGAAGCAGTGCCGAGATCACAGAGATTTTTGACAATCTGCGCCCGCATCTGCTAGAACTGCGAACCGAGGTCTTAGAGCGTAATCAACCAGTGTCTCTGTCTGGTCATTTCCCGATGGAGCACCGACCTTGTGGCCAGTGTATTTGGGTATGACATGCGCCGGGGACGCATTGATGTGGCAGTGCACCCGTTTAGTTCGGGCACCGGAAATGACGTGCGCATCACAACGCGTTATGACGAAACAAACCCATTGGACAGCCTGTATTCCACGATTCACGAGGTTGGGCATGCGACTTATGAACAAAATGTTAATCAGGCCTATAATTTCACCCCGCTGGGTACTGGATGTTCGATGGCTGTCCATGAAAGCCAAAGCCGGATTTATGAAAACCAACTGGCGCGTTCTCGGCCCTTTACCGATTGGCTATTTGCTCAGATGAAGGATGCCTTCGGTGATTTGGGGGTTTCGGATGCAGATGGGTTCTACCGCGCGGTGAACAGCGTCAAAAACGGATATATTCGAACCGAAGCGGACGAGTTGCAATATAACCTGCACATCATGCTCCGCTATGATTTGGAGCGGGCACTGATTTCGGGTGATTTGATGGTTACTGATCTTGAGGCCGCGTGGAATGATCGTTTCTTTGCGGATTTTGGATATGCAGTTACAAAAGCGTCTTTGGGAATGTTGCAGGATATCCATTGGTCAGAATGCTTGATTGGGTATTTTCCAACCTATGCCATCGGCAATATCTATGCGGCCTGTTTGCGCGAAGCGATGTTGAAAGATGCGCCAAATGCCATTGATGAATTGGCCAATGGCCGTACGGATACGGCATGCAGTTGGTTACGTGAAAATGTTCAGCAGCACGGGCGACGCTTTAAGGCACAAGAGGTCATTGAAACGGCTACGGGTCAGGCCGCGTCATCAGAACCATTTGTACGCTACATTCGGGAAAAATTCGCTGACCTTTGATTTCTGCAATCTGTTAAAGTTTTGCTCAACCCTATCTAGCCCGTCTTTGATGATATGGTCTGTTTTGCGGATGTAATGGTAGCATGCCCAAACGGGAACGGTTTGTTCCAGAATGTGATCTATAACATTAAGGTGCGCGCATCGCTTTGCATAGGGCGCCAGGATGATAGCTGCGCAAGAAGAGTTACGGATCACCTCAACCGTCAAATCCATGAAATACAGTGTGAACTCCAGTATATCCAAAAATTCTACGAAAATATCAGATGTAACAATGGCGCCTTCTGCTCTATGTGCTGTTGCCTTCAAGCCTATTGTTGGTGCCTAGAGCACGCGCTGCATCAGTCATTGCTTGAGACAGCTCTAGTGCTTGGTGCAACTTGAAATCGTCCCAATTTTGAATATGACACGATCGTTAATCGGTTCGGTTTTGGGTAATTACCAATATAATACTAAAAAAAGCAGCGGTCTCTTACCTATAGGGGTAAGTATAAAGCCCGTTACAAAAGTTATAAAAACCCCTATAGATAATGTTCGATTAACAATTGAAAATTTTGGTCCATATTAGGATGGACTGTATTCTAAGTGTTTATTCTGTGGGATCACAGCCAACAACTTCGCCATCTTCGTCGCCCTGATCCGCGATCCACGCAACAGATACGACCGTTTCATCCATTCCAGTGTTAAAGACACGCACACCACCTGCAGAGCGCGAACGGAACGAAATACCGTCCACCGGCACGCGAATAGACTGACCCTTAGACGTGACCAACATAATTTGGTCTTGCATCTCTACAGGGAAGGACGCCACAATTTCACCGCCGCGCATCGCCTTATCCATGGCTGCAACGCCCATCCCTCCGCGTCCGCGCACAGGATAATCATGGCTAGATGACATTTTGCCTGATCCGCCCTTTGTGATGGTTAAGATCAGGTTTTCCGCCGCTGACATTTCTGCATAACGTGGTTGGGAAATTGTTGCGTTTTCGCTGACGCCTTCTTCGTCGCTGCTGCCTTCTTCATCTACCATGCCCGCAATCGCGCGGCGCATTTTCAGATATGCGGCGCGTTCGTCGGATGTGGCATCGAAATGGCGTATGATCGACATGGAGACAACGCGATCAGCACCAATCAGGCGAATGCCCCGCACACCCGTTGATTTGCGCCCCTTGAACACACGCACATCTGTGGTGGAAAAGCGGATCGCGCGACCCGAATTTGTGAAAAGCATCACATCGTCATCTTCACCCGCAATGCGCGCATTGACCAACTCGGTTCCCTCGGGCAGATCCATCGCGATTTTGCCGTTTGAACGGACATTTGTGAAATCTGACAATGCATTTCGACGTACATCCCCTGCGGATGTGGCAAAGATGATTTGTAGGTTGTCCCATTCTTCCTCGGGTACATCCACGGGCATGATTGCCGCGATTGAAATGCCCGCTGGAATTGGCAGGATATTTACAATGGCCTTACCTTTGGCGGTACGACCTCCCTGCGGAAGGCGCCATGTCTTCAGTTTGTAAGCCATCCCATCGGTCGTAAAGAACAACAATTGCGTATGTGTGTTGGCCACAAATAGGGTCGTGACCACATCCTCATCCTTGGTCTGCATCCCAGATAGGCCCTTGCCACCGCGACGCTGTGCACGGAACTCTGCCAGCGGTGTGCGTTTGATGTAACCGACCGAGGTTACAGTCACCACCATATCTTCACGTTCGATCAGGTCCTCATCTTCCATGTCGCCCGACCATTCAACGATCTCGGTGCGACGGGGCACTGCGAATTGCTCTTTGACCTCTTCCAATTCAGTCTGGATGATGCCCATGATGCGATCGCGAGACGCAAGGATTTCCAAGTACTCGCGAATCTTGCCAGCCAATTCTTGGAGTTCGTCGGTGACTTCTTTGACGCCGATCTGTGTCAAACGCTGCAAGCGTAAATCAAGGATTGCGCGTGCCTGTGTTTCAGACAGGTTATATGTCCCATCCTCATTCATAGTATGTGTTGGATCATCAATTAGTTGGATATATTCCGCAATGTCATGCGCGGGCCAACGGCGAGCCATCAATTTCTCACGCGCATCTGCGGCGTCTGCGGATCCGCGGATAGTGGCCACAACC
>JBMTQO010000088.1:0-3456 GCA_049446275.1 Paracoccaceae bacterium | reverse complement strand
ATTTATTTGCAGGGCCAACCGAAACCATGGTGATTGCAGACGAGACCGTAGATGCTGAACTGTGCGCCACGGATCTAATGGGTCAGGCGGAACACGGTTATAACTCCCCAGCTGTGCTTGTGACCAATTCGCGCAAACTGGCAGAGGGAACCCTTCTTGAGATTGATCGTATTCTGAAAATTCTGCCAACTGCAGCTACTGCGTCTGTCAGTTGGGCCGACTACGGCGAGGTGATATTGTGCGACACATACCAGGAAATGCTCGAAGTGGCCAACGATATCGCCTCAGAGCATGTGCAAGTAATGACGGATCGCGATGACTGGTTCCTTGATAAAATGACCTGCTATGGTGCTTTGTTCCTAGGGCCTCGAACCAACGTATCCAACGGCGACAAGGTGATAGGGACCAACCATACTTTGCCTACCAGAAAAGCAGGTCGCTACACTGGAGGTCTATGGGTGGGCAAATTTTTGAAAACACATAGTTACCAGAAGGTTTTGACCGATGCGGCCGCAACGATGATTGGGGAATATGGATCGCGCTTGTGCATGCTTGAAGGGTTCGTGGGACATGCTGAACAATGTAATGTAAGAGTGCGGCGCTATGGTGGCCTAAATATTCCTTACGGCGAGAGTGCACCGCGAAGGGAAGCGCTGGAGTAATTCAAACTAAGTGTTTGGGGAGGAATATACTAATGTTTTTCAGGGTAATTTGGGCAAAATAAAGTGAATGATGGTTCTGAAAATTTGAAAGCCTACTTCGCTCCTTTGGCCAGGGCTATGGCAGATTTTTCCGAGGGGCCAGTACGCGCAGCTATGGATGCTCTGTTCGAAGAAGATGCAATACTGCGAATTTGTCATCCGTTTGGTGAGCTCGTTGGACCCAATGCATTTTACAAAACCGCCTATGCGCCTTTACTTAAAGCAATGCCAGATCTTGAACGCCGCGAATTGATTTTACTCGCGGGCAAGACTCCCGAGGGACAAGACTGGATTGGTACAATGGGCAATTACATGGGGACGTTTTTGGCTCCATTTCTGGACATCCCGCCGTCAGGTCACTTGGCGCATATGCGCTATCACGAGTTCTTTCGCATCAATGATGGCAAAGTTGTAGAGGCACAGATAATATGGGATATACCTGAGCTAATGATGCAGGCTAGGGCCTGGCCCATGGCGCCGCAACTTGGAAAATTTCTGGCGACCCCTGCACCAATGACGCAGGACGGGTTGACGGTCCGCGAAGACGGGAAGCAGGCGATGAACCATGTGATCGCCATGTTGACAGACCTTTGCAAATATCCAGCTGATCCTGATCCAGCAGTGATGCAGCTGGAACGCTACTGGCATCCGAAGAATAACTGGTACGGGCCAGCAGGCATAGGAGCAAACCGTGGTATAGATGGCTTTCGCCATTGGCACCAGATCCCGTTTTTGCGAGCCATGCCTGACCGCAAACTAGATGCGATGGGTGATCTGATGTCTCATTGGGTGGCCCAAGGGAACTATGTCTGCGAAACTGGTTGGCCGAATATGCGACTGACACTAACAGATGATGGCTGGATGGGCATTGCACCTGCGGGAAAAGAGGTTCTGTTGCGATCTCTTGATTTTTGGCGCGTTGAAGAAGGTAAAATCCGTGAGAATTGGGTCTTGGTTGATCTCCTTGACCTATACCGACAAATTGGTGTCGATGTACTCGCGCGTTTGAAGGAGTTCAACAAAGCACGGAGCCTTAGTCCTATAACACTACCTTCTGGAGTTGACAGAGTTTGGACAGCAGACTGATGGCTGAAGTTAACAAAGTAACATCGTTAGAAGTGGCTAGACTGGCAGGCGTGAGCCAGTCTGCGGTCAGTCGCGTCTACACTCCCGGTGCCTCAGCCTCAAAAATGACAATCGAAAAGGTCCGCAAGGCTGCAGCTGAACTTGGTTATCGTCCCAATGTCCTGGCTCGTGCAATGGTGTCAGGCCGAAGTAAAATCATTGGGTTGGTTGTAGCTTACTTTGAAAACCAGTTTTACCCCGATGTGCTCGAAAAGTTTTCTAAGGCATTGCAGGCAGAGGGCTATCACGTTCTGATTTTCATGGCGTCTCAGACTGCGGGCAACATTGACAAAGTGGTTGACGAAATTCTCGACTTTCAAGTCGATGGCATTATCGCAGCATCGGTCGCTTTGTCATCTGAGCTTAGTGAGCGTTGCCGCAAAGCTGGCGTGCCGATGGTGTTGTTCAACCGCTCTCAAGATGATCCACTTATGTCGGCGGTTACTTCGGCGAATATCGAGGGTGGCCGCAAGGTAGCAAAATTCCTACTGGCAGGAGGACATCAAAAGATCGGCTACATTGCCGGTTGGGAAGGTGCTTCTACGCAGCGGGATCGTGAAGCGGGGTTCCGTGAGGTTCTAAATGCAGCGGGCACTGATTTACATTCACGTGAAGTTGGGGACTTTTCGTTGCAGCTTGCTAGAAAAGTAACACTAAGCATGTTTGATGAAGATCCGCCCGATGCTGTTTTTGTGGCCAACGATCACATGGCCATTGCGGTGATGGATACGCTGCGCTTCGAACTTGGGTTAAATGTACCGGACGATGTATCAGTTATAGGCTACGATGACGTGCCTACCGCGGCATGGAAAGCTTATGATCTCACCACTATTAGACAACCCGCCAACCGCATGGTGGCAGAAACAGTGGAAATTCTTCTTACCAAAATAAACGACGCCGGCGCAGATCCGCGACGAGTTGAAATTGACGGCCCTCTTATTGTCAGAGGGTCTGCTCGCATACCAGAGGGGTGGAAATAATGAAGGGTTTTGACACTAAATTTAGCGATTTTCCCGACTATATTATCGGGATCACCAAAGAGATTTGGGAAGATCGCGGAATTGCCACCCTCCACGACTATAATGCGCCTGATATCATCGTGCGCTCTCCTTCATCGGTGGTGGTGGGGAACCAAAATGTGATTGGGGCCACTATGGCAACGCTGGCGGAATTCCCCGATCGCACCCTATTTGGCGAGGATGTGATTTGGTCGGGCACGCCCGAGGATGGCATGCTCAGCTCGCACCGTTTGCATTCAACGGCGACCCATGCAAATCCGGGTGTTTATGGCGCACCCACAGGCAAGAAACTGCATTATCGCATCATTGCAGATTGCCACGCAAAAAATAACCAAATCGATGATGAATGGTTGATCCGTGATCAGGGCGCGATTGTACGCCAATTGGGGATTGATCCGCGTGACTATGCCCGCGACCTGATTGAACGCGAAGGCGGTTTTGAAAACTGTGTTACCCCTTACACGCCTGCAAATGACGTTGTTGGCCCGTACAAAGGCACAGGAAACGACAATGAATGGGGTCAACGGTTCGCGGACATCGTCACGCGTATGATGAACGCGGATTTCACCGTGATCCCCAACGAATATGATCGCGCCGCAAATTTGGAATAT
>JBMTQO010000087.1:0-3865 GCA_049446275.1 Paracoccaceae bacterium | reverse complement strand
TCGGTCATTTCAGATGAATTTTCTTGGCCGCTAGAAACGGGGCATGTTGATCGTCTAATTTTGTTTCATGGCTTAGAAAACTGTGAACATCCTGCCTATATGTTGGAAGAGGCGCACCGTGTTCTTGGGCCAGGGGGGCGGGTGGTGTTCATCGTACCAAATCGGGCAGGGATATGGTCGCGCACCGATGCAACGCCTTTTGGGTTTGGGCGACCTTATTCATTGGGGCAGTTGGAAACGCAACTTCGCGTAAATGGTTTTTCGCCTGAACGACATTCAACGACATTGTTCGCTTTGCCAACGCATAACAGAAGTTGGCAAAAAACAGCGCTGTTTTTTGAAACAATCGGTCCTCGATTGCCATTTGCAGCGGGTGGACTGATTATGGTCGAGGCGAGCAAGCGCGCCAATCATAAAACAGGAACGCCCGTGATGAATGTGGCCTCTAAACGGTTGGGCGCGCTTTCTGGGTTGGGCGCAAAGCAGGCCAAGCCAGTTATTTCTCCCAGACTGTGACATCAGAGAATTTCCCTGAAGATTCGTCTAAATCTTGGATTTGGCAGGTAAAATCTTGCAATTTTTTAGGCGCAGATGGTCGCACTTTAGCTAAACCCCTTTTTTCTAATGAAAAGAGGTAAAAAAAAACTTTGATATAAATGTTGCTTGGTTGGGAATGCTCTGCTAAATCCGCGGCGGATTAATGTTCTGCATTATGCAAATTACTGAAACTATCCTAAATGAGTGCAATGGTGTACCGCAATTTGGGACAAACATCGAAAGGGTGGACGTGTCCGAACCAACTTCGATCTCCTCCGGCATCGCCGCGCGCTACGCGACAGCAGTCTTTGCCTTAGCTAAAGATGAGGCGGGACTAGCCACATTAGAGAAAAACGTCGCGGAGCTAACCGCAGCGCTTGAATTAAGCCCTGAGCTGAACGACCTGATCAACTCACCTGTTTATTCGCGTGAAGAACAAGGTGCAGCCATTTCGGCCGTAGCCGCGAAAATGAAACTTATGCCAACACTTGCCAACGCATTGGCACTGATGGCCACAAAGCGTCGTTTGTTCGTATTGCCGGCATTGTCTGGTCAATTGCGTGCATTGATCGCCGAAGAAAAAGGCGAAGTAACCGCCGAAGTGATTTCGGCCAAAGCGATGACGAAAACGCAGATTGACAAATTAGCCAAAGCGATCAAATCGCGCATTGGCAAAGATGTGAATATCGACGCGTCTGTTGATGAAGCCCTCATCGGTGGTCTTGTCGTTAAAGTGGGGTCTCAAATGATCGACACGTCGATCCGCTCCAAACTAAACTCCCTTCAGAATGTAATGAAAGAGGTCGGATAAATGGGTATCCAAGCAGCCGAAATTTCTGCGATCCTTAAGGACCAGATCAAGAACTTTGGCCAAGAAGCCGAAGTGGCCGAAGTCGGTCGCGTATTGTCCGTTGGTGACGGTATCGCGCGTGTGCACGGTCTAGACAATGTACAAGCCGGTGAAATGGTTGAATTTCCTGGCAACATCCAAGGTATGGCGTTGAACCTAGAAAGCGACAACGTCGGTGTCGTTATCTTTGGTTCTGACCGCGATATTAAGGAAGGCGACGTTGTTAAGCGTACAAATTCAATCGTGGACGTTCCTGCGGGTATGGGCCTATTGGGTCGTGTTGTTGACGGTCTTGGCAACCCACTAGACGGCAAAGGCGCAATTGACGCATCAGAGCGCCGTGTTGCTGACTCGAAAGCGCCAGGCATCATTCCACGTAAATCTGTTCACGAACCAATGGCAACTGGTCTGAAATCAGTTGATGCGATGATCCCGATCGGTCGTGGCCAGCGTGAATTGATCATTGGTGACCGCCAAACTGGTAAAACAGCTGTGGCATTGGACACTATTCTAAACCAAAAAACATACAACGAAGCAGCTGGCGACGACGACAGCAAAAAGCTTTATTGTATATACGTAGCGGTTGGCCAGAAGCGTTCAACAGTTGCTCAGTTGGTGAAGAAGCTAGAAGAAAGTGGCGCGATTGAGTATTCAATTGTTGTTGCTGCCACTGCCTCTGACCCAGCACCTATGCAATTCTTGGCGCCATATGCGGCGACAGCAATGGCAGAATATTTCCGTGACAATGGCAAGCACGCATTGATCATCTATGATGACCTTTCTAAGCAGGCTGTTTCATATCGTCAAATGTCACTTCTACTTCGTCGCCCTCCAGGACGTGAAGCATATCCAGGTGACGTTTTCTATCTTCACTCACGTCTACTAGAACGTTCCGCGAAGTTGAACGAAGATCACGGTGCAGGTTCATTGACGGCTCTGCCGATCATCGAAACACAGGGCGGCGACGTTTCTGCGTTTATTCCGACAAACGTGATTTCGATTACAGACGGTCAGATCTTCTTGGAAACTGAATTGTTCTACCAAGGTATCCGCCCAGCGGTGAACACAGGTCTATCTGTTTCTCGTGTTGGTTCATCTGCGCAAACAAACGCTATGAAATCAGTTGCGGGTCCAGTTAAACTGTCACTTGCTCAGTATCGTGAAATGGCGGCCTTTGCTCAGTTTGGTTCAGACTTAGATGCAGCAACACAGCAGTTGTTGAACCGTGGTGCGCGCCTCACCGAGCTAATGAAGCAGCCACAGTATTCTCCTTTGACAAACGCTGAAATCGTTTGTTTGATTTTTGCAGGTACAAACGGATACCTAGACAAGGTCGAAGTAAATCAAGTTGGACGTTTTGAAGCAGGCCTGTTGGCGCACCTGCGCGGCAAGCATGCAGACCTACTGGACCACATCACAAACGAAGATCCAAAAATCAAAGGCGAAGCTGAGACAAAAATCCGTGCCGCGTTGGATGAATTCGCAGCAGATTTCGCATAAGGGGACGAGGCTATGCCAAGTCTGAAGGACTTAAAAAACCGGATCGAGAGTGTTAAAAACACTCGTAAGATCACCAAAGCCATGCAGATGGTCGCGGCCGCTAAATTGCGGCGCGCTCAAGAAGCGGCTGAGGCCGGTCGTCCCTATGCAGAGCGTTTTAACGCGGTAATGGGATCACTTGCGGCATCAGTCGGCGGTTCGGACTCTGCTCCGTTGCTGCTGCGTGGAACGGGATCTGAACAGACCCATCTGCTAGTCGTTATGACAGCAGAGCGTGGTCTGTGCGGTGGCTTTAACTCGAACATCGCAAAACTTGCAAAACAGCGCGCAGCGGACCTGGTTGCTGCGGGTAAAACAGTCAAGATCATCACAGTGGGCAAAAAGGGCCGCGACAGCATGAAGCGCGACCTTGGCAAGCACTTCATTGAACATGTTGATCTATCCGAAGTTAAGCGCATTGGCTATTCAAACGCGCAAGATATCGCAAAAGGCGTCCTATCTCGGTTCGAGGCAGGAGAGTTCGACGTAGCAACCATTTTCTATGCTCGCTTTATCAACGTCGTAAGCCAGGTGCCAACAGCACAGCAAATTATCCCAGCAGCGTTTGAAGCGACCGAGGGTGATGCCGCTGCAACGCTATATGACTACGAACCAGACGAGGAGGCTATCTTGGCAGATCTTCTTCCACGTGGTGTAGCAACGCAGATTTTCTCGGCATTGCTGGAAAATGGCGCATCCGAGCAAGGCGCTCGGATGTCTGCGATGGACAACGCGACCCGCAACGCGGGTGAAATGATCGACAAACTGACAATTGAATACAACCGCTCGCGTCAGGCTGTCATTACCAACGAGCTAATTGAAATCATCTCGGGCGCAGAAGCGCTCTAAGAACCGGAGACGAAACTATGGCAAACGCAAAAGGTAAAATCACTCAGGTGATCGGCGCCGTTGTGGACGTGCAGTTCGATGATCACCTAC
>JBMTQO010000086.1:0-3918 GCA_049446275.1 Paracoccaceae bacterium | reverse complement strand
CGTTGGTGGGCGCGTCTATGGGATTTAAAACAGTGATCGTGATCCCCGAAACTCAAAGCCAAGAAAAAAAGGACATGCTGCGCCTTGCAGGGGCTGAATTAGTTCAAGTGCCTGCTGCGCCGTATAAAAATCCTAATAACTATGTGCGGTATTCGGAACGTTTGGCCAATGAATTGGCCAAAACGGAACCCAATGGCGCAATTTGGGCAAATCAATTTGACAATGTGGCCAATCGACGTGCGCATATCGAAACGACAGGCCCAGAAATTTGGTCTCAAACCGATGGCAAGGTTGATGGATTTGTTGCAGCAGTGGGTTCGGGTGGTACACTTGCAGGATGTGCCGAATACCTGCAGCCTAAGGGCGTTAAAATTGGACTGGCTGATCCGATGGGTGCAGCACTGCATTCTTTTTACACAACGGGCACATTAGTCTCGGAAGGATCTTCTATAAGTGAGGGGATCGGACAGGGGCGCATCACCGCAAACCTGGAAGGGTTTACCCCCGATTATTCATATCAAATCACGGATGAAGAGGCCTTGCCGATCGTCTTTGATCTATTGGCGAAAGAAGGCCTGTGTTTGGGCGGATCATCTGGGATTAACATTGCAGGTGCCGTGAAACTTGCCCGCGCTCTCGGACCGGGTCATACCATCGTGACCATTTTATGTGATTATGGCACGCGCTATCAGTCAAAGCTTTATAATCCTGATTTTTTGAAATCCAAAGGCTTGCCCGTTCCTGACTGGTTAGAGCGTGGACCGCGGGCAATTCCAGGGGTATTTGTGGATTAAATATATGGTGCGAGTGTTTCGATTTTGTTTGATCCTGTGGATCACCTTGGTTTCACCTAGTTTTGCCCAAGGGGTCGCGCCCGAGGCCTATGACAGTTGGAGTAAAGATGCGACACGCGCCGAAGCCGTTGTCGAAAATGCCGAAGCCTCTGATGTAGCGCTTGAGGCATTGCGCAGTCAAATTGTAGATTGGCGACAAACGTTCCTAGATGCGCAATCCCAAGACATTGCACGGGTCGCAATTCTGGAAGAGCAATTAAATGCATTGGCACCCATTCCTGAAACAGGTGTGGATCCATTGGCCGATCGCCGCGCCGCGTTAAGCGAACAATTAAACGCCGCGCGCGCGCCCCTGTTGCGCGCAGAAGAGGCCTATTCCCGTGCCAGTGGTTTGATCCGTGAGATTGACCAAATCATCAGTGCACGGCGTACAAGTGCATTGTTGAAATTGGAGCCAACACCGCTTGCGCCGTCAAAATGGTTGACGGCCACGACAGAGGTGGTTGGCGTGATTTCGGGGCTTGTCGATGAAGTGTCAGATGCATTTAACAATGCGTCGGCACGGGCATCATTTCAATCGAACTTTTTGAACATTATCCTGCAACTCTCTTTAACTATTGCATTTTTCTTTGGTGCGTCGCGAGTGTCTCTGCGGGCGCGGGATCTCTCACAAAACGTGGCTCGTAATCCCCGATTGGCGCATTTGATTGCTGCAACCATCAAAACGGCCATGCTGGTTGCGGCCTTCTATACCTTGGGGGCTGCGTTGTTGCAAACGGGCATGTTTGAGGTGCGCGGTGCGTTGGTCTTGGACGCCATGCCTATTTGGGCGGGCTATATCATTGCGGCCATCTTTATCTCGGATCGTCTGGCCACAGGATCGGGATCGGCGTTCGAATTGCCTCGTGATGTTGAGGAGCGTTCGATCCGCCGTACCTTTGTTTTGGGGGCGCTGATCTTTGTCATTGATCACGCGTTAGAGCATGTTTTCGTGTTCAACGAAGTCGGTGTCGCATCGATTTCGGTGCTGCATTTCGTTCTGATCCTGCTAGGGGCTTATGTCCTTTCACGTGCAACTGTGAAATTGCGCCAAGCCAGCGATAGTGAGGATGCGGGCCCAGATGGTGTATTCGCAGTCCGCTTTGCCCGCCTTCTGGCCCAAGTTGGGCGTTTCATCACCATTGGCGCACCTGTTTTAGGCGCGGTTGGGTATGTGACCGCGGCCTATAGTTCGGTGCTAGCCTCACTCCTAACCTTGGCGCTGTGTTCCGTCATTGTGATCCTACAAGGCGGTCTTGTCGATCTTTACTCTCGCGCGATTGGACGTGAGGGCGAACAAGAAGATGGTTTGGTCCCGATCCTGATCAGTTTCGTGATCGCCTTTGCCTCACTGCCGTTCTTTGCGTTGATTTGGGGCGCGCGGGTTTCCAACCTATCTGAGGTTTGGGATCAGGTGAAAGAGGGCGTTCCAATTGCGGGCACCCGAATTTCCCCCTTGGATTTCCTGACCTTTGTTCTGATCTTTACAATCGGATACATGGCAACCCGATTGACCCAATCTACGTTGCGCGGATCAGTTTTGCCAAAAACACGATTGGATGCAGGGGCTCAAAACGCGATTGTGTCTGGTTTGGGATATGTCGGTATTTTCATTGCTGCGATGGTTGCGATTTCCAGCACGGGACTAGACCTCTCTTCCCTTGCCATCGTTGCAGGTGCCTTATCGGTTGGTATTGGTTTTGGATTGCAAAACATCGTTTCAAACTTTGTCTCAGGGATCATTTTATTGATCGAACGCCCCGTGACCAAGGGAGACTGGATCGACGTGGGGGGCACCATGGGATACGTGCGCGATATTAGTGTACGATCCACCCGCATCGAAACCTTTGATCGCAGCGATGTGATTGTGCCGAACGCTGATTTGGTGTCAGGTAAGGTCACGAATTATACCCGTGGCAATACGATTGGCCGTTTGATTGTGCCGGTGGGTGTGGCCTACGGAACCGATACTCGGAAGGTGGAGGAGATTTTGCGCGAAATCGCTGAGGCTCAGCCGTTGGTTGTTCTGGATCCTGGGCCATCCGTTGTGTTCCAAGGTTTTGGCGCAGACAGCATGGATTTTGAAATTCGCGCGATTTTGCGGGATGTGAATTTCACGCTAAACGTCAAATCAGAAATCAATCACCAAATCGCCGAACGTTTTGTCGCCGAAGGGATCGAAATTCCGTTTGCGCAGCGTGATATCACAATAAAAAACATTGCTGATTTTGGTAAGGGGACTGAATGACAACACCGCTTTATCTAAATGATGCCTATCAAACGAACGCCGAAGGAATTGTCACAGAAATCACTGAGCAGGGGGGTATTATCCTTGATCAGACCTTATTCTATGCGACATCGGGTGGTCAGCCCGGAGATTGTGGAACGCTGATCTGGGACGATCTAGAAATCGAAATCAAAACTACGATCAAGGGTGAGGGAGGATCCATTGTTCTGATCCCAAATGAAGAGGCGACGCGTCCTATGATTGGGCAAGTGGTTACGCAGAAAATCAATTGGGATATTCGATACGCGCATATGCGCATGCATACTGCGTTACATTTATTATCGGTTGTTATCCCACTGCCCGTCACAGGTGGAGCTATCACTGCTGTCAAAGGTCGGTTGGATTTCGATATGCCCGAAGCTATAGATGATAAAGACGCCACGACAGAAATGTTAAATACGATCATTGCTCGAAATTTCGATATCACGGAAAGCTGGATCAGTGACGCGGAACTAGATGCGAATCCGGGGCTTGTGAAAACACTGTCAGTGCAACCGCCCCGCGGTGCAGGCCGTATTCGTTTGGTGCGCATCGGTGATGCCAACGAGCAAGTCGATTTGCAGCCCTGCGGGGGAACGCATGTTGCCAAAACGGATGAAATTGGACGCGTCGCTATCAGCAAAGTCGAGAAAAAGGGCAAACAGAACAGACGTGTTCATTTAGTATTTCAGAATTGATGCGGGAAATTTCTATTGCCCCTTGATATTCCCAAGTCAATCAGTCTAAACACCCCCTCACGGAGCGGTGGCCGAGTGGTCGAAGGCGCACGCCTGGAAAGTGTGTAGGCGGGAGACCGTC
>JBMTQO010000085.1:0-4550 GCA_049446275.1 Paracoccaceae bacterium | reverse complement strand
CGCCCACGGTTTCCGTTGATCTGCGATCTTTGCGACTGCGTCTTGCCATAATGCGCGCTCCGAAAATTCAGTTCTCGCTATCTAAGCACAGAAATCCACTTTGTGACCCTTGAAAAAATCCATGTTTTGGATAGACACAGCCTATGCAAAGTTTTTGGAAAAAATTTCAATCCCCACGCAACCTGATCATATTTGAATCGGCGGCCCGATTGGGGTCGTTTACCCGCGCAGCAGAGGAATTGGCCATTCAGCAGCCATCCGTCAGTGCCGCCATCCGTCAACTCGAGGACACGCTTGGCACCGTTTTGTTTGTACGCGCCCACCGTAATGTAACACTAACAGCCGCTGGAGCGCGTTTATTTGCAGGGGTTTCGCGATCTTTATCAGGGTTAGAGGCGGCCATTACAGCCACACAAGAGTTGGGTCGTAATTTACACGTCACCCTATCCACATCATCGGCATTTTCCTATTATTGGATGATGCCGCGCCTAAGCGCGTTTCACACCATCCATCCAAAGATCGACTTGCGCCTACAAACCAGTGATCGTGACGTTGATTTGAACGTCGAAAATATATCACTTGGCATACGCGTAGGAAATGGCAACTGGGCAGGACATGAGGCCGCAAAAATCGCGGATGAAATCATATATCCCGTTGCCCACCCTCGCGTGATGCAATCGGCCCGCAATCTGCGCTCTATCCCAAATCTGATGAACGAACGCCTGATCCACCTAGAGGAACCCATCCGCGAACGCCCCACATGGAGCGATTGGTTTGCCCATCACGATATCCCAAACCGTGACATTCACGCGGGTTTGCGCCTGAACGATTATGCCTTGGTCCTACAAGCGGCCGTATCCGGAGAAGGCTTCGCCTTTGGCTGGGATCACATTGTGCGCAATTTGTTAGAGCGTGGATTATTGCTTGCCCGTAAAGATTGGGCCTGGAACACGGGGCGCGGCGTTTATTTAGTTTGGGCACGGGACAAACCCCTAAGCGCCCAAGCCATTGACGTGCGCGATTGGATCATTGGCGTGTCTGATTTCCCAAATGATTAGGGCCGATCATCCTCGATATAATACCGCACGTTATCTTCAAAACTGTCATCGGCACTGAGCCCAAGACGAAGCGCCTTTTGCGCATTCATGTCATAACGCCAGCCATTCACAATTGCTTGGATGGCGGCGTCCTCTTGCCATTTGATCAGTTTCGCAGGTTCTGGACCTGCGACCTTTGTCATCGCATCAACCAATTGCTGAATGCTCCAGGCCCGTCCAGGCATCATCATACAACGGTTTTGCCCCAAATCCTCAGCAGCGACTTCGGTGCCAAGGATTAGATTTTCCACACATTTTCGGGGCGACAGATAGGGATGCATAAAATCAGGGCCGACGGGACAAATCGCCTCTTCCCCGTTCAGGGGTTCACGAATGATTGACGACATGAACGACGATGCCGCGCGATTGGGTTTACCGGGACGCACCGATATGGTGGGCAGACGGAAACCGCGACCATCAAAATATCCCTTTCGTGAATAATCATTCAGCAACAGTTCACCAATCGCCTTTTGCGTTCCGTAGGATGTTTGCGGATTAAGAAAGGTGTGATCCTCAATCGGGTCAGGCACCTCTCCGCCATAAACAGCGACAGAGGATGAAAACACGATCACGGGTTTTGTGCCCAAGGCGCGCACGGCCTCGAACACGTGATAACTGCCGAAAAGATTGATGTTCATACCCGCATCAAAATCTTCTTCCGCATGTGCGGAAACAATAGCAGCCAGCAGGTAAATCACATCATAGCGCCCCGCAATCAATTTATCGACCGATGCGCGATCTGCAATATCAACGCGGACCACATCCACAGGGAAACCAGCTGTAATTGGCGCGGGGTTCACCACGTCAGCCAAGGTCATATGCGCAATGTCAGCCCCCCGCAGATGACCGCGGTCCACCAATTTACGCGCTAATTTCTGCCCAATGACGCCGCCGCCCCCGATGATCAAAACTTTCATATCATGACCCTTTATAAGATTACCTGATGTTCCTGTTGTCCTTTGACGCCCAACTCCATCACGAATGTCTGTCCCGCCATGGGATCTTCGCTCATCCGATCGGGCATATAGGCCTGTGCCGCGGTTGTTGCGAATAATGTGGTACCATCCATTCCACCAAACGCGGGGCATGTAATACAATTTGCGGGCATCTTGATCTGATCAACCAATGTACCATCCGCGTCGTGACAGGTGATTTTTGCGTGCCCATAATGGGCAATCCAAATCCGTCCTTCGGCATCGACAACGGCGCCGTCAGGGCGAAAATCGCTTTCTGGCAGGGTAATAAACACTTCTGGATCACCCAATGGCCAACCGTCCTTGGGATCTAAGCGTTGCCTTAAAATTTCACCGTTTGGCGTATCCGTTAAATATGCGAAATCGCGATTTGGTGAAAAACACTGCGCGTTCGGGATTGTCCATGGCGTGTAAAGTGTGCGCAACTCTCCACGATAATAACGATAGATTGCGCCTGCATCCTTTTCTAACTTTTTGCCCATGGTTCCGATCCAAAATCCACCCCATGGATCCGCGCGCCCATCATTACTGCGCGTGATCGGATCATCCGCCTCTAAATCCACGATCTTTTCGCTTTCCCGAGACTTCAGATTGAAGAGCAGCAGGCTCGTTTCATGGGCGATCATCAATTGATCCTCATTCACCCAACCAGCTGCGGTGACATGCGCATCAAAGTCCCAGCGGATGCGTGTCCCCTCTTCCTGAGAGAAGAGTGCGTTATTGTTGATATCAAACCAAAAGAATTGATTGCGCGTGGGATGCCACAATGCACCCTCACCCAATGAACACACACCTGAATCAAAAACGTTTACCTGTGTCATCTTGTTTTCCCTCTTGGCTCTGCAGCGCTTGATTTACCCTATGAATGGTATAGGTTTTTTGCAACAAATGCTTTCAACTAAACAGTAGACGGGGACTAAATTTCATGGCCAAAACGATCATCATTACAGGCGCAGGACGTGGCGTTGGAAAATCCTGTGCAGAGCGTTTTTTGAAAGAGGGATGGTCCGTTGGCCTCATCGGTCGCAACCCCGAACCATTGTCCGAAATGGGAAAAGATCATGAAAATGCCATGGCACTACCCTGTGATGTTGCAGATGCGAAAGCAGTTGATGGCGCCTTTGATAAATTCGTTGATCGGTTTGGACGATTGGATGCCCTGTTCAATAATGCAGGGATCTCATTACCAGGCAAACCCATCGACGAAGTAGATGTCGATGATTGGCGCTCTTTGATCGACATCAATCTGACAGGGTCGTTTATCTGTGCAAGAAAGGCATTTGGCCTGATGCGTCATCAGGATCCGCAAGGCGGCCGCATTATCAATAACGGATCTGTGTCTGCCTATGTGCCGCGTGTGGGATCTGTGGCCTACACTGCCTCAAAACATGCGATCACTGGCTTAACCCGTACGATTTCATTAGATGGCCGCACCTTCAATATCGCATGTGGTCAGATTGACATTGGAAACGCTCTAACCGACATGGCCTATTCCATGACCCAAGGCATGCCGCAGCCTGATGGGTCTGTACGCGCAGAGGCGGTGATGGATGTGGGGCATGTCGCATCCTCTGTTCTGCACATGGCAGAGCTTCCCTTGGATGCGAATGTGCAATTCATGACGGTCATGGCGACAACTATGCCCTACATCGGTCGCGGTTAGTTACTTATTCTACGTGGCTCCCATTATCGGGATCCCCGCTATACCCGCACCCCTCCATAAGACAAAAGTCAAAATTGGGCCATCCGTCATGGTCAATGCATGAGGTTGATTGCTTTGGTGCATGCGCGTGTCGCCCGTTTTTAATTGGGCTGCCTCTGCGCCTTCGCTTTCGAAATAACCTAACCCACTGACCACCGAATAAATTTCTTCTGCTTCGTGACGATGCCAAGGATAGTAAAGACCGCGGCCCCAGTAGCCGATGTAAGCACGGCCTTCATCCGTTTGGAAATGGCCATCTGGACCATACAGCTCAAGATAACCGTAGTCCTGTAAAAATCCGAAACCAACTTCGTCCTCTGTGTAGGTCAGTTTCCAGTTTCCAAATTCTGCAACCCGTTGCGTCGCAATATGCAGTGGGTGGGTACCAGTCCACTTCTTAATCTGACGAACTGCTGGAACACGTTGTTCAGGCCTCTCAACATAGATCAGGTCAGATGGCCATGGCGCAAATTTTTGTAACTCCTCTGAATGTGAATACACATGACGCGCGGCATCTAGTAATTCTTGGAATAGGTTCTGTTTCATGTGCACTCTCGTTTCCAGGCTGAGTGCATCGAGAAGACATTTTTTCCAACAAAATTCGCGACACAGAATATCCCTGTAACGACGACTTGAGCATTTTTCTAAGACGATTGATTATGGGAGCACGATTTACTCAGCCACAAACAATACAAAAAGCTATTTAAATCTATCAAGATGACTATCTTCAGTGCATCCTCATCCGAATACCGTTTCCGTGCCATTCTCTGTCACTCC
>JBMTQO010000084.1:0-4736 GCA_049446275.1 Paracoccaceae bacterium | reverse complement strand
AAATACACGCACCAAAAGAACACTGCGTAAATACTTTGTATCAACAACCAAGTGCAGGCACAATTGTTCTGAATCGCCCATTTAAGCTTCAGCACGGCCCTCAGATGTTCAAAGTCCACAAAAATTTGTATCAATTGCTATGCTTATTTCAAAGAGGATGTTCGTCATATCCGTCTTCACAGGCGTTTTCATTATCTTATTTATTTAACATAATTCACATTATACGTAAATTGTAAATACGATTTCCTGTGAATGGCTAAATTAAAATGCGGTGCTACTAAGGTCTCACCTATCGTAAATAAGATGAATAAAACGCGCTCCACTCTCATAATACTTAGATTTGTAATTCGTAAATAATTCCCGATTATTAGCAGTAATATTTAAACAAAGATTACTTTCATCTGCTGTAACACTAAACTTTCCAAACTGCTCTCCTAAAACTGTACCAGGCGCAATCCCACGACCCGAATATCCAAAAATTGCATATCCATCTTTGCCGAGCCTGACGATTTTGGGTATCTTATTTTGTGTCATTGCGATCCGACCTGACCACGATTGCGAAAGTTCGATCTTTATATTTGGAAATATACGTTGAACTGCACGCTGCGCCCATCCGTCGTGAATGTAACGCCCTATGGTGTCGCTGACTTGTCCCATGGCGCCAAAGACCAAACGGTTGTCGCGTGTTTTGCGAAACGAACTCATAATCAAAGCAGTATCCCAACACCCATGGTGATCAGGCAAAATGGCATCAAAATCACTCTGCGCCAACTTCTGACTAACACATTGAAAATAATAGATAATTGATGTTTCGTATACCTGTGTTGCTGATGTAAAATTGTTATATGCATTCGTCGCAATCAATAGTTTTGATGCACGGATATGTCCATCCCTTGTCGTGACTTGCCAGATATCATCCCGGTCGATGCGGACAGCTGCGGTTTTTTCGTAAATTTGCACGCCCTTATATTCCGCAGCACGCGCCAAACCGCGCGCGTAGTCCAGCGGTTGAATAACGCCTGCACGTGCGTCAAACAAAGCACCGTGATACATGTCGCTGCCAACATGGTGCGCCGTAGTCTGCGCATCCAAAAATGTTACAGGCGCACCGCGGCTTTGCCATTGGTGTTCGCGAGCGCGTAGATCAGAAATTGCCTGACTTGAATGGGCAAGATGCAAGGTTCCATTCCGGCGCGCATCACATTGTATTTCATATGTTTTTATCAAATCAAAGACGCGATCAGGACCCGCTCCCAAATCGTTAATCAGGCGTTCGCCACGCGCATCCCCCAGCGTTTTTTTGATCTGATCCGGGGGCAACCAAAGTCCCGCATTTACCAACCCAACATTTCGCCCTGACCCACCATGTCCGATGGTTTCCGCCTCAATCATGCATACCCGAAGTCCGTCGCGCGCTGCAACACGCGCGGCGTTCAGCCCCGTAAACCCGCAGCCGATCACGACCAGATCGACTGTGATGTTGTCGGATAAAGGTGGGAATGCAACCCGTTCAACCGCTTCATTCCGCCAATGATTACGCGACATTAAAAGAAGGCTTGCAAACCAGTCTGCGCGCGCCCCAGGATGAGGGCGTGGACATCATGCGTTCCTTCGTACGTATTCACCGTTTCCAGATTGCACATATGACGCATGATTTGGAAATCCTCTGAAATGCCGTTTCCGCCATGCATATCCCGTGTGCTACGCGCTATATCCAAGGCTTTGCCACAGTTATTGCGTTTGATCATGGAAATCATTTCGGGCGCTGCGCGCGCCTCATCCATCAAGCGTCCTACACGTAGCGCGGCCTGAAGGCCCAGTGTGATTTCGGTTTGAATATCGGCCAATTTCTTTTGGAAGAGCTGTGTTTGGGCAATTGGACGATTGAATTGTTTGCGATCCAAACCGTACTGACGCGCCGAGTGCCAGCAGAACTCGGCAGACCCCAGAACGCCCCAGCTGATGCCATAACGAGCGCGGTTCAGACACCCAAACGGGCCTTTCAAACCGCTGACATGGGGCAGCAATGCATCATCACCAACCTCAACACCGTCCATGACAACTTCCCCCGTGACAGAGGCGCGCAGCGATAGTTTTCCACCAATTTTCGGCGCACTTAGGCCCTCCATCCCTTTTTCAAGGATGAAACCACGGATTTTACCATCATGCGCATCGGATTTGGCCCAAATCACAAAAACATCAGCCAAAGGTGAATTGGAAATCCACATCTTTGATCCGGTGATCCGATATCCGTTTGACGTTTTCTCAGCGCGTGTTTTCATCCCCGCTGGATCAGACCCCGCATCAGGTTCGGTCAAACCAAAACAGCCAATTAGTAAACCGCTGGCCAAACCAGGGAGATATTTTTGACGCTGGTCTTCGCTGCCATAAGCATAGATCGGGTACATCACCAATGAAGATTGCACCGACATCATTGACCGATATCCGCTGTCCACACGTTCAATTTCACGCGCAACCAGGCCATATGTCACATATCCGGCCCCTAGCCCGCCGTATTCCTCTGGAACTGTGATACCCAATAAACCCATGTCCCCCATCTGACGAAAAATCTCTGGTGCGACCTCTTCTTCGCGATAGGCATTGATCACGCGAGGTTGAAGCTTTTCTTGGGCAAAGGCGCGTGCGCTATCACGGGTCATGCGCTCATCCTCGGTCAATTGATCCTCTAACATAAAGGGATCTGCCCAATCATAGCTGGACAAATCAGGTGCGTCTTTGGCCTTTAACATGGGTTTATCTAACATTGGATGCTCCATCATATATGCGTTGCGCGTATATGTACTTTATATATTTACCGATTTATATAGCATATGAAACATAATTATATGAGTTTTAATCATGGTACAGCTGACGCGCTCCGATTTACCCAGCATGGCATCACTGCGCGCGATCGAAGCATTAGATCGCTTAAAAACAGCATCCGCAGTGGCCAAAGAGCTGTCCCAAACCCAAAGTGCGGTTTCACGGCAACTTCAACTGCTGGAACAACAATTTGGGCAGGACATCATCACACGGCGCAACAATCGGCTGGAATTAACACCAAAGGCTAAAGAGTTCGCCGAAACAATTCGCACAGCCTTGGGCATGATACAGTCTGCGACCCAAGATTTAAAGTTTGAGGATCAGGCAAACACCCTGACGCTTGGCATATTACCCGCATTTGGCATGCGATGGTTGATGCCGAAATTGGGGGATTTTTCAAAACAACATCCTGACATCACAATCAATATGTTGACGCGCCTCGTCCCATTTAATTTTGACGCGGAACCCATTGATGCAGCACTCCATTTTGGCGATGCGAATTGGGCCAACACGTCCGCGATGCGGTTAAAGTCCGAATATGTGGTTCCCATATGTCGCCCCAATTATTTTGATGAACCACCCACCCTAGGATCGCTTGCCGCGTCCGATTTGATGCAAATTATGTCGCGTCCTACGTCTTGGTCAGATTGGTTTAAACAACAGGGGTTTGATCAGGATATCAAACGTCCAGCGACCTCATACGATCAGTTTTCAACCATACATCAAGCGGTTTTGGCAGGATTGGGTGTGGCATTGATGCCGAATTACTTGGTGGAAGAGGATTTGGCGCGCGGCATTTTAATCTGCCCATATGAAGGCGACGGTCAGGTGGCGCAATCCTATCATTTGGTTTGGCCCGAACGTGACCGCATCAAACCCGCTGTACGAAAATTTCGGGATTGGTTGGCAGGTCAGGTTGAAGGTGAAGACCCCTACCCGCGTTAACCCAAGGCGTATCCTGCACCGCGCACCGTGCGCAGCGGATCATCGCCGCCATATTGGCACAATGCCTTGCGCAAGCGTCCAACATGGACATCCACCGTGCGCGTATCCACGTAAATATCGCGCCCCCATACACGATCCAGCAATTGATCACGTGACCAAACGCGCCCCGGTTTTTCCATAAATGTCGACAGCAGACGAAACTCGGTTGGTCCCAATTTCAATTCAGATTGCGACCGAAACACCTTATGCGTTTCGGGGTCCAACATGATGTCCGCGTATTCCAAACGATCCCCAACCGCCGCGGCACGGATGCGGCGCAAATGCGCCTTAAGTCGCGCCATCAACTCGATCACGGAATAGGGTTTTACGACGTAATCATCAGCACCCGTTTCCAGCCCGCGGACACGGTCCACCTCTTCCGCGCGTGCAGACAGCATGATGACAGGGATTTGACGTGTTTTTGAATTGCTTTTTAGACGGCGACACACCTCTATCCCAGACAGCTGAGGCATCATCCAATCCAAAACGATCAGATCAGGATCATTTTCATCAACCAGTATTAGGCCATCTTCGCCGTTGTCTGCGGTGATAACATCAAACCCCTCGGCCTCTAGGTTATAGGCGAGCATTTCGCGTTGTGCGGGCTCATCTTCTACCAAAAGGACCGTTGGACGGATCATGACCTTACTCCAAATCTAACGAAATATTGGCATCTGCTGATGTTTTATCCTTTTTCTCGCGTTCTTCGGTCGGGCGATCGCCTGTCACTATATAAATCACTTGCTCAGCGATTGATGTCACGTGATCGCCCATACGCTCGATATTCTTCGCGATGAAATGCAGGTGCATACAGGGTGTGATATTGCGCGGATCTTCCATCATATAGGTGAGGAATTCTCGGAACTGTCCGCTATACATTTGATCGACGTCGCGGTCACGTTGAATGACCTCTTCTGCCAATTTCACGT
>JBMTQO010000083.1:0-4878 GCA_049446275.1 Paracoccaceae bacterium | reverse complement strand
GTGAAATTACTGTCATGTGGTGCTCCTTGTGCATGAGATTGGGGGGCTTTTCCCCGCCGCTGTCCGTAATGAAGGCTATTCCATTGCGTAGTTACTGTCAAATGAACTTTTTATGACATTGAGCACGTTCTTTTCGTTGGCCCTTTGGCCAACTGGTAGCCCGCGTTTATGTAATCCGTTTCAGTATCAATTAGGGCATTCGTTGGCTGATTAATTATTTTGAAAGCAGGGTAAACCCGATTGCGATATGGCGGCACAACACAAATAGTCGGGGCGGACTGTCCACAACGAACAAAGGATCTGAGAATGAAAAATGTCATGCATTCCTCTCGTCGAGAATTACTGACCGCAGCGGGGGCCGTGGGCGGCCTGGGTGCGTTGCAGGGGATTGGTGCGGTAAGTGCCTTGATGTTCACGGGCAGCACGCATGCCGCCAACATGAGTTTGAGTACCCTGCGTTCAACATCAAAGTCCTGGCTATGGGCGATTGAGGATTTTGCTGGAGGTAAAGAGTTTTTCAATAAAGCTGGGCTAACTGTTTCAAAAGCGGCAACAGAGCGCGGTACCAATCACGATGCGCTGCTCGGTGGTGCCTCGGATGTTCTGCTCGGCGCCCCGCAACAGAATATGCGGGTGCAGATTCTTGGTAAACCGGTTGTCATCATTGCCGGTATGGTGAATAAATTTGCCAGCAACGTGGTAATAAAAAAGTCGATTGCTGACAAACTCGGGGTGTCGGAGTCTTCCCCTATCGAGAAAAAGCGCGCTGCGCTCAAGGGTCTTCGAATGGGTACCACTGGGCCCGGTGGCGCACCCGACCAATTGCTGCGGCATTTTCTACGGGAGGCTGGGCTTGACCCCAACAAAGATGCGCGACTGGTTCCTATTCGAGGCGGCGCGGCCATGATTGCCGGCATGCAGCAAGACCAGATCGACGGCTTTTGCCTGTCATCACCAACCTCTGATTTGGCGGTAGAGAAAGCCGGCGCGACCTACCTATTCAACATGGCAGTGAATCCTCCCAAAGAATTCGAGGACTATTTGTATATTACGGCCAGCGTAAAGGAGGAGACGGCCAAGTCGAAACCTGAGGCGCTAACCGCTTACTGCAAGGGCCTTGCCCTGGCGCTTAAGGCGCAAAAAGAAGATCCAGCACTGTTTAAGCTATGGGCGCGTTCATGGTTTGCAACCATGGATGACGCACTGTTTGAGACGGCCTATCGCAACAACAGTGCGATTTACATGAGTACGCCCGTTCCCAGTCAGCACCATTTCGACGTGAATCTGAAATTTATGAATCAGTCGCTTGTGGATTCTGGGCGCGATCCTGCACCCAAGGATTACAGCTATGAAAAGGCTTTTAATTTGACCTTCGTCAAGCAAGCGTTAGCCTAATGACAATAAAGGTTGCTGGCCTACGCAAAAGTTTTGTTAGTCGCGGGAAGCACGTACTTGCCTTGGACGGTGTCGACTTAGACATCGCCCAAGGCGAGTTTGTTGCGTTGCTGGGTCCATCGGGTAGCGGCAAGTCGACTGTTCTTAACCTGATTGCGGGTATTGAATCGCCTACAGAAGGGCGCATTACGTTCTTTGATTCGGGCGGCGATGAGGTTACTCCCAAACTTGGGTACATGACCCAGCAAGACAGTTTGTTGCCCTGGAAGACGGCATTGCAAAATGTTGCGTTGTTATCAAATGTGCCGGGCGCGGGCGCCACGTCGGCAGAGGCCGCAGCAAAATCTTGGTTAGAAAAAATGGGGTTGAATGGGTTTCAATCCCACTACCCCTCCGAGCTCTCAGGCGGCATGCGCAAACGTGTTGCATTGGCGCAGCTGTTGGCGCACCAGCCTGATGTATTGCTTCTGGATGAACCGTTTGGCGCACTCGACGCTCAATTAAAGCTTGTCATGCAAGACGAGTTGCTTAAAGTTTGGGACGCTGATAAAAAAACGGTTCTTTTTGTAACCCATGACCTATCCGAGGCCCTGACCTTGGCCGATCGGGTGATCGTATTCACTGGCCGGCCTGGCAAGATTAAGCTGGTGCTTAATGTTCCTTTGAGTCGGCCACGAAATGTCTTTAAAGATCGGTTTACGCCGCAATTTCAAGACTGTTATCAGGTGTTGTGGGACGCGCTCGACCCTGCGAGTGCCAATGCAGAAACATAAAAGAATTATTCAATGAGTGCAGTCAATCAGCAGGTGGAAGCCTCGGCGGCCGATGACTTGGTGCGGTGGGAAGCAGTGCGTGCTGCGCGCCGTCGCCAGGGTGTTTTCGGTTTTCAAATTTTGGTTGGGGTGACCTTTTTGTTGTTTTGGGAGTGGGTCGCGGGGCCGTGGGTTGATCCATTCTTTATCAGTGAGCCGTCAGCGATCTGGGCAAGGCTGCTCCAACTCGCAGGCAGCGGTGCGTTACTCAATCACTTAAGCATCACGCTGTACGCGACCGTTGTAGGCTTTTTGATTGGATCATCGGTCGGATTTGGTACCGGATTTCTCTTTGGCAGATTTCAGCTCGTTGCCGATGTGTTTGATCCCTACATCACAGCCATTTATAGCCTTCCAAAAATTGCCTTGGCGCCTCTGTTCATTATGTGGTTTGGAATTGGGATTGAATCCAAGATAGCCATGGCTGCAGTGATTGTTTTTTTCTTGGTGTTTTTGAATACCTATTCGGGTGTGAGGGATGTCAATAAGATTTATGTCGACACGTTCAAGGTGGTCGGGGCAACTGAGCTACAAATTCTTCGCCATGTGGTGTGGCCGTCTGCGACCACTTGGGTTTTAACTGGCCTAAAAGTTTCTGTCCCCTACGCACTTATCGGGACGGTGGTGGGCGAATTCATGTCGTCCAACCGTGGCATGGGTTACCTGATTGCAGAGTCTTCTGCATTGTTTGATACCGCTGGCGTGTTCGCGGGGCTGTTGGTGTTGGGGGTTGTCGGCGCCTTTATTAATTCAATGCTTAAACGAGTTGAGAAGCGATTGCTTCGTTGGAAGTAGGTGACACCGATGATCGATTTGGTTTTAACAAACGGCTTGATTGTGGACGGAACCGGGCGCCCGGGATTTCCTGGGGCTGTGGGCGTTGATGGGGAAAAGATTGTTTATGTTGGCTCTGATCCGCCGGATGCTAAAAAAGTCATTGATGTGCAGGGACGGGTGATTGCGCCAGGTTTTGTGGATATCCACACCCACTACGATGCCCAAGTTTTGTGGGACCCAATGCTAACCATATCTCCCTGGCATGGCGTGACCACCGCGGTAATGGGTTCGTGTGGGTTTGGCGTTGCGCCAACCAAGCCTGAAGGGCGCAACAACATATTGCGCACCCTCGAGCGCGTTGAAGCCATGAGCCTGAGTGCGCTGCACGCCGGGTTGGGTGATGAATGGGGCTTTGAGTCGTTTGCAGAATATCTGAACTTGATTGAATCGCGTGGCACGGCAATTAACGTGGGGGCCATGATTGGTCATACGCCGGTTCGTTTGTATGTCATGGGAAAAGAGGCTGTTGAGCGCGAAGCCACCGACACCGAGATCGAGCAAATGGCCCGTTTGGTGCGCGAAGGTCTGGAAGCCGGCGCGCTCGCTTTTGCCACATCGGTCTCTACGGTTCATTATGGGTTTGACGGTTATCCAGTGCCCAGTCGACTGGCCAGCAAGGCAGAAATGCTGCGGTTGGCGCGTGCAGTTAAGGAGGCTGGAACTGGCATCATTCATTACAACGTGGCGCGCAACGCTGAGTTTGATGACTATGTGGCGGTTCAAGAGGCCAGCGGAACCACAGTTTGTTGGACTGCCTTGTTGGCGGGGCAACTGGGGCGGGGTAAACATCGCGAGGTATTGGCGCGGAACCGGGCTTTGATTGACCAAGGCTATCCAATTTACCCGCAGGTGGCATGCCGACCAATTGTGAGCGAGTTTCGCTTTGATAGCCCAGTTATTTTCGATACGTGGAAGATTTTCGCGCCGGTTCGTGCAGCCAAGGGCCGTGAAGCGCTCAAGGTGATCTATGGGGATGAGGACTTCAGAGAAATATTTCGGCAGGAGTTGACCGGGCATGCAGGTAATGATGACTTCTTTTCCGGTGGGGCTGGAGAGGGCGAAATGCGCCGCGCAAGTCTCCAGTTAACTGAAGTCTCGTTTATGCCGGGCGATGAGAGCCTGAACAACAAGAAAGTTTGCGATTTGGCAGCCGAGCGGGGGCTTACCTTTGTTGACTGCCTTCTCGACCTGGCGCTTGCATCCGATTTGGAGGCGCGATTTAGAACGCCGCTGGTGAATTTTCAAGAAGATGAGGTTGAGGAGATCATTACCGATCCGATCACGGTTCTCGGCTTGGGCGATGGCGGTGCTCATCTTTCCCAACTGTGCGACGCATGTTATGCCACGCATTTACTGGGCCATTGGGTCAGAGAGAAGGGCGCTATGACGCTGGAGCGGGGGGTACAAATGCTCACCAGTCATCCTGCTTCGATATTTCAGATTAAAAATCGTGGAAAAATTGAAACGGAGTACTTTGCTGACTTGGTGATTTTTGACCCTCTGACGGTTGGGGCGTCGCCGCTTATCCGGGTTAACGATTTGCCTGCAGGCGCCGATCGTTTGATTTCACATCCATCGGGTATTCATTCGGTGTACGTCAATGGTAAGCAACTTCCGCCGCCCGGCGAGGCTATAGCGGCCAAGAGTGAGCTAACCGGTAAAGTGCTGCGATGGGGGGGAGAATAGGTTGTTCATTTGGACAACGATGTGCGAGCGCAGCGCCATGGCTAGGAGATAACTTTGACTGTTCACCAGATTCTTAAGATGGGCGATCCGCGGCTGCTCCGAACGGCCAAACCGGTCAGCGCCTTTGGCACGCCCGAACTGCTGACAT
>JBMTQO010000082.1:0-5235 GCA_049446275.1 Paracoccaceae bacterium | reverse complement strand
GGTCGCAATCAATATTTGGCTCAAAGAATACAATCACATCAGGCCCCATCATGCACTCGGAATGCGACCTCCCATGCCAGAAACCTTATTAGAGAAATCCAAAATTAGTGGCACTGAAATTGGGGGCTAGACAATTGAGGGTATTACGACAACTGTTCAATCATAATGGAGGAAAACATGAAAAAACTTAAATTGGCTTTTATCAGCGGAGCGTTGAGCCTAGTCGCATTCAGCGCTTCGGCTGAAACGTTTCGATGGGCATCAAATACCGATCCTCAGACGATGGATCCCCATGCAGTGAACTCTGCTCCCGTCCTGTCTTTCTTGAACAATATCTATGAAGGCCTTGTGCGCCGGAATCAGGGTATGTCAATCGAAGGCTCTTTAGCGCAATCGTGGGAGCCACTAAACGGTGAAAATGGCTGGCGGTTTAACCTGCGCAAAGGTGTGAAATTCCAAGACGGATCGACGTTCAATTCTGAGGATGTCATGTTCTCCTATGAGCGTGCATCAAACGAAGCTGCGGATGTTCGCTCTTGGTTCGCGCCGGTGAAAGAGGTTCGTGTTATTGATGATTATACCATCGATTTCGTTACGAAAAATCCAAACCCTTTGTTTCCCGATTCTATCGCGAACTTTATGATTCTAGACAAAGGCTGGGCTGAGGCGAACGGGGCGGAACTGCCTGCGCGTGACGCGGAAAACTTTGCGACGATGAATGTGAACGGCACAGGTCCATTCACATTGGCAAGCCGAGATCCTGGAGTCAAAACTGTTCTTGTTCCGAATGCGGGATGGTGGGGTGATGTAGAGCACAACATCACCGAAGCTGTGTTCACACCAATTGGTAATGCGGCCACAGGACTTGCGGCTTTGCTATCGGGCGAGATCGATTTTATCCAGCCCATTCCCTTGCAGGATGTTGCGCAAGTCGAAAGTCGCGAAGGGTTCCGTGTTCTTGAAGGCGAAGAAACACGCGTGATCATGTTTGGTTTTGGCCATGAACATGAAGAGCTTTTGTATTCGTCTGACGTCAATGGGAAAAATCCATTTCAGGATGTACGTGTCCGTCTGGCCGCAGCGCATGCGATTGATATCGCGTCGATCGACAGAGTGCTGTTCAGAGGCAAAATTGACGGGGCGTCGCAATTGGTTCCGGCAGGAATTTCAGGGTATTCAGAGGCCAATTCAACCCGTCCAGCATATGATCCTGAGCGCGCTAAAGTCCTACTGGCCGAAGCCGGTTATCCAGATGGATTTAGCTTTGGCTTGAAATGCCCTAATGATCGCTACATTAACGATGAAGCCTTGTGCCGTGCTGCGGCTTCAATGTTTGCAGCGGTTGGCCTTAATGCCGAGCTCAGCACTGGCCCAGTTCGCGATTACTGGCCACAATTGCGTGAAGATGCGTTTGATATGTATTTGCTCGGCTGGTCACCTGGAACGTTTGATATGGAACATCCAATCCGCTTCCTGTTGTCGACACCAAATTCTGAAAAGAAACTGGGATCATGGAACTTTGGTGGCTATTCAAACCAACGTGTTGACGCGCTGCTGCCGGGCATTCAGCAGGAAATTGACCCAGCTGCACGTCAGGCTATGGTCGATGAGGTCGTTGCGATCACACAGGAAGAGGTGGCCTATATCCCACTTTATACGCAGCCCCTTATCTGGGCCTCGAAAGACAACATAAACTTGACACAACGTGCGGACAATTTTTTCATGTTGCGTTGGGTTACAATAAACTAACCCAAGTTTAAGGCAAAAAGGCGTTGGTATATTTTATCCTGAAACGAATCGTTCAATCCGTCTTTGTGATGGTGGCCGTCGCCTTTTTAGCTTTTTCCCTATTTCGTTTTGTCGGAGACCCCATCACGCAGATGACTGGGGTTGAAACCTCGGTGGAAGATCAGGAACGTCTGCGCGAGGAGCTGGGATTAAACGATCCATTTGTTTACCAATTTGCACGTTTCACGCACGAGATGTTGCAGGGTGATTTTGGCTTCTCGTACCGGACCCGCCAACCTGTCGCAAACATGATCGCCGATCGTATTCCTGCAACGCTTGAACTGGGCGTCGTGGCTTTGATAATTTCTCTTTTGGTGGGCGTGCCCGCAGGCGTCTATACAGCGTTAAACTCCCGCGGGGTTATGACCCAAACTATTTTGATGACCACTCTGGTTGGCGTTTCGATCCCAACCTTTGTCATCGGCATCATGTTGATATTTATCTTTGGTGTGCAACTGGGTTGGCTGCCGACTTTTGGGCGCGGTGGTACGGTTCATATTGGCAATTGGCAAAGTTCATTATTCACCATCGATGGATGGCGCGCACTGCTTTTACCTGCGATCACCCTTGGTGTTTATCAACTAACCCTCACCATGCGTCTGGTTCGCGCTGAGATGATGGAGGTGATGAGATCCGATTATATCCGTTTTGGTATGGCACGTGGTGTACCGATGAGAAGCCTGTATTATAAACATGCCCTGAAGAATACACTGGTACCAGTGATCACCATTGTCGGACTGCAATTTGGTGGTGTCATCGCGTTTTCGATCGTAACAGAAAGCGTGTTTCAATGGCCCGGCCTGGGCTTGCTGTTTCTTGAATCAATCCGGTTCGTCGATATCCCCGTGATGGGCGTCTATCTTGTGGTGATCGCGTTCTTCTTTGTCCTGGTGAACCTTGTGGTCGATCTGCTCTATGTTGCTATCGACCCACGTCTTCGCATTAGAGATGTTCATGACGGCTTTCCTGAAAAAATATGAAGGCCTATGGCTGTTCGTCCATTCCCCCGCGGCAATTATTGCCGCTGCGGTGGCTATAGTTATCATTTTTGGGGCGGTGTTCGCTTCTTGGATCGCATTGGTAGACCCTTATGACCTTGCGTCCTTTAGCTTGTTTGACGGATTGTTGCCGCCTGTGTGGCAAGAAGGGTCCAACGCAAAATACCTGCTAGGCACTGACGATCAGGGCCGTGATATGATCTCGTCGATATTATATGGCGCGCGGGTCTCACTGGTTATCGGCTTATCCGCTCTTGCGATTGCGGCTTTTCTAGGTGTGGGACTTGGTCTTGCGGCCGGTTATTACGGCGGACGATTTGATATCATTGTGATGCGAATTGCGGATGTGCAATTGGCATTGCCGGCTATCCTGACCGCCTTGTTGATTGACGGGATTGCGCGGGGGCTGTTACCACAATCCATCCAGCAAGATTTACGCGTTGCGGTTTTGACACTCGCCATTGCGATGTCACTCTGGGTTAACTTCGCCCGCACAGCGCGTGCATCGACTTTTGTCGAGATGAACAAAGAATATGTGCATGCCGCAATTATGATGGGTCAACGCCCGTCGCGGGTGATGTTTGTTCATATCCTACCCAATATTCTTGGCCCGCTTTTGGTGATCATGACCGTTGATTTAGCCTCTGCAATTTTGCTTGAAGCAACCTTGTCTTTTCTTGGTATCGGACTGCCTGCCGATAGCCCCAGCCTTGGCACTTTGATCCGAATTGGCATGCAATTCCTTTTGTCGGGTGAATGGTGGATTTTATGGATCCCCACGATGGTCCTTGTCGCCTTGGTGGTGTCCATCAACATTCTAGGTGATTTTCTGCGTGACATCTTTAACCCGAGGTTACGTTAGATGCTGTCAATCAAAGGCTTAACCGTAAAGTTTCCGTCCCGCTTTGGTGATTTTACCGCCATTGAAGATGTTCATATGACTATAAAGCCGGGTGAAATTCACGGGCTGGTCGGTGAAAGTGGTGCGGGCAAATCAACGGTTGGTGCTGCCGTAATTGGCCTGCTTCAATCCCCTGGTTACGTTGCGGGTGGAACCATATCATTGGGTGAAACCGATCTACAGTCACTAACATTTGCCCAAGCCCATGAAATCCGCGGCGATAGAATTTCGATGATCTTCCAGGATCCTCAAACTAGTTTGAATCCGTTGATGACGATTGAGGATCAATTGATCGAAACGATCCAAGCTCATTCAGATGTCAGTGAAGCTGCCGCCCGAAAACAGGCTGTTGATTTGCTTGAAGAGATTGGAATTCAGGATGCGTCTGAGCGCATAAAAGCCTATCCTCATCAATTCTCTGGCGGTATGCGACAACGGGTTGTGATCGCGTTGGCGATCTGCACCGATCCCGATTTGATCATCGCAGATGAACCGACCACGGCCTTGGATGTTGCGGTGCAATCGCAAGTCCTAGACCTCATCCAACGCTTGGCCCAGGAACGCCAGATCGCATTTATGTTGATCACCCATGACATCGGCGTAATTGCCCAAGTGGCTGATCGTGTGACGGTTATGCGAAATGGCCACGTAGTGGAATCCGGTGAAACAGCGCAGGTTTTGGGAACGCCAAAAAATGCGTATACTATCTCTTTAATAGACGCAGTGCCGCCACTCGATCGCAAAATTGATCGCTTCCACGTTCCCAAAGAAGACGGCATAGCCTCGGCGCAGGGCAATATGGCAGAGCGCTGGCTGCTCGAGGGGCAACGGCATGATCTAACAGGGTTGAGCGTAGAAAACCTTACGGTGGCGTTTGAGGGGCCGCGCACATCCCTATTTCGCAAGCCGCCAACCTACGTTGCGCTGAATGATGTCTCATTGAACATTAAGCCTGGTTCGATCATGGGGTTGGTAGGGGAAAGTGGATCCGGCAAATCAACTTTGGCAAAAGTAATCACCGGCCTTGTGACACCCCAAAAAGGAGTGATGAATTTGGGCGGTGCCGCACTACCAGCGGGAAAATCCCGAAGCCGCCATCATCTGTCCAGACAATTGGTGCAAATGGTTTTCCAAGACCCCTATTCCAGTCTAAATTCTCGTCACCGTGTGGGTGATATTTTAGCCGAAACGTTGTGGTTCTACGGTTTTATCAAGGACCCGACCGAACGTAAAAATATGGCGGCCTCGATGCTATCCTTGGTGGGGATGCCGCCGGATGCGATCACCAAATATCCGCACCAATTTTCGGGTGGTCAACGCCAACGCATTGCGGTCGCCAGAGCGTTGCTTGCACGCCCACGTTTCCTTATTTGCGACGAGCCAACCTCCGCGCTGGATGTGTCGATCCAGGCTGAGATCCTAAATTTGCTAAAGGATCTGCAAGCGAAGTTCGGACTAACGATCCTGTTCATCAGCCATAATCTTGCAGTGGTGCGGCAAATGGCGGATGACACCGCCGTTTTGCGAAATGGCAAGATTGAAGAGGTC
>JBMTQO010000081.1:0-6548 GCA_049446275.1 Paracoccaceae bacterium | reverse complement strand
AAGGATTATCCATGCGCACACACCTTTTGATCTTGGCAGGAACGACCGAGGCCACGGATTTGGCCAAACTGGTCGCCGAGGCGAATATCCCTGCGACCCTGTCCTATGCGGGCCGCGTGAAACGCACCAAACCTCAGCCTTTGCCAAAACGTATCGGCGGATATGGGGGAGCGCAAGGATTGGCCGAATATTTGCTTGCCGAAAAAGTGACAAATGTAATTGACGCCACCCATCCCTTTGCCAGTCAAATGAGCTCGAATGCGATCAAAGCCTGTAGCGAAACTGGCACCCAGCTCTGCGCGCTGACGCGCCCTGCCTGGACCAGCGTGGATGGCGATCAATGGCACCACGTTCCAACAATTGGGAAGGCTGGAGAATATCTGCAAGGACTGGATGAAACCAATGTAATGCTGGCGATTGGCCGTATGCATTTGGCCGAATTTTCCTGTGCGCCCCAGCATCAATATTTGCTGCGCCTTGTCGATCAAACCGAAACTTTGCCCCTGCCCAAGGCAACCGCCTTGTATTCCCGTGGACCGTTCAGCACCCAAGACGATATCGCGCTCATGCTCGAACATGATATCAAATTGCTGGTGTCCAAAAATGCAGGCGGGCTCGGCACCTATTCCAAGATCGCGGCCGCTCGTCACTTGGGCATTCCCGTCGTAATGATTGACCGCCCCGCGATCCCCAAACGGGCAGAAGTTCATACGCCCAAGGATGCGCTGAAGTGGGTTCATCACACATCCAACTCATAAAAACGTGGCGTGTAAACGAACTCTTTTTCACCATGCTGTACGGTTTTTGTTTTGGACGACCCTACGATCACTACCGTGCGCATGTCGGCCATATCAGGTGTCGTTTCCTGTAAGGGCACGACACGAATGGTTTGATCGGGGAGCGATACGTTGCGTGCAAAAAGTACCAAACGATTATCGCCGCACTCTTCCTTCAGCACCTGCAATGTTTTTTCAAACCCAAGAGGACGTAAAGTTGAGCGGGGATTGTAAAACGCCATCGCAAAATCCCCCCGTGCCGCCAGGCGCAGGCGGCGTTCAATGATGTCCCATGGTTTCAAATTATCGCTTAGGTTGATGCAGCAGAAATCATGCCCCAAGGGCGCACCAATCGCAGCAGAAGCCGCCAACATTGCTGTGATGCCAGGCAGAACCGTGATTTCGACATCGCCCCAGGCATCCGATGGGGTTTCCATCGCTTCAAACACGGCAGCGGACATAGCAAACACACTGGGATCGCCCGAGGAGACAACTATAACATCACCACCAGCTGCAGCCAAATCAAGCGCGTGGCGCGCTCGGTCCAATTCGACGCGGTTATCGGAAGGGTGGCACACCAAATCAGGATGCCCAGGCAGCCGTTCAATATAGGGAATATATCCCACAGCATCCGTTGCGCGTGCTATGGCGGCGCTGACCTCGGGTGTCACAAAGCCTTGTTCGCCAGGGCCTATCCCAATGATGGTTAATGTTTTGCTCATGGACGCCGACCCTGCCCGTGGACCACGATGATAGTGAAGTAGGGCACTTTATCGCCCTCAAATTCAGACAGTTTAGTCACCTTCTGATCTGGCATCGTCGCATATTGTACCATCCACGCACGATCGTACAAATTTGCGTCATTTAATGCTTGGCGCACCTTAGGAAAATTTGTGCCTATTTTCATGACGACCAGTGCGTCTGTGCTTTTCATACTGGCGGTAAGTGTGTCCTGATCCAATGTGCCCATCAACACAGTTAGGATATCATCACCCCATGTGATCGGCTGGTTCGTTGCGGTCCATGCACCAGACATGCCCGTTATCGCAGGCACAACTTCAACATTATAATCCGCCATCAGTCTGGAATGCAGATGCATGAACGAACCATAGAAAAACGGATCGCCTTCGCACAACACAACGATATCCCGCCCTGCGTCCAAATGGGTGCGCAAGGTTGCACAGGTATCTTCGTAAAACTGACCAAGGACTTTGTTGTAACGCGGATCATCCAGGGGAATTTCGGTTGTTACAGGATATTCCATCGGAATTTCCAGCGCGTCTACGTGCATCAATGGATCGGCCAATCGTCGCGCCTGTCCCTTTTTGCCAGCTTTGCGGAAATATGCTATGATTTTGGCATTGCGAACCAAACGGTCCGCCCGCACTGATAGCAGATCAATATCCCCTGGCCCCAAGCCAACGCCATATAGGCTTCCCATACTCATTCCATGCGGCTCGCAATTGCATTTATGGTCGCAACCGTGATCGCGCTGCCGCCCAAACGGCCTTTGACGATGCAGGATGGAACGGGCAATGCCCGCCATAACGCATCCTTGCTTCCCATTGCGCCGACAAATCCAACAGGGCATCCAATGATGGCCGCCGGGCGCGGACAATTAGGATCCTCTAGCATGTTCAGCAGGTGAAAGAGCGCCGTGGGCGCGTTTCCAATGGCGACAACTGCGCCTTCCAATCGGGGGCGCCACAATTCCAATGCCGCCGCAGATCGTGTATTGTGCATTTTCGCCGCTACTTCGGGCGTTTTTGGATCCCAAAGAGTGCAGATAACGTCATTGTCCGCAGGCAGACGTTTGCGTGTAACACCTTCGGATACCATACGCGCATCGCAGAATATGGGTGCACCATTGTTCAATGCCTCGCGTGCCGCCATCACAAATCCGGGTGAAAAATGAATGTGGGGGGCCAAGTCAACCATACCTGCCGCATGGATCATGCGCACGGCAACTTGTTCCTCATCCGCATCAAAGCGTCCGAGATCGGATTCCGCGCGAATGATTGAAAAGCTTTCTTTATAGATTGCTGCGCCGTCTTTTTCATAAGTGTGTGGCATTGAATTCCCTTATTTTTTGAACAAGTTGGGCCTCATCTAGTCCCGAAAAATCGGGTTGATCCCATGTACAGCCATTGATGATCAGGTCAAGCCCATTTGCCCCCCGCACGACCGTCACAGATGTTTTCACGCGCTTTGCGCAGCCTTTGGGGCATCCTGACACGTGAATGCCGTGGTCTGTCTCTGCCGAAAGACGCGCCGCCAAAGCATGTGTTTCACCCTTGGCCTGCGGACAGCGCGGGGCACCTGTGCAAGCCTGCGCCCGTAAAATTGGTTCTGTTAAATCCGTCACAAACCCCTGAATTTCTGGCCTTTTCTGGGCACCTGAAACAATAAATTGGCGCCAAGGTGTCAGGCGAATGTCATCCGATACAGCACTTTCCGCAAAGGACATTAATACAACAGATGTCATCTGACCAAATGGAACACCATAGGTTGCGCCATTAGGTACGTTTGTTTCCGCAGGCAATGGATCGGCACACCATTCCGCAGGTAATTGTGTTACGTCTAGGACTTGTGACATCCGACGATGATCGGTATCGGCGTGTTGCGTAAACCACTTCGCCAATTTTTCAACATGGGCCACGGCATCCGCGCATGGCAAACAAAGTCCGCCGTGACATCCATCGGCCCATACAACAACCTGTTCCCCCAGCACACAAAGCCGAATATCACCTGACGCTTGTGTCAGCATTTGACCGCCCTGCTCTAGAACCATGCCGAACTTGGCCGGTAAATCAGGCAATTTCGCACGGCGCAAATTGTCGTAAAATTCGCGAATATCCGCATCACAATTCGGCGCGACAAGGATTTGGGGCACTGCATCCAATGTGGGGTCCAGATCTACTAATTCAGCCTGAACCATGGCGTCAATCAGGACTCGGTGATCCGCCATCGACACCCCGCGCAATTGCAGATTTGCTCGATTAGTCAATTCGATAATGCCGTTCCCAAACTGATCCGCCAGTTGCGCAATTTTTCCCAGCTGCGCTCGCGTTATCCGTCCAAAAGTGGGTTTGATACGCACAATATATCCATCGCCAGATTCCATTGGACGCAGTGAACTGGGACACCAGCCTTTGGGTGCGGGGCGGCGTGTCATGGATGCGACTGACGCATCTGCGCCAGCTCTGAGGAAATGGAATTGCGCCGCGTAATCCACAAACCAGCCTCGGCCAGTGCATGAAACCGCTCAATCATCGCATCCAATGCCTGTGGATTATGTTTGCGCAGGAAATCGACCACATCATCCCGCCCAAGCGTTTCTTGGAAGTAGCGGTCAAAATGATGCGCCTCAACCAGTTTTGCCAAATTAGCAAAGGCCCCCATGTGATCCAGTGTCGCGGCCATTTCTGCGCCACCACGAAACCCATGCCGCATCATTCCATTTATCCAATCAGGGTTTGCAGCGCGTGCCATAACCGTTTTGGCAATTTCTTCTTTCAATGTGCGGGCCTTAGGGGCAGATGGGTTAGTTGTGTCCAGATGATACAATGTGGCCTGCTGTCCAAATTGCGCCTTGGCCGCGGCAAAGCCTGCTTCGTGTGCGGCATAATCTGCGGCCATTAAAACGTCACTTTCGGCAAGATCCTGTAAATGCACAAATGTATCTGCAGCCTTAACACGCTCGGCAATCTGAGCGGGAGCATGATCCGTATTGTCCCCATCTATCGACCATGACGATTGGACCAGCCATGCGGTGCCTGCATCCACAACGCCCGCATCGGAATAATCATCCATTGCCCCTTGCATGGCAACACCATATTCCCCCGGCGCGGGACCAAAAACACGATGTTGATCATGGCCCGTGAAGGGGTTCCAGTCAGGTGCCTCATCCCGCGCAGCGAGCGCACGCACGGCCTGATTATATAGAACGCTTAATGTTGGGAACACATCGCGGAACAATCCAGAAATACGCAATGTTGCGTCAATTCGGGGACGATCCATTTCCACCAGCGGAATGATTTCCGTTCCCGTGATCCGTTCTGACCCTTCTGCCCAAACGGGTCGCACGCCCAGCAGTGCAAGCGCCATGGCGAATTCCTCGCCCGCTGTGCGCATTGTGGCGGACCCCCATAGATCAACAACCAGAGACTTTGGCCACTCCCCATGATCTTGCAAATGGCGGCGCAGTAATTCGTCCGCTAATTTGCAGCCCTGTTCGTAGGCCGCGCGCGATGGCACGGAGAGCGGATCAACAGAAAACAGGTTGCGCCCTGTTGGCAAAACATCACTGCGCCCGCGATAGGGCGATCCCGCAGGACCCGGGTCAATGCGACGTCCGCAGAGCGCGCTACGCAAACCGTGCTGTTCGGATTGGGCAGCAAGGGATTGGTCCCCTTCATACGCCATGCGGCCGAACACATGCAGCCCATCGGCAAACTGCGCCTCTTTTATATCACAAACAAAGCGATCAATACGGGTCAATGCCTCGCCCTGGTCAACGTCGCCGGAAATCCCCAAATCCTGTTCTACGCCTAAGGATTGCGCCAAATCGCGGATTTGCTCCATCAGGCGATCACGGCGCTTGGGGTCCAATCCATCTGCATTGGAAAATTCATCAAGCAGGTTTTCCAACGGCAAAAAGGCGTCGGGCGTGTGCGACTGCGCAAGAGGCGGTGGAATATGCCCCAATGTCAGGGCCGAAATACGGCGTTTCGCCTGCGCGGCCTCACCAGGATCATTGACGATGAACGGATAAATGATGGGCATATCACCCGCCAATGCATCGGGCCAACAGGCATTGGACAAGGCCACAGATTTTCCAGGCAGCCATTCCAACGTCCCATGTGCTCCAATATGCACCATCGCATCTGTGTTCATCGACTGAAGCCAGAGATAAAAGGCGACATAGCCATGACAGGGGGTGCGCGACAAATCATGATAATCGTCATAACGCGTTTTCAACCACCCCCGTTCAGGTTGCAGAGCGATCAACGCGTTGCCGACCCGAAGTGCGGGAAATTGAAATTCACCGTTCTGCACATACTGATCTTGCGAAATATCCCCCCAAGCCTCAAACAACTGCTCACGCAGGTCTTTTGGCAAGGTTTCCAGCGCGGCCCTGTAATCTGCAACAGGCCACGTCAGAACTTCATTCTGCAACCTTTGCCCCAATTCCCCCAGCTTATCTGGATCGCCCAATCCCGCGTCCTCAACAATCGCGCGACAGGATTGGATGGCGTCCAATCCCACCGCATGCGCTATTTGATAAGCCTTGCCTGGGTATGTCGATAGAACCAACGCTGTATTGGGTGTGGTGGTATTTTGCAGCGCAATCCATTTATCAACGCGCTTCACCACACGATCAATGCGGTCTGCAATGGGTGTATGTTCAAAGCGCGCGTATTCTAAATCCTGATCCTTTTTAGCGGGTTCTTTGGCCGATACGATACCCGCAAATAGGCGACCATCCACCTCGGGCAAAACAACGTGCATCGCCAGATCTGGCGGCGACAATCCCCGTTCAGCACTTTTCCAATCTTTTATACGCGCGGTGCTCAAGGCAACCTGAAAGACAGGGGCATCCGTTACATCAAGAGGTGATGTCCCATCAGCGCCGCGACCCGAAAAGGACGTGGCATTCACAATCGTCACCGGCTTAAAAAACTGCAGCTGGCGTTTTATCCAACTGGCTGCCTCTGGTTGCTTTAGAGAGGGCGCGAATAATCCAATCAACGTATGTCCCTTGGCCCGAAA
>JBMTQO010000080.1:0-6551 GCA_049446275.1 Paracoccaceae bacterium | reverse complement strand
GGCACTCTGGCAATTCCCAACCTTAAACAGTAAGGGTGGGAGTTTTTGGCTGATTCGGTTAAAGATTGGCGCCAAGAGGTGTGAGAGATCCAACCACTACCGCCTCGATTTAGAGGCGGGTGGCAGGCCCGGTTTCAGGGCCCTTAATTGCGTACGCCAGCAGCAACCACCTCACCCCGGTCCATCACACGCCAAGCAACTCGCGATACCAGAGGCGGTAACGACTGCGGTAGGAACCTCCTCGGCGCACCGCGCTGTCGCTATCGGACATCGAGGATGAAAAGCACAACCAGGCGGTGGCGAAATCGGGTTAGGTATCTCACCACGAATGGGAGTGCGGCGAACTCCGGATAGTGTCAAATCAGGCACCGCATCTAACAGCATCCGAGTGTAGGGGTGCTGTGGCGAATCAAATAGCGCCTGGGCTTGGGCGACTTCAACCAAACGCCCTAGATACAACACCCCAACCTGGGTTGCCATGTGACGCACGACTGACAAGTCGTGACTGATCAGTAAGTAGGTCAGACCAAACTGGTCCTGCAGGTCCCGCATTAAATTCAATATTTGAGCTTGTACCGAAACGTCTAAAGCGGAGGTTGGCTCATCAAACACTATAAACTCGGGTCGTGATGACAGCGCACGAGCGATGGCAATGCGTTGTCGCTGCCCCCCCGAAAACTCATGCGGGAACCGCTTCGCATCCTGCGCTGATAGACCCACAATTTCGAGCAACTGTCCCACCTCACGCTCAACTGCCGCGGCTGAGGCTAGCCCAAATGTCAAAATCGGCTCGCCAATAATTGCACCGACCCGCCATCTGGGATTCAGGCTGGCAAAGGGATTTTGAAACACGATCTGAAACCTTCGACGCAGCTCGCGCAGCTTCTCTGAAGACAGCGTCGACATGTCCTGCCCATCAAACGAAATACGCCCAGCAGTCGGTGCTAAGAGACCCATAATCATGCGCGCGATGGTCGATTTACCAGAGCCGGATTCGCCCACCAGTGCAAAGGTCTCGCTGCGGTCGATTGAGAAAGAAACGTCGGCTACCGCTGTCAGAAATTGACGATCTTGGCGTTCGATCAAGCGATTGAGCCAAGGTTTAGATACGTCAAAGCGGCGCCATAACCCGTTAGCGCGTAACAGGGATTCAGTCATTGGATCCCTCATTATCGGCCTGCCAACAAGCGACACTTCGACGGTCTTGCAGAGGTAGCAGTGATGGTTGGACAGCGCGGCAATGATCAGTCACATGGAGGCAACGAGGATTAAATGCGCAACCAACAGCAATTTCTGATAGCCGCGGCATTGCGCCTGGAATTTGTCTTAGGCGGGTTGCGTTTTGCGTAAGAGTGGGAATCGACCCCATAAGCCCGCTTGTGTAGGGATGCCGTGGATCGCGAATGATGTCCTGTGTCGGCCCGACTTCTGCTAACCTTCCAGCATATAAAACTGCCACACGGTCGGCAGTCTCAGCAATCACTCCCATGTCATGCGTGATCAAAAGCACAGCTGCCCCCTTTTCAGCACAAATTTCTTTGATGAGATCAATGATTTGAGCCTGTACCGATACATCTAGTGCCGTGGTCGGCTCGTCAGCGATCACCAACTCAGGATCAGCACACAGAGCGAGCGCTATCACCACCCGTTGGCGCATACCGCCTGAGAAATGATGAGGGTAATCATCGATTCGACGGGCTGCTGCGGGGATTCCAACTCGATCCAACAATTCAATTGCGCGAAGTCTGGCTTGACTTGCACTGAGGGACCGGTGCGTGCGAATAGTTTCGATCAACTGCTCAGCGATGGTGTACAGCGGATTTAAGCTCGTTAATGGATCCTGAAAAACCATACCTATGCGCTTGCCACGGATTCCGCGCATTTCACTCGCTGGTAGGTTATCGATACGCCGCCCACGCAGTAGGATCTCCCCACCCGTCGTTCGACCTGGGGGCTCAAGCAACCCAATAATCGCGGAACCGGTCAAAGACTTGCCAGCGCCAGACTCGCCAACCATCCCCAAAACCTCTCCGGGGGCGATGTCGAAAGACACGCCGTCGAGGGCGACAAGCTTACCGTGTCGCGTTGAAAACTCAACGCGAAGGTCACGAACAGAGAGCACAGCTTCAGTCATTTCAATTTTGGATTGAGCGCATCGCGCAACCAATCCCCTAGCAAATTAACCGAAAGTGCCAACGCCAACAACGTCAAAGACGGGAACAAGATGATCCACCATTCACCAGAGAACAAGAAGCCTTGTCCGATGCGAATTAAGGTTCCAAGGCTGGGCTGGGTCGGTGGGACACCAACGCCCAGGAAAGACAATGTCGCCTCGGCAATGATCGCGAGCGCCAGTCCAATGGTAGCGATGACGAGTACCGGGCCCATGACGTTCGGCAAAATGTGGCTTAAGACAATACGGGATGGGCGCACCCCAATGGCTTGGGCCGCTTGCACGTATTCTTTTGACTTCTCAACGAGCGCGGCGCCTCTCACCACACGAGCAAATTGAACCCAGTCGGACAGGCCAATCGCGACAATCAATACCCACATCGCCATTTGCTCTCGGTAGGCCACCGGTATGAAGCTACGCGCCACACCGAAAATCAACAACGCAATCAGAATAGAGGGAAAGGATAGCTGCACATCAGCCACGCGCATCAATGTACTGTCTATCCAACCACCGCGCCATGCAGACACTAGTCCAACAAAGATCCCGAGGACCATGGAAAAAAGCACAGCGGAAAATCCAACAAAAAGTGAAATTCTTGCGCCATACAGAATAGTCGAAAGGATATCCCGACCTTGATTATCAGTGCCTAGCAGGTAAACCTGACCTGACATGGCGCTTGGCGTCATGGGGGGCGTGAAACCATCCATCAGGTTCAAGGTGGCTGGATTAAAAGGATCATGTGGCGCGATCAACGGCGCCAGCACAGCAGCTAACACAATTAAAGCCGTCATGAGCGCCGCGGCGATAACCAAAGGCGCTTGACGAAAGCTCCACGCTAAATCGCTATCCCAGGCATTGCTGAAGAAGTTCATGCGGTCGAGCATTTAATGAGTGGCATGGGAACGCTCCACACGCAGCCGTGGGTCAACTGCGTAGTAGAGGAGGTCCACAATAAGATTGATTACAACAAACACCAGCGCGATCAACATGAGATAGGCCGCCATGACAGGGATGTCAACAAACTGGACGGAATTAATAAACAAGGCGCCGACTCCGGGCCATTGAAATACAGTCTCAGTGATGATGGCAAACGCGATGATGCTGCCTAGTTGCAGGCCGGTGATGGTGATAACCGGTACCATCGTGTTTTTAAGCGCATGACCAAAATGGATTGCTCGATCGGTTAATCCTCGGGCACGAGCGAATTTGATGTAGTCATTTCGCAGAACCTCCAACATTTCCGCACGCACCAAGCGCATGATGAGCGTCATTTGGTAAAGCCCCAGTGTAATAGCGGGTAGCAGGATCGACGCTCGACCCGAGGGCGTGAGCAGCCCGGTTCGCCAAAAGCCAAAATCTACAGTTTCCCCACGCCCAAAACTAGGTAGCCATTGGAGTTCGACAGCAAAAACCCAAATTAACAAAACCCCAATCAAAAACGTCGGCAGTGAGACCCCAATTAGCGAGGTCGACATGATGAAACCAGACAACCATCCCGTTCGATTCAGCGCGGTGTATACCCCTAGGGTGATCCCCAAAACAAACGCCAAAAGTCCAGAAATCAGAGCCAGCTCCAACGTTGCCGGCAACCGCGAAACAATTAGCTCTAAGACGGGTTGTTGCAACCGGTAAGAGATACCAAAATCCCCCGTCGCCGCGCGCGCCATGTAGCTCGTAAACTGGATAAATACAGGGTCGTTCAGCCCTAACCGGTCACGCAGCTCCGCTCGGTCGGCCTGACTTGCCTCCTGCCCCATCATCGTCGCGACAGGATCGCCAACAAACCGAAACAGGGAGAACGCCACCAACCCAACGGCTAGCATGACTATCAGCGACTGGGCTATTCGGCGCAAAATGTAAGCTGTCATACACGCACCGGGGGATCACCGAGAACGCTCGTTTTCATCGATGAAAGAGGGCCCGGACGGGTGTGAACAGCCCCCGTCCGGACTCACTTCATTTAAAGGTGACTGTGGTCATACTAGGTTGGTTTTCTGGGTGTACCTCGATATTGACTCGGTCTTTGGATGCGTAGGCCAGCAACTGGTTGTGCACCATCAAAAAGACGCGCTCCTTCTGAATGGTGTTCCAAATGTCAGCAATGGTGGCGTTGCGTTTGGCCAAATCGGTCTCAGTTGCCAACGAGCGGATTTTTTGATCGATCTCTGGGTTGTTGTAACGCGAACCGTTCCAGCCACCGCGCCCCTCAGCTTGACTATGCACCAAGAAGTCAAATACGTACTGCGAGTCAAATGTAGGAACACCCCATCCGAGCAAGTAGAAGTCCACCTGGCGTTTCTGAATTCCTGGGAAGTGAAGGGTTTTTGATTGGCTGATCAAATTGGCTTTGATGCCGATTCGCCCAAGCATACCCACATAGGCTTGGCAGATCGCCTCGTCGTTGATGTAGCGATCATTGGGGCAGTTCAAATTCACCGTGAAGCCATTTGGATAACCAGCCTCTGCCAACAGCACTCGGGCACGCTCGTAGTTCGGGCGCGTGTAGGCATCTAACCCTTTGCTATATCCGTTGACAAAAGGCGGGGCGTTTTGAGCCCCAGGAACAGATTGGCCACGCATAACGACCTGTCGAATGGCATCTCTGTCAAGCGCAAGCGCCATGGCTTCACGAACCTGTGGCTTTTTGAATGGATTCGGTCCAGGCAGAGAGATCAGAGTATCCGACGTCATGTCGTAGCCAAAGAAAATAGTCCGGTTCTCAGCTCCGGTTGAGACCTTAACGCCTGAAGTCTTCGAGAGTCGATCGATATCCTGTACCGGGACGTCTTGCACAAAATCAACTTCACCCGAAAGCAGCGCTGCCACGCGGGTCGATGCCTCCTTGATCGGGGTGTAAATGATTCGGGTGACCTTGGGCGGGGCAGCCCAGTGACCAGGGTTGGCTGCCAGCACTGTGCGCACTTCCGGGTCGCGCGAAACCAAAGTGTAGGGGCCCGTGCCATTAGTATTGCGGACGGTGTACTTTTCTTCGCCTGCCTTGAAGTCCTGAGGCGCTAGCGCATTGTTGGCCTCGATCCAGTCTTTGTCCACGATGAAGAAATTGGTCAAGTTCTGCACGTATAACGGCGACGGCCCCTTCATCTTGATCCGAACCGTCAGTCGGTCAGCAGCCGTAGCGCTTACGACGGATGTGTGTAGGCCTTTAAAGTCCGAGGTCGCTGAGGTGACGCGGGTGACTGAGGCAACGACGTCTTCGGCAGTGAAGTCGGCTCCGTTATGAAATTTCACGCCCGAGCGCAGTTTGAACACCCAGGTGCTGGGGTCTTTCGGATCGATAAACCACTCCGTTGCAAGACGCGGCTTAAGTGAGCCATCGGTATCGCGTCGAACCAAAGTCTCGTAGATGTGATGCAGCAGGGTTGACGTAGGCCCTTCGTTGGCCGAGTGGGGGTCGAGAGTGAGCGCGTCACCAACCCGCGCCCAGCGCAGCGTCTCGGCGTTAACGGCGGGTGCACTGACCGCTAGGGTCATAGAGCAAAGCAAGAGGACAGACAGCTTTTGCCTGACACCCTGAGTTTGGTATGGAAGGTTCACTTGCAGGTCTCCTCTTGAGTGAGCGCGTTTGACGTTTGAATACGCGGGTGCCACCGTACGGCGCGTTGGCGGGTTAAGTATAGGATCAGAAATGGCAAGACGGTAAAGCTTAAAAAATGTGGGGATTTTGGTGGCCCACGTCAGCGAGCCGGGCCTATTTACGCGCGGCGAAAGACTTGCCGCGGCTCTGCGGGGCCCATGCGAAACCACCTTGCCGACAAGGTAAAGGCCAGCAGCATCAAGAGTAAGGCCGCGCTCGCGAAGAGCGAAGAGATTTCGGTGTCTCTCTTTTCCAAGGCAAATTGATTGGACAGGTGCTCATAGACCCTTTTCAATTCATTGGCCGAAGCCGCTTTGAAGTACTCGGCCTCTGTGATTTTGGCGACTGCTTGAAGTGACTCTTCATCTACTTGGGTATAAAACCAAGAGCCCTCAAAACCGGGAATGAAGCCATTGGGCGTGCCAAACCCTACGGTGTAAACGCGCACGCCCAAATCGGCTGCTTTTTGCGCCGCCCACAGGGGGTCCGGGCCCGTGGTTCTGCGGCCATCCGTCAACAACACGATGGCACCGCCCTTGAATGAACCCGGGGGCTCGGGCTTACGCTCGTTCTCCATCGGCTTGCTATCCAAGCTGCGGGCGCTGTTGTTCGGTTCGCCCCCTGCGCCGCCGCCCCAACCGATTTGGTTAGTGGGGTACAACACCGATTCCAAATCCAATTTAGCCTCTGGCCGCAGGGTAGCCAAAGCCATCAACAAACCACTGCCCGTAGCGGTGCCTCTTTGCAATTGAAAACGGTCGATGGCGTTGACCAATTCTTCGC
>JBMTQO010000079.1:0-6590 GCA_049446275.1 Paracoccaceae bacterium | reverse complement strand
GTTCATCCTATTTGGGATGAACCCGACGGACTTCGCGTCCATTAAAATTCGCGCGCCCAACATCCTGCACTTCATCTGTCTTAAGTTGTGGGGTCAGATTTGCGCCTTCTAAACGTTCGTAAATAATTGCCTATGGGGCGTGCGGATGTTACGCGCTAATCTGTCTAACCGAATTTGTGTTTGATTTATCCTTTTTCTCTTGCAGGAAATATTGCGTCGAGATCGTGTAAAACACAAAATATTATGTTCCAGGACGCAGTGCATTCATTCGGTTGGGCAACCAAACTGCGGCATTTGCTTCTTAACACTTTGTGGTTTTATGAGGGTCAATCTGTTTGATGTGCCCTAAGCGATCACATTGATCTGCCGATATGTAAGCCAACAGACGCAAATAACCCAAACTATCAATGGCTTGCAGCTGGTTAAAATCGACATTGTCGGGCTGAATGGTTTTTAGATGCCGTTTCATTACTCACTTAAATTTATCAATCAGTTTTTGGACCGCTGTTCGGTCATCCGATGTCTGATTTTGAACCCGTTTAGATTGAGTGTTAATTTTATTGTTTTCTTTTTGCGTGTTTTGAAGATTTTGCTGCCGTTGTAAGGCAATCGAGTTCATGAAACCTGCACTGTCATTAACAACAAGTTTGGCAGAACCTTTTCCGACACCCTGCAATATGTCATTTATCCAGTGTTGGTCCGCTTTGGCGAAATCGCCCAATACATATTGTGCAACGCGGTCTTTGTGGCCCGGATGGCCGATTCCCAGTCTGATCCGTTGATAGTCGGGGCCGATATGTTGATGGATCGAACGCAGGCCATTATGCCCCGCATGACCGCCCCCCATTTTAACACGGCACTTTCCGGGTGCGATATCCAATTCATCATGAAAAACGGTAATGTCAGATGGGGTTAGTTTGTAAAACTGCATTGCAGCCCCGACCGATTGACCAGAAAGGTTCATGAATGTCTGGGGTTTTAGTAAAATAACCTTTTCCCCTCCTAGCACACCCTCGCTGAGCTTTGCTTGAAATTTATTGCGCCATGGAGAAAATCCATTGTGTTCAGCGATTTTGTCCAGCGCCATAAAACCGATGTTATGCCGGTTGCTCGCATACTTGCTACCTGGATTTCCCAGACCTACAAATAGTAACATGTTATGCCTTTCATTTTCCACGTACATACAATTTCGTAAACGGCGGATCAATTGAGCAATAAAAAAGGGCCTCAACGGCCCCTTCGATAGTTTCAAAAGTTGCTAGATACTACTCGTCGGCTACTTCATCAACGGTTTCGCTAGCCTCTGCAGCATCTGGCTCGTCTGCATCATCGCTTCCTAATCCCTTCGGTGCTGCAATATTTGCAATCACAAAGTCACGATCGATTGTTGGCTTTGCTCCCGTAGGAAGGACAACTGATGAAATGGTCACTGTGTCGCCAATTTGCAATCCTGTGAGATCAACAGTAATCTTTTCAGGGATATCGCCCGCTGTAACAACCAATTCAACTTCTGGACGCACAACTGTCAGCATTCCACCACGCTTGATGCCAGGTGCCGCATCTTCGTTGATGAACTCAACTGGGATGAACAGGTTAATTTTTGATGCGCGGCGTAGACGCATTAGGTCAAAGTGAATTGGAAGGTCTTTGACAACATCACGTTGAACGTCGCGGCAAATGACGCGCACGTCCTCTTGGCCTTCGACTTGAAGGTTGAACAATGTTGACAAAAAGCGGCCTGCTTTCAGACGCTTTAGCAATTCGTTGAATGGAACCTCGATTGCCAGCGGATCAACGCCGCCACCATAAACAACACCAGGTACCATATTGTCGCGACGTGCCTGACGAGCGGCGCCCTTGCCTGTCCCCGAACGCGCAGATGCGACTAAATTTGGAATTTCACCAGCCATGATTAATCTCCTAAGTAATGGCGCGGGGTTCCTCCAAGGCTGTAACCCCACGTGGAGGCTGCTCTATAGACGCGATTTTATAAATAGAAAAGCCCAAAAACCCTGATTATGAGGTTTTTGGGCGGATTTCGCGCTCAGCGTTTTGACTATTGCCAATCACCACCAAAATTTTTCGGGATCAGCAATGTATCGCGAGAGACTTCGTCCATTGTGCGATGTCCACACAGCGCCATAGATATATCCATTTCTTTTTGCAGAACCTCTAACGCCTTTGTCACACCCGCTTCGCCCATTGCACCAAGGCCATAGATAAATGTGCGGCCGATGTAGGTGCCTTTGGCGCCGAGTGCGACAGCTTTTAGGATGTCCTGGCCAGAGCGAATGCCGCCGTCCATATGGACCTCAACCTTATCACCAACGGTATCCAAAATCGCAGGCAGTGCTTTGATTGAACTCAGTGCACCATCTAACTGACGTCCGCCGTGGTTGGACACGATAATTGCATCCGCGCCAACGTTTAGGGCCATTTTTGCATCTTCCGCATCCAAAATGCCCTTTAAGATCACTTTGCCGCCCCATTCGTCTTTGATTTGTTTGATTTTATCCCAATCCAAAGTGGGATCAAACTGTTGTGCTGTCCAATCCATCAGGCTTGCCGGATCGGACACATCGTCCACATGGCCAACGATATTGCCAAAAAAGCGGCGTTTTGTCTTTAACATTTCCAACCCCCATCCCCATTTGGTTGATAGGTTGATCATGTTTTTCAATGTCGGTTTGGGTGGAGCAGAGAGGCCGTTTTTCAAATCCTTATGCCGTTGACCCAGAATTTGTAGATCAAGCGTTATGACCAGCGCAGAACATTTCGCATCCTTCGCCCGCTGGATCAGGCGTGATACATATCCAGTATCCCGCATTGTATAAAGTTGAAACCAAAACGGCACGGTTGTGTTTTCCGCTACATCCTCGATCGAACAAATCGACATTGTTGACAGAGTGAAAGGAACACCAAATTTTTCGGCAGCGCGGGCGGCCTTTATCTCGCCATCTGCACATTGCATGCCTGTCATTCCCACAGGGGCCAATGCAACGGGCATGGCTACCTTTTGTCCAATCATCTCGCTCGCGGTTGAACGTCCTGTCATATCTACAGCGACACGCTGACGTAGACGTAATTGATCAAAGTCAGAGATATTTTCGCGAAATGTTTGTTCGTTCCAACTTCCGCTTTCGCAGTAATCGTAAAACATTTTTGGGACCCGACGATGATAGATATCCTTAAGATCTTGGATGTTTGTAATAACTGTCATGGCAATTTCCTTTGAATTGGTCGTATTATTTTACCAATTTACTGATAAATGCAAACGGAAAACGCTGCCCAGCGGGGGATATTCCAAAGTGTTCGAAAAACTTCGATTATGCGCTATGAGCTCCTTCGGCCAGGGATGTAACGAATGCCAGAACCTCTTTCGCAGATTTACCTGCGCCTAATTCACTGACGATCGCGGACCCTACAACGGCACCGTCCGCAATGGATGCGATTTCTCGGGCACTTGTTGGTGTTTTGATGCCAAAGCCCACGATGACCGGCAAATCTGTTTGTGATTTTATACGCGCTACCTCTGGCCTTACATCGCCAGCTTTTGCCTCGGCGGCACCTGTAATGCCGGTAATTGATACGTAATATACAAAGCCGGATGTGTTTTGTAAAACCTTTGGCAATCGTTTGTCATCCGTTGTTGGTGTCGCAAGGCGGATAAAGTTCAGTCCCGCATTTTGCGCAGGAATACACAGTTCATCATCCTCTTCGGGTGGAAGATCCACAACGATCAACCCATCAATGCCCGACGCCTTGGCGTCATTCAGGAATGTTTCGACACCGCGGCTGTAAATTGGGTTGTAATATCCCATCAGCACGATCGGCGTGCTGTTGTTGCTTTCACGGAATTTGCGCGCCAAATCCAAGGTGTTTTCTAATGTCATGCCTTGTTCCAACGCTCGTTGACCCGCTAATTGAATGGTTGGGCCGTCGGCCATGGGATCGGTAAAAGGTAGACCCAATTCAATGATGTCAACGCCTGCTTCTGGCAATCCACGCACGACTTCCAGCGACGTGTCAAAATCCGGATCACCCGCCATTACATAGGCCACGAATGCCTTTTTTCCCTCAGCGTTTAGTCGGGCGAAAGTATCATCAATGCGTGTCATCAAAATTATCCCAGTGTTCAAGTTCGGCACAACCTGCCAGAGCACTGTGGGAATAACAATAGGGGCAATCGCGGAATTTCCACGAAAATCTTGTGAAAAGCGTTTGAGCGATCCTCTCTTGCACCAAGGGGGTATAGCGCTTAGAAGCACACCATCGAAAATTTGTGCAAAAAGGGTCACATCATGGGATTTAAAATGGGTATTGTTGGATTGCCAAATGTTGGTAAATCCACCCTGTTTAATGCGCTGACAAAAACGGCGGCGGCGCAGGCTGCGAATTTCCCGTTTTGTACAATTGAACCAAATGTTGGGGATGTTGCAGTTCCTGATCCGCGTTTAGATAAATTGGCAGCGATAGCCAATTCAAAACAGATCATTCCAACCCGCATGACATTCGTTGATATTGCTGGTTTGGTTAAAGGTGCTTCCAAGGGTGAAGGTTTGGGCAATCAGTTCTTGGCCAATATTCGCGAAGTTGACGCCATCGCCCATGTGTTACGCTGTTTTGATGACGGGGATGTCACCCATGTTGAGGGGCGTGTTGATCCGGTTGCCGATGCGGAAACCATCGAAACCGAATTGATGATTGCCGATATGGAAAGCATCGAAAAGCGTTTGCAAAACCTATCACGCAAAGTGCGCGGTGGTGACAAAGAGGCCATTGCCCAAGAACGCCTGCTAAAAGCGGCGCTGGAGGCATTAGAAAACGGTCAACCTGCGCGCGTGGTTGAGGTAGACGCAGAGGACGCCAAGGCGTGGAAAAGTCTGCAATTGCTGACAACTAAACCCATTCTTTATGTGTGCAACGTGGATGAAGGATGCGCCAAAGAAGGCAATGAGTATTCGGCAGCGGTTGAAAAGATGGCAGCGGAGCAGGGGGCCGCAACAGTTTTGATTTCTGCCCAAATAGAAGAGGAAATCAGTCAGCTTGATTGGGAAGAGGCCGAAATGTTCCTAGGCGAGATGGGCCTAGAAGAGGCGGGCCTTGACCGGTTGATCCGCGCAGGATACGGCCTGCTGCGGCTTGAGACATATTTCACCGTTGGCCCGAAAGAGGCGCGTGCATGGACAATCCGTATCGGCACTGCCGCGCCACAAGCTGCAGGCGTTATTCATGGCGATTTTGAACGCGGATTTATTCGCGCTGAAACAGTTGCCTATGATGACTACATTGCCTGCAACGGCGAAAGTGGCGCGCGTGATGCAGGTAAATTACGTGTAGAAGGCAAATCTTATGTTGTTCAGGACGGGGATGTGATGCACTTCCTCTTCAACGCGTAAAAAAATTCACGTTTTTGGGGGCGTTTTGGATTTTTTTCGCTATTCGCCTCTTGTCCCTTGTGGCCGAGCTAGATAAACCCGTGGACGGAAACGTGGCCGAGTGGTCGAAGGCGCTCCCCTGCTAAGGGAGTAGGCGGGAAACCGTCTCGAGGGTTCGAATCCCTTCGTTTCCGCCACCATCCCTCTTTAATTTAATATTTATCAATAGCTTGGTGATGGTATGCTTATTTCGCCCCCACAGTCGCCCCCACAAATTCATTTGCTAGTAGCGCATTTCACCCAAAAAGGTGCCATCAGCCCAGTAAATACGCACAATCCGCTTAACAGGTGGTTTCTTTGCTTCTAGCTTGTTTAGTCGTGCTTTGAAGTTACGCATTGTCAGCTCATTGGTTATTGGTGCTGTTTAGCAAAGCGTATTGCATCTTCAAGTCGGTCATCGCCCCAAAAAATCTCACCATTTACTTCAAAAGAAGGGGCGCCAAAAACTCCCGCTCTTTGCGCTTTCGCGGTGTTGTTTTCGTAGATTTCTACCATTTCACTGGAAGAAGCCTCATCCAATATTTCTGGTAGGGATGTTCCAAGCACGCGGGAAACATTTTCTAGATTTTGATCCGAACCTGCTTCAAGACCATCAAGAAACCAAGCACGATATGTCTCTTCAAGGTATTCCAAATATTTTCCATTCTGTTTCATAACGATACCAACTAGGTTGGCTCTATCAAACTCTTTAAGTGGATAAGGTGCTGGGACATCAGGCACGGGTAATGAATAAAATTCTGCACGCCTTTGTATGTCTCTCCACATGTAGTCAACTTTGGTTTTCTTACAGGGTGGAAACGGAATATTGTCCATATTTTTCATTATTTGGCGAATACTGATTGGCCGAATATCTAATTTAATTCCTGATGCTTCAACGACACTGCGTAAACGAAGTGCCGTCAAATAAGTATATGTACTGCCAATCGACAGCCATGCTTTGATGGTAACCGACATCTAAAGGCACTCCTGTGAAATTGTTTGTGGCTTTGGCGCACCTCAGGCTCAACTTTATTCCATTGGATCACAAGTGAATGCTTCCACAGAAATCTGAGCGCGCGTGTCAAACTCAACACTTTCGGGGCGGGCCACGTGTTCGTCCATTTTACTCTTATCCGCCTCATCCATTTAAGCAGATATAATACATTGCAGATC
>JBMTQO010000078.1:0-6640 GCA_049446275.1 Paracoccaceae bacterium | reverse complement strand
CATTTACCTTGGCAAGGTAACGCTCTACCCCTGAGCTACGCCCGCGTCCTTGGGTAGAGCGGTTTTAGAAACAGTTTCTAATCTGTGCAAGAGGAAAATGGCACTGAACTCGAATTTTCCGCGCCATCTTTGCATATTTTATTCCAACTCGATCAACAGATCTTTGGCGTCGATTTGCGCACCTGCGCCGACATGGGTTTGTTTGATTATTGCGTGACGTTCTGCGTGAATGCCCGTTTCCATTTTCATCGCTTCAATCGTCAGCAATAGATCGCCTTCGCGCACCTCTTGCCCAGCCTGCACAACGACGGATGCAACGACACCTGGCATAGGTGCTCCTATGTGATTTGCATTGCCTGGTTCGGCTTTTGGTTTCGCTGCTGTAGACGCTTTGACGATGCGGTTTGGTACACGGATCACACGAGGTTGACCGTTAAGTTCAAAGAACACCTTTACCTCGCCATCATCGGTGGTTTCACCAACCGCTTGCAAACGAATTTCTAAGGTTTTGCCTGGGTCAATCTCGGCTGTTATTTCTTCGCCTGGCTCCATTCCATAAAAGAATGTTTTGGTTGGCAATGTGCGCACGGGTCCATAGGTTTTATGACGCTGCATATAATCGGTGAATACTTTGGGATACATCAAATATCCGTTCAAATCTTCATCATCGATTGGGATGCCGCCCAACTGTTCCGATATCTCTAGGCGTTTCGCCTCTAGATCAACTGGGGCCAGACGTTTGCCTGGGCGTTCGGTGCTTGGCGCTTCGCCTTTTAGAACCTTATTCACTATCCCTGTCGGGAAGCCACCAGGGGGTTGACCGAGGTTCCCGCGCATCATGTCGATGACACTGTCAGGAAAAGCGACATCTGTTTCTGGATCTTCCACCTGATCACGTGTGATGCCTTGGGATACCATCATCAGGGCCATATCCCCCACCACTTTGGAAGATGGCGTCACCTTAACAATGTCGCCAAACATTTGGTTCACATCAGCGTAGGTTTTTGCAACATCACTCCAACGCTCTTCTAATCCTAACGAACGCGCCTGCGCTTTTAGGTTTGTGAATTGGCCACCGGGCATTTCGTGCAGGTACACTTCGGATGCTGGCGCGGCTATTCCACTTTCAAATGCAGTGTATTGCGCACGAACTTGTTCCCAATAGGCACTGATTTCGCGAATGCGTTCAATGTCCAAACCTGTATCACGGTCTGTGTTGCGCAAAGCCTCGACGATGGATCCCAAACACGGTTGTGATGTGCCGCCCGAAAACGCATCCATTGCGGCGTCCACCGCATCAACACCCGCATCAGCAGCTGCCAAAATTGTCGCAGCTGCCACGCCCGATGTATCATGTGTATGGAAATGGATGGGCAATCCCACCTCTTCCTTAAGCGCTTTGACCAATTGACGCGCGGCCGCGGGTTTCAGCAGGCCTGCCATATCCTTAAGACCCAGAACATGTGCCCCTGCATCACGCAGGTGTTTGCCCATGTCTACGTAGTATTTTATATCATATTTTGCGCGATCTGGGTTCAAAATATCGCCAGTGTAACAAATCGAACCTTCGCAAATTTTGTTCGCCTCAATAACAGCATCCATTGCGACGCGCATATTTTCAACCCAATTTAGGCTGTCAAAGACGCGGAAAACATCAATGCCTTTCGCCGCTTCTGCGACAAAGGATTGTACAACATTGTCGGGATAGTTTGTGTATCCAACCCCGTTTGAGGCACGCAGCAACATTTGTGTCATTAGGTTTGGCATAGCACTGCGCAAATCACGCAGGCGTTGCCATGGGCATTCCTGCAAAAAGCGGTACGCCACATCAAATGTTGCGCCACCCCAGCACTCAATTGAAAATAGCTGTGGCAGGTTGGCCGCATAACTTGGCGCGACTTTGATCATATCAACCGAACGCAAACGTGTCGCGAGTAACGATTGATGCCCATCGCGCATGGTAGTGTCGGTGATCAGAACGTGTTGTTGTTTCAACATCCATTCTGCAACGGCAGAGGGTCCTTTTTGCTCCAACAAATTTCGTGTGCCATAGGCCAAATCAGTGCCATGGCTGGGGGGCTTTGGCGTTTTTAAATCTGTAGCAGGTGCGGGGCGGCCCTCTGTCTCGGGATGTCCGTTTACTGTAATGTCCGCGATATAAGTCAGAACCTTTGTCCCGCGGTCGCGGCGTTTTTCAAATGAAAACAGATCGGGTGTTTCGTCGATAAATTTCGTTGTGTACTGATCCGATAGGAATGTCGGGTGCTTTAATAGATTTTCGACAAATGCGATGTTAGTTGATACACCGCGAATACGGAATTCGCGCAATGCACGGTCCATGCGGTTGATCGCCTTTTGCGGCGTTGGTGCCCAAGCCGTTACCTTGACTAACAATGAATCATAATACCGTGTGATCACTCCGCCAGAATAGGCTGTGCCGCCGTCCAAACGAATTCCCATCCCCGTGGCAGAACGAAATGCTGTGATGCGACCATAATCGGGAATGAAATTGTTTTGTGGATCTTCAGTTGTGATCCGAGTTTGTAGGGCGTGACCATTTAAAGTGACATTCTCTTGGCTCGCTTTGCCTGTCGCCTCAGCAATGGTTTTGCCTTCAGCAATGAGGATTTGAGATTGAACGATATCAATTCCAGTGACTTCCTCTGTAACCGTGTGTTCCACCTGTACACGTGGATTCACTTCGATAAAGTAAAATTTTCCAGTTTCCATATCCATCAGGAATTCAACGGTTCCCGCACATTCATAACTCACATGCGCACAAATGCGGCGACCCAATTCGCACAGTTCCTGACGTTGGGCATCACTTAGATAAGGGGCAGGGGCGCGTTCGACCACTTTCTGATTGCGTCGCTGCACTGAACAATCGCGTTCCCATAGGTGATAGATTTCACCATGTTTATCGCCCAGAATTTGAACTTCGACATGACGGGCGCGAGTGATCATTTTTTCCAGATAACCTTCGCCATTGCCAAATGCTGCTTCGGCTTCTCGACGGCCTTCTAGGATTTTTTCTTCTAACTCATCTGGGCCATTGATCGGACGCATACCGCGACCACCACCGCCCCATGATGCCTTTAACATCAGTGGATAGCCGATTTCTGCCGCTTCTTTGGTAATCGCGTCCATATTGTCGCCCAACACTTCTGTTGCGGGAATGACTGGAACATCGGCCGCAATGGCAACTTTTCTTGCCGACGCTTTGTCGCCCAACGCGCGCATTGTTTCGGCCTTGGGCCCGATGAAGGTGATCCCGTTTTTGTCACACGCATCTACGAATGCGGGGTTTTCCGACAAAAGGCCGTATCCTGGGTGGATCGCATCCGCTCCACATTCACGGGCTACGCGAATGATTTCATCAATCGACAAATAGGCCGCAACAGGCCCCAATCCTTCCCCGATACGATAAGCTTCGTCGGCCTTAAACCGATGCAGGCCCAGTTTGTCTTCTTCTGCAAATACGGCGACGGTTTTTTTGCCCATTTCGTTTGCGGCACGCATGATGCGGATTGCGATTTCTCCACGATTGGCGATCAGGATTTTTTTGAAATCAGCCATGACCCCTCCCAAGATTAGTCTTTGCTTTTATCAAGACTGTCACAGCCTGTCTAAATTTGACAGATGCTGCACCGCAGAACGGCTAAATGTCAATCAGGCATGTCAATTTTTTTGGTAATTGTTCAAATTTTGGACGGCCCTTCTTCTTGCGATAAAGATTTGGAAAGTTTTTGGATGATTTTATTCTATGTTAAAGCATTAGTTATGGGTCTGAATGTAGCGCTATAAAGTTTCATGCCTTTGCTGTTTGGACTGGGCAGTTTAGCCGGTACCTATATACCAACATAAACTATCTGGCGCGTCATAATCTAGAATGATGCACGATTTCTGAACTCACTATTTATTTTGTATTCAAAACAATCACTAACATTTACCTGATTGCGCGGCTCAATTCGGGCAATAGATTAACCAGAACATTTGTCGAACATCCCCTTTTCAATTTCAAAACTTCGGGCTAATTTAGGTGTATGAGCAGTTTTGATGAAACAAGCGCCTTTGAAGGGGCCTCACTCTCGGCGCGTGCGATGGCCGCCTGTGGCGCGCCTTATTTAGATGATCTAAACCCCGCGCAACGCGAAGCGGTTGAGGCATTGGATGGCCCTGTCCTTATGTTGGCAGGCGCGGGGACAGGAAAAACCAAGGCCCTGACATCGCGCATTGTTCATCTGTTGAACACGGGAAGCGCTCGTCCGAATGAAATTTTGTCGGTAACATTCACGAATAAAGCCGCGCGTGAAATGAAAAGCCGTGTGGGCACGTTGCTCGGGATGCAGATCGAAGGCATGCCGTGGCTCGGCACCTTTCATTCGATCTGTGTAAAATTATTGCGTCGTCATGCGGAATTGGTGGGATTGAAAAGTAATTTTACAATTCTGGACACAGATGATCAAAACCGCCTGATCAAGCAATTGATCCTTGCTAATAATATTGATGAAAAACGCTGGCCTGCGCGGCAAATGGGTGGGATTATAGACCATTGGAAAAACCGTGCCTGGACACCCGAAGGGGTCCCAAGTGCAGAGGCAGGCGCATTCAATAACCGAGGCACGGAAATTTATGCGCAATACCAAACGCGTTTGCGGGAATTAAACGCGGTCGATTTTGGCGATCTATTGTTGCATGTGGTGACGATTTTTCAGACCCATCATGATGTGTTGGAACAGTATCAACGCTGGTTCAAATTCATTTTGGTTGACGAATATCAGGATACGAATGTTGCCCAGTATTTGTGGCTGCGCTTATTAGCGGGGGCACATAAAAATATTTGCTGTGTGGGGGATGACGATCAATCCATCTATGGCTGGCGCGGCGCAGAGGTGGGTAATATTTTGCGCTTTGAAAAGGATTTTCCAGGCGCCAAGGTGGTGCGTCTAGAGCAAAATTACCGTTCAACTCCCCATATTTTGGCCGCCGCTAGCGGTGTGATTTCTAGTAACGCGGGGCGGTTGGGCAAAGAGCTTTGGACCGATCTGGATAGCGGCGATCGCGTCCGCCTTATTGGACATTGGGACGGCGAAGAAGAAGCGCGTTGGATCGGCGAAGAGGTTGAGGCGATGCAACGTGGAACACGAGGTAATGCACCCTTTGGGCTAGAGGATATGGCGATTTTAGTGCGCGCATCCCATCAAATGCGTGCGTTTGAAGATCGGTTTTTAACAGTTGGGTTGCCTTACCGTGTTATTGGTGGGCCACGGTTTTATGAACGCATGGAAATCCGTGATGCCATGGCCTATTTCCGCGTGGTTCTAAGCCCAGAAGATGATTTGGCATTTGAACGGATCGTAAATACGCCAAAGCGTGGGTTGGGGGATAAAGCACAACAGAAAATTCAACATGTTGCGCGTGAAAATGGCGTCTCTCTTGTGGACGGTGCGCGGATCGCATTGGCGGATAAAGTGCTTGGCGGAAAAGGCGCTGCTGAACTGCGTGTGTTGATTGATGGGGTTGATCGCTGGGGGCGAATGGCAGGAGATAGGGCAATAACACATATGGAATTGGCCGAAGTCATTTTGGATGAAAGCGGCTATACAGCAATGTGGCAGAACGACAAAACACCCGAAGCCGCAGGCCGCCTTGAAAACTTAAAAGAACTAGTTAAGGCGTTAGAGCAGTTTGAAAACCTGCAAGGGTTTTTGGAACACGTCTCCTTGGTCATGGATAATGACAGCCAAGATGGTGAAGAAAAAGTGTCAATCATGACCCTGCATGCAGCCAAGGGATTGGAATTTCCTGTCATCTTTTTACCGGGTTGGGAGGACGGTTTGTTTCCATCGCAGCGTTCAATGGATGAATCTGGCCTGAAGGGATTAGAGGAAGAGCGGCGACTGGCCTATGTCGGGATTACCCGTGCAGAACGGATTTGTACCATATCCTTTGCTGGTAATCGGCGCGTATTTGGCCAGTGGCAATCGTCCATGCCATCGCGATTTATTGACGAATTACCCGACGATCACGTCGAGGTATTGACCCCACCCGGATTATACGGCGGCGGTTATGGGGCTGCTGCGTCAACCTCGTCCCTACATGAGGCGGCCGCAAAAGCGGATGGATATAATTCCCCAGGCTGGCGGCGGATGCAAGAGCGCGCAGTTCAGCGTGGGCTAGGCCACGCAAAAGAAGCGCGCCATATGACAATCGATGTGACTGCTGTCCCTGCCTATGATATCGGAGTGCGTGTTTTTCACCAAAAATTCGGCTATGGCGCCGTCATCGGAAGCGAGGGCGACAAACTGGAAATCGCTTTTGATAAGGCTGGCATAAAAAAGGTCGTTGCCAAATTTGTAATTGCCGCAGACGAGGTTCCGTTTTAAATCGGGGTACTCATGCTGCGGTATTGAAAATCGCACAACTTTATAACGATATAGTTTAGTTTTGCGTATTCGGCGCACAATATGTCGACTTTTGTCTTTACGGAGGCGGCGAAATAAAGCACGTTAGGGTTACTAAGGTGCCTGCGATGCAGGAGAATTGGGAAGTCGGTGGGAAACCGACACTGCCCCCGCAACGGTGAGGGTGGAAGCAAACAAAACCACTGAAGCGATTTGGGAAGGTTTGTTTGTGTGGC
>JBMTQO010000077.1:0-6786 GCA_049446275.1 Paracoccaceae bacterium | reverse complement strand
ACGATGAATGGCAACGTCAAACCCAACCCGAATACGAACAACAAACCGATGCCCTGATAGGCCGTGTCTTCAAACGATGCGGTCATGACAACGGCCGTCAAAACGCCACCTACACAGGGCGTCCAGCCCGCAGCAAAGGCAAGCCCAACAACATAGGAGCCCATCACGGACATGTTGTTAGTGTCTCCTGCTTGCACCTGAAATTGACGGTTCAAAAATCCGATGCGGATCACGCCAAGGAAATGCAAACCGATTAACAAGATAATTGCAGCCGCGACGTATCTGAATTCATCCTGATAGGTGCGGAAGCTTTGCGAAATTGAAAATGCGGCAGCCCCCAACAAGACAAAAACCGTAATAATACCCAGTGAAAACATGGCGGATGATAGAACCGCTTTGGTCTGAATTCCGGGGGGTAATTCACCATCATCTGACAGAACGTTGATCCCCGTTCCCGCCATATAACTCAGGTAAAATGGGACGATGGGCAGGATGCAGGGCGAGAAAAAAACAACCAGACCGCCGACAAATGCACCCCAAAATGATACGTCCAACATAGTTCGATTCCTTGTAAAGGTGGTATAAACATATTATGTTTCATGAATATGCTTTCGTCAATTAGGCAAATCCGATGCGGAAACTGATTCACATTACTCTGGCCGCGATTATGATAGTGGCAGCCCAAGCCAGCGCCGCATATGAATTAATCATGGTGGAACAGCAGGGATGCCATTATTGCGAGCGCTGGAAAGAGGAAATTGGTCCAATCTATTCGAAAACGGATGTGGGAATGTTCGCCCCGATACGCATGGTCGACATCACAAAAGTTGATAGCACTCCTGAAATTGATTCCGCTGTGGTTTTCACACCCACTTTCATCATCACCGACGGAGAACGTGAAATCACGAGGATAGAAGGATACATGAGCGAAGATTTTTTTTGGGGCGTGCTAGAAATGATTTTGGAACGCGAAACCAAATTTAGGGCGACAGGTCGATGAAAAAACTTCTGACAATTCTGGCGATATGCGCTTCGACCACTTCGGCAGAGGATGCTTATGTCGATTTTCAATCATTAACGCCAGAATTAGCATTGACGATGGCGCAGCGAGCGATGGTGTCTTGCGAAGAACGTGGTATCAGGTTGGTGTAACAGTTGTAGACCGCTTTGGGCAGCCACAGGCATACCTGAAAAATCGTTATGCGGGTTTGCACGTGTATGACACGTCCCGTCGCAAGGCATGGACGGCAGTCAGCTTTCGCACTTCAACCAGCGCGCTGGCAGCGCAAACTCGAGCAGGAAGCGATGCATCTGCTATACGCCTGTTGGCTCACGCACTCCCTCTTAGCGGGGGATTAGTGGTTTATTCTGGTGAAGGAAGCATTGTTGCAGGGATCGGTGTTTCAGGCGCACCAGGGCCTGAGTTGGACGAAGTTTGCGCCCAAGATGGCATCGACGCGATTGAAGATGAGATCGCATTCTAATTCTGATAACGGAAAAGCATGAGTTGCTTTTTTTGCAAATATTCGTATATTTGCAGAAGATAAGGACGCTTTAATGACACTACCGGTACTAACGGACGATATGTCCGATGACGAAATTGACGCGATTGTGAACAAAGCCACAACCGCTGCAGGTTTCTTGAAAGCGATTAGTCACGAAGGTCGATTGATGATTTTGTGTCACCTCGTATCTGGTGAAAAATCTGTGACCGAGCTTGAGGATTTAATCGCCGCGCGTCAAGCGGCTGTGTCACAGCAACTGTCGCGTCTGCGCCTGGAGGGTCTGGTGGTTCCACGTCGCGATGGCAAAACAATCTACTATCGACTGGCCGACGACAAACCAAAACGTGTTTTAGAAGTCGTTTATGATCTATTCTGCAAAGACGTAAACACCTAATAACAAACCATATTTGTTGACTCAGCTAATTCGATCGTCATAGGCTAAATCAAAAAAATAGGGATATTGGTCATGTTTGAACTTCTGAACGAAGGTCAAATGGCTGCGCTAATCGGCGGAATGGGTGGAATACTCCTTGGACTGGCTGCGCGTATGGGCCGTTTTTGCACATTGGGTGCTATTGAAGATTATTTATATGCCAACAGTCAGACGCGTTTACGGATGTGGGGTCTCAGCATCGGTGTTGCGATGTTTGCAGTCTTTGCGATGATGGGTGCAGATTTGTTTGATCCAACACGCACTGGTTATCTCACGATGTACTGGAATCCCCTCTATTCTATCATCGGAGGAGTGATGTTTGGGTATGGCATGGCCCTTAGTGGAAATTGCGGTTACGGCGCGCTTGCACGTTTGGGTGGAGGCGATTTGCGATCCTTTGTCATTGTTTTAGTGGCTGGTATCTCTGCATTCATTGTGATGTCAGGCCCCCTTGCTGCAGTACGTGTCATGATCTTCCCAGTCAATGAAATCACAGATCAGGCGGTGCCAAGCATTGCGTATTTACTGGCGGATGAGCTGCCCATAAGCGCGCCTGTAATTGGTATGACGATTGCGGTCATTATCACGATTTTCACCTTCATGGGCGACAACTTCCACCGAGAGTTTAAGGCCATTTTTTGGTCTATCGCGGTTGGAATTGCTATCGCCAGTGGCTGGGCAGGCACGCAGTGGATTGCAGACAACGGATTTGCCAGTCCTGATATCCGCTCGCATACCTTTGTTGCTCCTGTGGGAGACACCATAATCTATGCCATGAATGGCAGCGCGTTGGGATTAAATTTTGCTATTGGATCGGTTGCAGGTGTGCTGGCGGGCGCATTTTTAGGATCGATGGTAAAGGGTCATTTCCGCTGGGAGGCCTGCGAAGATCCCCGCGAATTGCGCCGTCAAATCATTGGAGCGGCCATCATGGGCGTTGGTGCGATTTTGGCCTTTGGCTGTTCTGTCGGCCAAGGTATTACCGCTTTTAGCCTTCTTGCCTATTCTGGCCCTGTGACGTTTGCCGCAATATTTTTGGGCGCACGGGTCGGCCTAAAACAGTTGATTGAAGGGTTTGCGCACGCCTAACCCTGATAATCGGCCAATCGCGCAACATAGCGGGCAAGTGTATCAATTTCGAGGTTGATAGATGCGCCAACCTGCACGTCACCCCACGTGGTTACGGTTTTTGTATGCGGCACCAGATTAATGCCAAATGTCTGTTTTTCGACATCATTAACTGTCAATGATGTTCCATTTAGCGCCACTGACCCTTTAGGCGCGATAAAACGTGCAAGGGCATCTGGCGCTTTAATCAGCAATCGGGTACTGTCACCTTCGTCGCGAATTTCAATCAGTTCTGCGACACCATCCACGTGACCTGAAACGATATGTCCACCCAATTCATCGCCAACTTTCAATGCACGTTCTAGGTTCAAACGTTTCCCCACAGGCCAGCCATTTCCATCACCAATGTTGGTTTTGGATAGCGTTTCGGCACTAATATCTACGTCAAACCAATCATGTCCCAAATCAATTGCCGTTAGGCATACACCATCGCAGGCAATCGATGCACCAATATCAATCCCAGATGTATCATAGGCAGTCTTAATCCGCGCGCGCAAATCACCGCGTTGTTCAGTTTCGACGACGAAGCCAACATCTGTGATGATACCAGTAAACATTTTGACTCAAACTCCTCATTGGTGATCAGCCGACCTACGCGCTCAATACCCGAGTTTGTGACATTACCATCGATCAATGTCTAGATCACCCAATGTTTCTCAAAATAAATCAATTATTTCTTCTTAATGTAAATTCTATTATCGTTGGTTGGACATACTACAAGTTAGATCCGCATATTGCTTAGAAAAAAGTTACAAGCCATTTGCTTAGTTCAAAATAGGATCAAATCCCATCAGATAAGCTAATGGTGCATGATCATCTGTTAAGAGTTTAGGACTTTTGCGTTCTATTATTGAGCGAATAAATGTTTCATCCAATACACTAAAGCGAGTGTCTTCCGGAACTCTTAGTCGGATTGAATTGAAATCACTTTTTTTGTCAGATGCTAGGAATACAAAGACCCTACGTTCTCCTTTCTGTGGTGAACTTGCCTCCGTCCAAACTTCGACGTTTTTAAAGACAGATTGAAGACTAACAGCAACTGCAGAGAATGCATCTAATCGCTCAACATTATCCATGAAATTCATCAAGAACACACCATCTGCCTTCAATCTTTGATTGAGCAATTCAAAAAACTCGACGGTTATAAGGTGTTCAGGCACAGCTATATCGGTGAAGGCATCACCAATTATCACATCATATTTCATGTTTTCCCGCTGAAGCAACAAACGTGCATCTTCATGCTCAATACGTATCGCCTCCCTATCAAGCCAAAAATTTTTTGTTGCAACTTCGGTGACTACGGGATCGATTTCAGCGACTGTGATGTCACTAAGCCCTCGATCATACCATGCTCTTGGTATAGAGTAAGTTCCGCCACCAATGTGAAAAGAATTAAAGGTATCTCGTGCTTTCATTCTTTGTCGCGCCAAACCATCGAGCAGTGCAGCGTGAGGTGTGTACATGACACGTGGGTTTTTTAAATTGCTAATCCCATGAGCAAGGTGATCGATGACCATCAATTTTGTTTCATTAGGTCGCAAAGGATCCAAATCTACGACACGAATACAAAAATACTCACTTTCGTGGTCACATACTTGGGGTTGATCAAGCACATACAAACTAGTCAAAAATAAAATAATAGCACCCGGTAAAGTGACCACTAATTGGCGCATTCGGCTTTTACCCAACCAAAAACACAGAATACTAGATGCGATGTAAACCACTGAAACTAAAATGAGTGTATAGGTTGAGCCAAAATGTGGAATGAGTGCAAAACCAGCTACTAAAGTCCCAATTATCGCCCCAAATGCACCGACAGCATACATTAGCCCAAGTGCATATTCCGAATTATGGCGACCACGCATAGCAGCTACTGTTAAAATTGGTGCCGGTATTCCAGCAAGAACAGATGGAAGAAAAAACGCACCCGTGCTTATGAGTGTAATTGCTATCAAAGGTTCCGATGTATTTGAAATAATGGGTGTAGCCAAAAGTCTAAGCATCCAACCTGCACACGCAGTGGATATTGCGGCGAACATCAACACTCCGCCCGAAATTTTGAGTGCAGTCGTAATTTTTGAGCTAGCTATTTTGCCTCCCATCCAATTTCCAATTGAAAACCCAGCAAGAACAACTGCGATGATCGCGGTCCAAGTATACAAACTCATTCCCACATATGGGGCAATCATTCTGCCGGCAACGATTTCTACCACCATGCTTGAAGCAGAAATCACGCCTTGTAAGATTATCAAAACAAATAGCGGATATAATTTGTCTTGATCTTCTTCGTTCAACGCAATGCTAGCCAAATTCACAATCCGATCTTTAAGAAAACCAACAAAATTTAAGATGCATTCACAACATAAAGTTCAGGTGTTTGTAATCGAAATGTGCATTAAAGAAAACCTTTGATCAAGATCGCTGACACTGATATCGACTATCGGAGTTTGATTTATTTGTGCACTTTCGACCATATATGCAGGACATCACTTCCAACAATTTGCAATGATTTGAGCTCGTATTCTGGCGCTTCAGATAGCTTGCCAAATCCTAATGCACCAATTGCGGGTTGCCCTTCGGCACCAATCACCACCCCTGCCTGAAACCCGACCAGGTGATCCACAACATCGGCTAATAACAGGGAAGCCGCCAACGTTCCTCCCCCTTCACAAAATACTCGGGTCAAACCGCGATCAGCCATTTTGTTCATCAAATCAGAGATCGCAATCCGCCCGTTTTCGACGGCGCATTCGATCACGGTTGCGCCCCGATCTTGCCATGCGCGGATGCGATCAACGGGTGCCTCATCGCTGTGGCACAGCCATAACGGCGCCTCTTGAACCGAATTTGCAAGAGCGCTGTCAATTGGCAAATCCAACTTTCGGGACATGACAATGCGAACAGGTTGATGTGACAGGCCCAATCCGCGCACGGTCAACATAGGATCATCCGCACGCGCTGTGCCTGCCCCCACCAAAACCGCATCGTGATTGGCCCGCATACCATGCACCAAACGCCGCGCCTGCGGGCCTGTGATCCACTGGCTATCCCCGCTGGCTGTGGCGATACGGCCGTCAAAACTATTGGCGAGTTTGAGCGTTACAAATGGGCGCCCAAGGGTGGTTTTTGCAAAAAATCCGACGTGATCGTCTGCCGCCATTTCGGCGCAAACACCCGTTGTCACCTTGATCCCTGCAGCGCGCAGCATGTCAAATCCGGCTCCGTTCACACGTGGATCACTGTCCTGAAGCGCACCAACCACATGGCCTACACCCACGTCGATCAGGGCCTGCGCACAGGGCGGTGTTTGCCCATGGTGCGAACAAGGTTCCAAGGTGACATACACCGTTGCACCGCGTGCCGCATCCCCCGCCTGTGCCAGTGCCATTGTTTCCGCATGGGGGCGTCCGCCTGGCTGCGTAAACCCGCGTCCAACAATTCGTCCATCCTGCACAATCACGCATCCCACAGCGGGATTGGGCCATACGCGCCCAAGCCCACGCCGCCCAAGGGCAAGCGCATGCGCCATGAACCGTTCGTGGGACATCGACTATTCTTCTTCTGCTGTTTTTGGACGCAGTTCGGAAACGAATTTGTCGAAATCATCTGCCTCTTGGAAGTTTTTATAGACAGAGGCAAAGCGCACATAGGCCACCGTATCGATACGGGCCAAGGCCTCCATCACAATTTCACCGATCATTTTGGACTGAATGTCGGTTT
>JBMTQO010000076.1:0-6801 GCA_049446275.1 Paracoccaceae bacterium | reverse complement strand
AGGCTTTAGATCTATATCGCTCATGTGATCCCCCTATGAAATCAGTCCGTTCTTAATCATGAATTGTTTCAATGACGCCCGTTTATCTTCGCGTAGCGGCCAAGCCGCAGGTGGACGCGCGCCGCCGCAGTCATTGCCCAGCATGGCAAGCGCACATTTCACACCAGAGACATTGGCACCCCCTTGTTCGGCGGCGCGGATATCTTCAAACACTTGCATTGTTTCAATCAATCTACGCGCATGATCAAAATCACCCGCCTCTAATGCGCGATTGATCGCAACCGAATGTTCGGGCCACACATTGATCAGCCCCGAGGTAAAGCCGCGCGCCCCAACCGCATAAAAACTGGGTGCCCAAACCTCAGCCAAACCACCAACCCATGTGACATGATCTGGGGCCGCCGCGATGACGCGTTTCAAAACCATCGGATTGGGGGTGGCCCATTTGACGCCAATAACACCCTCGATTGAACACATCTGTGATATGGCATCCAACCCAACCCTGTCGTTGCGCAAATAAAGGATCAGGGGCACATCCTCCGCCGCGTCACGAATGGTACGAATGTAATCACAAACGCCACGTGGAGCGACAAAGGGATCAGGAGGTTGATGGATCATCAGCGCATCCGCCCCTGCTGCAACGGATGCACGTGTCAGCGCAATCGCATCAGGTAGGGCACGCCCAACGCCCGCCACAATAGGTACGCGCCCGTCAACCAATTTACAAACCAACTGCACCATCGTGACAGCTTCGGATGTGGAAAGGCCGTAAAATTCGCCCGTATTGCCGTTCACCGTTAAGATATGCACACCCGCCGAAATTGCGCGATTTATGATTGGGTCCAGACGCAGCGGTGCAATCTCACCGCTATCGTCAAAAGGAGTGACCAAAATTCCCGACACCCCAAAAAGCGCCTGGGCCAGCGCCATCAGTTTATCTCGGGCTCAGGTATAGGGGCTCCAAAATCCGTGCGAAGGAAATCGAAATCGCACCCTTTGTCCGCCTGTTCTATATGCTGCGTGTACATCTGTCCCCAGCCGCGTTCATAGCGTGGAGGGGGTGCCACCCATTTTTCACGACGCTCTACCATTTCCAGGTCCGAAATATCCACGTTCAAAATGCGGTTTGGAACATCCACCTCAATCATATCCCCCGTTTCAATCAGGGCCAGTGGGCCACCAATATAGGCCTCGGGCGCGACATGCAGGATGCAGGCCCCGTAGGATGTACCCGACATGCGCGCATCCGACAGGCGCACCATATCACGATGCCCCTGCTTTAACAGCGCCTTTGGCATGGGGATCATGCCCCATTCTGGCATACCCGGCCCACCAATTGGCCCCGCATTGCGCAAGATCAAAACATGATCAGGGGTCATTGGGTAATCTTCGTCATTGATGATTTTTTTCATCTCATCATAGCTGTCTGCAACAATTGCGGGCCCACGGTGTTTTTGAAACTTGGGATCCATTGCCGCAGGTTTGATGACCGCCCCATCTGGTGCCAAATTCCCCTTTAACACGGCCAAGGATCCTTCGTGATAGACGGGGTTGGATAAGGGACGAATAACATCATCGTTGTAATTCACAGCTCCCTCCAGGCATTCGCCCAAGGTTTTACCCGTCACGGTTTTCACGCTTAGGTCCAGTTTATCGTCCAGCTCAACCATCAGGGCGCGCAAACCACCCGCGTAATAGAAATCCTCCATCAGGTATTCAGAGCCCGAGGGGCGAATATTCGCAATCACGGGCGTTGTGCGACCTATATCGTCCAAATCATCCAAGGTCAGGTCCACACCCGCACGGCGCGCCATCGCAATCAGGTGAATGATTGCATTTGTGGAACAGCCTGTTGCCATCGCAACAGTAACCGCGTTGCGCGTGCTAGCGGGTGTCATGATTTTATCGGGCGTCAAATCTTCCCACACCATATCAACGATGCGCCGACCACAAGCCGTCGACATGCGTTTATGTCCCGCATCCGGGGCAGGAATTGTGGATGCGCCAGGCAAGGTCAGCCCCCAACCATCTGCAATACTCATCATGGTGGACGCGGTCCCCATGGTCATACAGGTGCCATAACTGCGCGCAATGCCACCTTGGACGCCGTCCCATTGCTCTTTGTTGATATTGCCTGCACGCCGTTCGTCCCAATACTTCCAAACATCCGTACCAGAACCCAGTTTTTCCCCAGCATAATTGCCGCGCAACATGGCCCCTGCAGGCAAGTAGATGAATGGAATGCCCATGCTGACGGCGCCCATGACAAGCGCGGGCGTGGATTTATCACAGCCCCCCATGAGAACGGCGCCGTCAATGGGGTGTGAACGTAATGTTTCTTCCACCTCAATCGCGCCCATATTGCGATAGAGCATCGAAGTCGGTTTCAAAAATTGCTCGGCAAAGGAATGAACTGGCATTTCAACGGGCATACCCCCTGCCTGATAAACACCCTTTTTCACATATTCAGCACGATCGCGCAGATGGTGGTGGCAGGGCGATAGATCAGACCAGGTGTTGATAATGGCAATGATTGGCTTTCCCTCCCAATCGGCACCATCCAATCCCATTTGCATCGCCCGTGATCTGTGACCAAATGAGCGTAAATCATCTGGTGCAAACCAACGGGCTGAGCGTAAATCCTCTGGTTTTTTCATGTTTGACCACCCCTGCTTATTATCATTTGGCTAAAGTTGAACATGTAAATCAAAACGAAATCAACTCCATAAAAAGAACGCGGACCATGTGGCCCGCGTTCGTGAATTGGTTTCTCTGTCGCGCATCTGCACAAATGCAATGCATCAACCACGCATCTTGGCACCGCTTGGGTCGTAAATGGGTTCGCCCTGAACTGTCGCGCAATAGCGTTCGCCCAAAATTTCAACATCTAGCCTCGTTTCCGCCGCAGCATGTTCTTTCGCCACATAGGCCATCGCCATGGAACATTGCGCATGATGGGCATAGCCACCAGATGTGATGTACCCAACAGCCTTATCACCAACCAAAACAGCCTCATCAGAAGTAACATCGATAGGTGCTTCAATGACTAAGGTGACCAATTTACGCTTTGGTCCCGCCTCTTTGGCGGCAAGGGTCATGGATTTGCCTGTGAACTCCTTGTTCCAATTGATGAAGGTGTCCATTCCACTTTCGACAGCATCAAAATCGGGGCGGAATTCCAAACCCCATGCGCCCCACCCTTTCTCAAGGCGTAAGGACATCAATGCGCGTGCGCCATACCATTTGTATCCCAAATCTGCACCCGCCTCTTCAATCGCCTCGGACAGGCGCAGTAGATACTGTGGACGACAATAAATTTCGTATCCCAATTCACCCGAGAAACTGATGCGGTTCAAAACAACAGGCACACCGCCCACGAAAGTTTCGCGGCAATCGCGGAATTTCATCCCAGCAGCTGACACATCATCACGGGTGATGCGAGACAGCAATTCTCGTGATTTTGGACCAGAGAGGGCAATGCCGTGCCATTTAGCCGTTTGGTTTTCATGCGTCACACCATCGGGCAAGGTTTTTGCAAAAAAGCGGCTGTGCGCATCCTGCATCACACCCGATCCAAACAGCATGAAATGATCGTCCGCCAAACAGGCCACCGTCAGATCCCCATAAAGGCGACCCTTTTCTGTGATCATCGGGGTCAGAGCGATGCGGCCAGGTTTCGGGATGAAACCCGCCATGGTCTTGTTCAACCATTCCCGCGCGCCTGCGCCTTTGATCTCGTGTTTTGCAAAGTTTGCAACCTCGATCCCTCCAACAGCGCTGCGCACAGCGGCGCATTCGGCGGCGACATAATTATGCGAACGGTTGCGTTCAAATGTCGGATCCTCCCACGCATCCGAGGGGTCACTTGCAAACCAAAGCGCGTTTTCCAACCCAAAGGATTGCCCCATGCGCGCGCCCTTGGACATGAGACGATCGTAAAGCGCGGTTGTTTGCTGCACACGCCCCTTTGGCAAGGTTTCATTGGGGAAGGTCATCACAAAGCGACGTTCATAGTTTTCTGTGGATTTGATCGTCCCCCAATCAGGGGTCGCCCAATCACCAAAGCGGGCGACATCCATTGCCCAAACATCGATCGAAGGTTCCCCATCAATCATCCATTCTGCCATGGTCAGTCCCACGCCGCCGCCCTGACAGAACCCCGCCATCACACCCACAGCGCACCAATAATTTGTCACACCAGGCACAGGGCCAATCATGGGATTGCCATCGGGGCCAAATGTGAATGGGCCGTTGATTGCATCCTTGATCCCCGCCTTTGCCAGTGCAGGGATACGTTCAAAGGCCAATTCCAAACGATCCGCGATGTTGTCCAAATTCGGTTGCAACAATTCGTGCCCGAAATCCCACGGTGTTCCGCCCACCTTCCATGGTGTGCCCACAGGTTCATAGGTACCCAGCAGCATGCCCTCGCGTTCCTGACGGAAATAAATGTTTGCCTCATAATCAATGCCGCAGGGGAGACGAGAGCCAAAATTTGCAACCTCATCAATTTTTTCAGTCAACAAATAGTGGTGCTCCATCGGCTGCACAGGCACGTTTAGGCCACCCATTTTGCCAACCTCACGCGCCCAAAGCCCGCCGCAGTTCACAATGGTTTCTGCGTTCACGACGCCGCGTGGCGTGGTGACATCCCAACTGCCATCTGCGCGTTGCGTGGTTGCGGTGACAGGCGTATGCGTGAAGTATTGCGCCCCATGAACACGCGCAGATTTCGCAAATGCATATGTGGCGCCTGATGGGTCCAAATCCCCATCCTGATCATCCCACAGGGCCGCGTAATAATGTTTTGGATCAATCAGGGGATGACGTTCAGCAACCTCAGCAGGGCTGATGAATTCCTGATGCAATCCCATATAACGCGCTTTTGAACGTTCGCGTTTTAGGTAGTCATACCATTCCTTGTTCGAGGCCAAATAAAAACCGCCCGTCATATGCAAACCGACAGAATGGCCCGATGTTTCTTCGATCTCTTTATACAGATCGATTGTGTAGCCTTGTAGACGACTGATATTTGGGTCCGAACTGATCGTGTGGATTTGCCCCGCTGCGTGCCAGCTGGACCCTGATGTCAACTCATCCCGTTCCAGCAGAATCACATCTTTCCAGCCGAATTTTGCCAAGTGGAATAGAATGGAGCATCCAACGACACCGCCGCCGATTACGACAACTTTTGCGTGGCTGGGTAAGGCTTTGGCGCCTGTTGTTTCGTCTTTTTGAATGGTTGGCATCTTTCACTCTCCCTCATCAATACCACGCATCGGGCAATTCCGATTTGCGCCGCTCAACATAATCATCTAGCGCCTCTTTCTTGGCCGCGTCCAATACGGGTGGTTCATATTGCTTTAACATTTCGTTCCAGCGTTCAAAGGCACGCTTGCGCATATCCTTTGAACCGCCCTCTTCCCAACTTTCGACATTTTCACTGTCGCTTAGCTTGGGTTCATAAAACGCCGTTTGGTAATTGCGCATGGTGTGATCACTGCCCAGGAAATGCCCCCCTGGCGCCACCTTTTCATAGGCATCGCGTGCAAAGGCATCTGGGCCCAAATCCAACCCCTGGCCCAAGAATTTTTGATAACTGCCCAACCGATCTGCATCCATTATCAGTTTTTCAAATCCTGTTGATAGGCCACCTTCTAACCACCCAGCTGCATGCAGGGTATAGTTTGATCCCGCCAACATTGTTGAATGCATACTATCTGCACTTTCATAGGCGGCTTGGGCATCTTCGATTTTTGATGCGGTCAAGGATCCGCCGCAGCGCAGGGGCAATCCCAAACGCCGCGCCATTTGTCCGATCACATAGTTGGATAGCACCGGTTCGGGCATTCCGAATGTAGGCGCGCCTGATTTCAAACTCATCGACGACAGGAAATTGCCCATCACAAATGGCGCACCCGGACGCACCAATTGCGCAAAGGCACAGCACATCATGGATTCGGCCACCGCCTGCGCGACCGAGGCTGCGGTGCTAACAGGGCCCATGGCCCCCGTCAGAATAAAGGGCGTCACAACCATCGCCTGCCCGCGAGAGGAATAGACTTGGATCGCCTCGCTCACCACTCGGTCCACAAGTAGGGGGGAATTGGTGTTGACGTTGGCCATGATGCAGACATGTTCCTCCATCGCATCCGCACCAAACATGATTTCCACCATGTCCACACTGTCCTGCGCACGACTTTTTTCGGTGATCGCCCCCAAATGCGGTTTGTCCGACAGGGTCATTTGCGCATAAACCATGTCCAGATGCCGCTTGGACACGGGGATGTCGGTGGGTTCACAAATGACCAATCCGCCATGGTGCAGGTTTGGATGCATATAAACCAGTTTCAGCAATTTTTCATAATCATCAAAGGCCGCGTATCTGCGTCCCTTTTCCAGATCACGCACAAAGGGCGCACCATAGATTGGGGCGAACACCTGATGGTTGCCTCCAATCGTTACATTGCGTTCAGGATTGCGCGAAATTTGCGTGAACTGCGAGGGCGCTTTGGCAACCAATTCGCGGATCCACTTTGCATCCGCCCGAATTAAATCCCCGTGTTCCCCTGTCGGCGTAACCCCCGCCGCGCGCCAAATGTCCAAGGCAACGGGATCATCGCGAAAGGCGACGCCAATGTTTTCGATCAACCAATCAACCTGTTGATCCAATTGCTGCAATTGCGCCTCATCCAAAACATCGAAATGGGGAACACTGCGTTGGATGTAGGGGGACGGGATCGCGTCGCCCACGGTTTCCGTTGATCTGCGATCTTTGCGACTGCGTCTTGCCATAATGCG
>JBMTQO010000075.1:0-7083 GCA_049446275.1 Paracoccaceae bacterium | reverse complement strand
ACGATTGTCATTTGCAATTGTACAGTTTTCGCCGATAACGGTGGCAGACAGCCGAGACAAAGCTAACACCTTTAGACGTTCGTCGATCCTATTTCAGCCCCATGTGGTTTGGTGGAGCTGCCGGGTACCGCCCCCGGGTCCGATCCGCTTATTACGCGCGCGTTTATGTCCATAGTCCCGAAGGACATCTTTAACATATGTCTGATCCATGGGGATGTGAAGGGCCGAAAGTGATTTTATGGGCGGCCGCTTTTTATTTTTTCTCGCGATCCGCCAAAACCTTAGCCGCCAATTGTATGGAGTAATCTGCCAACTCGCCCAATGTGCGCTCCGCCAGTGGAATATCCTGCGTTTCCAATGATGTGATCAGGGCCGCGTGGTGGCTGATGATTTTGGCGCGAGACCTTGCGGTAAAGGTGATCATGTTCATCAGTGGCTGCATCGCCTCAACCGCGCCTGTCAGTTGATAGGACAGCACGGGGTTTTGCGCACAATCCACAAAGGATCGGTGAAAGGCTACATCCGATGCGCACCATTCCTCATCACTTAGATCGGGCGAGGTTTGGCGGTGCAATTCGCCGCGCATGACGGACAGTTGCTCTTCACTGCGGCGCGTGCAGGCCAATGGCACACAAGAGCGTTCCAGCGCAAAGCGCGCCTCGCAGGCGACATCGATGTTGATATCATTCATCGACAACAACAGGGTCGATGTTGTGATATTTTGCGAATAGGCGTCCTGATAGCTGAGTTTGTTCACAAACGCGCCGCCAAACGCCCCACGCTGCGTGCGGATCAACGATTGTGCCGCTAAACGTTTCAACGCCTCTCGTACAGTAGAGCGCGATACAGAAAATTGTTCGGAAAGCTCGGCCTCGGACGGGAGTCGTTCATTCACAATTAATCGCCCCTCAACAATCGAGTCCCGAATTTTGGATGCGATTTGAGCCGAAAGATCCGTTGCGTCATTTTGTGTGTTTTTCATTTGTCAGACAATTAAAAGTCTGACATTTAAATTTCAAGCATTAATTGGAATCGCATCAATGGTTTCTGAACACATTCGCAAAATGACAGGATGGCACTGGATCGGCCTGTATGGGGCGATTTTAATGGCATGGGGCGTGCTTTATGCAATGTCGCTTTCTGTGGGCGATTTGCGGGAATTGCGGGCGATTTATGGGGCAGAGTTTTGGGCAACGCTTTGTGTGGTCAGCCCAGATGGCGCGGGATTTTTCCGCCTTTTCCTGATGTGGTCATTGATGAGTGTTGCGATGATGGCGCCAACTGCTCTGCCCGCATTCGCGACCTATGATGATTTGGGGGCGGTGGCGCAAACGAACCTTTGGAAACTGATTGTTGGTTATCTGGTTGTTTGGATCGGTTTTTCTTTGCTCGCCAGTGGTTTGCAGATGGCGCTGTTTATTTACGGCGCGGTGGATCAATTGGGGCAATCAACCTCACGTTATATTTCGACCGCCCTATTGGCCATCGGGGGCGGTTATCAGTTTTCACATGTGAAAGAAGCCTGTCTGTCCAAATGCCGCGCACCGCTGACCTTTTTCATGCAATATTTTGACGAAGGGTCGTGGCGTAACGGTCTGCGCCTTGGGTTGGTGTGTTTGGGATGCTGCTGGGCGCTGATGTGTCTGGCCTTTGTTGGCGGTGTGATGAATTTGGTCTTTATGGGACTGGCGACTGTGTTAATGGTGGTGGAAAAGCTACCGCAAATTGGAACGTATATAACGAAACCTTTGGGTTATGCTTTGTTGTGTGGTGCAGCACTCATTGCCCTTGGTCTTATTTAAGGAGGACATCATGGCAAGTGATCGTTTAGAGGTACCTGCAAAAATTGATAGCCGTCATCCAGTGGCGATGAAAAAGGACCCAGGGCTGACGCCTTGGGCGATTAAGGGTGAATTGATCCTGAACTGTAACTGTACAGTGTTCTGCCCCTGTGTTGTATCCTTGGGAAAACACGCCCCAACAGAAGGCTATTGTCAGGCATGGGCAGGTGTGCGCATTGATCAGGGGCATTATGGCGACGAAGATCTGTCAGGTTTGAACGTCGGATTGGTGTTGGAAATTCCGGGCCTGATGGCGCGTGGCAACTGGAAAGCGGCAGCCTATATTGACGATCGCGCGAGCTATGCCGCCTATGAAGCATTGATCAAAATCTTTAGCGGTCAGGCCAAGGGTACAACAGGGTTGTTCAAGGTGTTGGTCAGCGAATTTTTGGGCGCAGAACGCGCACCTGTTGAGTTCACAACCGAAGGCAACGCACGCCGTCTGATGGTGGGCAAGATCATTCAGGGTGAAGTTGTTCCAGTGCCCGGTCACAAAGGTGAAGAAATCGTTGTGAAGAATACCGAATACTGGATGGGCCCAGATATCACTGTCGCCACCGCAACCAAGGGCCGTGTACGCGCCCATGGCCGCGTTTGGGATTTTGATGGCCGCTCTGCCGAGATCTGTCAAATCGACTGGCACGGTCCACGCTAAAACCGTTTTTAATTGAAACAGGGGATGAGTGTAAAACCCGTCTCTGCGTTTTCGTTTTTCGTTGGATTAGGAGTCCTAGAATGGCAGGTATTGTTCCATCACGCCGGGTGCGCGGCACCCCGTTTACAGCTGGTGTTCAGGCGGCAGGCGCTAAGGCATTCACGGTTTATAACCATATGTTGTTGGCCAGTTATTTCGAAAGTTATGAGGCCGATTATCACCACCTTAAAGAGCATGTTCAGGTTTGGGATGTGGCCGTTGAACGACAGGTCAGTATCAAGGGCCCCGATGCCCTTCGCCTAATGAAAATGATGAGCCCGCGCGACATGGATCGCATGGCGGATGATCAGTGTTATTACGTGCCAATATGCGATTGCAATGGGGGCATGTTGAATGACCCTGTGGCCATCAAATTGGCGCAAGATCATTATTGGCTGTCACTGGCAGATGGTGATTTGCTGCAATATGCGCTTGGGCTTGCGATTGCATCAAACATGGATGTTGATATTGTGGAACCCGATGTTTCACCACTTGCGGTTCAGGGTCCAAAGGCCGATGAACTGATGTCTCGTGTTTTTGGTGATGAAGTGCGTGACATTCGTTTTTTCCGCTATAAGCGTATGGCGTTTATGGATACAGAATTTGTGGTTGCGCGCTCTGGTTGGTCCAAACAGGGCGGCTTTGAAATCTATGTGGATGGCACGGAGTATGGCATGCCACTGTGGGATGCCTTGATTGCGACGGGTCAGGATTTGAACGTACGCGCAGGTTGTCCCAATCTGATCGAACGGATCGAAGGCGGATTGTTATCCTTTGGCTCGGACATGACGCGCGAAAATACGCCTGTCGAGGCGGGATTGGCCAAATTCTGTAATTCACCCGAAGATTACATCGGCAAATCTGTGATCGAAGCACAAAAGGAAAATGGCCCCCCTCGTCAAATTCGTCCCATCGAAATTTCGGGGTCTGGCGATCTACCCCATAATGCGACCGGTTGGTCGGTTTATTTGGATGGGAAAAATGTGGGCCTGATTGCCTCGGCCACATGGTCCCCAGATTTCAACACGAACGTGGCCATTGGAATGATTGATGCGGGCTATTGGGACGCGGGCCAAGAGTTAACCGTAGATACAGGTGCGGGCGAACGCAGCGCCCGCGTCAAAGAAAGATTTTGGATTTAAGAAAGTAGGAGGATCAAATGTTTAATGCATTAGTGGTCAATAAGGATGCAGAAAGTGGCAAAACATCCGCCACCATCGAACAAATCAGCACTGATCAACTGCCCGAAGGCAATGTTGTGGTGAACGTGGAGTATTCAACCGTAAATTATAAAGACGGCCTTTGTATTGGTCCAGGTGGCGGCTTGGTGCGCGAATATCCACATGTTCCGGGCATCGATTTCGCAGGAACCGTCGAAAGCTCGGATGATGCACGCTACGGCGCAGGGGATAGTGTTGTCCTAACGGGATGGCGCGTGGGCGAGGTACATTGGGGCGGATACGCCAAAAAGGCCCGCGTCAATGCAGATTGGCTGGTTCCATTGCCAAACGGTCTGTCATCACGTCAGGCGATGGCGGTCGGTACCGCAGGCTTTACTGCGATGTTGGCGGTTATGGCGCTTGAGGATCATGGGTTAAAACCTGGCCAAGGTCCTGTCTTGGTAACGGGCGCTGCGGGTGGCGTTGGATCCGTTGCAACAGCGATACTAGCAAACCTTGGGTATGAGGTTGCGGCCGTCACAGGACGCCCAGAAACCGAAGACTATTTGCGCGACCTTGGGGCCACCCAAATCGTGCCACGGGAAGAGATCAACGAAACCGTTAAACGCCCGTTAGAACGTGAAACATGGGCCGGATGTGTGGACGCCGTTGGCGGTGACATGCTGGCGCGTGTATTGGGCCAAATGAAATACGGCGGATCGGTTTCTGCGGTTGGTTTGGCTGGGGGCGCAGGCCTACCTGCAACGGTGATCCCGTTTCTGCTGCGCGGTGTGAGTCTATTGGGAATCGACAGCGTGATGCAACCCTATGATAACCGCCTACGCGCCTGGGAACGCATCGCAAACGACCTGCCGATGGATAAGCTTGAGGCGATGATCCACCCCGCTACTTTGGGTGATTTGCCAGCACTTGGCAAAGACATCCTAAAGGGACAAGTAAAGGGCCGCGTCGTTGTTGACGTAAACGCCTAATAAATCCGCTGCGCTCCGCCCAATTTGGTGGGGCGCAGTGAACACTGATAGATGGATTTAAACTTCTAATTTACCTAGGTGTCGTTTGTTGCGTTGATCGCAATCAGCGAGTGCGTTGCGATCTTGGATTTTGATGACATCTCGTCGAATAAATTCGCTGCCAACACGTACGGCTGACAGCGTCAACATAGTGGTCAACCAGTCGTCTGCTTTGAACGCGTTTGCAGAACGCACTGCACAATACAGGATGATGTATTGATAAGCGTAGAACCTATGAATCTTAAGAAATTTTGCATTTAGTGATATGATTAGCTGCAAAGAAACGGACCAATATGTTCCAATTTGACGTAATTTTTATGGTTAAAATTAGGTTACGAACTGCCTAATATACCCAACATCCATTTAGAAGTTGGATTTCGTGCAAGTCGTCGGTCATTGGCTTAAATAGTACTGCTTTAAAGGGCATCATTTTTGGGGGCAATCCCAATGATGCCCCTTGCAAATCCCCCAAACCGCTTGCACAGTGCCTGAAAACAAACGGGGGACGTCATGCAGCTTGATCTTGACTTTATCCGCGCTCAATTTCCGGCATTTTCCGAACCAGCGTTTGCGGGACAATCGTTTTTCGAAAATGCCGGCGGCAGTTTTACCTGCCGTCAGGTTATTGATCGTCTGTTTCGCTTTTATAGTGAACGCAAGGTGCAACCCTATGCCCCCTATGACGCCAGCCGTTTGGGGGGCGAAGAAATGGATGAGGCGCGCACGCGTCTGTCGGCGATGATGGGAGTGCATGAAAATGAGCTAAGCTTTGGTCCCTCAACCACACAGAATGTCTATGTCCTAGCCAAGGCCTTTGGCGAATGGATGAACGAAGGGGACGCGATCATCGTCACCAACCAAGATCACGAGGCCAATTCAGGCGCATGGCGGCGTTTGGCAGACCGCGGGATCGAGGTACGCGAATGGCAAATCAATCCTGAAACTGGGCGGCTTGACCCAAGTGATCTGATGAATTTGTTGGATGATCAGGTGCGTTTGGTGTGTTTCCCACATTGTTCAAACGTTGTGGGTGAAATCAACCCCGTTGTGGAAATCACCGCACTGGCCCATGGGGCGGGGGCGTTTGTTTGTGTGGATGGGGTCAGTTATGCGCCACACGGCATCCCAAATGTTGGAGATTTGGGGCCAGATATTTATATGTTTTCGTCCTACAAAACCTATGGACCGCATCAGGGGATCATGGTGGTGCGCCGTCAATTGGCAGAGTTGCTGCCCAATCAGGCCCATGCGTTCAACGGCGGCAGCCTTTATAAAAAATTCACACCCGCAGGACCCGATCATGCACAGGTTGCTGCCTGCGCGGGTATGGTGGATTATTTTGATGCGGTGGCGGCCCATCATGGTGGCGCTGATTTATCCGCACCAGAACGCGGAGTCCTGGTCCACACCTTGTTCCGAGAGGCCGAAATTGCTCGAATGGAGCCATTGATCGAGTTTTTGCGTGGGCGCAATGATATCCGTGTTTTGGGTCCTTTGGACAGTGTGGCGCGCGCGCCAACGGTCGCCTTGAATATTGGGCGCAATGCAGAAGAGTTTGCAGCAATCCTCGCAAATGCAGGGATTATGGCGGGGGGTGGTGATTTTTACGCCGTGCGCCCCTTGGCGGCCATGAATGTGAACCCTAATCATGGAGTGTTACGCCTTAGCTTTGTACACTACACAAATGATGCAGATATTGCGAAATTGATTGATGCCCTGGGCACGCATTTGTGACCCCGAACAGTTAACATAAACCGTCGGAAATTATTGATCTATTTTGCGGGGCCTGCGTACACAATGTATGAGAAATACGGCAACAATTTACTGGATCCGCCGGGACCTACGGCTTGTTGACAATCTCACTTTGGTTGAGGCGATCAACCGCGGTGGCCCTGTCATCCCTGTGGTGATCAATGATGATATTCAATGCGCGCTTGGTGCGGCCTCGGCCTATCGTATGTCCATGGGGTTTGAGGCCATTGATAAAAAACTGCGTACACTTGGGTCGTGTATCATTTACCGCAGTGGCAATCCTGTCGATGTATTGAATGAATTGGTGCGTGAGACTGGGGCGGGGGCGGTTTATTGGTCGCGGCTTTATGATCCAGAAAGTGTCGCGCGTGATACCAAGGTCAAAGCCACGCTAAAGGCAGATGGCATTGATGCTAAAAGCGTGTCGGGCCATCTGATGTTTGAACCATGGACTGTTGAAACCAAGGCTGGTGGGTTTTTCCGTGTGTACACTCCGTTCTGGCGTGCGGTTTCGGGGCGTGATGTGGCGACACCCCTTCCTGCGCCAACAAAAATTCCGTCTCCCGACAAATGGCCACAAAGCGAACAACTGTCGGATTGGAACA
>JBMTQO010000074.1:0-7111 GCA_049446275.1 Paracoccaceae bacterium | reverse complement strand
ATCTTGCAGGATTTAGAGCCTGCACAAGCAGATCGAATATCTGGCATGGGAATCGCGATTCCCTTCTTTTTATGGGATTGGGCGGTCACGATTGGTGCCGACCCTGAAAAAATGGATCACTGGAAAAATTTTGATCTTCGGAACGAATTGTCCAAATTATTTGAATTTCCAATTTACCTTGGGAATGATGCCTCCTGTGCCTGTGGCGCTGAACTGGTTTTTGGCGTTGAGGAAACGCCTGCCGATTTTCTGTATATCTATTTTGGCCACTTCATCGGTGGGGGTGTTGTGATGAATGGGTCGCTTTATAAAGGTTCCTCTGGAAATGCAGGCGCGATTGGCCCCTTCCCGATCAATGGGCGTCAAATGGTGGATGTTGCGTCGTTAAACGGATTGGAACGTCGTCTTATCGAGGCGACAGGTAGTGCCGCTGAAATAGTCGAAAAAACCGAAAATTGGAATTTGGACGCCAAAATTTTGGAAGATTGGCTGGCCGAAGCTGTCCCCGCAGTGACGCGAATGATCACTGGCGCGATCTCCATCATCGATTTCCCCGCTGTTTTAATTGATGGCAATCTACCAAGTGATCTGCGGGAAGTTTTGGTCGACCGAATTACAATGGAACTGAAAAATGAAAATCTGGCAGGTTTGGTCGCACCACAAATTATTGAGGGTTCACTGGGCCCCAAAGCACGCCCCATGGGGGCAGTGAGTTTACCACTAGCCAAGCGGTATATGTTAGAGGCCTAAATCAGCAACTTAGAGAACGATACGCGGCGAAATTTTGTTTAAAATTCTGATAGGCCCGTTCAAAGGTATCTATGAGATCAGTGTCAGCTTTAACGACACGGCTGACAGTTGGGCTGCGCATAACGATAGTATTATCCGAACCGCAGCTTGCGATTTGTGCAAGGCGCGCAGCACCAAGCGCGGGCCCAAAATCCCCATCCTCGGGGATCCGCAATTCGATTTGCAGAACTGTTGCCAATACCTTCAGCCAATAATCTGATTTTGCACCGCCGCCTATCGCGTAAAGTGTTTTTGGGAGCGCACCTGTTTGCTTTAGGGCCTCGAGCGAATCTCGCAATCCAAAGGCGACACCTTCCAAAACGGATTGCGTTAAATCAATAGCATCATTTTGGATGGAAACATTTAGGAAACCCCCGCGAACGCTTGCATCATTGTGGGGTGTCCGCTCCCCCGATAGATAGGGCATGAACTTCACTGCACTGGGTGCGCGCAATTTATTGGGCAAAGCGCGGGTAAGTTGTGCGGGCGTTTGCCCTGTGATCTTGGACAGCCAATTCAAACTGTCCGTTGCCGATAACATCACACCCATTTGATACCACCGAGACGGCAGTGCATGACAAAAGGTGTGCACAGCGGTTTCGGGCGCGGGATAACATCCATCGCGGGCGATTAAGACAACGCCCGATGTCCCCAAGGAAACAAAACCCTGACCCTCTTTGAACGCACCGATGCCGCATGCGGCGGCGGCGTTATCGCCTGCACCGCCTGCGATTACGATATCCTGTTTCAATCCCCATTTCCGTTTCAAATCCTGTCTTAAGGTGCCAGCTGTGTCACAACCTTCGACCAGTTTGGGCATTTGTGACACGTCCATGCCGCCAAGTGATAAAAGCGTGTCTGACCAGTCGCGAGTATGAACATCCAACCAGGATGTGCCCGCACTATCGGACAAATCAGTCACATAGTCGCCCGTTAAGTAGTAATTTAGATAGGCTGCAGGCAATAAAACTTTCGCTGTTTTAATAAAAATTTCCGGTTCGTGTTTCGCGATCCAAGCCAGTTTGGGCGCAGTGAACCCTGGAAATACGATATTGCCCGAAACCTCACGGAAAACTGAATTTTGATCAAGGGCTGCGGCTTCTGTCGCAGCGCGGGTGTCATTCCACAAAATGCAGGGGCGCAGGACATTCCCCATGTCGTCCAATAACGTTGCTCCGTGCATATGTCCTGCAACGCCGATACCTACTAAATTAGCAAAGAGTGGCTCGGTGGTGCGCAGTTCCTCAACAACTGTATCCAACGCGTCAATCCATAGTTTAGGGTCTTGTTCTGACCAACCGGGCGCAGGAGAACACGTGGTATAGGCGGCCTCGACCGTACGAATTGCTAAACCCGACTTATCCATAAGCATCGCACGCAGGCCCGATGTTCCAAGATCAATTCCCAAAAAGCTCAAACTACATCTCCGTCATCAACAACGCTGCTGTGTCAGCATAAAACCGTTCAGCAAGGCGGATCAATGCAAATTCTCGCCGCACATACTGTGTTCACAGGTAAAATTAGGATTACGGGTGGGGTGAGATATGCTAACATCAAAACAAACTATTTTTGTGGTGATTAAACAATGTTGCATCGCTTTTTATGGGCATCCACAGCATTCTTTTTGTTGACAGGTACAGCATTTACAATGTGCGCCGACTGCAATTTCAGCGGGCAAAATTTGGCCTTTGCCGACTTCCGTGATCAAGATTTGTCGGGTGCAAATTTTTCCCATGCATATTTGATTAGCGCAAAGTTTGACGGCGCAAATCTGGAAGGTGCTGATTTTTCAGGCGCGCGTGCGAATAATGCTATGTTCCGCAATGTGCGTTTAATCAACGCAAATTTTGCTGGGGCCGAAGTCGAGTTGGCGGATTTTACAGGTGCGGATGTCACTGGCGCTGATTTCACGAATGCATTTGTGCGGCATGCCAATTTGACAAAACTTCAGGTTAATCAGAGCAATTATTGCAAGGTACAGCTGCGTGATGCGTCTGCACCTGGGACATTTTGTGAATGACAACTAATTCTCAAAAATAGAATTTATGGCGATTTACAACATCTTGTCACGAACCAAACAGATGTATTTTCCGACTCAGTTTACTGCGTAACATGTCCATTTCAGCATGGTTGTTTTCGGAACTCTCAGGCGATTAGTCAAACCGAGCTTCACGAGCGCGGATGACGCCTGCGTTGTTCACAAACATGTCGATGGGCCCCAGTGACTCAACCACCGTGGTTATTAATCCATCACAATATTCTGGACTTAATAGATCACCGTCCATATGCACATCTGCGGTAATGGCACTGCTGTCCCGATCTGATGCTGAGATACGTGCGCCTTCTGCACGTAATCCCGCAACAATCGCCTGCCCAATTCCCCAGCTACACCAGTGACCAGCGTGGTTATCCCAAAAAATCTCATGATCCGTTCCTTATCTATTTGGAACGAACCAATCGCAAAAGATTTGGGAAAAACCGCTTAATTGCGACATTGCAGTTGTTAACCTAGTTCGCCGTGCAACACATATTTCAGGATTTGTGCAACCTGTGCTGGGGTGGATGTCACCGCCAGCGCGGCGGCGTCCACCTCTTTCAGGGCGTGCTGATTATCGTCCCCGTGCATAATGATCAATGATTTTCCAAGTGCGGCTGCATAGCCTGCATCAAACGCTGCGTTCCATTGTTTATATTTTTCGCCAAAGCGGACCACGACGACATCTGCATCACTGATTGCCTTGCGTGTGCGGATGGCGTTCACTCTGGCGCCCTTATTGTCATGCCAAAATTTATTGTCCTCAGCCCCCAGAATGGTGACGCCGCAATCATCACTTGCTGCGTGGTCCAAAACAGGAGAGGTGAAGGTTACGTCCAAGCCCTGACACAGGTCCATAATTTCATCGCGCCAATTTGTGTGGATTTCGCCTGATAGATAAATTTGCATGATCGTCTTCCTTTTACTTTGACTGGATGTAATGGGATTTACGCATTTTGCAAATGTTGAAGATATGGGCGCGTGGTTTATACTTCATCGTATAGGCGCTTATATGGATAGTCTCATGGATAATAAAATATTAGAAGGGGGCGGCTGGACAGTCGCATCAGATGGTCATTCTGCGGATAAAACTTATCGCTTCCCAAGCTTTTCGGCGGCGATTGCGTGGATGGCGTCACTTGTTGATCAGATCGACGCCCTAAACCATCATCCAGAATGGCGAAACGTTTATAATCGTGTGGAGGTGCGCCTTGCTACACATGATACAGGTACGCTGACCGACTTAGATGTCCAACTGGCACGTATTTTGGATCAAAGTTTTGACCTTATGCAGGGTTGAATTCGCACTCTTGCAGCAGATCAAGTGGCACAATATCCAATGCGCGTGCATGTGTTGCCTCTAGCACGACTTTTGGTGCGCAGCCCTCTTCATAGGCTTGTAAAAAGCGTCCCGCACATAGGCACCAATGATCTCCTGGCTTTAATCCCTGAAATCCGTATTCTGGGCGCGGGGTGGAGAGATCATTTCCAAGATATTGTGACAGCATCAAAAATTCTTTATCCATAATGGCGCAGACCGTGTGGCTGCCCCGATCTTCTGCGCATGTGTCACAGGACCCATTTCGAAAGAAACCTGTCATAGGATCCATTGAACAGGGGATCAAATCACCACCTAATACATTTTTTGAGTGTTCTTTTTCCATGCGCTCTCCAATCTGATAGCTGTTTCAAAGCTAGCGCAACGCCACCGCTTGTCATCTGAAATTTTCGATACGTTATCTGTGGCTTTGTCGAATAACACGTTCCAGTGCATCCAGAAAATGCGACCGATCCGATTTGGAAAACGCTTTAGATCGACCCTGAAAAAACGGGTCCGCTGATCGCATATCAGACATCAAATCACGCGCGGCTAAAACGGGACCAATGTTTTTGGACGTCAAAATTTCACCATTGGGTTTTACGACAAGTGATCCGTGCTCAATCGCACGGGCGGCCAGTGGAATATCAGATGTGACAACAATATCGCCTGTTCCGCAATGATCAGCGATCCACTGATCAGCCACATCTGCGCCTTGGTCCACAACCACAGTCATGATAATAGGGTTTTGTGATGGACGAATGCCGCCGTTGCTAACAATATATACAGGAATTTTATGGCGTGTGGCAGTTTTTTCCACTTCTGCTTTGACGGGGCAGGCGTCGGCATCAACGTAAATTTTTGTCATCTATATCGCCCGTTATTCATTTCTTTCGCCGACATATCGCGAAATGTATTGCGGGTCACGGGCAAAACGGAAAATCATGCATTGCTTTCATTTGGGAGGCGGATAAATTGATGAATAAGTTTAAAGCGACAGGAAAGCAGATGTCCCAATTGCCAATGATCCTTGAACTGGGTGTGGGTAGCGCTCTGCGTTCAGGAAGCTATACCAAAGCCGCCTGCCGTGCGGTACGTGACGCCCTGTGGCGCAATTCGATCAATTTGGTCGAAGTGTTTGGCGCAGAAAAAAGCAGCATGCAGATCACGGCAGAAATCGCCTGCCAAAATCCTGATGCCATTGACCTAAACGCGGTTCAGGCAGAATTTCCATATGGGAACGTAATGGCCACGGCCGTGCTGGGTGGCTTGGACATTCCAAATCCAAATAATCCAGATCAACCCAGTGCAATCATCGCACATGCAGCGATCATAGTTTCAGTGGATGTCACGAAAAAGGAACGTGCGGCATGAAGCGGTTGATTTTGGAAATGGGATCGGGCGTCGATTTATATGGTATGGATTATACCAAGGCCGCACTAAGGGCATTTAACGATGCAATTCGGCACAGTTCGATCATTTTATTTCGTTCGCTAGATTTGGATCATTCTGTCATGAACGTCAAAGTGACAATTGGCGTGCAGGATCCAGAACAAATTGATGTTGACCGTCTGATGGCAGAAGTGCCGCGCGGCAATCCAGAGATCAACGTCGTCCTTGGCGGCCATAACATCACAACAAAACTGGGTGAAAATCCAGCTGTGGTTGCCACCTGCGCGATTGAAGCCTTTGTTCCTGATCTAAGTCAGGATTGGAATGTCGCCTAAAACAGATTGCACGCGAAAACATCATGTGGAAAGTGTTGGAGAAAAGAATGCTAGAGCAATCCAAAATTATAGATTTCCAAAAACACGGCGCCGTCTTGTTAAAGGGTGTGTTCACAGATTTTGTTGAGACAGCCAGAGCGGCAATCGAAGAAAACATGAAAAAACCCAGTTGGCGCGAACGGACCTATCGCCCTGACGATGGAGGACAGGCCTTTTTTCAGGATTATGTTGTCTGGGATCAGTTCGATGGGTATCGTCGCTTGGTGCGAGACTCTGCCATGCCCGAATTGGCCGCAAAACTAATGCAATCAAAAACTGCGCGCGTTTTTCACGATCACATTCTGGTTAAGGAGCCTGGAAATTCGGTCGTCACCCCATGGCATCAGGATCAGCCTTACTACTTGTGTGAAGGGCGTCAAAGCGTCAGTTTTTGGGTTCCTTTGGATCATATCCCTCGGGAACGCACGATTGAATATATCGCCGGTTCGCACAGATGGGGTAAAGATTTTAAACCACAGCGTTTTGATGGAACCGATCTGTTCGAAGGGGATACAAGCGAGGCGGTGCCAGACGTTGATAACCTACGTGATCAACTGGATATCTTGGGGTGGGAAATGGAACCAGGGGATGCGGTTGCGTTCAACTTTCGCACGTTGCACGGCGCCCCCGCCAACGCCTCGCCAAACCGCCGTCGTGTGATTTCGATGCGTTGGGTTGGGGATGACGCTGTGTTTGCAGAACGGCTTGGAACCACGTCACCGGCGTTTCCAGATTTAGATTACATACCTGGCACGCCCTTTGATGCGCCCGAGTTTCCGGTTTTGTACTCAGAATAAAAAAAGGCCCCGCAAATAATGCGAGGCCAGTCCAACAGGGAGGTGTACTAATGTACACTATAGAAAATAGCTTCTGTTACATTCAATTACAAGAATATAAGTGCTGCCTTATTGTCGCAGGACGGAAGCTAGTGGTAGTTGGGCCACAATTTTAATGGTTTAGATTTCAAAACCTCTGGCAAATACATCTGTAATGGGACGCAGCATGACGCATATTTTGAGCAAGACTGCAGATGAATTGATTGATATTCTCACGCTCGAGGAGCAAGTTTCCATTCTTGCGGGTGCGGATTATTGGTCGACTCCAGCGATTGATCGGCTTGGGATCGCGAAGTTGCGTGTCACAGATGGGCCCAATGGTGCGCGCGGCAGTGGATCAATCATTGGTGGAAACACGGCGGCCTGT
>JBMTQO010000073.1:0-7442 GCA_049446275.1 Paracoccaceae bacterium | reverse complement strand
GATGTTTTGCGCAAATGACAGCAGGTATCAGGCGTATCCTTATGTAATGTGTTGGTCGGATCATGTTTTGCGATTGTGGTGGGGTCCGCCCGTAAAATGCGCAGGTTTTTCAGGCCCAGCTGTTCTGCCAAATCTGATTGATAGATCAGCGTTTCAACAAAAAACATGTTCGTATCAATGAATAAAACGGGTGTTTCCGGCTGTGTAATTGCGATTAAGTGCAGCAAGGCCGCACTTTCCGCGCCAAAGCTTGAAACCATCGCAACCTGCCCCAACACGCGGTGCTTTAACACCGCGTCAATCACATGGGTCGCCCCATGATGACGGAACTGGTTGTTCAGGTCATTTACCAGCAGTTGTTTTTCACTAGGCAGCATTCGCACGCACCTTTGCTTGCTCGGTTTCGTATAGGGCGGTTTTGAATGGACCAAGGCCAAGACGGCGATAGCATTCTAAAAATGTTTCGCTTGGGGCAAGGCGTTCGTTTAGGTAGAAATGGATCAGCCGTTCGATTGCGGGGATCACCGCATCCGCGCCAAAGCCTGGGCCCGCACGTTCGCCAATAGCGGGCGTTTCCGCACCGTCCCCCCCAAGCGTAATTTGGTAATTTTCGACGCCTGCGCGATCCAATCCCAAAATTCCAATGTGCCCAACGTGATGGTGGCCACAGGCATTGATGCAGCCAGAGATTTTGATTTTTAGCGGACCAATATCGTGTTCCAATTTTAGGGCATCAAAATGCGTTGCGATGTCCTGTGCGATGGGGATGGAACGCGCCGTCGCTAATGCGCAATAATCCATACCGGGGCAGGCGATAATATCGGAAATCAATCCAATATTTGCGGTGGCAAGCCCGATGTCACGCAAGGCATCATAGATGTTGGGCAAATGCGCTTTGTGCACATGGGGCAGGACGATATTTTGTTCATGACTGATGCGCAACTCGTCATGTGAATAGGTTTCAGCCAAATCTGCAATGCGGCGCATTTGTGCGCTGCTGGCATCGCCCGGCGTTTCACCATGGGATTTCAATGAAATCGTTGCTATTGCATAATCAGCCTGCTTATGCGCCGTGATATTTGTATCCACCCAAGAGCGGAAATTTGGATCGCTTAAGAAACGCGCATCAAAAGCCGACAGGTCGAAACGTTGAAATTTGGGTGCGATAAAAGCGTCAGATATTTCTGACAAAAGCGTCTGATCAACTCCCTGAAAACTGGGTCGGATCAGGGCAAAGCGTTCATCGACAAGGCGCGAAAATTCGTCAATACCGTTTTCATGGATCGTAATCTTAATCCGCGCCTTATATTTGTTGTCGCGACGGCCCAACAGGTTCCAAACACTGACCACGGATTCAAGATAAGGCAGGACGTCATCCATCGCCACAAATTCAGGGATCACCTTGCCAATCATAGGCGTGCGGCCCAAGCCACCGCCGATAATCACCCGCATGCCTAGTCTGCCGTTTTGTTCGATAATTTGCAGGCCGATATCGTGGGCGTGAATAACCGCGCGGTCTTTATGCGCGCCTGTTATGGCCACCTTGAATTTGCGCGGTAGGAATTGGAATTCTGGATGATCGGTGGACCACTGACGGATCAATTCCGCGTAAATGCGCGGGTCTGCGATTTCATCCGCCGCAGCCCCTGCAAAATGATCTGCCGTGACATTTCGGATTGTGTTGCCGCTGGTTTGGATCGCGTGCATTTCAACCTCAGCCAAGGCATCAAGGATATCGGGCACATCCTGCAATTTGGGCCAGTTGAACTGAATGTTCTGGCGGGTTGTGAAATGGCCATATCCCTTGTCCCAACGATCGGCGATCATTGCCAGTTGCCGCATTTGCGCACTGTTTAATGTGCCATAGGGGATCGCCACGCGCAGCATATAGGCGTGTAATTGCAGGTATAAACCATTCATCAACCGCAGGGGTTTGAATTCATCCTCACTTAGCGCGCCTGAGATACGGCGGTTCACCTGTTCGCGAAATTGCGCATTGCGCGATGTGACAAAGGCGTGGTCGAAATCGTTATATTTATACATGGCTCTGTTCCTGTTTGCCGCGGGCATAATTTGACGGCCCCTTGGTGCGGAATTCCTCGCGGGAATGGGTTGGCACGTGTCCATCCTTGGTGTGCTGAATGGGCATCAAATATGCGCCTACAATGACGTTTGCCTGTGCCATGGCCTCGATCAGGCGAACTTGGGCGATGGCCTCATCACTGAATACTTCGGCCTTTTGAATATCGCGCGTCCATGTGTCTGCGGCGGTGAAATAAACCACGTCCCCTTCTAATAGGGCGTTTGCGGTGATGATCTGATCAAAAATTGGGCGGGGCATTATGCAAACTCCATCTTTTGTGGGTGTGAAAGGGTTTGGGCCTGACGCGGGGCCAGTCCATAAACTATCAATGCAGGGCCCGTCACATCGTTTGATCGCAGTGTTTCGACCAAATCGCCGAGGTTCGTTTCCAAAACCCGCATGTCTGAACGGGATGCATTTTCAACGATACTGATTTGCGTTTGCGGAGACGCGCCAAACATCAACAAGCGCCCCTGAACAAAACGTGCCGATTTTTTGCCCATGTAGATGGCGGCAACCTCATCTGGTTTTGCAAGGCTTTCCCAATCGTGATCGGCAAATCCCTTCATATCGTGGCCCGTTAAAAACCTGACTGAGGCATTGCGTCCGCGCTTTGTCATAGACTGCCCCAAGGCCGCAACACCGGCCGAGGCCGCCGTTATCCCAGGCGTGATATGCCAGGTCAGTCCATGTTCATCCAGCGCGTCAATTTCCTCATCCAAACGGCCAAAAACTGTGCAATCGCCGCCCTTTAGCCGCACAACATGGGCGCCCGCACGGGCGTGTTCCACGATCAGGTCATTTATATGGTCCTGAGGGGTAGAGGGGCCAAAGCCCGTTTTGCCCACATCAATCAATTGCGCCTCTCGGCGGGCCAATTCAAGGATGCCTGACCCGACCAGACGATCATAGATCACCACATCGGCCTGATGCAGAAGGTTACGCGCCTTTAACGTCAAAAGCTCTGGGTCGCCTGGGCCTGCACCGACAAATGACACGTATCCCTCTCCGCGTTCGCGATTCAAATGTTCATGTAAAAGAGTATAAAGGGCGTCCTGCGCCCCCGCTTCACCACCTTGATCATAGGCTTGCGGTCCCTTTTTCAGGAAATAGTCGGACCAAAATGCCCGACGCGGCCGCCCATAGGGCAGTCCCGCCGCCTTGGGGCGGAACTCCTGAGCAATGCGTGTCAAATGGCCAAGTGATCGCGGCAGGAATTCCTCTAGATGTGCCTTTATCTGACGGGCCAATATGGGGGCCGCACCTTCGGTTCCGATGGCGATTGTGACAGGCGAGCGATCCACAATCGCAGGGGTGATAAAATCACTGTGACGCAGGTTGTCAACAATATTCACCAAAACACCGTGTTCGCGGGCCAATTGGGCCACTGCGTGATCTAATGCATCATCCTCTTGCGCGGCGTAAAGTAATTGGGCACCTGTCAGATCATTTGCGTCAAGGTCACGGTGCATCAGATGAATATGACCGGCCGCGGACAGCGCGATCAGATCGTCAATCGGATCATATCCATAAACCTCGATCCGCGCGGGTGTTTTCATCAAAAGCCGCAGTTTGGCCAAGGCGCATTCCCCCGTGCCCACAACCAAAACACGTTTATCACGCAGCGACAGATAGACAGGGTAATGTTCCATACTTTTATGTTCCTTGGTTGACTTTTTTCAATAATTAGGAAAAATTCCCAAAAAATGAAATATATGACATGAAATAAGAAACATTGTTCTGGTAATTGGGAATTCTAGGATTGCTGGGCCAAAAACGAGATGGAGTGCGAAAAAATGGTTCGTTTGGATGAAACAGATCGGAAAATTTTGCTTGAGCTGCAAAACGACGCAAGCCAATCATTGGAAGAAATCGCCAAGAAAGCGAACAGTTCCAAGACCCCAGTTTGGAACCGGATTCGCAAAATGCGCGATTCGGGGATCATCAAACAAAGTACTACGCTATTGGATGCAGAAGCCTTGGGGTTTGAGGCGTGCTTTTTCGTGTTAATCCGCACCAGTGAACACGAGGCCAGTTGGCAAGCCGCGTTTTTGCAGGCGTTAAATGATCGACCTGAAGTGCAAGAGGCGCACCGATTGGCGGGCGATATCGACTATATCCTGAAAGTACGTGTGAAAAATGCGCGGGCCTATGACAATTTCTATCAGGCCCTGATTTCAGAGGTGAAGGTTCACAATGTCACTGCACTGCTCTCAATGGAAGAAATCAAAAGCACGACGCAACTGCCGCTTTAGGTTTGGACCCAAAGCGCCTCTAACCCGTGAAAATGGTACACATTTGCGTATTTGGGTGCTGCCGTGATACGCAGGTTTGGGTGACGATCAAACAGCGCTTTTAATGCGATTTGCATTTCCATACGGGCCAGCGGCGCACCAAGGCAAAAGTGGATGCCCGCGCCAAACGCATGATTTTTCTGCACCTTGCGCGCGGGATCAAACCTGTTTGGATCGTTCCATCGACTGGGATCACGCCCAGAGGCGCCAATCATCAGCGCAACCTGATCCCCACACGTTAATGTGTGATCTCCAATTTTGACATCGTCATAAACATAGCGTGTAAACATATGCAGGGGTGGATCATAGCGCAGGACTTCTTCGATTGTGCCTGCGATTGCGTCGGGGGTTAACCATGCGGGATCTGCGCCGTGTTCGATCAGAGCCTTAATTCCGTTCCCCAATGTATGCACCGTTGCCTCGTGGCCTGCGTTTAACAACAGAATGCAGGTTGTGATAACCTCATCCTTGCTCAGGCGCGCGCCGCCTTCTTCCGCGGCGATCAGATTGGAAATCAAATCGTCCGCAGGTTTGTTTCGGCGCTCCTCAATATAGGTTGCCATGAATGATGAAAATTCAATTGCGGATGTCACCGCCTGATCTTCAAGTTCTGGCGTGCGGCGGGCCTGATACATCATGACCATGTCGTTCGACCAGCGCAGCAATTGGGATGTCATGCTTTCGGGCACACCCAGCAATCTTGCAATGACAATCACAGGCACCTGCGTCGCGTAGGTCGATAGAATGTCAAAGGGGTCATTCGGGAAATTGTCGATCAATCTGTGGCACAGATTTTCAATTTCGGGGCCCAGTGCCGCGATACGCCGTGAGGTGAATGCATGTAGAACCATCTTGCGTAAATGCGTGTGGCGTGGTGGTTCCAGTTCCAGCATCGAATGCGCTTCAATATCATAAAATGGCTGAAGGCGTTTAGGAATATTGACTTCACCTGAATTAATAGCTTCGCGTCCTAACAATTTATTTTTAAACAGCTTATCAATTTCAGAATAAGAAAATATAGCAGGCATTTCATAGTCTTGCCAATATACCCAACCCTCGCGGATTTTATCATAAACTGGATATGGATTTTGCACAAACGCAGGATAAGTTGGAGATTGGCTGAATATGTGCATGATTGACACCGTTCTGCTTTTATCCGCTATGCGCGCGACAGCGCCTTGATGATTGGTACGAAATCATGCGCGCTTAGGCTTGCGCCACCCACCAGTGCGCCGTCCACATCTGCCACGGAAAAGATGTCGTCGGCGTTTGATCCCTTCACCGAACCGCCATAAAGCAAGCTGATGTTTTGTGCATCTGCACCAAGTGCGGTCAGCAGTTCAGCACGCATAAAACGATGCGCTTCGTCAATCTGGTCAAGTGTTGGAACAAGACCCGTTCCAATTGCCCAGACGGGTTCATAGGCGATCACAGTGTTTTGTGATGTGGCCCCATCAGGAATAGATCCTGACATCTGTTGGCCCAGAACATTTAACGTTTCGCCTGCCTCTCTCTCGGCAAGGGTTTCACCGATACACACAATTGCGATCAACCCGGCTTTAAGTGCGGCTTGTGCCTTGGCTTTGATCATGTCGCTTGTTTCACCGTGATCCGTTCTGCGTTCGGAATGGCCAATGATGACATATGTGGCGCCTGTATCTGCAATTTGGTTGGCCGAAATATCACCCGTATGCGCACCAGAAGATACCATATGGCAGTCCTGCGCACCGATGCCGATTTTTCCGCCTATATCGCAGGCGGGGATTAATAGGGATACGGGCGGGCAGATAACAACCGCAGGATCAGTGTCATCAAGTTCTGCATTTATGGCCTTTACCTCCGATAAGCTCGCCCGTGTTCCGTTCATTTTCCAGTTACCTGCGGCGAGTTTACGCATCTTTTTCTCCTTTGGTGCGGGGCACCTTGTCTTATTATCTTTCCCTAGGTATTGCCCATTCCGACCCATGGATGCAAGAGAGTGTTAATGATCCCCAAAATTGATTTACAGGCGTTAGTTGCCAAGGATGCAGGCGCAAATCATGATCTGTTGGCGGGGATTCAAGAGTATGGATTTTTGATCGTGCACAACACATCGCTGTCTGCGGCCGATGTGGTGCAAGTCACCGATATGTATCGACAATTTTTCCATCTGCCAGAGGCAGAAAAGGCGCATGTCAGCATGGCAAAAACGGGATCAAATCGCGGGTGGGGTGCCTCGGGCAGTGAACAGGTCGATCCAAATGCAAACCCCGATTATAAAGAAGTGTTTGATAGTGGTTATGTGCCTTCACCCATGCACCCTTATGCGGCGCACAGTGTTTATGCGCCCAATCAATGGCCTGAACAGCCCGCAGACTTTGAGCGTGTCATAAAAAATTATTACGCTGCTGCAATGCGGGTTGCCATGGATGTGTTGCGGGCAATTGCGGACGCTTTAGAGTTGGACCGCGATTATTTTACGGATAAATTTTCGCACCCAATGGCCCTGTTGCGCGGCAATTATTACCCCGCACGTCCAGATTGGGCGGGGGACAAGGATTTTGGGATCGCGGCGCACACAGATTACGGTTGTGTCACATTGCTTGCCACCGATGGCGTTGGCGGGCTAGAGGCGCAAAGACGTGATGGTCAATGGGTTTCTGTTTTTGCAGAACCTGGTGAATATATCATCAACTTTGGTGAGATGCTGCAAATGTGGACAGATGGCGCGGTACGTGCAACGCCCCATCGCGTACGTGGCAGTGATCAGGAACGCATTTCAGTGCCGCTGTTCTTTAACCCCAATTACGATACCAATGTTGCACCACTGGGGTCGGGGAAACGCATCCATGCAGGTTGTCATTTGGCCAGGCGATTTGAAGAAACCTACGTCCACTTGATGACGGCGTAATCACATTCCTTCGAATTTGATCGATTCACCGCATCCGCAGGCCTCAACGACATTTGGGTTATTAAACTTAAACCCAGACTCCAGTAGGCTGGTTTCATAGTCGATTTGCGTGCCAAACAGGAACATTTGTGCCATCGGTGCAATGATCACGCGCACGCCGTCCTGTTCAACAACG
>JBMTQO010000072.1:0-7559 GCA_049446275.1 Paracoccaceae bacterium | reverse complement strand
AAAATCACTCAGGTGATCGGCGCCGTTGTGGACGTGCAGTTCGATGATCACCTACCAGAGATCTTGAACGCGCTTACCACTGAAAACAACGGTAAGACACTGGTTCTGGAAGTTGCCCAGCACCTAGGTGAAAACACTGTACGTACTATCGCGATGGACGCGACCGAAGGTCTTGTTCGTGGTCAAGCGGTGGCAGACACAAAAGGACCAATCTCAGTTCCAGTTGGAAACGCGACATTGGGACGTATTTTGAACGTTGTCGGTGAACCAGTCGACGAACAAGGCCCAGTGAATGCGGATGAAAAACGCGCAATTCACCAACCAGCGCCTGAGTTCAGCGAGCAGTCTACAGAGTCAGAAATCTTGGTAACTGGTATTAAGGTTATCGACCTTTTGGCGCCTTACGCCAAAGGAGGTAAGATTGGTCTGTTCGGTGGTGCGGGTGTTGGTAAAACCGTTCTGATCATGGAATTGATCAATAACATTGCGAAAGTGCACTCTGGCTTCTCCGTTTTCGCGGGTGTGGGTGAGCGTACACGTGAAGGTAATGACCTTTACCACGAAATGATCGAATCTAACGTTATTAAGCCTGACAATCTATCCGAATCTCAGGTGGCACTTGTTTACGGTCAGATGAACGAACCTCCCGGAGCGCGTGCACGTGTTGCATTGACAGGTTTGACATTAGCGGAACAGTTCCGTGACCAGTCAGGTACAGACGTTTTGTTCTTTGTTGATAACATCTTCCGCTTTACTCAGGCGGGATCTGAGGTGTCTGCACTATTGGGCCGGATTCCATCAGCTGTGGGTTACCAGCCAACATTGGCAACAGACATGGGTGCGATGCAGGAACGTATTACATCAACCAAAAATGGTTCAATTACTTCGATCCAGGCGGTTTATGTTCCGGCGGATGACCTCACTGACCCAGCGCCTGCGACAACATTTGCGCACTTGGATGCGACAACTGTTTTGTCACGTGCGATTTCGGAACTTGGTATTTACCCTGCGGTTGACCCACTAGACTCATCTTCGCGTCTAATGGATCCATCTGTTGTTGGCCAAGAGCACTATGAAGTTGCGCGTTCTGTACAAGGTATCCTGCAGCGCTATAAGTCACTTCAAGACATCATCGCAATTTTGGGTATGGACGAATTGTCAGAAGAAGACAAACTGACTGTCGCGCGTGCGCGTAAGATCCAGCGCTTCTTGTCACAACCATTCGACGTTGCGAAAGTGTTCACAGGTTCTGATGGTGTTCAGGTTCCACTTGATGACACAATTTCATCGTTCAAAGCGGTTGTCGCTGGTGAGTACGACCACTTGCCAGAAGGGGCTTTCTACATGGTTGGTGGCATCAACGAAGTGATCGCAAAAGCCGAAAAAATGGCAGCAGACGCGGCCTAAAGGAGGCCTAAATGGCAGACACAATGCAATTTGACCTAGTCAGCCCAGAGCGTCGCGTTGCGTCGCTTGAGGTGACATCGGTTCAAATCCCAGGTTCGGATGGTGACATGACGGCCATGCCGGGTCATGCGCCTCTGATCACCACGTTACGCCCAGGCATTTTGCGTGTCGAAAGCACAGGCGCAACACAAGAATATGTGGTCACTGGTGGCTTCGCTGAAATCGGTGAAAACCTATCTGTTTTAGCCGAACGTGCATTGCCACGCGAGGAAATGACACAGGAAACATTTGACGCAATTCTTGAAGAGGCACGTGCTGCTTTAAATAATGCAAAAGAGGTGTCCGTGAACGAACCAGGCCGAATTGATGACGCAGCGAAGTTGTTATCAGACATGGTGGCGATGGGTGTGGATATTGGAATGAACGCCAATAACTAATGCCCTGAACAAGTGAACAGTAAACCCGCTACACGATCATGTGGCGGGTTTTTTTATGCCAAAATGCACTTTGGAATAACCTAGGTATCGTGTTGGTATTTGAATGAATTGACGCGCTGTTGGTAAGCAAACGACGCTGAATGAAAAATGTGGATTACCGCCGCGCCATCATCGCTATACGGATCAGGCTTCGTTCTACCAATTCCATTTCGGGAGCTCGTTGCCCTGCTGAACGCAGTTGTAAATCCAGATCAGTTAAAGCAGTCAGTGCATCCTGTAGTTTTCGTCCACCCCAATGCTGGGCCTGACGTACGATCATATCGCGCCGTGGTCCATAGACGGGCGGACGCAGTTTCCCAACCCCGTTGGCGGGGCCGTTCAGATCAGATGCCGCGGTAAACAGCATTTTAAAATGACGTGCAGCGCCAATGGTTAGTGTGACGGGCTGCACCCCCTGATCCTTTAATCGCTTCATTACAGGACCAATTTGATCCGCGCGCCCGCTAGCCACAATGTTTAGGATGTCGTCCAACTCGGCCTCGGCAGATGTTGGGGCACAGGCGGCGATATCCTGCGTACTGACTGCCTTATCATCCCCATATTTATAAAGTGCTAGTTTTTCCAGTGTTTGGCGAAAATCACCTGGTTCCAAATCCCGCGCCAGAGCGATTAGTGTACCCATGGCATCCATTGAGACCTGTGCCAAACCCGCTTTTTTCAAATCAGCTTCGATTTCTGCCCGCGTTGAGGGATTGTCATAGATCGGGGCGCATTTCGCGCTGCGGTGCCCTTCGAATCCTTTGCGCAAGGTAGAGCTTGGCTTAAGCTGACCCGCAGTCACAACAATGATTGCATCGCCTTGTTCCCATGCGGTGATCCCATCCATCACGATTTTGGACACTGCATCGGTCGCTTCTTCGACGAACACCGCCCGTTGACCGGGGAAAAAACCTTGCGCCTTCAATGCATCTTGCAACATAGCAGGCTCTTTCTTTAATTCGCCCGCACTAAAACGGGCAAGCCGTATTTCTTTGTCGGCATTCGGACCAAGTAAGTTTTTCAGATATTCTTCCCGCTTTAGCGCCACGCGCATAGCATCCGCACCATAGAACAAAACTGCGGGCGTTAGATCATCGGGTTTTGCAACCAATGCCGATATGTCGCGCCCGTTTAGCTTCATGCGGCACCATAGAACATCAAGTCACGAATAACCTCGTCCGCCAATTGCTGCATCAAACGGCGTTCTGCGTCACGCGTGGCGGCTTGGGTTGCTGCGGGTGATCCGTTGGTAGAATACCCCACAAACGCACGTCTGTTTTGGGTATAGACGACTGCATTATTGCTTAGATCACGCAGCATGAATGTAACAGTACCTTCAACCTGTTGACGTAAGGAGCGACCATCTTTTGTAATCGCGGATCGCATTGCTGCTGTGTTGAGCTGATAGGACAGGCCATATTCGGGCGCGGGGTCCGACGACCCAAGTTGATCCTCAAGCGCATTTCGAAAATAGAATGATTTTCGGTCGCGTGGTGTTTCAAGCGTGATTGACGATAATATTTGGTCAATTGACTGCATTTGGCTTGCAGGCTGCAGTGCGCAGCCCGCCAAAAATGCGCCACTAAGTGCAAAAAAGCTTCTTCGGTTAGATAACCACATTCACGATCCGCCCGGGGACAACGATCACCTTCTTGGGGCTTGCCCCGTCAAGCGCCCGCACCACAGCATCCTGCGCAAGAGCAAGTTTTTCAACCTCTTCTTTTGGCATGTCTTTGGCAACGCTGATTTCCGCGCGTCGCTTTCCGTTGACTTGGATCGGCATTGTCACTTCGTCATCCAGCAGCAACGCGGGATCGGCCTTGGGCCATGATGCGTTAATGACCAAACCTTCGCCGCCCAACATTGACCAAACTTCTTCGGCCAAATGTGGGGTCATGGGGGCCATCATTTGCGCAAGGGTGCGCATTGCCATGGCCTTGGTTTCAGATCCTGCCTTGGATTTCGCTACAATGTTTGTAAATCCATATAGACGCGCAATCGCGGCATTGAAACCAAAGCTTTCGATGCCTTGGGTAACATCGTGGATCGCCTTGTGTGTTTCCTTCAACAAAACCTCATCTTCGTCATTTGAAGCAACATCAGACCCTTTACAATCCAATGCAAGTCGATACACGCGACCCAAATGTTTTGCGGCGGCCTCTGCTCCTGATGCGGTCCACTCCACATCACGTTCCGGTGGGCTGTCAGATAACACAAACCAACGGGCGGTGTCTGCACCAAAGGCTTCAATGATGGCTAACGGATCAACCACGTTGTTCTTCGATTTGGACATTTTCGCAGATGGAATGATGTCCACCTCTGATCCATCCTCAATCAAAAACGCCTTTCCATCGCGCAGATCGACCTGCTCAGGATAGAAATAAACGGGCCGCCCCTCCTGACCATCGCGTTTATAAATTGCGTGTGTCACCATACCTTGAGTGAACAGCGCGTTAAAAGGTTCAACCGCACTCTGGGGGAGGTGGCCACAAACCTGCATCGCACGCGCGAAAAAGCGGGAATAGAGCAGGTGCAAAATCGCGTGTTCGATGCCGCCAATATATTGATCCACATTCATCCAGTATGCGATGTCATCAGCATTTGTTGGTGTGTCTGCACGCGGAGATGTAAAGCGGGCAAAGTACCATGAACTATCTACAAATGTGTCCATTGTATCCGTTTCGCGCAGCGCATCCTGACCGCATTTGGGGCAGGTACATTGGCGCCACGTTGGATGGCGATCTAATGGGTTCCCTGGTTTGTCAAAGCTAACATCATCGGGCAAACGGATGGGAAGGTTTTCCTTTTTCTCGGGAACAACACCGCAATTGTCGCAGTGAACAATCGGGATCGGACAGCCCCAGTAACGCTGGCGGCTAAGGCCCCAATCGCGCAGACGGTATTTTGTCACACCTTTGCCCCAGCCTGCGTTTTCGGCAAATTCGATCGTGGCAGCGATGGCTTGATCCCCAGTCGCAACATCTAAACCTGCAAAATGGTTTATCCATTTTACCTTTTCTGATTTTGCCGGAACAAACGCAATATTCTCAACGGACGTCTCATCGTCCAACGCATGGAAGGTGTCTGTCACGGGCAGATCGTATTTGCGGGCGAAATCCAAATCGCGCTGGTCATGCGCGGGACATGCAAAAATAGCGCCTGTTCCATAATCCATCAGAATGAAATTTGCGATCCAAACGGGCAATTTCCATTCAGGGTTAAGGGGGTGGCGCACATGCAGGCCTGTGTCATATCCCTTTTTCTCGGCCTTTTCCATATCGGCTTCAGAAGTGGACATCTGGCGACATTCTTTATTAAAGGCTGCAATTTCTGGGTTTGATTTTTCCAAATGACGCGCCAGTGGATGATCTGCTGAAATCCCTACGAAGGATGCGCCCAATAGCGTATCGGGGCGTGTAGTGTATACGGCGATATCCTCATGTCCGTCTGGACCATCGATCAGATCAAATGCAAATTCCAAACCGCGCGATTTACCGATCCAGTTTTGCTGCATCAGTTTCACTTTGGCGGGCCAATCATCCAATTCGTCAATTGCACCCAGTAAATCTTCTGCATGTTCTGAAATCTTAAAGAACCACTGTGTCAATTCTTTGCGCTCAACAATCGCACCTGATCGCCAGCCGCGGCCATTTTCAACTTGTTCGTTGGCCAAAACCGTCATGTCCACTGGGTCCCAGTTGACCACTGCGTTTTTTCGGTAAACCAAACCATGCTCTAGGAAGTCAAGGAATAGGGCCTGTTGTTGGCCATAGTATTCAGGATCACAGGTGGCGAACTCACGGCTCCAGTCGATTGAAAGTCCAAGGGGCTTCATCTGTTCTTTCATTGTGGAAATGTTTGAATAGGTCCACTCTTTGGGGTGGCCCCCAATAGCCATTGCGGCATTTTCTGCGGGCATGCCAAATGCATCCCATCCCATCGGGTGCAAAACATTGTGACCGGTAGATATTTTATAACGCGAAATTACGTCACCCATGGTATAATTTCGGACATGTCCCATGTGGATACGTCCTGAGGGATAGGGGAACATTTCTAACACGTAGTATTTTGGCTTTCCCTCGTCCCGCTGTGTCGCAAACACATTTGCACTATCCCAAGCGGCCTGCCATTTTGCTTCGATTTGTATTGCCTCGTATCGCGACATAAATGTGCCCCTAAATCAAGTTAAACTCCCGTCCTCATAACGTGGTGTTATGTGAGGGTCTAGTGGCGACTTCTTAATTCGGAAGAAATGAAAGTTTGGTGCAGAAGAGCAATGGCCACCTTACCACTACCTGCGTGTGTTTTGATATAGGTTGTCAGGTAATTCGCATGTCAATTTAAATTCACTTGCTCGATCAAAATTGACCATCTAACTCTCTTAGTTGACGTGCACGGGATAATATTGCGTCTTCCAGGGTTCTCATGGTCTGCGGAGACGCTGCTCCAGCACGTGTCGCGACCGCAACGCGCAGAGTTCGGGCGTCTAGAGCGGGTTCAGAAACGTAGACTGTCGCCCGATACGCTTTGTCACCGCCGGGTGGCACGCCGTAACCCATTACGATTACGCCAGAGAATGGATCGATAGTTTCAATTGGCATGAAGTCGAGCACTTCCAATGCGGCCTGCCAAATGTATCGGTTTACCTTGACGGGTGTTTGGGACAGGTCTCTATTTAAAGCGTCCCAAATTGTGGTCTGTTTGCTCTCATCTTCAAGCGCTGGAACGCCAATCTGACTGCCTGAATCCTGCGACTTGAATACTTTTTCTAATTGTGAACATCCCGAAATCGCTGACAGAGTTAAAATAACACTGAATATAGACAACATACGCGGCATTCTGCTCTCCTCCAGTCGCTAAACAGTGATTAACCTATCGATCAACGCGGAGCAAGCGTTGAAGTTTGAGTGCAATATGTGTTTAGACATATCGCAATTAAACTTTGAATTGGACAACGCGCAAAACTCAAGTGTGGCAATCATGCATCACGTTACATAATGGATAGCGCTCACTTGATGTTTAAGTTGCAACTCATCAAAAAATCTAGGAAACAGCAATCATAGGCGCCGGCACGTGCGCGCCAGGAAACTTTATTAAAAGGTAGAAAACATGAAAAAAGTTCTTCTTACTACAACAGCGTTGGTAATGACTGCTGGTGTTGCAGCTGCGGAAGTATCAATCAGCGGTAAAACACAAATCAACGTTACTGCAACTGGTAACGGCGACAACGTGATGAACACACACGCCGACATCAACATGGCGCTATCTGGCACATACGACAACGGCATGACAATGTCCACATCATTCGGTGTAGACTTAGGACGTGAAGCAGACTATAACGACGACTTCCAGCTTGACGGTAAAGAAGGTGGAGCGCAAACATCTGCTCCAAACATGACAATCGGCTATGCAGGTTACACATTCACTGCAGATGGCGAAGGACTTGATAACCTTTACGACGACGTAAACACTTCAGGTCAGTTTGGTATTGCTGGCTCAATGGGTGGCGTTGACTTCGCTTTGACAACAAACGTTGACGGTGGTGACTCAGTAAACTCATACAAACTTGGTTACGCAACTGGCGACATCACAGCAACAGTGACTGGCACTAACGACCACACCGCAGCAAGTGTCGACGCAACTAAGATTGTTGTTGCGTACGCGATGGGTGACTCA
>JBMTQO010000071.1:0-7754 GCA_049446275.1 Paracoccaceae bacterium | reverse complement strand
AAAAAGGGTCTGATCATGAGAATACCTGTCCATGCACTCACAGCGGTAGCAACCGCGATCCTATTACACGCTGGCAGGAACCAAGCAGCGGCTGAACGGGTATCATCACGGCTCGTATCCGCAAACGTCACCGGACACGACAGTCACGGTGTCGGAATGATACCAGCTTATGTCGATGGTATTGAATCAGGGCAACTGCTCCCAAACGCCGAAATTGAAATCGTGAACGACAAAGGCCCGTTTCTTCAAATAGATGGCGGTCGAGGATTTGGTCATGTCATTGCGGATCAGGCGATGGCAATGGCAATAGAACGCGCAAAGACCAGTCATTTTGCCGTACTATCGCTTCGCAACAGTTTTCATTTAGGACGTTTGGGCGACTGGGGCGAGATGGCGTCGATGGCAGGTTTCATCTGTATTATCTACGCCAATGTGCAATCCGAAAGACCCCTCGTAGCGCCCTATGGTGGTAGTGATGCTCGCTTTGTCACAAATCCATATTGTACTGCGATCCCCGCCACTGAGAAGAATCCTATGTTTATATTGGACATGGCGACGAGCACAATTGCGATGGGAAAAGCTCGCGTAGCGAAATTGAGTGGCAAACAAGTACCAGTGGGTTCAGTAATTGATCCACAGGGCAATCCAACAACAGACCCGTCAGTTATGTTTCAAGAACCAGCTGGATCTCTCACCACATTTGGTCAGCATAAAGGTTTTGGGCTTGCGTTACTCGGAGATATTTTAGGCGGCGCATTCAGCGGAGGTGGTGCTTATCTGCCTGAACGCGAAGTTTCTGATCGGATAATTAACAATATGATGGCTATATTAATTGATCCAGACGTCTTTGGGGAGGCAAAAGAATTTGGAATTGACATTGATAGATATATTGACTGGGTGAAAGCATCCCCACCTGCTGAAGGCTTTGGCTCTGTTCTTATGCCCGGTGATCCAGAAAGGCTTTGCGCAATGGACCGTTGCAAAAATGGCATTCCTCTCGATTCTGGTACAGTTGAACAACTCATTGCAACAGCGACAAGTTTAAATGTACCCGAGGAAATAATCTCGATGCTTTCTTCTAATGATTTCTAGCTGCCAGTTGAATAAACTCAAAGTAGGTTTTGAAATAGAAAAAGGATACTAAAGTCGGCACAAATTAGTATTCTAAGTATATCAACTGACCTGATCAACGAGGTTTATTCTGACAGCACCTGCAGCATGAGTAAAATAAACTCAACAGCGTAATCCACAGGAATGGTATCTGATATGGTCATCAACGTGAAAGAATGCCGATAAACAGTGGTTTGGGGGCGCCCAAGATTATTTACTCAACTCCCGAGATGGTCGCTTATTGCGATGGAAGCCAAAGAGCTAGGTTAGGAAAGGCAATCAAAAGTGCAACTAGCACTAGAGAGCATCCTATAAACGGGAACGCAGAGGTATAAATTTCGCGCATTGTGGTACTAGGGGGGGCAACCCCTTTCATAACAAATAGTAGCAACCCGAAAGGCGGGGTTGTGAAGCTGATTTCTAATGACAACAACATGATCAGAGCAAACCAAACAAGATCAAAACCAAGTGATTGGGCAAGAGGAAAGAAGATTGGCACAGTGAGCAGCATTATCGAAATTTGCTCCATAAACATTCCAAGCAAAAGCAGGACAGCAAACATGATCATCAACATAGCTAATGGAGCAAGGTCGAATGACGTAGCCCACTTCACCAACCCACGCGAGGCTCCTGAAAAGGCTAATAGCTGGCTAAAGGTGGCCGAACCGAACACTATTAAGTAAGCCATCAGTGTTACACGCAACGCACCTGTTATAGATTTACGTAAAGCGTCTAGTGTCAGACATTTAAATATGGCAGCCAAGAGCAAAACACCAAGCGCCCCGAATGCAGCAGCTTCGGAGGGGGTGACAAAGCCTTCGATCATCAGAATAATAATCACCACCATGATCCCCACCATCGGTAAAACTTCACGAAATAAAAGGACAATTTTTTCTACTAAACTCATAGACTGCACCTCATAGGCAGGTGCGGCATTTGGATCAATTTTGGTTTGCAACCAAATCGTTGCAAGATAAAATCCAGCGAGTATAAGGCCAGGTATGACGCCTGCAAGCAAAAGCGCAGCGACATCAATTTGTGCCAATGTTGCCAATAAAACAGCTAAAGCAGATGGCGGTATAATAATCGCAAGCCCGCCTGTGCCCAAAATCGGGCCGATGCTCATGTATGATTTATATCCGCGACGCGACATCTCTGGAACCATCAAAGACCCTAACAAAGCAGTTGATCCCATCGACGATCCAGATAACGTCGAAAATGCGGTTCCGCCGAGGACAGTGACATAGCTCAAACGCCCTGGTAATTTTCCCAATAGCTTGTCAATAGCATTAAACATCCTCCCACCAAGTCCAGTGTAAAAGAATATTTCCCCCATCAACAGAAAAAGAGGGATTGGCATCAAGGCATATTTTGTCAGCGAACCAAACCCATTGTTCAAAAGTTGGGAAACTCCCCGCTCACCACCCATAAATACCCAAGCACCGAGGATGTTTGCTGCCAAAAATGCCAGCGCCACGGGCATACCAATCGCCATTAGAACGAGTATCACCCCGAGGAGTACAGCAAGTGCTTCGAACCATTCCATCATTCGTGTATCCCAGCTTCACCCGTGTGCATGATATCTTGCCCGAAGACAAAACGAGAAAATTCAAAAGCCATGAGACTAAAGCTAATCGGAAATGAAATAGTCAAAATCCAACGCGGAAAATAATAGGCGCGCGTGTCATAATCGCTCCGCTCAATATTAGTCAGCATCAGATCCAATCCTTTCCAAGCCAATATCAAACAGATTAAAACACAAGCAAGTGCGACGCAGCGACTTACGATATTTCTGGCTGTTTCGGGCAACGTAGCGGTGAGGAGTTCGATGTGCACATGGCCTTTTTCTCGCACAAGCCAAGGTGCTCCAAACATCGTCATGTAGAGCAGGCCGTATTCTGCAGATGTAAAAAGCCAGGCAAAGGGCTGCATCCCCATGTTACGCATGAAAACCGATAGAATGACTGATATCATGAGCCACACAAGCAAAGCCCCTGACATGCCGGCAAGGCCATATAATAAGCCAAGATAAATGCGCGAATTCATTGTATCCCCTAACCTCGCAGAATGGCCCACCTAAAAGGTGGGCCATTTATTTTACTTGGCTGCGTTTAAGTCATAGAACAATTCAATCAAGCGATCATAATTGCCCGTGCCACCCGGTTGTTCGCCCATTACGGTCTTCATGCGTTCCCAAGTTTTTTCCCGCGCTGCTGCAAGGTAATTTGCTTTAGCTTCACCTTGGAGTGAAACAACTTTCATCCCGGCCGCTCCGAGAGCTGCAAAATCTTCATCGCGTTTTGCACGCAAGGCCATAACGCTGTCTTTTTCGTGCTGCACCGCAACATCTTGAACTATTTTGCGCGCTTCTTCTGAAAGCGAATTCCACTTATCATTGTTCACGATTACACCAAGGTCCGTTGAGAAGAAGCATGGTTCAATGCGATAGTTCAGGAATTCGTTCCATTTTAGATCAATTAATCCGATCTGCGTCCAACCTGTTGCATCAACCACACCGCGTTGCAAGGCAGAATAAACTTCCCCTGTTGGTAGGTCGATCACCTGCGCACCAAGATAGTTGGTAAAGAACGCATTATACACGTTGTTACCCCGCAACTTTAGGCCTTCAACTTCGAGATTGCCGTTCGCATCAAACTTTGGCTCGTTGCGTGTCCAAAGGTTGTAGCATACACCACTGTCGAACCAGCCAAGGTATTTGAGTCCCATCTTTTGCTGATGAATTTCATCGATTAATGCGATACCGCCATTTTGGCGTGTTTCGACTGCTGTCAGGTTGGACGCCACCAATGCGTCTTTCTCTGGCAGAGCGGCGGCGTAGAATGAACCGGGGGTATACACCATGTCCACAATACCATCACGCACCGCGTCTGGCTGTTGGAACATACCAATGGCTTCAGGACCACCACGCACATCAATTTGTACAACACCTTTACCAGCTTCATTGACCTTGTCTACAAAAGACAAAAAGCTTTTGGTGTAGATAAGAGTCTCAGGGAACGCATGCACTGCCGAAATCGTTTCTTCGGCTTTGGCGAGCCCTGCGATCAAAGTAGCTCCTGCGAGGAGCCCACCTAGTAGTTTCATTTTCATTTCTCTTCTCCCTCTAACAGAGGTTCAAAAACCTCTTTCGTTTGCGGCACTTTTTGCACCAATTGCACCAGAAGCGGTGCGATTACTTCACCCCATTGGGCCATGCCCAAGGGGTGATATTACAAGCCCTCTCTATGTATCCTTCGATGCTAGAAAGGTGCTGCTGAGTCATATCTATGTCATCCCAGCCATTGATCAATTTTAAGCGCCATGTTTCATCAAGCGTGAATACGCGCTCAAACGATCCAAGGCGCAATTGACATGTGTCAAGATCGATTGCTGTAGGCAGATCAGGTTTCGCCTTATGGCAGATGACAAGTTTAGCGTGATCCTGTTCATCCAAGCGCAATGGCAAAAGCCCGTTGTTAACCGCATTAGACGAAAATATGTCGCCAAAACTTGGCGCAATCACCGCCTGAAATCCAGCATCCACCAAAGCATACACAGCCGCTTCTCGTGAAGAACCACTACCAAAATTGCGGTGCGCGATTAAGACGCTTGGAGTCTTTTCGGTATTAAGTGGGAAACTTGGATCAAGCTGTCCATGGGCATCGCGGCGTTGGTCATATAAAAGATACTCGCCATATCCTTCTGACCTAGGAGCAGACATAAAACGCGCTGGAATTAATTGATCCGTGTCTACATTCGCCCTAGGCAAATAGGCTGTAATCCCTTTGAGATAGCGCCATCCCCCCATCAATTTGTCTTTCCTGAGAGCAAGTCGCGTACGTCACAAATGGTGCCAGTCACTGCTGCTGCTGCGACCATTGCAGGCGACATGAGGTGCGTGCGTGCGCCTTTACCTTGGCGACCTCTAAAATTGCGATTAGTCGAAGAGGCACAGCGTTTGCCCGCAGCAACCAAATCTCCATTCATGCCGACACACATCGAGCAGCCAGCGCCAACCCATTCCAATCCAGCATCTTTGAAGACTTTGTCCAAACCCTCAGACTCTGCCATCGCTTTGATTTTTACGGACCCTGGCGAGATAATACCGGGGATGACGGCACGCCGTCCTTGAAGAACCTCGGCAGCAGCGCGTAAATCTTCAATCCGTCCATTGGTACACGAGCCGATAAAGATCTGGTCTACAGGTGTCCCAATAAGGGGTCTTCCAGCCTCAAGTCCCATGTATTCGAGCGCTGCTTTCGCGGCTTCGGCTTTTGGCGCCTCTAGGTTCTCGAGTGCTGGAATAGTTGCCGTCACGGGCACAGCTTGTTCTGGGCTGGTTCCCCATGAAACTGTTGGAGCGATATCTTCCGCACGCAATGTGATTTCTCGATCAAAATATGCGTCAGAATCGCTTGTTAGGTCCGACCAATCCTCAATCGCTTCTTCAAGTTTTTGCCCCTGTGGAGCGTATCTACGATTTTTCACATAGTCGAATGTGGTTTGATCGGGTGCAATCATCCCAAACCGCGCGCCTCCTTCAATCGACAAATTACAAAGGGTCATGCGCCCTTCCATACTCAGCGCTTCTATCGTGCTGCCTGCGTATTCAATCGCATGTCCGCGTGCACCGTCTGCACCAAGCAAAGATATCCAGTTCAGCGCGATATCTTTTGCGGTCACAGAAGGCCCCAAAGTGCCCTCGACCTTGATCCGCATCGCACGTGGTTTGCGCTGCCAAATGGTCTGCGTTGCAAGAACATGCGCCACTTCGGTTGCGCCAATCCCAAAGGCAAGCGCCCCAAAGGCGCCATGCGTTGAGGTATGACTATCGCCACAGTTCACCAGCAAACCTGGCAGCGTCAGCCCAAGTTCAGGCCCGATCACGTGAACGATCCCCTGATTTTGGTGGGTCATATCAAACAGCTTAAACCCATGCATCGCAGCATTATCGCGCAGTGTTTGCATCATGCGTGGAATACTGGGGTCAATTTGAATCCCAACGCGGTTGGTTGGCACGTAGTGATCCAAAACACCAAAGGTGAGGTTTGGTTCTTTGACGCGGATTTGTTTTTGGCCAATCTTTGCAAAAGCGTGATGCGACCCTTCATGCACAAGGTGGCGATCCACCCAGAGCAAGGAGGCTCCATCGTCGCGGCGCAAAATCTCATGCGCATCCCAAAGCTTATCAAGCAAGGTAAGCGGCTGTGTCATTGTACGTCTCCGTTCATTTGACCGATCGCAGGCTCCCAATGACGCTCATTCTGTTGGCCAACGCGCATCAACGGCATTTCAAGGCGGAACATGTCAGGGCGATAAAGGGCAGAGAGGTACTCTACCCCACTTCCGTCAACATCCCGTACAACCCGATCAAGCGACAAAAGCGCCGATCCAACGGCGACCCCGAGCGCAAGCGCGACCTCTGGCCCTGCAAGGGTCGCCGACACTGTTTGGTGCGCGTTCACGATCTGAACGCCGCTTCGTTCTAGCAAGCTAAACAAAGGCTGTGTTGCCAAATCATTTTCAGAGTAATTCTCTGCAATGTGCGCAGGAACATAGGTTGTAAGATGGGAAAACGGCATCTCGTCAACCTGACGCACACGGGTTGCGACTTGCACCATTTGCGGCGTGTTCCATCCCAGCGCGCGGGTCACATAATCAGGAGAGGTTTCATAAGCAAAGGACAAGAGCCTCGCAGTGGTTTTGTTTCCCATTTCGACAAGCTGCGGCATCAGCGTATTAAAATTCATCGCCGTGCGTTTATGGTCCGCAGGGGCGCAAACTGTCGTGCCACTGCCTGCGCGGCGTTTGATCAGCCCTGCATCAGCAAGCACATCAAGCGCCTTGCGCACGGTGACGCGTGACACCCCATGACTTTCTGCAAGGCGTTGTTCTGTGGGTAATGTTTCCCCATCCGATACACGCCCACTCATGATTTGATCGCGCAGCGCAAGGTAGACACCTCGTGCCTTTGTTCCTTCTGGCAATGACACGTCGTTTTGCCGATTCACAGTCTGATTCCCTGTTTGCTTGGCATCATTGTTAAAGATGTCTCTATCAAAATCAAGTAAGTGTATTTTTTAAAATACAAATTTTTGTTAACAAAAATACAAATTTGGTATTAGTTAGAGGACAAACCTTGAGGAGGACCGCATGCCCGTCGTCAATTTGCACGTCATAGAAGGCTATAATAGCGATGAAAAACGCCGTCTTGGGGAATCCATCACAGACGCAATCCGATTCGTAATCCCTGCACCTTCTGAGCTGGTGACGGTGATGATTCACGATCTGCCAAGCGAAAATTATTACCGCGGACGCACCACAAGAACACCCGCCCCCGCGAAAGCGGACCCAAGCAAAGTAGTTCAAGACTACCTTGGAGCAATGGAAGCTCGCGACTTGGCCAAGGCACAGTCGTATCTTGGTGAGGGGTTCAAAATGTATTTCCCCGGAATAGCTGCGATGACGTCTTTGCAAGAGCTCATCGATTGGGCAAAGCCACGCTATAAATTCGTGACCAAGACCTATGATGGGTTTGATGCACTACAAAGCCCCGAGGACGCCGCCATCGTCTATTGCCGTGGCACACTCTCTGGGGAATGGCCCAATGGGACAGCTTTCAAGGATATTCGGTTCATTGACCG
>JBMTQO010000070.1:0-7805 GCA_049446275.1 Paracoccaceae bacterium | reverse complement strand
CCAATCCATGTAGATGGAGAGAAGCGCGATGCAGTTTTGAACAATGTGCGCGATAGCCTCGCCTTCGATGGCTGCGCTGTGCTTAAGAATTTCTTAACTCCAGAAGGGATTGCAGCACTAACACAAGAAGCAGACGCGGTCGCTGAACATGCACACCGTTCCTATAACCGCACCAACGTATATTTTACTGCAGATGATGAAACACTACCGGAAAATGATCCCAGACGTCGTTTTTATGATCGTTCCAACGCATTTATTCCTGCTGACAACTTTCAAACCGACGGTGCCCTGCGGTCAATACATGACTTCGATGGATTTGATCGCTTTATTCAAGACTGTTTTCAGGAAGACGCCTTTTACAGATACGCGGACCCTTTGGCGGATGTAATCATTAACATGGCTGTCGAAGGGAATGGGTTTCCGTGGCACTTTGACACGAATAATTTTACTGTGACACTTGCCATACAAAATGCTGATGGTGGTGGTGCATTTGAATATGCACCTGGCATTCGCAAGGGGTCAGAAAACTTTTCCGAAGTCTGTCGCGTTCTTGATGGCACATCTGATTTAATCAATGTTCTGGAGTTGGAGCCAGGTGATTTGCAACTCTTCAGAGGGCGCCATTCTCTTCATCGGGTGACGCCACTTATTGGAACCACCCCACGATATGTCGCGATTTTTTCTTATGTTGAACAGTCCGACATGGTTGGCAGCCCTGAACGCACAGAACAACTTTATGGACGTACATTGCCCATTCATTGGGAACGTGCCGGGAACCGCAAGGATGCCTACATTGATTAGCGTAATTTGATCACTGTTTTCCCGTGGTTTTTACCATCCAGCATTCCAATAAACGTCTGCGGCGTGTTTTCTAGTCCAGTTGTAATATCTTCGATGAACTTGATTTGTCCATCGTTCACCATCGGTGCAACCTCTGTCAAAAAAGTGGAAAAGTGATCCCAATGATCTGATATGATGAAGCCTTTGACAGATAATCGGTTCACCAAAATGGTTCGCCAAATCTTGGGTGCGCTTAATGTTTCAATTGATGCATTACCACCCAAACGGCCTGCGTTGTACCAACTGATCATACCGCAAACTGGAATGCGTCCGTGCACGTTCATTACCGGTAAGATGGCTTCAAGGATGGGGCCTGCGACGTTTTCGAAATAGATGTCAATTCCGTCTGGTGCGTGTTGAGTAAGCTCTGTGCGTATAGCTTTTGCTGTTTCAAATGTACGGTGATTGATACAGTGATCGAACCCGAATTCATTTACTGCCACTTGGCATTTCTCATCGCTTCCCGCAATCCCGATCACCCGTAAACCCGAGCGTTTTGCCAATTGGCCAACCATTGATCCTACAGGGCCAGTTGCGGCGGCCACAACAAGGGTTTCACCCGGTTTTGGCCGGCCATGTTGGGTTAGGCCAAACCACCCCGTAAAGCCAGGCATTCCAAGCACACCCAAAGCGCGGCTAAGGTGTTCCGGGGCGACATCCAATCTACGGATTAACTTGTCCTGTAAGACAGCGTGTGACGCCCATCCCGTCATTCCAAAGACGTAGTCGCCAATTTTAAACCGATCTGATGCGCTCTCGATGACTCGCCCCACGCCACCTGCCTCCATACGTGTGTTTAACGCAACAGGTGCTGAATAGGATTTCGCATCATCCATCCGACCCCGCATATATGGATCAAGAGAAAAGCAATCCACTTCAACCAGTATTTCATCAGGTGCCAATTTTGGAGGGGTCCAATCGACAAGTGCAAAATCACTTTCTTTTGGGGCGCCTTTAGGGCGTGCTTTTAACTGGATTTCTTGCACGGTGATCTCCTATCTCCCAATTGATCTATGAGGGCCGCAGTTCCAGAATTTCACGCGCCTGCTGCCATGTCGCGACAGGGCGCTCATATTTATCACATAGCTCAACCACACGTTTCACCAATGCCGCGTTTGAGGGGGCCAGTGTTTCACGATCAAGGCGCACGTTATCCTCAAGACCTGTTCGGGCGTGCCCACCTGCTGAAACGGCCCAATCATTCAATGTAATCTGATCTTTGCCAATCCCTGCTGCGCACCATTGCGCATCGGGCGAAAGGCGGTTGACGGTTTTTACGTAATAGTCAAAAACGTCGCGATCCACAGGCATTGCATTTTTAACACCCATGACAAATTGGATATAGAGCTTGCCCGGTATCCGACCGTCCGAATTCATTTTCACTGCATGGTGAATATGGCTTAGATCGAATGCTTCAATCTCTGGCTTGATTTTGTACTCGCGCATTTCGGCAGATAACCAATCCACAAGATCAGGTGGATTTTCGTAAACGCGCGTTGGGAAATTGTTTGAACCAACTGTCAGCGATGCCATATCGGGTGCCAATGGCAACATGCCACCGCGTGTTTTCCCCGCGCCTGATCGTCCGCCCGTGGAAAATTGGATAATCATACCTGGGCAATGTTTTTCCAAACCCTCTTTCAAACGAGCAAATTTTTCAGGATCGCTTGATGGCGTTTCGTCGACATTGCGCACATGTGCGTGACAGATGCTTGCACCTGCTTCAAATGCTTCGTGCGTGCTTTCGATTTGTTCTTCAACTGATATGGGTACGGCGGGGTTCGCGGCCTTGTTAGGAACAGAGCCAGTTATCGCAACACAAATAATACATGGATTGTTAGACATCAAAAAACACCGTTTCGTTTTCACCTTGCAGGACAACATCGAAATGATATGTGTTCTCACCCGTTTTTTTAGCAAGCAGGGTATCACGACGATGAAGCTGTTCGATTAGACTTATGATTGGATCACTGGCGTGCGCATCACTGTCTTCTTCAAAATAGATCCGCGTGTTCAGGCCCACGTTAATACCTCGTGCCACAATCCATAAATTGATGTGCGGCGCCTGCGTTGCACCATTGCGGCCTGGGGTTGCGCCGGGTTTGATTGTGTTAATCACGAATTCACCGCTGCCGAAATCGGAAATAACACGTCCCCAGCCTGAAAAACCCTGTTCTACCTTGGTATGTCGTGGATCTTCGTTATGGGCATAGATACCCTCAGCATTGGCCTGCCATGTTTCTAATAAAACATCACGGACGGGTGATCCAGCTCCGTCCAATACGCGTCCGGTGATGGTGATACGCTCACCCTTGGCATTGGGTCCCGCGATATCCTGACCCAATTCCTTTTCAAAAAGCTCAAACCCAGCGGCACCAGGGGCAAGGCCGATGTGCACATAGGGACCCGCCGTTTGAGATGCCGTTTCGCGAAAGTAATTCAGTTTCTGTGGCATATTAATTTCCCTCCAAACGGTTTTCGAACAGGGTCGAACGACGACCGCGTAGAACAATGTCGAATTTGTAGGCCAAGCAATCTAAAGGCACGCCCGCATTCATGTCCAACGGGGCGATCAATCCATCAATTGCATCTTGATCTGGTATTGTGTTCACAATTGCGCATTTTTTGATGAGGGGATCACCCTCAAAATAAAGTTGCGTGATAAGGCGTTGTGCAAAGGCTGTCCCAAAAACAGACACATGGATATGGGCGGGACGCCACGAATTCACCCAGTTGCGCCAAGGATACGCACCGGGTTTGACCGTTCGGAAAAAATAGTATCCATCTTCATCGGTCATTGTGCGCCCGCACCCGCCAAAATTCGGGTCGATGGGGGCCAGATACATATCTTTTTTGTGCCTGTATCGTCCACCTGCGTTTGCTTGCCAAATCTCGACCAAGGTATTTGGAACAGGGCGGCCATTTTCGTCCAAAACCCGCCCATGTACGATGATGCGTTCACCGATGGCATCCCCTGTTTGAGCATAGTTTTTAATCAGATCATAGTCTAATTCGCCCAAATCATTGTGCCCAAACTTTGGCCCCGTGATTTCAGACAGGGAATTCTCGATTGAAATAAGCGCTTGCTTTGGCGAACGCGGAACGGATGTTTTGTAGATTTCTGCGTATGCGGGTGGATGCATATAGCGATCGCGCTGATAAAATTCGCCCATATAGGTGTTCTTTTTGGTCATAGGGAAATTCCCATTTCTTTGTATGTCTCTTTTGCTATCTTAAAGGCGTGATTGGCCTTTGGCACCCCACAATAAATCGCCACATGCATAAATGCCTCGCGGATATCTTCGGGGGTTGCGCCCGTGTTCGCAGTTGCACGGATATGCATTGCCACTTCTTCGAAATTTCCTGCACCCGCCAAAAGCGCGATCGTTAGGATGGATCTTTCGCGCTTGGTTAATCCATCACTGTTCCACACGGTGCCCCATGCGCCCTCTGTAATCATATTTTGGAACGGTGCATCGAATTCGGTTTTTGCAGCGGTTGCGCGATCAACATGTGCATCGCCCAACACCTGTCGACGCACCTTCATGCCCGCATCAAATCGTTCGCTCATGATCTTTCCTTTCGCAATCAAGATTAGATAATCATAAATTTATAGAATATTATATTGTTTAATTTCATAAATAACATAACTTATTGGTTATGATTTGGGATCAGGCACTTCGTCTTCGACATATTAAATGTTTTCTTGAAGTCGCGCGCGTAGAGAGTGTGTCTTTGGCGGCAGCGTCCTTGAATATTACGCAACCTGCGGTTTCCAAAACGATCAAAGAACTGGAAGAGTTGCTGCAAACACAATTGTTTGATCGTATTGGACGGGGGTTGCAGTTGAATGAACAGGGTCGCATTTTTCAAAATCACGCCGCCGCGTCGTGGTTGGAATTAACCAAAGCCAAAGATCGACTAAGCAGAGAAACACGTAGGCGCGAACTGCGCATCGGATCGCTGCCCACTGCTGCGACCGAATTGGTGCCAGATGCTGTTTTAACCTTTTCAAGGGACACCCCGAACAGTCATCTAAAGGTGCGTACAGGGCCCAATTGGATGCTGTTCAATCAATTGCGTGATGGACAATTGGACCTGGTGGTCGGTCGTATGCCCGATGCTAATTTGCTCACCGACATTGTCTTTGAGCAATTCTATTCTGAGGATGTCGTGTGTGTTGTGCGTCCTGATCATCCAATTCTATTCGCCGACCATCCCTCTGATCATTTTCTGAACTATCCATTGGTTATGCCACCCAAGGGCGCGGTTATTCGCCCGACTGTTGAACGGTATTTGACCAGTATCGGAATGACAGGGGCGCAGGGTGCCGTTGAAACTGTATCCCTACCGATTGGGCGACGTATCGTTCAACGGTCAGATTATATTTGGTTTATATCGCGTGGTGTCGTGATGGATGAATTACTGAATGGATCCTTGATCAGTTGTCCGTTGCAATCTGATCTGCTTGCGGGTCCTGTGGGTGTCTTCACCTTGGCGAATGCCACCCCCGATGTTGAACGCAGCGCATTTGTGCAAATTCTGCGGGATTTGTCCCAACGCTTGCGTAAATAAAAAGGCGACCCAAAGGCCACCTTTTCATGTTTATGCATATGATTGGGTTTAGCCAATGATGCTGTTTAGGGTCGCGCTAGGCCGCATGACTTTTGCCAATTTCGCGCGATCTGGGTGGTAATATCCACCAATATCCGCAGGTGCGCCCTGAACGCTTTCTAATTCTGCCAAAATGGCCTCTTGTCCATCAGAAAGTGCCTTGGCAATAGGTGCAAAATGGGCTGCGATCTCGGGGTCATCCGTTTGCGCTGCCAATGCTTGTGCCCAATATAGGGCAAAGAAATAGTGGCTGTCGCGGTTGTCAGTTTGGCCAACTTTGCGGGCTGGGGATTTGTTGTTATCCAAGATCCCTTGTGTAGCAACATCCACCGCTGCGCCAAGGACGGCTGCTTTGGAATTGCCTGTAACGTCCGCTAAGAAGCCCAAGCTTTCGCCTAATGCGCAGAATTCACCAAGGCTGTCCCACCGCAAGTGGTTTTCCTCGACCAACTGTTGAACGTGCTTTGGCGCGGAACCACCAGCACCCGTTTCAAACATTCCGCCGCCCTGCATCAATTTCACGATTGATAGCATTTTCGCTGATGTGCCCAATTCAAGGATTGGGAACAAATCGGTTAGGTAATCCCGCAATACATTGCCGCTGATCGCGATGCTGTCGGCCCCAGTTCGGATTGTTTCCAAAGTAGCACGAGTTGCTTCGCGCGGAGCAAGGATTTGGAATTTATCTGCAACGCCCTCGGCCTCCAAAATTGCAGTGACGTATTTGATCAGTTCCGCGTCATGCGCACGTGATGCGTCCAACCAGAAAATCGCCTGTGATCCAGTGGCTGCCTGACGGGAAATACCTAGACGGACCCAATCTTCGATCGGTGCTTTGCGCACACTTGATGAACGCCAAATGTCATCCTTTTCAACGGCTTGTTCGTGCAATACGTCACCGTTGGCCACGATATAACGGATGGTGCCGTTTGCAGGAATTTCAAATGTTGTTGGGTGACTGCCGTATTCCTCGGCCTTTTGTGCCATCAGGCCAACGTTGGCAACTGCGCCTGATGTTGTTGGATCAAGAGCGCCTGTTTCTTTGAAATAGTTGATTGTTTCATCGTAAACGGGCGCATAGCAGTTGTCTGGGATCACACATTTTGTGTCTGCTGGTTTTCCATCTGGTCCCCAACCTTTGCCCCCTGCGCGGATGATCGCGGGCATGGATGCGTCGATGATGACATCTGATGGTACATGTAGGTTTGTGATGCCACGATTACTGTCAACCATGTACATCGGTGCCTTGTCGGCCATGATTGCATTGAAATCGGCCAGAATTTCGGGTTGATCCGCAATGCGGTCCAAAACATCACCCAGACCTGAATTTGGATTCACACCCGCTACGGCAAGCGCATCAGCGTGCTTTTCAAAGGCTTCTTCAAAGAAGACTGAAACAGCGTGACCAAAGATGATCGGATCAGACACCTTCATCATTGTCGCCTTCAGGTGCAACGAAAACAAAACGCCTTCTTCGTTTGCTTTCGCGATTTCGTCGCGTAGGAAATCACGTAGGGCAGATGCACGCATGAATGTCGCGTCAACAACGGTTCCAGGTAGAATGTCGATGCCGTCTTTTAGGATGCGCACGTTACCATCCGCATCGGTGAATTCGATCTTCGCAGGACCTGCTTGCGCATCGGTGACAGTGGCGGATACTTCGTTTGAACGGAAGTCATTGCCATCCATTGAGGCCACGTGTGTTTTTGATGTGCTGACCCACTCGCCCATAGAGTGGGGGTTTTTCATCGCATAGTTTTTAACCGCACGCGCCGCGCGACGGTCTGAGTTACCTTCACGAAGAACGGGGTTTACGGCCGACCCTTTGATCGCATCATACCGCGCACGAATTGATTTTTCTTCGTCTGTTGATGTCTCTTCTGGATAATCAGGAAGTGAATAGCCCTGTTCTTGTAGTTCGGCAATCGCGGCACTTAGCTGAGGGACAGATGCGGAAATGTTGGGAAGCTTAATAACATTCGCAGATGGTGTTTTTACCAATTCACCAAGGGCAGCCAAATCATCGGTCCGACGTTGCTCTTCTGTCAAAAATTCAGGGAAAGCGGAAATGATTCGTCCAGCAAGGGAAATGTCTTTTGTCCCAACAGTTACGCCGGCCGCAGAAGCATAGAAACGAATGATGGGCAGTAGCGATGCACTCGCCACTTCGGGCGCTTCGTCTACAATTGTATACAATATATCTGGGTTTGCTGTATCGGTCATAAATTTCCTACCTTTCAAGCCTTACGGAAGCTTTCGTCAAAGCTGCGTCGTGTCTTACGTTTTGATCATTGTGCAGACGCAGCATTTTTTGTGAATGACAGCGTCCGCATACAGGATGCAGATAGAAA
>JBMTQO010000069.1:0-7973 GCA_049446275.1 Paracoccaceae bacterium | reverse complement strand
TCATAAATTTCATTATTGGTCAGGATCGCGCCAAGCAATTGCTGCTCTGCCTCAATGGAATGGGGCATCGTCTCGGGCAGTTGAATTTCTGCGCCTGTTGGATTGATCTCTGCTACTTTGTTCATTTCTTCCCCCGCGTCGTGAGAAGTGTTCTAATCTGCCACTGCGACAGGGGCAAATTGTATATTCCTGTGGATAACCTGTGGATTAGCATATCTTGGGCAATAAATCCACCAAATCGCAAAATATAGAAAGTGAGTCGAAAGATTTTGCGGAACCTATCCGTTATTTCCCATGAGCTTTTCTTGCCATTTACGCGGGTTGTTTAGGAATTTTTCGACCTCTGCCAGTGTCCCCGTGTCATAAGCATTTTGCACCTTGGCTTCGATCAAAACATCCCACCATGTACATAGGTAATGCAGGCTAACACCATGATCTGAGAGGGTTTTGATCGTTTCGGGGAAGATGTCGTAATAAAAAATCACGGCTGTATGTGCACAGCTTGCGCCTGTTTCACGAATCGCATCTACAAAGGAGAGTTTTGAACCGCCATCGGTTGTTAAGTCTTCGACCAACAAAACCCGCTGACCTTCGCTCATCGCGCCTTCGATTCGGGCATTGCGACCATAACCTTTGGGTTTCTTGCGCACATATGTCATGGGCAGCGCCATGCGTTCTGCAACCAGTGCAGAGAACGGAATGCCCGCTGTTTCGCCGCCTGCAATATTGTCAAACGCCTCAAGCCCTGCATTGCGCATGACGGTCACTGTCATGAAATCCATCAGGGTTGAACGGATACGAGGATAGCTGATCAATTTTCGACAATCCACATATGTTGGGCTTGGCAGGCCAGAAGCCAGTGTAAACGGATCCTCGGCATTGAAATGCACTGCCTTGATTTCAAGCAACATGCGCGCCGACAGACGGGCGATCTCAGAAGCGTCGGGATAAGAACTGGGGATCATGAGAATTTCCTTTTACTCAGCGGACCAAAAAACATCAAAGCCAGGGTCAAAAACGGTTAATTTACCCTCGGGTGTCTCGATTTTGGATGGGAATTTTACAGGTGTGCCCTGTTTCGTCAGTGTCAAGGTGCCGGCGTTCACAGGTAAGCCATAGAAGGCAGGACCGTTTTCGCAGGCAAAAGCGCGCAGGTGATTAAGTGCGCCAGCGTCCTCAAATACATGGGCCAGCAGGGACATGGTATTTGGTGCGGTAAAGCAACCCGCACAGCCGCAGGCGCTTTCCTTGTGATGATCCAAATGCGGGGCGCTGTCTGTCCCTAGGAAAAAGCATGCATCGCCGCTGGTTGCGGCCTCAACCAATGCCTGACGGTGTTCTTCACGCTTGGCAACGGGTAGGCAATAGTAATGCGGTTTGATCCCTCCGACTAAAATATGGTTACGGTTGATGATCAGGTGATGGGTAGTGATGGTCGCGCCCATATTTTCTCCGCCTGCACGAGCATAATCCACACCATTCTTTGTGGTGATATGCTCCATAATCACGCGCAACTCTGGGATTGTTCGGCGCAAAGGGTCCAGAACCGTCTCAATAAACGCGGCCTCGCGATCAAAAATGTCGATGTCATCTTGCGTGACTTCACCATGAACGCAAAGGGGACATCCAATCTCGGCCATCTTATCCAGAATGTGCCGCACCTTTTCGAAATTACGCACGCCTGAAGCTGAGTTTGTTGTGGCGCCTGCTGGATACAGTTTTACTGCGGTGATCAATCCTGATGTATAGGCCGCGGCCAAATCCTCTGGGTCCGTATCCTCGGTCAGATACAGCGTCATAAGGGGTGAGAACGTCGCATCCGCTGGCATTGCTGCCAGTATTCTATCCCGATAGGCGCGCGCATCATCCGCGCGCACGACAGGTGGCACCAAATTCGGCATGATGATCGCGCGATCAAAATGACGTGTTGTATGGGGCAAAACAATGTTCAGCATAGCACCATCGCGCAGGTGCAAGTGCCAATCATCGGGGCGGGGCAGGGTGATTGTTGTGCTCATGCTCCTGCGGTTACACAAAATGCGCGCAGGTTTCTAGTCCAGTTTGACGGAATTATTCTGCCGCCGTTTGTTCCACCTGTTGCAGTGCTGCAACAAACTTGGGGCGGTTGGATGCAGGTGTAACGTGCGTCGTCACACCAATATTTTCAGCAACGGACCATGACGTGCCTGTGACTGCCCCAAAACGGTGCGCAAATGGCGTAACATGTCGCGCCGTCCGCGCAGAAATTTATAGAACTCTATTGCAGGGCTGTCCGATGTCAGGGCCGCAAATTGAATACCTCGATCATCATATGGGCCATCATTGCACAGATGAGTAATTTCACCTGCTTTTGACAGATGATCCAGCATCTCATCACTACCATATTCGCAATCATTGGATAAAATTACGATATCGCTAAACCCAATTACTTTATGATGGGCGATCCATTCCAACAGGAACGCCGCCTCATTCTTTTGCCTTGTGACAGCCGTGATTTCCCCCGAGAACCTCATTGTTGATTTTGTGTCACTCAAAACACAAATCTTAAATCTAATAATTTCAATGCTGGGATAGTGTGCAAATCATCCTACCTTGAGGCGTGTATACGACTTTTTTGCGATACCGCAGCGCTTGACCCCAAGAAAACAAAGTGCAGCATGCGGATAGAAAGAGCGAGGAGATGGAATGAGCGTATTTAACTCAATCGACGATGTGCAGAACAAATTGTCTGCACAGGGCTATGTGTGTTCTCGTGCGCTTGCCACAGTGGTGTTTTTGTCGCTGAAACTTGGGCGCCCACTCTTTCTAGAAGGCGAAGCGGGTGTAGGCAAAACCGAAATTGCCAAGGCGATGGCCGCCGTTTTGGGACGAAAGCTGATCCGATTGCAATGTTACGAAGGGCTTGATGCATCTTCGGCGGTGTACGAATGGAACTTTCCCGCGCAAATGATGGCAATCCGTATGGCTGAGGCGGCTGGTGGATCAAATAAAGATGCCTTGCAAACAGAATTATTCAGCGATCAATACCTAATCAAACGCCCCCTGCTTGAGGCGATGCAACCCGATGAAAACGGTGCGCCGATTCTGTTGATTGATGAATTGGACCGGACAGATGAACCCTTTGAAGCCTTCTTGTTAGAAGCGCTATCGGATTTTCAGGTCACAATCCCAGAATTGGGAACCATCAAGGCGCCAGAACCCCCAATTGTTATCCTGACCTCCAACCGTACCCGCGAGGTGCATGATGCCCTGAAACGGCGCTGCCTGTATCATTGGGTGGATTATCCAAACTTTGAACGCGAGGTCAGTATTTTGAATGCCCGCGCTCCCGAAGTGTCCCGAGCCCTAAGTGAAGAAGTGATTGCCTTTGTCCAAGCGTTGCGCACAGAGGATTTGTTCAAAAAGCCTGGTGTCGCAGAAAGCATTGATTGGGCGAAATGTTTGCTTGCGCTCGATGTCGTATCCCTAAGCCCCGAGGTAATCTCAGACACGCTTGGGGCCGTTTTGAAGTACCAAGACGATATCGCTAAAATTCAAGGTTCCGAGGCAAAACGAATTTTGGATGAGGCCAAATCAGGTTTAGCAGAGGCATCTGCATAAATGGCCGAATACGTCCCGCTTGAAATCCCGGATAACCCAAAGCTTGCCCAAAATATTATTCATTTTGGGCGTGCCCTGCGGCGTGCGGGATTGTCCATTGGCCCGGGGCGCATAATTGACGCCATAGATGCGGTCAAGGCGGCGGGGTTCACCAATCAGCAGGATTTTTATTGGACGCTGCATGCCTGTTTTGTGAACCGACCCGAACACCGTACAGTGTTTGCGCAGATCTTCAGGCTTTATTGGCGCGATCCACGGTATTTGGAACATATGATGTCCATGATGCTGCCTGCGGTCCGCGGCGTCCAAGAGGAACGCGCTGCCCAAGCGGCTGAAAAACGTGCGGCAGAGGCGTTATTGGATGGCATGCAGCCTGATCTGCCAGAGGCCGAAGAGGATGAAGAAAACGAAAAAACCATGGTCGAAGTTGATGCATCATTTACTGCATCAACAAACGAGCGTTTAAAAACGCTGGATTTCGAACAGATGAGCACGGCAGAAATCGCCGCCGCTAAACGCATGCTGTCGCGCCTAACTTTACCCGTGAAACCCATCTCATCGCGGCGTACCAAAGCCAGCCACCTAATGTCGCGTGTTGATCCCGCGCAAACCCTACGCGCAGCGATGCGACAGGGCGGTGAATTTGATGGTTTGCGGTTTAAACAACAACGTATCAGATGGCCCAATCTGATCGCCCTGTGTGATATTTCAGGATCGATGAGCCAATACAGCCGCATGGTTTTGCACTTTCTTCACGCGGTTGCCAATCAAAAGGGCGCAGGATGGGCCAAAGTGCATGCCTTTACCTTTGGCACACGTTTGACAAATATCTCACGACATTTGGCAAATAAGGATGTCGATGCCGCCCTTGCCGCTGCAGGAAGTGAGGCCCAGGATTGGGAGGGCGGAACGCGTATCGCCGCCTGCCTTCATGATTATAACCGTGACTGGTCACGCCGCGTGATGGGGCAGGGGGCCGTTGTGTTGTTGATCACAGACGGGCTTGACCGTGATGATGAATATGATTTGTCCCGTGAAATGCAACGCCTACGGCTTTCCGCAAAACGCTTGATTTGGTTAAACCCGCTGTTGCGCTGGGATGGATTTGCGCCAAGGGCTGGTGGAATTACTGCAATGCTCCCATATGTAGATAGCTTTCGCGCGTCGCATTCGGTTGCATCACTGGAAGATTTGGCAAATGTGATTTCAGCGCCCGATGATCGTGGTGAATTGGCGCGGATGCTGGCAGAGATGCGGGCGGCTGCGTGACAAAGGATGGACACAATGGACCGATTTGAAAACATTCCTGAAACTGCGTTGCGCTGGCACCAAGAGGGCAAGGGCGCGGTTTTGGCGACGGTGGTTGAAACATGGGGATCTGCCCCACGCCGCGTTGGCGGGCAATTAGTGATCAACCGTCAGAGCGAAATAGAGGGGTCCGTATCAGGCGGATGTGTAGAAGGTGCCGTCGTGCTAGAAGCGATTGAGGCGCTTGAAAACGGCACCCACGTGCTGTTGGAATATGGGGTCAGCGATGGGGATGCCTTTGCCGTTGGGCTGGCCTGTGGGGGGACCATTCGCATTTTGGTGGAACCCGTTGGCGATGTGATTCCTGTTTCGCTGTTGGAACAACTGATTGAGGCACGGGCAACCCGCCGCGCTGTTGCCTATGTTGTGAATGTGAAAACGGGCGCGCGCGCACTTGCGTCCGACGGATATGATGCGCGTTTCCGAATGGATCGTTCTGGATTTGAAGAAGATCAAGAGACATTTGTTGGCATTCACAATCCCCCGCTGCGCATGGTGATTGTGGGTGCGGTGCATATTGCGCAGGCGTTGGTGCCAATGGCACGGATAGCTGGGTTTGATCCATATCTTATTGATCCGCGCGAAAGTTTTGGATCATCTGCGCGTTTCCCCGATACCCCAATTCTGGATGATTGGCCCGATGAGGGGATGGAAAAATTAGGGGCTGATGCGCGCACGGCCTTGGTTTTGTTGACACATGATCCCAAGCTGGATGATCCTGCATTGGAAATCGGGCTAAAATCCGATTTGTTTTACATCGGTGCGCTGGGATCATCACGCACGCATGCCAAACGCATGGACCGCCTGCGTGCGCTAGGATTCACGGATGATCAAATCGGGCGCATTCATGGGCCCGTTGGGTTGAATATCGGCGCGGCAACCCCTGCCGAGATTGCCGTTTCGATTATGGCCGAGGTGTTGTTCCAGCTGCGGGTCCCAAAATGAAGTTTGGAAATTTCGATATCGACAAGGCCGAAGGCGCAATATTGGCGCATTCAATACAGACGCCCAACCGTCGTATGCGAAAGGGCATCGTGATCGGCGCGGATGACATAGCCGCGCTGAAATCTGCAGGGATCACATCGGTGACAGCGGCACTGTTGGAGCATGGCGATGTGAATGAAAATGATGCGGCCAAACTCTTTGCACAGGCGATTTGCCCTGATCCACAGGCGGTTGGCTTATCCTTAACCGCGCCATTTACGGGGCGCGTGAATATAATCGCGGATGGGCCAGGCGTGGCGCAACTGGATGCCGCGCGCCTGATTGCGGCAAATTCAGTTGATCCAATGATTTCGGTCGCAACGGTTCCTCAATATCAACAAATGACGACTGGCGGTTTGGTGGCGACGATCAAAATCATCAGCTATGGCGTGCCGCAAGTGAAATTAGATCAGGCCTGCGATTTGGCCCGCGACAGTATTCGAATGTTTGCACCAAAATTGCACTCTGCTGACCTGATCATATCGGATACGAAAGGTGGGGCAGGTACCAAAGGCAAAGACGCAATTGCCACACGGTTGGATATGCTGGGTATCACATTAAACGGCGTCCAACTGGTGCCCCATGACGCCAAAAGTATTGCGGAGGCCGTCACAAACTCACAGGCGGATTTGGTTATGATCCTATCAGGGTCGGCCACATCAGATTGGGCGGACGTGGCCCCGACCGCCGTTTCGCAGGCAGGGGGGAGCGTGCATCGGTTCGGGATGCCTGTGGACCCTGGGAATTTATTGTTCCTTGGTAGCATCGGGGCAAAACCCGTAATCGGTTTGCCGGGATGCGCCCGATCCCCGGCATTGAACGGCGCGGATTGGGTTTTATCGCGTTTGGTCTGTGGTTTGGATGTAACAGATGCGGACTTCGCGCAGATGGCTATTGGCGGATTGCTAAAGGAAATTCCAACGCGGCCACAACCACGCCGTCTCAAATCGCGCACAAAATAAAACGCGGCCCTAAATAGAACCGCGCAAAATCATAAATCAGGATGATGATTATTTGGCAGCCAATGGGCCGATCATCATGGTCATTTGGCGACCTTCCATTTTTGGCATGTTTTCAACCTTGCCATGGTCTTTCACGTCCTCTGCAACGCGGTGCAACAAGTCACGTCCCAAATCCTGATGCGCCATTTCACGGCCACGGAAACGCAGGGTGATTTTCACCTTGTCACCTTTTTCTAGGAACTTCAGCACAGAGCGCATCTTGACATCATAATCGTGGGTGTCAGTGCCTGGACGGAACTTCACCTCTTTGACTTCGATGATCTTTTGCTTCTTACGTGCCTCAGATTCGCGTTTTTGTTGTTCATATTTGTACTTTCCGAAATCCATGATCTTACACACGGGCGGTGTAGCATTTGGCGAAATTTCAACCAAATCCAATCCGGCTTGATCGGCCAAATCCATTGCTTTTGCTGGGGAAACTACACCGACATTTTCGCCATCTGCGCCGATTAGGCGAATTTCGAGTGCTTTGATACGGTCATTTACGCGAGGACCGGTGTCGCGCGACGGAGGCGCGTTGTGAGGCTTACGAGCTATTGTTTTGTTCCTTGTTTAATCAAAATTGCGTGGGCAACATAACCACGAAGCCCTTTGTTTTCAAGCGCTAATACGGCTGAAGCCATATCAGAGTTCAGCTTTTTTCATGCTGGGCGACCAAGCGGCCACAGTTTCTAGGCGGGTTAACCTACAAAGGCCTTTTCAACCACATATTCTGCGGGTTCTGAATTGGCGCCCTCGCGCAGACCATAGCCTTCAAGGATCTCTTTGATATCTGTGTTCAATCCAATCGATCCGCAGACCATCGCGCGGTCTTTGTCAGGGCCAAAATCGGTCACATCCAAATCGCCAAACAATGTCCCATCCTTGATCAATGTCGTGATCCGTCCCATCTTGGGGCTGTCTTCGCGGGTAGTGGTTGGATAATAGACCAGTTTTTGCAGGTTTTCCGCGCCCACCAATTCGGCCATCAATTCATCGTTTTTGACTTGATCCACCAGTTGGCGACCATATTCCAATTCCGCAACTTCGCGGCAGGTATGTGTTAGGATGATCTGATCA
>JBMTQO010000068.1:0-8139 GCA_049446275.1 Paracoccaceae bacterium | reverse complement strand
TGAAGTTATTCATGAAGAGACCGCTTAAGTAGCGGGTCTGCATAACGGCCAGTCACAGGCAAAGGCACAATAGCGTCAAGGTTAAAGGCTAGATTTATCAGAAGCCCAAATTTGAAGTCGCCAATCTTTATTTTTTAGAAATGGTGGACCGAGTATGATAGAGAAACTCAACCCCTCCTTGGTCTGCCGATTGACCCCCATGTAAAAACTGAAGACCGTATTACCCACGGCAGTTGATCTGCGATATGACTCAGGCCGTATATTTAATATAAAGCGGGAAGGCAGGATAAGTGTCCCAGCAAATACCTGATAGAAGCACACTATTTGCAGTCGGCCTGTTTGGGGTAATGTTGGGGGGGGTCGGATTGCCGATATACCTACATGCTCCGAAGTATTTTTCAGATGCATACGGTGTTTCTCTAGCTTCTTTGGGTGTGATTATGTTTGTCCTGAGGGTTGCTGATTTTATCCAAGATCCATTGTTGGGAAGCTTATCTGCGACCAAGATTGTCTCACAAAGGTTCCTGTCTGCTGGTGCGGGTATTTCAATTATCGCTGGTGCAGTTGGATTGTTTATTGTGGCTGCGCCGATTAATCCGACGGTTTGGTTTGCTTTTTCACTTATCCTGTTGTTCACGGGTTACAGTTTGTCCGTAATCTTGTTTTACAGCCATGCGGCAAATAATTTTGCGGAAGATGCGCAGCCTGTTGTCGCGCGTTGGCGAGAAGCTGGACAGTTGATTGGAATTTGTCTGTCGGCAATTGCTCCCACAATCTTTACAGAGATAAGTCATGCTCCCTACACTTGGTTTGGTTGGTTTTTGATCGCTATGACCTTGGTTGCAGTCCTGGTTATGCATACCAATTGGTCGGATCAAACGAAATCCGCATCCGTAAAATTCGCGTTTGCCGCACCTGATATCCAGATTCGTCCCTTTTTGATGTTAGCCTTTGTTAACGCGATACCTGTTGCGACCACATCTACCCTATTCTTGTTTTACGTAGAATACGCGATTGGATCTGAGGTGGCGTCTGGACCCCTATTATTGCTTTTCTTCGGGGCTGCGGCACTTGGTGTGCCGATTTGGACGATATTGGCAAAAACTTATGCGATTGAATGGGTGTTAGGGGGTGCGATGTTGGCATCTCTAGCAGCGTTTTCATTCACCTTTACACTCAATGCCGGTGATATTTTTGTATTTGCGGTGATTTGTGGTGTCACAGGTGTTTTGACCGGTGCAGACCTTACCCTACTGCCCATGCTTTTCATCAAGTTTCTGCGACACTCGGATGTGCCAAGTGAAGAGGCCTTTGGATACTGGTCGCTATCCTCAAAACTTGCTTTGGCGCTTGCTGTTGGGCTTATTTTGCCAGGATTAGAAGCGTCTGGATTTGATCCCACATCACTCACGCCTGCAGGCATTTATAACCTAAGCGTTGCATATGCATTAGTGCCCAGTGTGCTAAAATTCTTAGCGATTTACATGCTGTGGCGCGTCACCAGAAATCAATCAACCAACACACACGGTCGCAGCCGATAAATTGTTTGCTGTTCTTCGCATGTCATTGGGGTACAGGGTTCGTCCAAAACAGGCAACTCAATAGTTTCGATTAAAATCCAATCATCATACAGATAAACATTGTAGGTGGTTTTCAGTGTTTCACGTTTGATTTTTGCTTTGAACCACAGGCTTTCTGCTCCGCGTGCTGCAAGCGGTGTATTGGGGTTGTTCTGACCTAAAAAATTATACCCGCCATCGAATTTCAGTAAATCCTTTGTCGGATTATGTCTCACTGTAATCTGTGGCTGTGGTCCAAACCCATTGGCCTGACAGATGAATATTTCGGTTTCTGCACATGCTGATGACGCAGCCAAAATAAAAAGCCCTAAGATTACGCGCATGATTTCACCTCTGTTCAGGGTATAGATAGGGCGTTGGGTTGGATCTCAAACAGATGAGAAACAGCGAATTGCAGGCCCATGCACGCCAATATCAATGGGCCCTAACGCACTATCGACGCAAAGAGAAAAGTACCCTTCGTCAGGCATATAGATCACGCTGTATGATCCATTGGATTTTGTTACGCGCCAACATTCTTTCTGGATGCCACCGCTGAAATTAACGACGACTCTTTGCGATTGGGTCCGCAATGCAAAGAAATCACTAATCGTCAATTCATCCAAGTCACCTGATGTCTCAAGCTGTTGGAGTTCTGTTTGTAATAGGTTCTCAATGTGTTCGGGGATGTTCAAGCGCATTGAAAGTTGGCCTCCGGAAGGAAGTGAAGTGAAAGGTGTAAGTTTCAATTGATATGTGCATTGACTCTGTCATGCGAGTCTATATAAGCCGCGCATTCATTGGTGTTGGTGGCCCTCGCGAGAGGATGCCTGTCGTACCCTCGGGTAAAAGGACAACGCCCTTCATAGTGGCCATTTGGCCTAGATCATAACGAAGGAGATCAGCGATGACAAAAAGAACCGCTGCCAAGTACAAAATCGACCGCCGCATGGGTGAAAACATCTGGGGTCGTCCTAAGTCACCATTCAACCGTCGTGAATACGGCCCAGGCCAGCACGGCCAGGCGCGTAAGGGTAAATTGTCTGACTTCGGTCTGCAGCTTCGTGCCAAGCAGAAGTTGAAAGGTTACTACGGTGATTTGACTGAGAAACAATTCCGCCGTGTCTTCTCTGATGCGGACCGCATGAAGGGCGACACGGGCGAAAACCTAATCGGTCTACTAGAGCGTCGCTTGGACGCCGTTGTATATCGCGCGAAATTTGTTCCGACCGTATTTGCGGCGCGTCAGTTCGTGAACCATGGTCACGTTACAGTGAACGGTAAGCGTGTGAGCATTCCGTCCTACAGAGTAAAAGAGGGCGACGTGATCGAAGTACGTGATCGTTCAAAGCAAATGACTGTTTTGTTAGAGGCTGTACAATTGGCAGAACGTGATGTTCCTGATTACATTGAAGCGGACCACTCAAAGATGACAGCAACATTTGTTCGTACACCGGGTCTTGGCGACGTGCCATATCCAGTGATTATGGAACCAAACCTCGTCATCGAATACTACGCCCAAAACTAAGAGTTTAAGTCTCAAGCAAAAGGCCGCGACGGGGAACCGCCGCGGCCTTTTTCGTTTTGCCTCTGGAATTGATAAAATTCGCCGCGTATTAAGGTCATAACAACGGAGTGATAGCATGCCAAAGATTCAGCCCCAACCTGGGATTATGGACATCAAACTTTATCAGGCTGGAAGTTCACACGCTATAGGTGCCGAAAATACGGTCAAGCTAAGTTCAAATGAAAACCCCTTTGGTCCATCGCCCGCCGCAATCGAGGCGCTTGGTAAAACTGCGCATATGCTGCACCGATATCCTTCAACAGATCATTTGCCATTGCGCACAGCGATTGCCGAAGCTTTTGATTTGTGTTGTGACAATATCATTTGCGGCGTGGGCAGTGATGAAATCATCAGTTTCCTCTGCTATGCCTATGCGGGACCGGGGGATGAGGTTATTCATACCGAGCATGGATTTGCTATGTATCGCATCTCTGCTTTGGCCGCCGGTGCAACACCTGTTGAAGTGCCAGAACATCGTCGGATGACCGATGTGGATGCAATATTAGCCGCTTGTAATGAACGAACCAAAATTGTCTTTATTGCAAATCCAAATAATCCAACAGGCACGATGATTGGAGAGGCTGAAGTAAGCCGTCTAATCGAGGGTATTCCATCACATACTATTCTGGTTTTGGATGGCGCCTATGCGGAATACGTAGAGGGATATGATGGTGGCGCGAGTTTGGTGCATTCCCATGAAAATATTGTAATGACGCGCACCTTTTCCAAGCTTTACGGGCTTGGGGGCCTGCGCGTTGGATGGGGATATGGGTCCAAACAGATTATTAACACCCTGAACCGCATTCGCGGTCCCTTTAACGTTTCCCTACCTGCACTTGCTGCAGCAGAAGCAGCGGTAAAGGATCAAGCCTATGCAGATAAATGTCGGAACGAAAACACGCGATTGCGTGTTTGGTTGGCGAATGCACTGGCCGAACATGGGGTGGTCTCAGATACATCTATGACGAACTTCATACTTGCGCGGTTTAACTCTCAAGAAGAAGCAGAGGCCTGTGACGATTACATGCAATCTCAAGGCCTTATTGTGCGCCGTGTTGGTGGATATAATTTGCCCGAATGCTTGCGCATTACCGTAGGGGATGAGGCATCCTGTCGCCGGGTTGCAGACGCCGTCGGGCAATTCAAAGGGCATAAGAATGACTAAAGTATACGATCGCGTAGCCCTCATTGGATTGGGGCTGATTGCTTCTTCTATGTACTGGGCAATAAAACGCGCAGGGCTTGCGGGTGAGGTCACGGGATTTGCCCGTTCTGCAAATACACGCGATACGGCGCGCCGTATTGGTTTATGTGACCGTGTGTGTGACACAATTCAGGATGCCGTAAAAGACGCGGATTTGATCGTTCTATGCGTCCCTGTTGGCGCAATGGGACCCGTCGCGCAGGAAATTGCACCCGTGGTTAAATCTGGTGCAACAGTTAGCGATGTGGGGTCGGTCAAACGGTCCGTGATTGACGCCGTTGCCCCGCATTTGTCTGCAGATATTCATTTCATTCCTGCGCACCCATTGGCAGGCACCGAACATTCAGGGCCTGAAAGCGGTTTTGCAAGCCTGTTTGATAATCGCTGGTGTTTGTTGGTTCCGATGCCCGATACGGACGTGAGTGCAGTTCAGCGTTTGCGTGACTTCTGGGTGGGAATTGGATCAAATGTGGATGAAATGGATCCTGATCACCATGATCTTGTTTTGGCTGTGACATCGCATACACCCCACTTAATTGCTTATACAATGGTGGGAGTTGCCGACGATTTGCGGCGGGTCACTGATAGCGAAGTGATCAAGTATTCGGCGGCAGGTTTTCGGGATTTTACGCGCATTGCCGCCAGTGATCCTACCATGTGGCGTGATGTGTTCCTTACGAATAAAGATGCGACCCTAGAGATTCTTGGGCGCTTCACAGAAGAGTTATTTGCGCTTCAGCGCGCCATCCGAACAGGAGATGGAGAGATGCTGCAGGACTATTTCACGCGCACCCGTTCTATTCGGCGGGGTATTATTGAAGCTGGCCAAGACACAGACGCACCAGATTTTGGGCGCGTACAGTCGAATAATAAAGAGTAAGTGACATGTTGCCTAATCAATTTCATGCGAATTCCATGTCAGAATTAATGAACCTGGATCAAATGCGTGACGTGAGTGGTTTGGAGTTTATGCGAGGTATTTTAGATGGCCGCTATCCATCACCTCCGATTGGCAAAACACTTGGATATTATTTGACCGAGGTTGAAGAAGGGCGCGTGGTATTTTCGGGTGCACCCAGCTTTGATGCATTCAACCCGATGGGTACTGTGCACGGCGGATGGTATGGAACTTTGCTGGACAGTGCTATGGCATGCGCGGTGATGACAAAGGTTCCAAAAGGCTCGATCTACACAACGCTTGAATACAAAGTTAACATTATAAAACCGATTCCGCAAAATCGCCAAATTCACGCTATCGGCATTACGAACCATGTTGGGCGTTCGACGGGAGTAGCCACTTCTGAAATAGTTGATGTAGACACAGGGAAGCTATACGCGACAGGCAGCACAACCTGCATCGTCATGAAAATCTAAAGCATGTTAATAGATGAATTTTGAGTCTTCCGGGTAAATTTTTTAAACTTTCTATGGGCACTTTTTCGGTCGTGTCACCGGTTGTTTTGGCTAACCGATGGGCAGAGGCAATGTTCATTGCCCCTTTGGTTTACTCTCAATTGATTTCCGCAACGGTTGTAGGATCGGCAGTTCCTGGGTATCGGCCCAAAATGCTTGCGTTATTGCGTTTGTGCCTGATACCTATGTAAGGCTGAGGCATATTGATCTTAAACCTCGGATAACGAGATTAAACCAAGTAATTGTTAAGAAAAATTCGATGGTGCTGCTGAGTGGGATTGAACCACCGACCTCTCCCTTACCAAGGGAGTGCTCTACCACTGAGCTACAGCAGCCCTATTTAGGCGGTGCTTAGACGTAAAATTGCCTAGGCGCAAGACAATTCTGGACGCTTTTTCAGTTGTGATGTAAGCATGGCTTATGACGCAGGCAAAGCAAAATAAAATTCAAAAAAATGATGCACAAGCACGTGAAGATCGCCTTAAACAAGCGCTAAAGTCCAACATGGCCAAACGTAAGGCTCAGGCCAAAGCGCGTGCAAAACCAGAGCAGGCGACGGCAGAGAAGGATACGTAATGGACTCCATATTGGTGACGGGAAATGGCCCCTTGAATGGGCAGATCCCGATCGCGGGTGCGAAAAACGCATGCCTGACCCTAATGCCGGCTACGTTATTAAGTGATGAGCCACTGACATTGACGAATGCGCCACGCTTGTCTGACATTAAAACGATGACGCAATTGTTGGAGTCCTTAGGCGCAGAAGTGCGGGCTATGGCCGACGGTCAGGTTCTGGCAATGTCGTCACATGAATTGACAAATTTACGTGCAGATTACAATATTGTCCGGAAGATGCGGGCATCAAACCTTGTGCTTGGGCCGCTTTTGGCGCGCGCGGGTGAGGCCGTTGTTTCACTGCCTGGCGGTTGCGCAATTGGTGCTCGGCCCATGGATTTGCATATCAGCGCATTAGAAGCACTGGGTGCCGAGATTGACCTGCGTGACGGTTATTTGCATGCTAAGGTATCGGGAGGCCGATTGACCGGCGCGGTTCATGAAATGCGCTTTGCCTCTGTGGGTGCAACGGAAAACTTCGTGATGGCTGCAACATTGGCCAAGGGCACTTCGGAGCTTAAAAATGCGGCGCGTGAGCCTGAAATCGTCGACTTGGTCCACTGTTTGCAAAAAATGGGTGCGAAAATTGAGGGTGAAGGGACGTCAACGATTATAATCGAAGGTGTGGATCGTCTGGGTGGCGCGACGCACCCAGTGGTCGTTGATCGTATTGAATTGGGAACTTACATGTTGGCGCCTGCCATTGCTGGTGGTGAAGTTGAGTTGTTGGGTGGACGTATCGATTTGATTGAGGCCTTCGTTGAAAAACTGGACGCAGCGGGTGTGGATGTTTGGGAAACTACGAACGGGATCGCCACAAAACGTCGTTCGGATCACATCAAAGCGGTTGATGTCACGACCGAAGTTTTCCCCGGGTTTCCAACGGATTTACAGGCGCAAATGATGGCGATGCTATGTACCGCGGATGGTGTTAGCAATTTAGAGGAAACCATTTTTGAAAATCGCTTTATGCACGCGCCTGAACTAATGCGGATGGGTGCAGAGATTGCTGTGGAGGGTGGAACGGCAAAGGTAACGGGTGTTGAACGCATGAAGGGGGCACCCGTCATGGCGACCGATTTGCGTGCGTCTGTTTCATTGATTCTTGCGGGTCTTGCCGCTGAAGGTGAAACAAGGGTCAATCGTGTGTATCATCTAGATCGCGGATATGAGCGATTGGTTGAAAAGCTCTCTGGTGTTGGAGCAAAGGTAGAAAGGGTGCCCGGGGTATGACCCAAGATGCGGGATTTAATGATGCGCTTGATCGCCCATTGAATTTAGGTGCACAGGACGCAGAAGATTTACAGGTTATTTCATCACTGATACAGGATGCTGTCCTGACGGTCGATGAAATAAATTGGAACCGTATGGAACGACAAGCGGTGTTTTTGCTGAAACGATTTCGTTGGGAAGATGTCGAATTGGCCAAAAAGCAGGGGCGCGATCCTGAACGTGTTAAATCCCTTCTGGTCATCCAAAATGCGACGGGGTTGGCCTCTCACGGGATTGATCGGAAGCAGACGGATGCTATCCTATCTTTGATGTCTCTTGAATTTTCTGGTGCAGAAGATGGAGTCGGGGATATGATCCTAACGTTTTCAGGGGACGGAGCCATGAAGGTGCAGATAGACGGCCTTGATATTACCTTGCGAGATGTGACGCGGCCCTATGTCGCCCCCTCAAAACAAGTTCCACACCACGACGTGTGATGACGCACTTGTGATCGCGGGGGTTCAGCGCTATTTCACCCAAGACTGATTGGAGTGACCGATGCCTGTTTTT
>JBMTQO010000067.1:0-8197 GCA_049446275.1 Paracoccaceae bacterium | reverse complement strand
TGAGTGTCGCAACAAGAGGCGGGACTCCGCTACTGATCAATAGTGTCACAAAACCTGCGCCAAAGATGGCACCAATGCTGAACATACCATGAAAACCGGACATCAACGCACTGCCACTGCGCTTTTCAACCTCGGCTGCGTGAATATTCATCGCGACATCCAGTGTTCCAATGGATGCGCCAAACACCAGGAGTGTGACCGCCAGCGCCCAATATTCAACAAGATAGGCCAAAAACGGCAGGGCAAAGGCCATGATCAACCCACTAACCAGAATCATAGGCCGCGTTCCGTGACGTGCGCACAGCCACCCTGTGATTGGCATTGAGAGCACTGATCCAATCCCGAGGCAAAGCAGCAGTAGACCCAAGGCCGCCTCATCTACTCCTGTGTTTGCCTTGACAAAGGGAATGATCGGCGCCCAAGAGGCGAAGGCCAATCCGTTTGTGATAAATGCAACGCGAGTCGCCTTTGCTGCGGATCTTATTGAACCACCCGTTGCCATGATATCCGTCTCAGGCCGAAAAGTTTGAGCAACGATACCCAGCGAAATACGTAAAAGTAAACGATTGAATGATGAGGGTTTATAATTTTTTTCCTGTTTCGGTTAGAAATGTAAAATTAATCGTTGGTTTGGGCCATATGTCCCAAGATTAGGGTTGATCCCGCCCAGATAGCCAATTAGGAAAGCTCAAATAGTTTTTGGGCTGCCCTCGGGTGGCCTCTTATCTTTCGAAAGGATGTCAATGCAAGTCACCGAGACCCTGAACGAAGGCCTAAAGCGCGCCTACACAATGGTTATTACCAATGCGGACCTAGAAGCAAAGGTTGATGAAAAACTGAAAGAGGCCCAGCCTCAGGTTGAAATGAAGGGCTTCCGCAAAGGCAAAGTGCCTATGGCGATGCTGAAAAAGCAGTTCGGCCAACAAGTTATGGGCGAAGTCATGCAAGAGTCTATCGATGGCGGCGTCAACAACCACTTTGAAGAAACAGGCACGCGCCCTGCAATGCAACCAGCGATTAAAATGACCAATGAAGATTGGAAACAGGGAGACGACGTTCACATCGAGTTTTCTTATGAAGCGTTGCCGGAAATTCCAGAACTAGATGCAAGCGGTATCGAACTGGAAAAACTTGTTGTTGCCGCAGATGACGCATCTGTCACAGAAGCGTTGGAAAACCTAGCAGCGACTGCACAAAGCTACAAAGATCGCCGCAAGGGATCAAAAGCAAAGGATGGCGATCAGGTTGTTATCGACTTCTTGGGTAAAGTGGATGGTGAAGTTTTCGAAGGGGGTGCTGCCGAAGATTACCCACTTGTTCTAGGTTCAAACAGCTTTATCCCAGGATTTGAGGATCAGTTGGTTGGCACTAAAGCTGGCGAAGAAAAAAACGTTGAAGTGAACTTCCCAGACGACTATGGCGCAGAAAACCTTGCAGGTAAAGCAGCAGTGTTCGAATGCGCAGTGAAAGAAGTAAAAGAGCCGGTCGCCGCAGAAATCGACGATGAATTGGCAAAACGTTTTGGTGTAGATGATCTGGACGCGCTTAAGGAACAGGTGTCTGAGCGTCTTGAGGCGGAATATGCCGGTGCGGCTCGTGCGGTCATGAAGCGTGCGTTGTTGGATCAGTTGGACGGTTTGGTAAAATTTGAACTACCACCGTCCATGGTCGAGGCAGAAGCTAAGCAAATTGCACACCAGTTGTGGCACGATGAGCACCCAGAGGTGACAGATCACAACCACGATGAGATCGAAGCAACAGAAGAGCATACAACATTGGCAGAGCGCCGTGTTCGTTTGGGATTATTGATCGCTGAAATCGGTCAAAAGGCAGAAGTCGAAATCACTGATGCAGAAATGACTCAAGCGATCATGGCGCAAGCGCGCCAGTATCCTGGTCAAGAGCGCCAGTTCTTTGAATTCATCCAGCAGAACCAGCAGATGCAGCAACAACTTCGTGCACCGTTGTTTGAAGACAAAGTTGTGGATCACATTATCGAAGGCGCAAAAGTTACTGAAAAATCAGTTGACAAAGACGCGCTTCAGTCGGCTGTCGATGCGATGGAAGACTAAGGTCCTTCGCAAATATATTCTGAAAACCCGCCCATCGCTGGCGGGTTTTTTTATTTGGCTTCAATCTGAAAGCTGTTTTTGGTTAATAAATAGTTTGACACGTGCCGACCTCTTCCGGGCGGTGCGGATTGGCATCTTACCAACGGTGGGTTGTTGTCCCGCGATTGAAAACCCTCTTGGCATTTGCACCTAAACCTGCCACATCCTCCCTCATGACACACAGATTTTCCTTTGAGCTGCAATCAACCGACGGAAAAGCGCGCCAGGGAGTTATTTCCACATCGCGTGGTGATATCCGTACACCTGCCTTTATGCCTGTGGGCACCGCTGGAACCGTAAAGGCGATGATGCCTGAAAGTGTACGTGCAACCGGGGCTGATATCCTGTTGGGTAATACCTATCACCTGATGCTGCGTCCGACAGCGGAACGGATTGATCGCCTCGGTGGTCTGCACAAGTTTATGAACTGGGCAGGTCCGATTTTGACGGACAGTGGGGGTTTTCAGGTGATGTCGTTGTCCTCGCTTCGTAAACTGACGGAAGCGGGCGTGACGTTTAAATCCCATTTGGATGGATCGCTTCATGAATTGACCCCTGAACGCTCCATGGAAATTCAACGTCTGTTAGGCAGTGATATTGTCATGTGTTTTGACGAATGCCCTGCATTACCTGCGGATCGCGCACGGATTGAGGAAAGCATGCGCTTGTCCATGCGATGGGCAGCGCGGTCACGTGATGCCTTTGGAGACAGGCCTGGGCATGCTTTGTTTGGGATTCAACAAGGTGGTTTGGAACAGGATCTGCGCGGCGAAAGCGCCGAGGCACTGCGTGCGATTGAATTTGATGGGTATGCGATTGGCGGTTTGGCTGTGGGCGAGGGACAACAGGCAATGTTTTCTGTTTTGGATTACGCGCCTGATATGATGCCCAAAAATAAACCACGCTATTTGATGGGCGTTGGCAAACCCGATGACATTGTTGGCGCGGTAAAACGAGGCGTTGACATGATGGACTGTGTTTTGCCATCGCGCTCTGGGCGCACGGGACAGGCGTTCACGCGAAACGGCGTCGTTAACATCAAAAACGCCCGACATAAGGATGATCCGCGCCCGCTGGATCATGAATGTACATGCCCCGCATGTTCAAATTATTCACGTGCCTATTTGCACCACACCTTCCGCAGTCAGGAAATCATCAGCTCGATGCTGCTAACATGGCATAATTTACACTATTTTCAAGAATTGATGGAAAGCATGCGGCAGGCGATTGCCGCAGGTCAATTTACCGAATTTGAGGCAGAGTTTCATGCAACCCGTACCAAGGGCGATATTGATCCGCAATAGCAAGCAGAGATGTAGCACAGTGCCACCATGCCATTCTCACCATCAAGTGGTGAAAAAAACGTAGATATTGAACGCTGCGAACAAAATCGGCTGGTGAATCAGGTAAATCACCAAACTTTGCCGTCCTGCCCAGGCAATGGGCCGTGTCCAACCATATGATGGCCCATGATAGGCAAAGACGTTTAGCTTCGTAAGCAGCGCATGCGCAGTCATTCCAGCAAAAAATGCAAAACCCCACGGCATGATGGGGCGATAATCGACACTGCCTGCAGTTTCACTGGTCCAGATAAGCCACGTTAACCAGACGGATCCAGTCACGGGTCCATCTGCCCAAATGAAATACGATCCAAGAGCCAGAGAACATGCCAGCGGAGCGGCCCAATGCAAGGATAAAAGGGGCAGGGATAAAATGCTCATGACCAAGATCAGATGTAATATCCCAAAGCGGATCATATATGGCCCAAACGTGAAAAAGGTGACAATGGAAATCCCCGCAGCCGCGGCCCCAAGGAGTGCCATGCGCCGCCAAATTTTCAGTAATTTGATGCCGCCGCGATGTGTATGTTGCCACGACATCCCTGCCAAAAACAAAAATGAGATTGCGATTGAGCGTTCAAACGTGCGCCACTCAGGCTGAAACACAGTTCCCGCTTTTATAAAGCCGAAATACATCAGATCGAAAGTAAAATGAAACACGACCATTGCTAGAATAGCCAAGGCCCGCATTAGATCAAGCCAGATGAGTCGCGAATTTGGGTGCGTCATAATCTGTCATTAACGCGTGATGTGTGAAAAGGCGAGCGTTGGCTTATCCCAATACAAAAACCAGTGTGAAAAGTGCCAAAAAGACCAACACAGCGGTGGCAACCATCCCACCTGTACGGGCCTCAGATTTTTGGGGTTTGCGATCTGGATCAGGGCGATTGACTGGCATAAGAATACTCAGAGTTAGCTATGTTAAAGATCTAGCGCCAACGTAACTAAAATCCTAGTATTACTCATCAAAATAGGAGTAAATGGTGGGTGATAAGAGACTCGAACTCCTGACATCTTCGGTGTAAACGAAGCGCTCTACCAACTGAGCTAATCACCCAATACGAGGCGTAATAGCTAAAGCGGTACGCCTGTGCAAGAGGGTTCGCAAGAAAAATTACCTTTTTCTTCGACGCTTTGGGAAACAATTGCTAAGCTGTGGAAAAAGGAGGGGAAATTGCTATTTGATCCAGTCAAACACCGGATGTTGCCAACCCGTCATTTTGATGATTTTCAGTTGGGGGAGCAGTTTTTTGCCCCCTCTCGCACGATGAGCGAGGGCGTTTTCGCAGCGTTTCAGGCGGCAAGTGGTGACAATCATCCGATCCATTATGATCGTATTTATTTAAAAACGCTGGGCCATCCTGATTTAATGGCACATGGTTACATGAGCCTTATTCAGGCAGCGATTGGCGCATCGCCCTTGGCCCATGAAATGGGGCGGGCCCTTATTGGGTTTGTGGATCAATCCAGTCGGTTTTTGCATCCAGTTTACAACGGTGATACCCTATACCCTGCGTTTGAAATCAATGAATTAACTCGCCAAGCTACGACTGGAATTTTGGGTGTGGCGATTGATCTTCATAATCAGGATGGCATCCTTTGCGTAACAGGTAATCAGCGGTATTTAATGCGCCTTTAGTTATGCTCGATCAGCCAATTTTTTGCACGCATCCCGCCGGAGCAGATAATAGGTTTTTTATGGCAACTACAACGCCGCTGTGCGGTTGGTGTTTGTCCTAGTGCGAGATATGCATTGGTGACATACTCCGCACCGTCTTTTGACGCAATGCGTTCATTTCCGCGCAGAATTCATTTTCCTGATGATGGTCGAATTTTGCCTCAAACGCGTTTTCTTTGCAGTCAAATGTTATCATTACAAACCCCCTAATCCTTCTAACCGGATAACAATGAAGCGCATGATTCGAAAAAGGGCGGGAATTAAAAAAGGCCCCAAAATTGGGGACCTTTCTATTAATGGGTGATTTGCGCGCTGCTATTGCCACTTTTGGTGCGTTCAGCGGCAGCGGCATCCTCGGCAGCTTGATCCCATTCGACAGGTTCTGGCTGCTCCACCAAAGCCTGTGCCAACACTTCCGAAACGTGGGTGACGGGGATGATTTTCAGCCCGTCTTTGACCGCATCTGGCAGATCCGCAATGTCCTTTTCATTCTCTTCTGGAATGAACACGATTTTGATCCCACCACGTAGGGCTGCCAAAAGCTTTTCTTTTAATCCACCGATGGCCAATGCATTGCCACGCAGGGTCACTTCGCCGGTCATGGCGATATCTTTGCGCACTGGAATGCCGGATAGGACCGACACTATGGATGTCACCATGGCGAGGCCCGCACTGGGGCCATCCTTGGGCGTTGCGCCTTCGGGCACGTGGACATGAATGTCCAGCGTATCAAATTGAGGCGGCTTAATCCCAATTTTTGGAGAGATTGAACGCACATAAGAGCTTGCTGCGTCGATAGATTCTTTCATCACATCACCCAGTTTACCTGTGGTTTTCATGCGCCCCTTACCAGGAAGTTTTAGTGCCTCGATATGCAGCAGATCACCGCCCACGGATGTATAGGCCAGACCTGTCACAACGCCCACTTGGTCCTCTTTCTCGGCCAGACCATAACGGAATTTGCGCACGCCTAGGAAATCATCCAGATTTTCGGCTGTGACGGTTACTGTTTTCTCTTCGCCTTTGACGATTTTTGTTACAGCTTTACGGGCAATTTTGGCCACCTCACGTTCAAGGTTCCGTACACCCGCCTCGCGCGTGTAATGTTGGATCGTTGAAGTCAGCGCAGTATCCGTCAGCTCAAATTCACCCTTTTTCAGACCATGGTTTTTCACAGCTTTATCAATAAGGTGGCGCCGCGCTATTTCGCGTTTTTCGTCTTCAGTGTACCCTGCCAATGGAATGATCTCCATCCGGTCCAAAAGGGGGCTTGGCATGTTATAGCTGTTTGAGGTTGTTAGGAACATCACGTTTGAAAGATCATATTCCACTTCAAGGTAATGATCGACAAATGTACTGTTTTGTTCTGGATCCAAAACCTCCAGCATTGCCGAGGCAGGGTCCCCACGGAAATCTTGTCCCATTTTGTCGATTTCATCGAGCAAGATCAGAGGATTTGTGGTTTTTGCCTTTTTCATCGCTTGGATGATTTTACCCGGCATAGATCCGATATAGGTGCGGCGGTGTCCGCGAATTTCAGATTCATCGCGCACCCCACCAAGTGAAATGCGAATGAACTCACGCCCTGTCGCCTTGGCCACGGACTTACCCAAAGATGTTTTACCGACACCAGGTGGACCCACCAAACACATGATCGGACCGCGTAGTTTCGACGAACGCTGTTGCACTGCCAAATATTCGACAATGCGTTCTTTGACCTTGTCCAAGGAATAGTGATCTTCGTTCAAAATACGCTCTGCGCGGCCCAAATCCTTTTTCACGCGGGATTTGAGGCCCCATGGAATGGACAGCATCCAATCCAGATAATTGCGTACCACTGTGGCCTCGGCAGACATGGGAGACATGTTTTTCAGCTTTTTGATTTCGGCATTGGCTTTTTCCAATGCCTCTTTGCTCAGTTTCATGCCATTTATGCGTTCTTCTAACTCAGCAACTTCGTTTTGGCCTTCTTCGCCATCCCCAAGTTCCTTCTGAATCGCCTTCATCTGTTCGTTCAGGTAGTATTCGCGTTGCGTCCGCTCCATCTGGGATTTCACGCGCGTTTTGATCTTTTTCTCAACCTGCAGAACGCTCATTTCGCTCTGCATCAGGCCATAGATTTTCTCCAATCGATCGCTGACAATTAATGTTTCCAACAAATCTTGTTTGTCGGCCACTTCGATGCCCAAATGTCCTGCTGCCAAATCAGCAAGCTTATCTGGTTCAGTCGAATTTGCGATTGCGGTTAACGCTTCTTCTGGGACATTCTTTTTAATTTTAGCATACCGCTCAAACTCTTCTGAAACCGTGCGCAACAATGCCTCTAGTGTGGTCTCATCGCCTGTGTCTTCTTCGACATATTCTGCGTTTGCTTCAAAGAAATTTGGGTTATCGATGAATTCGTTGATTTTGACGCGTGACTGTCCTTCGACCAGCACCTTAACCGTGCCGTCGGGTAATTTTAGCAATTGCAAAACATTCGCCAAAACCCCCATACGATAGATTTGATCCGATGTTGGATCATCTTCGGATGGGTCCTGTTGGCTTGATAACAAAATTTGTTTGTCTTCCTGCATCACCTCTTCTAAGGCGCGGACAGATTTATCACGACCCACGAAAAGGGGCACGATCATGTGTGGGAAAACCACAATATCGCGCAGTGGCAAAACAGGGTAAGAGGCATTTAATGGTGACTTCATGCTCGTTCCTTTTTAGCAAAACAGCGACTGTCCCAAATTTGGCAACGCGCGCCGTTTCCGTGTCAGATCAGATAAATGTGCCTTAGTGCGTCACATTTCAAGCAGACTCGGTTGAAATAACGATGCCTTTATGTGGGGCGGGGTGCAAGGCCAGGCACCTGAATATTTTTAAAAAAATTTGCAAAACTGGTTTTTTTTGAGGAAGCAATGATTTTTTCAAAAATTTAAAAGCTACAAAAACAATTTTCTCCAAATCATTAAAAATGCGAAATGCACGCTTGACCATTATTGTGTCACACCATAAGACCCGCGGCACGCGCGGTTGTAGCTCAGTTGGTTAGAGTACCGGCCTGTCACGCCGGGGGTCGC
>JBMTQO010000066.1:0-8516 GCA_049446275.1 Paracoccaceae bacterium | reverse complement strand
CCAACCACATCCTTGCAGGGTTTGATCGGGTCGGACCCCAGCGCCTCAAGTGCGACGGACTCAATCGGCAAACGGAAGCCTGCCATATCGGCTAAGACGCCCGAATGACCCGCAACCACAACGCCCAGCTTGTCGCAACCAATCGTGCCGTTGGTCGTGTCAACACCGATCACCTTGTTACCATCACGACGCACGCCGGTGACTTCGCATTGTTGGATGATGTCCATGCCCATATCAGAACAGGCACGCGCATATCCCCAGGCCACTGCATCGTGGCGCGCGGTGCCTCCGCGTGGCTGCCACAGCGCGCCCAAAACCGGATAGCGCGGACCGTGGATGTTTATGATTGGGACCAGCTCTTTTACACGCTGCGGCGAAATGAATTCTGTGGCCACCCCCTGTAGCGCGTTTGCATGGGCTGTACGTTCATAGCCACGGATTTCATGTTCCGTCTGCGCCAGCATCATCACCCCACGAGGCGAAAACATGACGTTATAGTTCAAATCCTGGCTCATCGTTTCATAAAGGCTGCGCGCCTTTTCATAAATCGCGGCCGATGGATCCTGAAGATAGTTGGAACGGATGATTGTCGTATTACGGCCTGTGTTGCCGCCGCCTAGCCAACCCTTTTCCAGGATCGCAACATTTTTAATGCCGTGGTTTTTGCCCAAATAATAGGCCGTGGCCAAACCATGACCACCCGCCCCTACAATGATCGCGTCATAGCGTTTTTTGGGTGCAGGGGATTTCCATGCGCGCTCCCATCCTGTGTGATAACGGGCCCCTTCGCGCGCGATTGCAAATGCAGAATAACGTCTCATGTGATTTCGAATCCGGTTTTTCGAGTATGCATTCGGTATGCCCCTATCCTGCCCATTTCCTACGATCCAGTGCGTCACAACACGGCTAACTTGCGACATCTGGGCCTGCTTGTTGTTTTCCTCTTTATAACCAACAGCATGATCGTTACATATGTCGCAATTGATATGGAGGGGACATGGCGTTCTGGATCATCGCGGCAGGTGCCGCACTTATCCTTGCCTTTTTCTTATTTCGCACGCTGATTTCGCCTGTGATGACGGACGAAAGCGAAACGCAACTGGCCATATACAAAGACCAGTTGAGCGAAATTGAACGTGATGAGGCGCGTGGGACCCTAACGGCGGATGAGGCAAAGCGCCTCCGCACCGAAGTGTCCCGCCGGATTTTGGCGGCAGATGACGCACAAAAAATCGCCCCTATATCCATGTCTGCGACCGAGGTCGCCGTTGTTGTTACGATTCTTGTCGTAACATTGTTAGGCGGCGGTTTGTGGACCTATTCGAAATTGGGTGTTCCGGGATATGACGACCTGCCCCGCGCCGAACGCTTTGCCCGTGCAGCGGAGATGCGCGAAAACCGTGCCACCCAAGAGGATGTTTGGAACAGATTACCAGCAGAAGTGCTGAATGAGGCCGAGGGGCAATATGCCAATTTGGTCAAAAAACTGCGCAAAACCGTTGAAAAGCGCCCTGATGATATCGAAGGACATCGCATTTTGGTGGGTGTTGAAACGGGATTGGAAAATTACCGCGCGGCCTTACGCGCTCAAAAACGAATTTTGGATCTCTTGGGCGGTCAGGCAGGTGCAGAAGATTTCTTTGAATATGGTCAGTTGATGATTTTCGCCTCTGGCATGTATGTTTCGCCCGAGGCAGAGGGCGCCCTCCGCGCCGCATTGGCCCGCGATCCTGCTAATGAAGGAGCGCTTTATTACATGGGTTTGATGATGCTGCAAAATGATCGCGCGGACGTGGCATTTAGCACATGGCGGCGTTTGTTGAATGAGGGCGACCCAGAGGCCCCATGGCAACAATTCATTCGCCAAGATATTGGAGATGTCGCTGCAATGGCGGGTGTGGTGAATTTTGAACTGCCTACCCAACGCCTGAAAGGACCCAGTACCGAGGATATCGAGGCAGCCTCGGACATGTCGACAGAAGATCGCGAGGAATTCATCCGTTCAATGGTAGAGCAATTGTCAGATCGTTTGGCAACCGAGGGCGGCAGTGCCGCAGAATGGGCACGCCTGATTTCTTCCTTTGGCATTTTGGGCGAAGTCGAAAACGCGAAAATTATCTGGACCGAGGCCCAAGCCGTCTTTGGCAGCGATCAGGCCGCGATGGAACAACTGCGCGCCGCCGCAAAACGCGCAGGGGCGATCAAGTGATCACTGACGAAATAACCGAATTCGCGCAGGAACTGCCCCCCCTTTCACCGCTGATTGGGCTGGATTTGGGCACGAAAACCATTGGCATCGCGGTCAGTGACACGTTCCTTTCGGTTGCAACGCCATTAGAAACGATCAAACGCAAGAAATTTTTGATGGATGCTGAAGCGGTGATCGCGATCATCAAAACACGCGGGATCGCGGGCATGGTTCTGGGCCTGCCCCGAAATATGGACGGCAGCGAGGGTCCCAGATGTCAGGCAACACGCGCGTTCGCCCGCAATTTTGAACGCCTGCATGACATGCCAATCGCCTTTTGGGACGAACGTTTGTCCACGGTTGCGGCGGAAAAGGCCTTGCTTGAGGCGGATACGACACGAAAACGTCGCTCTGAAGTTATTGACCATGTGGCCGCGTCGTATATCCTGCAAGGGACGCTGGATCGTATTCAGCACATAAACCGAGCAGACACATAAAATGAACACACCCCTCTGGAAACGTGATGAAATTGAATCACCCTGTGTGCAGATTTGTATCGTGCATCCTGAAACACGCATTTGCACAGGCTGTTATCGCACCATTGATGAAATCACCGATTGGTCACGCATGACACCAGAGGCCCGCCGCACCATCATGGACGATCTGCCCGCACGCGCCGATCAATTTAAAGTGCGCCGCGGCGGCCGCGCTGCGCGTTTGAAGCGCAGATAGGTCGACGTAAGTCTGAACCGCTGCAGAGCTAGCGAATATCCAACCAATCCAATGCGGACCGCACCATTGGGCGGAAATAGGCGATCATGCGTCCCTCTGGCGGGGCAGTGGCTGTGTTGGCCCATGGGGCAACCCCATGCAAACACATCGGATGCAGGACATAGGCCTCGCCTACATTGGCATGCACCTCGACTCGTTCACAGGTGTCGAACACATGTTTGCGCACCTCTTTATACAGATCGGTGATGTCTGTTTCGCGGATTTGGGCGTCGGTCATACCGGCAAATGCATCCTGAAACGCGGCTTGCATAATCTGATGTGATCCTTCCCAAAGCACCATCGGACTGGCCCCTGCGTCAAAGTCATTCAGGGGCATGCCCAAAATATAGGCGTGGGGTTCGCGGACAAAGCGCCGCTTGGGCATTCCGACGCCTAATATGCCATCCACGTGGGCGGCATCCCGATTTTTGCGAAACTGAAACGCAGCATTACTTTCGCCTTCGCGCGGTTTTGGATAGCCGGGATAGGTGATGGACACCTGCGCCTTATGATAGGGACCGGGACACATGCTGCGCAAACGTGCGGGAAATTTAGCCCCTTGCACATCCCCATTCGCTGCGTTTGGCAATGCATCAACCCCAACAAACCACGTGCCCTCACAGACCAACCAGTTTGCCTGCATTTTGGGGTCTTGGGCCACGCCAATCGCGATGTGACACGCACGTTTCGCCCATTGGGCAAGGCGCGGATCATAGGCGACGCGCCGCCATCCTGTGACCCCGAACATCGCGTTAATATCCCATGGCCTTGCGCAGCATATTGGCCGCAACAAAGACCAAGAATATCGCAAAAAATCGCTTCAACTTTGCCGGCTCCATCTTATGCGCTAGTGTCACACCCAATGGCGTTGTCACAAGTGTCATTGCAATAATGAGGCCAAAGGCCGCCAAATTGACGGCCCCCACGGTCATCGGGGGACGCAGCATGGGATCAAGCGAAACAAAGAAAAACCCCAAAACAGACGGCACCGCAATCAGCAATCCAAACCCCGAGGATGTCGCAACAGCGCGATGGATTGTCATGCCATGCAATGTCATGGTCGGCACGCCCAATGACCCGCCACCAATGCCCATAAGCACAGAAAAGAACCCCACAAGTGGGGAATAAATCGCGCGTCGCAACCCCGTTGGCATATCATCTGCAACGCGCCATTCGGTTTTGCCAAAAGTCATATAAAGCCCAATACACATCCCCAAACCGCCAAATATCCATTGCAGGGTTGAGGATCGCAATTGCGCCGCAAAGGCAACGGAAACCAAGGCGCCAATCATGATGCCAGGAGCCCATGTGCGCAGAACATCCCAATCCACGCCCCCACGTTTGTTATGGGCACTTAGCGAACGCAAGGATGTCACAACAATCGTGGCAAGCGATGTGGCAAGGCAAATTTGCATCAAATCCTGATGTGCGTAGCCCAAGGTGGTAAAGGCATAATAAAACGCAGGCACCAAAATCATGCCTCCCCCAACGCCGAAAAGCCCCGCGATGACGCCCGCAACTCCACCCACAATTGCCAAAGCAATCACCATTTCGATCATTGCGCCCCCCCTTCCTGTCCCTTTTCTGGATAGGGCCAGGACATTATAATTCAAACTATTTTTAGGGCTATAGCCCTTTGCGCAGCGCATCGAAAGCACGCAGTTGTGCGATCAATGCTGGCATATCATCGATTTGAATCATGTTTGGTCCATCACAGGGGGCATTGTCAGGGTCCTGATGCGTTTCAATGAATAAACCCGCAACGCCAACCGCGCAGGCCGCGCGTGCAAGGGCAGCCACGAATTTACGCTCGCCCCCCGATGAATTGCCCCGCCCACCCGGTTGTTGCACCGAATGTGTTGCATCAAAAATTACGGGGTATCCCGTTTCGCCCATGGTTTCCAACCCGCGGAAATCATTGACCAATGTGTTATATCCGAACGATGTTCCGCGTTCGCATAACATGATCTGGGTATTCCCCGTACTGGCAATTTTTTCGGCAACATTGTGCATTTCCCATGGGGCCAAAAACTGACCCTTTTTCACATTGATGGGTTTGCCCGCGTTCCCCGCCGCCAGTAACAAATCCGTCTGACGCGATAGGAAGGCAGGAATTTGGATTACATCCACCACCTCGGCTGCGGGGGCGCACTGGCTGACCTCATGAACGTCTGTGATGACTGGACAGCCAAAGGTATCACGAACCTCGGCCAGAATACGCAGGCCTTCGTCCATGCCGATGCCGCGCGCCGATGTGATTGACGATCTGTTCGCCTTATCGTAACTGGTTTTAAAGACAAATTTTGATCCCGTCGGCGCACAGGCATTGGCCACACGTTCGGCCATCATTATAGCGTGATCACGGTTTTCCAACTGACAGGGTCCCATGATAAAAGCAATCGGATTGTCCCCGCCAAAGGGAACATCCCCAACCATCACTGTTTTTTGCGTGCTCATTGCTTGATTACTCCTTCGACACGAGCCACATCTTCGGGGTTGTTTAATTCCCAAAAGACACGGCCGCGCCCATCAACCTCGACACATTTGACGGTTTCGCCGTTTTCCAAAAACCGCAACTGTTCCAATCCTTCTAAGCGTTCTAGCGTCCCCTCGGGCCACGACATATAGGCGCTTAGCGCTGCGGGGCGATAGGCATATACTCCAACATGATGAAACACGGGCAATTCCGCATCCGCAGGCCATTTATTGATATCCATAAAGGGCACTACCTCTTTAGAAAAATAAAGAGCGTGGTTGTTTTTATCAAAAATCGCTGTGGTGCCCCCCACCCGACCTTCGCGGCGGTCAGTGGTAAAGTGGCCGTATGTCAACCGATCAACGCGCAGCACAGGGGTGGCCATTTGCGCCGCCTCATCCTCTTTCATGGCGGCGAGCAAATCCTCGACAAACCAATGGGGGGTAAGGGGAGCATCGCCCTGTAAGTTCACAATTAAATCCGCGTCTAGGGCCGCATTTGCCAGCGCCTCGGCGCAGCGTTCGGTGCCATTGCGGCAGGTTTCAGATGTCATGATCACATCCGCACCAAATGCCTCTGCAGCATCGCGAATGCGCGTATCATCGGTGGCCACATAAACTCCATCGACACCCGTCACGCGACAGGCCGCCTCCCAGCTAAGCTGGATCAGGGATTTGCGCGCGCCATCTGGCAGGGTTAATTCCACCAGTGGCTTTCCTGGATATCTGGTTGAGGCATAGCGGGCAGGAATAATAATAACGGTTTTCATGCAACACCTGCGCGCAATAGATCGTGGATGTGAAGGATGCCAATGGGCATATTGTTTTGATCAACCGCCAATAACACACTGATTTTTTTCGTGTTCATGATGTTCAACGCCTCGCCTGCGAACATATCGGGTGTAACTGTCACGGGGTTTTGCCCCGCAATATCCCCCGCCTTTGCCTGCATCAACGTATCCATATGGCGGCGCAAATCGCCATCGGTGATCACCCCTAACAGGGCACGCTCTTGGATCACAACGGCAATGCCGAACCCCTTGGATGTCATGGTGATGAGGGCGTCTTGCATTGGGGTTTTATGATCAACGATAGGCAGCGCATCGCCACGGTGCATCAGTTGCGCAACCGTTGCCACTTGCGCCCCAAGTTTGCCGCCTGGGTGGAACACCTTGAAATCTTCGGGTTGAAAACCGCGCCGCTCCATCAGTGTGACGGCCAGTGCGTCGCCCAAGGCGAGCGTGAGTGTGGTGGATGTGGTCGGCGCCATGCCAATGGAACAGGCCTCGGGCGCCGGCGTCAGCGTCAGTTTATAATCGGCCGCCTGCATCAGCGTGCTGGTCGGCTTTGATGAAATCGCAGCCATGGGAATGCCAAAACGCCGCGTATGTGCAACAATGTCACGAAGTTCGGATGTTTCCCCCGAATTGGAAATCAGCAAACAAAAATCTGCCGCTGTCACCATTCCTAAATCCCCATGGCTCGCCTCAGTCGCATGAACGAAACTGGCGGGCGTGCCCGTGCTGGCCAAAGTTGCGGCAATCTTATTACCAATATGCCCCGATTTCCCGACACCTGAGACAATCACGCGGCCCTTGGTTTGCAAAATCGCCTCAACCGCTCCTGCAAAATCAGTGGGCAAATCCCCCGCCATTTTATACAGCGCATCCGCCTCAATCGAAATCACACGTGCAGCGATTGCATTTATATCATCTTGGGTCATATCTGCACACTAAAATTAGCTTCGGGAGCCAGATACGCGGAAGTAGTCATCGAAAGCAACTTCTTTTCAGCAAATATTGATTATTCAACAAACAGTTCGCATAGACGCACTGTCGTACAATGCTAGACCTGTGATGGCAGCCACAACACGATTTGAGGAAATGCTACCAAGCCTGCGATAGTTATCGCATCCGCAATAAAAAATGGAGTAACGCCCTTGAACACATCCTGAACCGACAGATCGTCACGGACTCCCGCAACCACAAAGCAGTTCAGGCCGATCGGAGGAGTTATCAAACAAAACTCAGCCATTTTGACAACCAAAATCCCAAACCATATAGCACACATTTCACCTGACATTCCGAACGCACTTTCTGCCGCGCTCACATCTTCCCCACCATTGAGCGCCATCACCGCAGGATAGACAACAGGCAGCGTTAGCAACAACATCCCAATTGCATCCATAAACATACCCAAGACTGCGTACGCTAATAAGATACACACCAATATCAGAAGTGGTGATGCATTCAGACTAGTTATCCAATCCGAAAATGCGCCTGGCAAATCCGCAAAACCCAAAAACCGTACAAAGATCAACACGCCCCAAATGATCGTAAATATCATCACTGTTAGTTTCGCGGTTTCTATTAAGGCGTCCTTGAACTCGTTAAGGCGCATTTTACGCCACATCGCCATGCAAAATACGATGAAGGCCCCAATCGCGCCACCTTCAGTTGGAGTGCCCCAGGCATCTTCGCCAAAGGGGTTATAAACAAAGCAAATGATAATCAAAATTACTGCAACGATAGGTAGCGCCCCAGGCAAAGATTCTAATCTCTGTTTCCATGTAAACCCGGTTACGGGAGGGCCTACTGATTTAAAAATAACCGCCATCCCTATAATTAATAAAGCGTAAACAACTGCAGAGAATGCACCAGGAATAAACCCTGCAAGTAATAGTTTTCCGACGTTCTGTTCAACAATAATGGCATATATGACCAATATAGCGGACGGTGGAATTAGTGATGCTAAAGTCCCACCAGCGGCCACAACTCCAGCGGCAAATTGCTTGCGGTAACCAGCTTTGAGCATCTCAGGAATTGCAATACGAGCGAACACTGCAGCTGTCGCAACTGACGCACCGGAAACAGCTGCAAAGCCCGCCGTGGCAAAGACTGTTGAAACCGCCAATCCACCCGGCAACCAAGCGATCCAGCGTTTTGCGGCCTCAAACAACGATTGTGTTAATCCTGCATAATAAGCAAGGTAACCAATCAAGATAAATGTCGGGATCAGACTAAGCTCGTGGCTTGCAACTTTTGAATGCGGGACTTGACCAGCTTGCTTCACGGCAACAGTA
>JBMTQO010000065.1:0-8675 GCA_049446275.1 Paracoccaceae bacterium | reverse complement strand
ACCGCACCGTCCAAAACAGCCAACGAACGTTCAACTTCAATTGTGAAGTCAACGTGACCTGGGGTGTCGATTATGTTCAAGCGGTGCTTTGGTGTGTCAGCGTTTTCACCATCTTCTGTACGTTCCCAGAATGTGGTTGTCGCCGCAGACGTAATTGTAATACCGCGCTCTTGCTCTTGTTCCATCCAGTCCATGGTGGCCGCACCGTCGTGCACCTCACCGATGTTGTGTGACTTACCTGTATAGTACAAGATACGCTCAGAGCAGGTAGTTTTACCTGCATCGATGTGCGCCATAATACCGAAATTACGATATAGATCTAATGGATATTCGCGTGCCATTTTTTAGCTGCCTTATCTGAATTACCAGCGGTAATGGCTGAATGCCTTGTTCGCATCGGCCATTTTGTGTGTATCTTCGCGCTTCTTAACTGCCGCACCACGAGAGTTCACTGCATCAAGTAGTTCACCCGCTAGGCGCTCTTCCATTGTGTTTTCGTTGCGTGAGCGAGACGCAGAAATCAACCAACGGATCGCTAGCGCTTCACGGCGCTCTGGGCGAACTTCGACAGGAACTTGATATGTTGCACCACCAACGCGACGCGAACGAACCTCAACAGAAGGTTTGATGTTGTCTAGCGCTTCGTGGAACACCTCAACAGGTGCGCGCTTCACTTTTGACTCAACACGGTCAAGAGCATTGTAAACAATCTTTTCAGCGACGGATTTTTTACCATCAATCATAAGGTTGTTCATGAACTTTGATAGAACACGATCACCAAATTTGGCGTCGGGCAATACTTCACGTTTTTCAGCAGCGTGACGACGGGACATTCAAATTTCCTCTTATTTCGGACGCTTAGCGCCGTATTTCGAACGGCGTTGCTTACGATCTTTAACGCCTTGAGTATCAAGCACACCGCGTAGGATGTGATAACGTACACCTGGAAGGTCTTTCACACGACCACCGCGGATAAGAACAACTGAGTGTTCCTGCAGGTTGTGTTTCTCACCAGGGATATAGCTGATGACCTCAAAGCCGTTTGTTAGGCGGACCTTAGCCACCTTACGCATCGCCGAGTTAGGTTTCTTTGGAGTAGTCGTGTAAACGCGAGTACAGACGCCACGTTTTTGTGGGCACTGCTCTAGGTGCATTGACTTCGACCGTTTTACTTTTGGCTGCCGTGGCTTACGGATCAGCTGTTGAATCGTTGGCATTCCGGTAAGTTCCCCGTTCGCTCAAACTAAAATATCATGCACGAGATTACCCGCGCGGCTCAGGTCGCATATCGCGCGTCCGCAATACACAAAAACCGCATACGTTCCCAAAACGCGGAAACGACGCGGCGGATTTTCAGAGGATCGAGGCAGAGCCTGGATCTTGACCACTTCAGTTATGAAGTTCGGCGATGGGGCGACCCCCACTCCGAGATACGGGGCGTATAGGCAGAGTCGGCACCATTGTCAACATCTGAGCAGAAAGCTTTCATATTCTATTCAGACATAGTTGCACACTGCCCCATTTATTGGAATATTTTCCCCAAATTGCGAATTCATATCGCGAGAAAAGAGATCCGATGCAAGCAATTGAGCTTTGTCGGTTTTCCTATCCCGAATTGGGCGGATTTCAACTCAAACATAAAACGATCGAACAGCGTAAGGCGTTTTTGTAAGACATGCACGGCTTAAACATAGGTTACGTTCATTGCAATCGAACAATCTGCCCTCATTTTTTACCCAGATTGCTACGGATTCTCAATATCTGATCCTAGTTGGCGATGATTTACCAACGTCGACCGGTGATCGGTTAGACGATAATGAATTTTGGTCATCACAAACTAATCCAACACATGCCGGTGATCAGCGACCGGGATAAGCCCATGTTCCTAAGTTCTCTTCATGATGAAAACGACTCAGCATCACCAAGAGACGTGGATCGTTTCGAATTCATACCTCTAACCACCCAACAACACCAATTCAAAACAGACATTAATGGCGATGTTGATCTGATCAGGCGACTGTGGACTGACGCCTGATACGCGCTTCGCGCAACATTGTGTAACCTCCGGAAAGCGCAATAATTGCCGCCCCAATCAACGTCACCGCATCCGGCCAATCGCCAAACACCCACAGCCCGATGAACAATGTCCAAATTACTGCTGAGTATCGGAACAGTGCAACAAACGAGATATCCCCGACGCGCATGACCAAAACACTGAATGCATACCCACAGATGATAAAGAATGCGGAGGCAAGCAAATAGAATTGATCAAGCCCCGACATGGGCGTTAAATCAGCCCCAATCATCATGATGCCAGAATAAGTCGTAACCGATAGTGAGGCGAGCAAGGTTACAAACAGCGATGGAACCGTCTTAGACATCGCCCGCGTTGTTAAATCGCGCGCGGTCACACATAAAACAGCGATCAAAACATAGAAGGAGTAAACATCAAATCCATCGCTTCCTGGTCGAACAATTAATAACATCCCCCCGAATCCCACAAAGATCGCAAGTAAACGTCGCCACCCAATTGAATTTTTAAAAAACAAAACCCCACCCAAAGACACGGTCAATGGCAGGGTTTGCAAGATAGCCGTTACATTCGCAATCGGCATGTGAATTAAGGCCGTTAAAAAGAAGTATGCTGCCGCAATTTCCGATGCAGATCTCGCAATCATCAAAGTCCAATCGCGCGCGCCATGTTGAAATTTTAACGCCTGAAGATACCAACACATGATCACCAACGAGACTGTCGCAACAATCCCGCGCAGAAACAATATTTCGAACAGGGGAATATGCCCGCCAAGCAGTTTCACAAAGGTATCATTCAAAACGAATGCTGCCATGCTAAGCATCATGAACGTCGCACCGCGTTGATCATCTGTCATGCATGGTTCCCTGTTTTTTTCTACTGAGAAGCGATTTTTTGGCCAAGTAAAAATCCAAAAAGAAAAAGGCGTCCCAAGCGACGCCTTTTCCAATTCATATTCGATCGTCTTATTCGACGTCCGGCTGTTCATCGGTCGGTGCCGCGATTGCGACAGCCTGTTGCGCCTCTTCCTGACGTGCTTCGATCACAACATTATCACGATCCGTCGCGATGCGACGAACGCGATTTGTTGCGCCACCTGTGCCTGCCGGGATCAAGCGTCCAACAATGACGTTTTCTTTCAACCCGATCAACTTATCACGCTTACCTTGGACAGACGCCTCAGTTAGAACGCGCGTTGTTTCCTGGAACGACGCCGCAGAGATAAACGAACGTGTTTGCAGTGACGCTTTGGTGATGCCCAATAGAATTGGTTCACCGATCGCAGCACGACCGCCTTTTGACAGCGCTTTTTCGTTCGCCGCTTCAAACTCGGCACGATCAACATGCTCACCTTTCAGAAGCGTCGTGTCACCACTGTCAAAAATTTCATATTTCTGAAGCATTTGACGCACAATCACTTCAACGTGCTTATCGTTGATTTTCACCCCCTGCAGGCGATAAACGTCCTGCACTTCGTCGATCATATAATTTGCCAAGGCCTCGACACCCATAATTGCAAGGATGTCATGAGGTGCAGGGTTGCCATCCATGATGTACTCGCCTTTTTGGACGAAATCGCCCTCACCGACTGGGATGTGCTTGCCTTTTGGCACCATGTATTCGACTGGTTCACGTGTCTCATCTGACGGTTCGATTGAGATGCGGCGCTTGTTCTTATAATCGCGGCCAAAGCGAACGTAACCATCGATTTCTGCGATAATTGCGTGATCTTTTGGACGACGTGCTTCGAACAATTCAGCAACCCGTGGCAGACCACCTGTAATGTCTTTGGTTTTTGCACCCTCACGTGGGATACGCGCCAAAACATCACCTGCGCGGATTTTCGATCCGTCTTCAACTGACAAAATCGCATCCACAGACATTGGATAGGTGATCGGTGCACCTGCATCGTTGCGAACGGGTTCACCATCGTCACCTACCAAGATGATTTCAGGTTTCAAATCATTACCGCGTGGCGCTGCACGCCAATCGACAACGATTTTTTGAGTCATACCTGTTGCGTCATCGGTTTCTTCACGAACCGCGATACCGTTCACAAGATCCACGTGTTTCGCCATACCCTCCTTTTCAGCGATGATCGGCAATGTATAGGGATCCCATTCAAACAGTTTTGCACCGCGTTCGATTGTATCGCCCGACTTGACGAACAATTTTGAACCATAGCTCAGCTTATGTGATGCACGCTCTGCACCGTGTTCATCCATAATGCGCAACTTCATGTTGCGGCTCATGACCAAGATTTCGCCATTCGTATTTTCCAGGATCGCTTCGTTTTCGAATTCGATCTTGCCTGGCTGCGATGCCTCTTGGAACGATTGCTGACCACCCTGCGCAACACCACCGATGTGGAATGTACGCATGGTTAACTGTGTACCTGGTTCACCGATAGATTGCGCCGCAATGATGCCAACGGCCTCACCTACGTTCACGATCGTACCACGTGCAAGGTCACGACCATAACACTTGGCACACACGCCTTCGTCTGCGTCACAGGTCAATGGGCTGCGGATACGAGCAGAGGCAACACCCGCCTCATTAATCGCATCTGACATCAATTCGTCGATCAATTCGCCTTTGGCAACGATGACTTCGTCCGTTCCGGGACGCATGATATCTTCAGCAGCGACACGGCCCAAGACACGTTCCGCAAGCGTTGCGATCACTTCACCATCATTTACGGCAGGTTCTGCTGTGATTGAGTTTTCAGTACCACAGTCATTTCCACGAACGATACAGTCCTGTGCCACGTCAACCAAACGACGCGTCAGGTAACCAGAGTTCGCCGTTTTCAACGCCGTATCTGACAGACCCTTACGCGCACCGTGGGTTGAGTTAAAGTACTCAAGAACGGTCAAACCTTCTTTAAAGTTTGAGATGATCGGCGTTTCGATGATGTCGCCATTCGGCTTTGCCATCAAACCCCGCATACCGCCCAACTGCTTCATCTGGGTGACAGACCCCCGCGCACCAGAGTGCGCCATCATGTAAACAGAGTTTGGTTCGTTCTCTGCGCCATTATCATCCTGACCAGGTGCCGAGATCGTGTTCATCATCGCGTCGGTGACTTTGTCGTTACACTTTGACCATGCATCAACCACTTTGTTGTACTTTTCGCCCTGTGTGATCAGACCGTCCATATACTGTTGTTCAAAGTCTTTTACTTGGTCACGTGTTTCTTCAACGATATCCCATTTGCCGTTCGGGATAACCATGTCATCCTTACCAAATGAAATTCCTGCCTTGAAGGCTTCACGGAAACCCATGGTCATGATCTGGTCACAGAAGATCACAGATTCCTTTTGCCCGCAGTAACGGTAAACCGTGTCAATGACGCGCTGAACGTCTTTTTTACGCAATAGGTTGTTCACAAGGTCAAACGGTGCTTTCGCGTTTTTCGGCAGCAACGCACCAATACGCACACGACCCGGTGTAGTTTCATAACGCTTAACTACATCATTGCCGTGTTCATCCACTTGCGGAATACGCGCCGTGATTTTCGCGTGCAGGTGAACCGCCCCTGAATCAAGTGCGTACTGCACTTCTTCGATTGAGCTAAAGACCATGCCTTGGCCCTTCATGCCTTCACGCATGATTGTGGTGTAATATAGGCCCAAGATCATGTCCTGTGACGGAACGATAATCGGCGCACCGTTTGCAGGTGACAAAACGTTGTTCGTTGACATCATCAACACGCGTGCTTCCAATTGTGCCTCAAGGCTCAATGGCACGTGAACCGCCATTTGGTCACCGTCAAAGTCCGCATTAAACGCAGAACAGACAAGCGGGTGAAGCTGGATCGCTTTACCTTCGATCAGCACCGGTTCAAACGCCTGAATACCCAAACGGTGAAGCGTCGGCGCACGGTTCAGAAGAACTGGGTGTTCGCGGATCACTTCATCCAGAATATCCCAAACCTCTGGACGCTCTTTTTCAACTAACTTCTTGGCCTGTTTTACAGTTGACGACAGACCTTTGGCCTCGAGGCGGCTATAGATGAATGGTTTAAACAGCTCGAGCGCCATTTTCTTGGGCAAACCACATTGATGGAGCTTCAACTCGGGACCTGTTACAATCACAGAACGACCAGAGAAGTCGACGCGTTTGCCCAAAAGGTTCTGACGGAAACGACCCTGCTTACCCTTCAGCATATCTGAAAGCGATTTCAACGGACGCTTATTTGAGCCCGTGATGACACGACCACGACGGCCATTGTCAAACAATGCATCAACAGATTCCTGCAACATCCGCTTTTCGTTACGCACGATGATGTCAGGCGCGCGCAGTTCAATCAGACGCTTTAGACGGTTGTTACGGTTGATCACACGACGATAAAGGTCGTTCAGATCAGACGTCGCAAAACGCCCCCCATCCAGCGGCACCAATGGGCGCAATTCTGGTGGGATCACAGGTACAACTGTCAAAATCATCCATTCTGGACGATTGCCAGATTCAAGGAAGCTTTCGACAACTTTCAGACGTTTGATGATCTTCTTTGGCTTTAGTTCGCCAGTCGCCTCTTTCAGCTCAGCGCGCAGCTGCTCTGCTTCGGCTTCTAGGTCGATTTGCGCCAACATTTCACGGATCGCTTCGGCACCAATGTTCGCGGTGAACGCGTCCATGCCGTAAGTGTCCTGCGCGTCCATGTATTCTTCTTCGCTTAGCATCTGTCCGTATTGCAGATCGGTCAGGCCAGGTTCGGTAACCACATAGTTTTCGAAATAAAGAACACGTTCCAAATCACGCAATGTCATATCCAGCATCAAACCGATACGAGATGGCAGTGATTTTAGGAACCAGATATGTGCAACGGGTGAGGCCAATTCGATGTGCCCCATGCGTTCACGACGGACCTTTTGAAGAGTAACTTCAACACCACATTTTTCGCAGACAACACCGCGATATTTCATGCGCTTATATTTTCCGCACAGACATTCGTAATCTTTTGTTGGGCCGAAGATACGTGCACAGAATAGGCCGTCGCGCTCTGGTTTGAACGTACGATAGTTGATGGTCTCTGGCTTTTTGATTTCGCCGTATGACCATGACAAGATCCGCTCGGGTGAGGCCAAAGAGACTTTGATTTCATCAAACATCTTCGGAGACGCTAGCGGGTTGAATGGGTTTGTAGTGATTTCCTGGTTCATTTTGATTTCCTCAAATTAGGGACGAAGGGGTGGGGAATAAGGGGTGACCATTATTCCTCGTCCTCTGCATCCAGGAGCTCCATATTTAGGCCAAGGCCGCGGACTTCTTTGACAAGAACGTTAAAGGATTCTGGGATCCCCGCTTCAAAGTTGTCTTCACCCTTAACAATCGATTCATAGACTTTGGTCCGTCCAGCAACATCGTCTGATTTCACCGTCAGCATTTCTTGCAACGTGTATGCTGCGCCATATGCTTCCAATGCCCAAACTTCCATCTCACCAAAGCGCTGACCACCGAACTGGGCTTTACCACCCAATGGCTGTTGCGTAACGAGTGAGTATGGGCCTGTTGAACGGGCGTGGATTTTGTCGTCGACCAAGTGGTGCAGTTTCAATAGGTACTTCACACCAACAGTCACTGGGCGACTGAATTGTTCGCCTGTTCGACCGTCAAATAGAACTGATTGACCTGATTGATCAAATCCAGCGCGCACCAATGCATCGTTAACGTCCGCTTCGCGCGCACCGTCAAAAACAGGTGTCGCAATCGGAACACCGCGCGCAACATTACCTGCTGCTTCGATCAACTGATCCTCGCCCATGCCAGTAATGCCCTCTTCATAGACATCTTCGCCATAAGCGATGCGCATCGCTTCGCGAACTGGCGTTAGATCCCCACTGCGACGATACTCTTGGATCGCGTCATCCACTTTTAGGCCTAGACCGCGTGCGGCCCAACCCATATGTGTTTCCAAAATTTGACCCACGTTCATCCGTGATGGAACGCCCAGTGGGTTCAAACAGAAATCAACTGGCGTGCCATCTGCTAGGAATGGCATATCCTCCATCGGAACAACGCGTGAAATCACACCTTTGTTTCCGTGACGCCCCGCCATTTTATCACCTGGCTGAAGCTTACGCTTCACGGCGATGAACACCTTGACCATTTTCATAACACCCGGAGGAAGATCGTCGCCACGACGGACTTTTTCGACCTTATCCTCAAAACGCGCGTCTAGCGCGCGTTTTTGCGCCTCATACTGTTCATGAAGGGCCTCAACAATCTGTGCGTCCTGCTCATCCGCAAGTGCCAATTGCCACCACTGGCCACGTGTCAAAGACGACAGCATCTCTTCTGTGATTTCAGAGTTCGCTGCAACACCCTTTGGGCCTTTGACCGCAGTTTTGCCCATGATCAGATTTTCGAGACGCGCATAGATATTGCGGTCCAGAATGACCAATTCATCATCACGGTCACGTGCAAGGCGTTCAACTTCTTCACGCTCGATCTGCAATGCACGTTCGTCTTTTTCAACACCATGACGGTTAAAGACACGAACCTCAACCACAGTACCATAGTCACCTGGTTTCACGCGCAATGATGTATCACGAACATCAGAAGCCTTTTCACCAAAGATCGCACGAAGAAGTTTTTCTTCTGGTGTCATTGGGCTTTCGCCTTTTGGTGTGATTTTACC
>JBMTQO010000064.1:0-9198 GCA_049446275.1 Paracoccaceae bacterium | reverse complement strand
TTTAAAGTCAAAGGTTTGAATAAGGAGCTTCAACGACAGGCCGTTATTCATACAAGACAACAATTCAACACATCTGAACCACGTACGTTTTGAACTGATTTTAAAGGTCGGAAAGTCAAAGTTAATTCGCACTGACAACAGGACTAAGTTCATTGTTAAACATTTTCAAACTTGGTTTAGAAAAGTGGGCATTGAACCAATTCAAATTTCTAAACGCCTACCTTGGGAAAACGGGTATCACGAACGTTTCAACGGGAAGTTACGGCATGAGTTTTAAATGCAGAATGGTTCAAATCCGTCCATCAACCGCAAACCGCATGCACTGCCTGGCTCAGGCCGCGTCACAGTCTGAACCTGTGACCTCCAGTGCGTGCAATGGTCGTGGTATTGTTTCAGAAAATTGTCCTTAGACAATTGAAGGTCGTATGTGAGGTCCTACTTTTGAGATATGAACCTGCTGCACGTTAATAATGTCATGAAGAGTTTTGAAACTGGTGAAGGAACACTCAGTGTATTACGTGGCGTGTCTCTAGAGCTGATTTCAGGAAAAAGCCTCGCCCTTACGGGCGAGAGTGGTTCTGGTAAATCGACGCTTTTGTATCTGATTGGTGGCCTTGATGTTCCGGATCAGGGACAGATTGAAATCTTAGGGCAGGATATCGCAAACCTTGATGACCAATCGCGGGCAGAGATACGCCGAGGAACTGTTGGCGTTGTGTTTCAGCAATTTAATCTCATCCCGTCATTAAGCGTTGCGGCAAACCTTTCGTTCCATGCGCGCTTGTCTGGATCAGAAGACAAATCGTGGACCATGCATCTTGCAAATCATTTGGGTCTTGGATCACTCTTGGATCGGTTTCCTGAGGAACTTTCCGGTGGACAGCAGCAACGCGTCGCGATTGGGCGCACACTCGCAGCGCGTCCTGCTTTGGTATTGGCCGATGAGCCGACGGGAAACTTGGATGAGGTGACAGCAGATGTTGTGATGAACCTATTATTAGAATTGGTTCAAGAATCCGGTGCGGGCCTTTTGATGGTGACGCATTCACCACGTCTTGCCAAGAGATTGGATCAACAGGTGCATTTGCAAGCGGGCATAATTGCGTGATAAGAGCAGGCGCACACGCATTTTGGTCGCATTGGACACGACATCCATTGCAGTTAGTCGTAGTCATAATTGGATTAGCGCTGGCCACGGGGTTATGGACGGGGGTTCAGGCGATTAATGCCGAAGCACGAGCAAGCTATGATCGGGCGGCTACTACATTGGGCCAAACCCAATTTTCGCACATCAAAAGAAATGATGCACCACTCAGGATCAAAGATTTTGTCATGCTGCGCAGGGCAGGGTGGTTGGTTTCCCCGCTTGTGCGGGGAACTTTAAGGGGGACTGGTATTGAGGTGGTGGGGTTTGACCCATTTACCGCACCAATAAACACCACATTTCCAGATTTAAGCGGTGACGGAGATCTAAGTGAATTTTTGTCGTCTAATGGGATTATATTTGCCCACCCTGATACGGTGGACCTGTTGCCAGAAAACTTGCCACCTGTGCGCATATTGGAGACTGTTCCACCAGATCAGATATTAACGGATGTCACAATCGCAATGTCACTTTTAAAGAGGGACACCTTGTCATCCATACTTGTTCTTGGCGTTCAACCAGAACGGCGTTTGCCGCTAGTCGATGTGAACGCTGAGTATATAATCACGGAGCCTGCACAGCGCTCAGATATGGCAAGGCTTACTGATAGCTTTCATCTGAATTTGACAGCGTTTGGATTGTTATCTTTCGCCGTGGGTTTGTTTATCGTTTATTCCGCAATTGGGCTTGCTTTTGAACAGCGTCGGGTTCTTTTCCGAACGCTGCGCGCATTGGGGCTTTCACGGCGCAGCTTGATGTATCTGCTTGCATCAGAAGCCCTGGTGCTTGCAACTCTTGGCGGTGGGGTAGGTGTGGTGTTAGGATACATTATGTCAGCCGCATTGTTACCAGGTGTGGCTGCAACGCTGTCGGGTCTTTACGGTGCATCGGTATCAGGTGGCCTAAGCCTTAATCCTTTTTGGTGGTTGATTGGATTTGGAATGGCCTACTTTGGCGCTGCCGTCGCGGTTTCTGGCAACCTTTGGCAAATGTCTAGGTTGTCCATATTGGCACCTGCTATGCCACGTGTGTGGTTGCGTGCAGGTGCAAATACTGCACAGTTGCAGGCAATTGTTGGATCGTTCCTCATACTTTTGGCGCTCTTGCTTGGTATTTTTGGGGAAAGTTTGATCGCAGGCTTTGCCTGTCTGGCCGCAATGCTGTTAGGGGCGGCTCTCTTGGTGCCAATGGCCTTGATGTCGATTGTATCGCTCTTGTCGCGCAGTTCCCGAGGCGTCATTTCGCAGTGGATATGGGCAGATACGCGACAGCAAATTCAACCTATGTCGCTTGCTTTAATGGCACTTATGCTAGCTCTTGCCGCAAATATTGGCGTGTCCACAATGGTCGGCTCATTTCGTTCTACTTTCACAGGGTGGATTGATCAACGCTTGGCCTCTGATCTCTACATCACAACCCGTACTTCAGCAGAAGCGGTTGCTTTCCAAGAATTTGTGAGCGCCGACGTAGAAAGCATCTTACCAATCGTATCCGCCGACGTGCGCTTGGCGGGATCGCCAGGACAGGTTTTTGGGATAAAGGATCACGAAATTTATCGCGCACATTGGCCGTTGCTGGAATCTGTACCTGATGTCTGGGACCGAGTGGCACAAGGCGACGGAATTCTTGTGAATGAACAGTTGGCCCGCAGGGAACAATTGTGGACAGGGAACACGTTGCAACTTGCGGCAGATTTTCAATTTGAAATCGTCGGCGTGTATTCTGATTATGGTAATCCTGCAGGGCAAGCGTTCATAAATTATGAGATATTTGAAAAACGCTACCCAGATATTACGCCATTACGGTTCGCCCTAAACGCAGATAATCCATCATACGTACGCGACAAGATTGTTGCCGAATTTGGATTGCCACGTGACAACACAATTAATCAACAAGAGGTCAAGGCCTTTTCGATGCAAGTGTTCGAGCAAACATTTTTGATCACCAACGCGTTGAACGTTTTGACCTTAGGCGTTGCTGGGTTTGCATTGTGGGCATCGCTGACTACGGTGGTTGGAATGCGTTTGCCGCAAGTGGCCCCGGTATGGGCGCTTGGGTTTACCCGTAAAAGTATTTCGGTGATTGAAATGAGCCGGTCATTACTTCTTGCGGCTTTGACCGCGGTATTGGCGATCCCGATTGGGCTTGGGCTGGCGTGGATTTTGCTTGCTATTGTCAATGTTCGGGCTTTTGGATGGCGATTGCCCATGGAATTATTCCCTTGGGACTGGGCTCAGTTATTTATCTGGGCTCTAGTAGGGGCGACCCTTGCCGCGGCGATGCCTATTCGAAAGTTGATCAAGCTGCCACCGTCTGAATTGCTAAAGGTATTCGCAAATGAACGTTAAGGCTTTTTTCCTAACTTTGTGGTTTGTGATATGTACAAATTCTGTGGTTGCGCAGGGATTTGCAGGCTTGGGTCAATCGGTCGATGGCTATGCGTTGCCTAAACCCGATAAAGTGTTCACATTCCCTGATGATCACGGTGCGCATCCCGATTATCGCATTGAATGGTGGTATTTAACAGCCATTCTTAATGATGATGATGGTCAGAATTATGGTGTACAATGGACGTTGTTCCGAACATCCCTGAACCCAGATGGAACTTTGCAAGTTTGGATGGGGAATGCGGGCATTACCACGCCTGATAAGCACTTTACAGGCGAAAGACTTGCACGCGGAAGAATAGGGCAAGCGGGCGTTACCACCGAACCCTTTGCTGCCTGGATTGATGATTGGGGTATGATAAGTCAAGCGCAGATGGGCGATCCACTTGATACTTTGGAGGTGACCGCAACGTTGCCAAATGCGTCCTATACTCTTGATCTGAATGCAAATGGACCAATGATCTTTCATGGCGACAATGGATATTCAGTGAAATCAAACAGTGGACAGGCAAGCCATTATTATTCTCAGCCTTTTTACCAGGTTCAGGGCACATTAAATTTGCCCATTGGGGATGTCGCGGTCACCGGATTGGGATGGTTGGATCGTGAATGGTCCTCTCAGCCACTTGATGCGGATCAACTTGGATGGGACTGGTTTTCATTGCATTTTGACAGTGGTGAGCGTTTGATGGGGTTCGGACTTCGCGATGCGAATGGACAATCATTTTCATATGCAAGTTGGATTACCGCGGATGGGGACGTAACACCCTCAAATGATTTGCGCATAACACCGCTACGATGGGCAAATATTGCTGATCGTGTGGTGCCAGTGGATTGGCGATTGGAATTGCCATCACAAAGTTTGGATATCACAACGAAAGCCCTGAACGACGACAGTTGGCAATCAACCTTATTTCCGTATTGGGAAGGCCCCGTTTTGGCCACAGGTTCGCATCAAGGGCGGGGGTATTTGGAAATGACTGGATATTAACCAGCGTGGTAGGAAAAAAATCTCATGCTGTTGAACAAAATCTGCTTGTTCTTAAAATGGGCATTACGCGTTTTATCCGTAGCGATTAAATTTGTTGTACCCTTAAAAACTAGTTATTGAACAATTCTCGATTAATCTAAGTTCACTGGTATCAATGTGGATAAACTGCGATGTATCGCTTACTTACAATCATTCTATGCTTTTTCTTGTCAGGATGCGTCGATAAAATGGAGTACGCAAACTCTCCCAATTTTAATGTACAAAAAAAACGGTTTCAGCATCCTGCAGGTGATCCTAGTGATAAGACTGTCGCAGATCTATTTAAGATGGTGAGAGAGTTTTCTAATCGTGCAAGCGATCAATCAGAGAGACAGGGATTTCCCGTTACTTACTCTGATCAGGCCACTCTATCCGCATTTTCCGAAAGTGTGATATGGGTTGGTCAGTCAAGCATACTGCTGAACCACAGTGGTTTTACGGTTTTAACAGACCCGCATTTTTCAGACCGCGCATCACCTGTTGGTTTTGCTGGGCCAAAGAGAGTTACACCTATTCCATTTCAGATAAAAGATTTACCTGTCATTGACGTCGTGTTGATCAGTCATAACCATTATGATCATTTAGATCGTGAAAGCATCGAGGATTTGATTGCCTATCAACCGACAATTAAGTTTTTCGTCCCCCTTGGGCTTGCCAAAACGTTAATAGGATGGGGCGCAAAAGACGTGACAGAATTAGACTGGTGGCAGGCGGCCACGCTGGACGGGATAGAAATACTACCTACACCGGTTCAACATTGGTCAAAACGCTCTTTCTTTGATCGAAACAAATCTCTTTGGGCGGGATGGATGGTGAAATGGAGCGATTTTTCATTCTATTTCGCAGGGGATAGTGGATATTCAGACGACTTTAAAGAAACAGCCAAAAGATTAGGTGGTCCAACATTAGCAGCCATTCCAATTGGTGCCTATGAACCGCGTGATTTTATGAAAGCTGCGCACATGAACCCAGAAGAGGCCGTGCAAACCTTTGTTGATCTTGGAGCAAAATATGCTGTTGCCATTCATTGGGGAACTTTCAAATTAACAACAGAGCCAATGGACGAGCCAACAGTGCGATTGAGGCAAAGTCTGACGAAAAATGATATCGCTTTGCACCGGTTTCGCTCCCTACTACATGGCGAAGAATGGCGAACCCCAATTCGTGGAAATACCCATGCCAAAAGATGATAGTCTGACGCCATATCAATTACCGTTTCCAACCGAGGCTTTAGAGGAAATTGTTGTCCCTAACGCGGTTGCGCTTGATGAACGCGAGTGGGTCCCTCAGACAAAAATACATTGACAGTGTTGTTCGCAAAATGATCGATAGTGGTGATATTACAATCGATGCCGCACGCAGTTTTTTGTTAAAAAAAAACTGAGGCAAAGAGTTGTCAAAGGCACACAAATTGGCTCACATCAAAACGTGCGTCGCGACAGATTAATCCATTATCTTGGGGAATTTGCGGAATATCGAATTTTTGCTATGCCAATGAAGCTGCAACCCGAGTTTTCAATATAGCTTCGCCACGGCTTCAAACACCAACATGTGTCGATTTATCAATTCGGTACGATCAAGACCGTATCCGCCACCTATTACCGTTGCGACAGGGATCTTACGCTCTTGAAAAAACGATAGGACCAATAGATCGCGGGCCATGATCCCATCAGACGTAATGTTCAACCTGCCCAGTCTATCGTTAATGTGCACATCAACGCCAGCGTCATAAATCACAATATCAGGCAAAAAGTTGTTGGATATTACATCGATCGCGTCACGTAATTTTGATAAGTACTGGGCATCATCCGTACCATCAGGCAAAGCAACATCGAGCGAGCCCAGCATACGTTTTGGGCCTATGTATTGACCCCCATGGATAGAGCAGGTGAAGATGTCTGGATTGTTTTTACAGATATCGATAGTTCCATCACCTTGATGTACGTCGCAGTCAAGAATTAGGACACGCCGAACTAATTTTTCCTGTTGCAGTCTTAGCGCAGAATATGCCATGTCGTTAAAAACACAGAAGCCATAACCAAAACTTCGATACGCATGATGCGACCCACCAGCAGTGTGGCATGCAACGCCGGTTTTCAATGCTGATTTCGCGGCCTCAAACGTCCCAGCAGGCGTTAATAGACTACGATTTAGAAGTTGTGTAGACCATGGTAAATTAATCAATTTCATCTCAGAAGAACTGAGATGATTATTCACAAAGCGATCTATATAATTCCCATCATGTGCCAACGTCAGATCTTTTGGCGCGACGCCATTACAAGTGACAGTTTTAAACTTTTCTGACCATTGCGTCGCGTTAATTGCATCATATAGTGTGGATGACTTGTTCCCCATAACCTTGTGTGCGTCTTGGAGTTCCAGCTCATATGAAGGGCTATGGATTAGGGGGATCTTCACTATCTTTGTTCTCAATTTGGGGCCCTAGCTTTGAGTTAAATAAACCCCATTTAACTGATAAGTTCCACTGAATTAGTATGGGGCTTTAGTTCAGGACTTTCACTCAAACTTGCGTTAGCGGACCAGCGTATTTTCGACGTAAGCAGAAACGCTTTTCGTGGATCAATTATCTCAGTGCGACGGTTCATTTTTTAGTTAGTAAGCTAGATCAAAAAGCGCAGTGAAGGGAGAATGGGGAATGGCAAGTGAATATGGCGTAACCTTCAGCGACCTAATTTGTCTGTCAGCACCGATAGTTACCTGCAGTGAAGTTATTAAAATAAAATATAGTGCGTTGACTTCTCCGCAAAAAATGCAGGATTAGAATAATAAATAGAACGATATAACTTTTTTCGTTGCCAACACGAGTTAGATTTTGAGGTTTTGTGCATGAAAATCTGTGATAAAGCTATCGCTTTCTAGACATGTTAACAAAAGCGGCTTCATTAATTTGTATGTGACATTGTTCCTAAGCTCTTTCTTGGCGGCCACGATATTCCCTGCGCAATCAGAAACGCTTCTTGCCTACCAGATCTCGCAGCACCCAAATTCGGCTGTAACTTTGCTGTGCATCGCCACTTTTGGTAATGTTCTAGGCGCCTTGGTGAATTGGATATTGGGGAGATTTGCATCAAATGCTAGCAGATGGTTTCAGGTGAAGGAAGAGCGGTTAATACGCGCCAAAAATTTCTACTTTAAATATGGCCGATATTCGTTGCTATTAAGCTGGGTACCTATCATCGGAGATCCGATAACCATTGCCGCAGGAATCATGCGCGAACAGCTTTTTACGTTTTTGGTTTTGGTAACGATTGGTAAACTTACCCGTTATCTATTCGTAGCGGGTCTGATCTCCTTTTTTATTTAATTATCTTTTCTATATTGCGAAAGATTATCATAACCTTCTCTTTAAGATTGGGAAAAGCTGCACGACGGTTATTTTTGCAGGAAAACGTCCCGTTGACGATTTAGAAGGGTAGGGTTTTGAACCCAAAGAAAACTGGGGTATCCTCGCAACCGAAAACGGTTGAAAGATCGTTCCATCCGAGCAGGGCCGCTATTACGATTATTACGAAGCATTTGCTGAGGCTTTGAAAACGGGTGTTGACCCCCCCCGTTACTGCAGAAGTCGGTGCACGTACGCTTGCGGTCTTGGATGCAGCACGTCAAAGTGCGCTGGAAGGGCGTAGCATTACGTTGGAAGGAAGCTAAGATGACGTTTCAACTTGCAGCTTGCGCAGAAATGTTGTGGCAGGAGAAACCTATTCATTGGCGTGCAGCGCGTTTGAATGAAATGGGGTTTGGCGTTGGGCTTTGGAATTGGCCTGCGTGGGATTTGGATGCCTTGGAAAAGACGGGTGCAAATTTCACGATCATGAATGGATATCTGACTGGTCGATTGGCGGATGATGAAGGTGCAGATATGCTTTTGCAATCCGCACGTGAAACAGCTCAGATTGGCAAACGTTTGGGGATCGATCGATTGAACCTACATGGCACTGGGTTGGGTGATTTCGGTTTGCCAATTCAACAACTTAACCATGTGGCGCCGGGAATGTGGATTCAGGCGCGCGATACGCTGCATCGGATTTGTGACTTGGCGGAAGAAGTGGGTGTTCAATTTACCTTAGAAAACCTCAACCTACGTGAACATCCGGGGTGCCCATTCAATTCGACAACGGATGTTTTGAACCTTGTAAGCACTGTGGATCGTCCCGAGTTGAAAATTAACCTAGACCTATATCATACACAGATTGGTGAAGGGGATGTTATCCGCCACGCAGAGGCCTGTTTGCCTTGGATTGGCGAGGTACAGGTGGCCGATAACCCGGGGCGTTGCGAACCTGGAACTGGAGAAATGAATTGGCCTATGATTGCGAGTGCACTGCATGACATGGGCTATGACGGCCCAGTGGGATTAGAAGCTTTTGCGCGCAACAAAGAAGAAGATGCGCTTGAGGCGTTTCGTGCGGCATTCACACTTTGAGATAGATTTAATTCACATTATCGGGACTTGCAGTTTTTAGCACAGCGATCCAATGTGTCGCGCAAGTTTACCGCTAACATTTTAATTGGGGAAGCGCCCCACAAAACGGAGAAAACAAAATGTTGAAAATTGGTTTGTTGGGCGCGGGCCGCATTGCGGGGGTACATGCAACGGCGATTTCTGGGCATTCAGG
>JBMTQO010000063.1:0-9336 GCA_049446275.1 Paracoccaceae bacterium | reverse complement strand
TGACGCAGAACCTCGCGCGCCGGATGCTGTGCGCATACGTATGAACTGTGAGTATGGATTTGAGCGTTACTTGGACGGTATTTCCACACTTGCCGAACGCTTTCGAAATCCAGATAGATTAAGTGGGATATAGGTGCTTCCTTTTTTAGCGCTGATTATATCATGCTATGTTCAACATAGAGAGCATTAGTTGGCCAGATCTGGTGTCGTAATCCTCATTCTTGGCTCTATCTATCACTTCTGTCTTTTAAAATTCATAAATTATGTGGGGTAAATTAATACCTATTTTTTAGTGCATTGTTTTTAAATGTTTATTTCTTATTTCATGCGCTTGACTGTGTATTTCAACCCTATATAACGCCCCCATGAATTGCGCGGGGGTTGGCCCCGCGTTTTAACTTTAGGGTCATCTTCGATGAAAACATTCTCTGCAACGCCAGCAGACATCGACAAGAAGTGGATCATCATCGACGCCGAGGGCGTTGTTTTGGGCCGTCTTGCATCGATTGTCGCAACACGTCTGCGCGGCAAACACAAGCCATCGTTTACACCGCACATGGACTGTGGCGACAACGTAATCGTTATCAACGCTGACAAAATTCAAATGACAGGCAACAAGCGTCAAGAGAGTTTCTATTGGCACACTGGCCACCCAGGTGGCATCAAATCACGCACTAAACAGCAGATCCTAGAAGGCGCACATCCAGAGCGCGTAGTGACATTGGCTGTTAAACGCATGTTGCCTGGCAACCGCCTTAGTCGCAAGATCATGACTAACCTACGCGTGTACGCTGGGTCAGAGCATCCGCATGAAGCACAATCACCAGAGGTTTTGGACGTGAAGTCTATGAACCCTAAAAACACACGGGTTGCATCATAATGAGTGAAGAAATCAAATCCTTGGGCGACCTAGAAGCCGTCGCCGGTGGTGTAGAAGCAGTTTTAGAAATTGCAGCACCTCGTGAACCCGTCCGTGACGAATTGGGCCGTGCATACGCAACAGGCAAGCGTAAAGACGCTGTTGCGCGTGTTTGGATTAAACCAGGTTCGGGCAAAGTCACAGTCAATGGCAAAGAAATGAACGCCTATTTTGCGCGCCCTGTTTTGCAAATGATCCTACGCCAGCCGTTCCAGGTTGCAGGCGTTGAAGATCAGTTTGACGTGATGGCAACTGTAAAAGGCGGCGGTCTGTCTGGTCAGGCGGGCGCGGTGAAGCACGGTATTTCGAAAGCGCTTCAGCTTTACGATCCTGCACTACGTAGTGCATTGAAAGTTGCGGGCTTTCTAACACGCGACAGTCGTGTTGTTGAACGCAAGAAATACGGTAAGCGCAAAGCGCGTCGTTCTTTCCAGTTCTCAAAGCGTTGAGTCGTTTTTCAAACAAGATTTTCAAGAGGATCCAAAATTTTTTTGGGTCCTTTTTTTGTGGGATTGCACATGCAGTATGTTTATCTGTTGACTGCCGTCGTGTTCGAGGTGTCGGGCACAATGCTGCTGCCCGCTAGCCAAAATTTTTCGCGCGTTCTGCCCACCGCCGCATTGATTGGATTTTATTTAGCGTCGTTTTATTTCCTCACACTGGCTCTCAATACTCTGCCGATCGCAGTCGTTTATGCCACATGGTCTGGATTGGGGATATTCATGATCACAATGTTCGGATACTTCGTGTTCCAACAATCCTTAGAATGGCGGGCGATTTTGGGATTGGTGATGATTGTGGGCGGGGTCATCTTGGTCAATACCTACGCGCCGCATAAGTGAGTGCCATAGATAACGGTGTCTCCACCATTACGGACGGCGCTGCAACGCGCCGTCTACACACTCAAAAACTTTGATAGTGGCTTAAATATCTTTCTTAGACATCCTTTTTCGTTCGTGCGGGTCTAGATAGCGTTTGCGCAGGCGGATAGATTCGGGCGTCACCTCGACCAACTCGTCATCGTTGATATAGGCAATCGCCTCTTCCAATGAAAAATTGATGTGTGGGGTCAGGCGCACTGCATCATCAGATCCAGAGGCGCGCACGTTGGTTAGTTTTTTACCCTTAAGTGGGTTCACTTCAAGATCATTGTCGCGGCTATGTTCGCCGATGATCATTCCTTGATAGACTTTGGCCTGCGGGCCTACAAACATACGGCCGCGCTCTTCTAGGTTCCAAAGCGCATAGGCCACCGCCTCTCCATCTTCCATGGAAATCAACACACCCGCGCGACGCCCTGGAATTGGTCCCTTATAGGGGGCCCACCCATGGAATACGCGGTTCATGATGCCTGTGCCGCGGGTGTCCGTCAGAAATTCGCCGTGATAACCGATCAAGCCACGTGCAGGAACATTGGCAACGATGCGTGTTTTACCCACACCTGCGGGGCGCATTTCAGCCAAATCACCCTTGCGCGCGCCTGTGATTTTTTCGATCACGGCACCCGAATAATCATCATCCACATCAATGGTGACTTCTTCGATGGGTTCGAGGCGTTGACCGTCCTCTTCGCGCATTAAAACTTGAGGACGAGAAATCGACAACTCAAATCCCTCACGGCGCATGTTTTCGATCAAAACACCCATTTGCAATTCGCCGCGTCCCGCAACCTCAAATGCCTCTCCGCCTGGCGTGTCAGTGATTTTGATGGCAACGTTGCTTTCGGCCTCTTTCATCAAACGATCACGGATTACTCGCGATTGCACCTTGCTGCCTTCACGTCCCGCCAGTGGGCTATCGTTTATACCAAAGGTTACGGTGATGGTAGGGGGATCGATGGGTTGCGCCTCCAGCGGTTCGTCAACCGCTAATGCACAAAGCGTGTCCGAAACAGTGGCTTTGCTCATACCCGCGATGGTAATGATGTCGCCTGGTGTGGCCTCATCAATTTCTTGCTGTGCCAAACCGCGGAAGGCCAAGATTTTGGTCACGCGGAACTGTTCGATTTTTTGTCCGACACGCGACAGGGCTTGGATTGTTGCGCCAATTTTTACTGTTCCACTTTCTACGCGGCCTGTCAAAACGCGGCCGATGAAATTATCGCTGCCCAATGTTGTGGCCAACATGCGGAAATCTTCATCCTTGCGCTGCAACTGACGTGGCGCAGGAACGTGGTTCACGATCAGATCAAATAGCGCGGACAAATCCTTGCGTGGGCCATCCAATTCATGATCCGCCCAACCAGAGCGGCCAGAGGCATACATATGTGGGAAATCCAACTGATCATCCGTCGCATCCAATGCGGCAAACAAATCAAAACATTCATCCAACGCACGATCAGATTCTGCGTCGGGTTTGTCGACCTTGTTCAACACAACGATTGGGCGCAATCCCATGGCTAGTGCTTTTGATGTCACGAATTTTGTCTGTGGCATGGGTCCTTCGGCAGCATCCACTAAAAGGACAACGCCGTCCACCATGCTTAAGATACGCTCAACCTCGGCGCCGAAATCTGCGTGACCCGGGGTGTCAACGATGTTGATGCGGGTGTTTTTCCATTCAACGGACGTACACTTCGCCATGATCGTGATGCCACGTTCACGTTCCAAATCGTTGCTGTCCATCGCGCGCTCCGCCACGGCCTGATTAGCGCGGAATGCACCCGATTGCTTTAAAAGTTCGTCAACAAGGGTGGTTTTACCGTGGTCAACGTGCGCGATAATCGCGATATTGCGAAGTTCCATGAGCAGGAGTTACCTAAACTAGTGATGTTTTGGCACCGCCTATCCGCAAAATACCTAAATTGCCAGAGCCTATTGGGTCGCAGGGCAAGTTTCTTTGCCCTGCGGAAATATTATGTGGATTCAGTGGTTCAAATGAATATTGAACGCGGATCGCAATGCAGCCTCGGTTTCTGGGTCAAACCTTGCGTTTGAAGGTTCGATTAGGATTGCCTCTTTGCGTTGCGTTGCATTGGCTAATAGATCGGGTTTTCCGTTTTCCGCCCATTCCTTTGGGCTGCTGCGGTCCCCAAGGGCAGGATAGATATATTCGGTCTGCATCAGTTTTAGGGTTTGATCTGATCCCAAATAATGACCGGGACCCGACAAACAGGTTTCGCGGATCACTTCTAGGCTGACGCTATCTTCGGTGACATCAATCCCCTTAACACAGCGTAGAGCTTGACCGATTATATCGTCGCCCAAGATTAGGCTTTCGTGACAGAACCCTAAAAGGGATGCGTGCATGCCCACTGACTCATAGACCATATTCAGACCGGTCAAACCCGCCATCAAGTTTGAATTCATCTGTTCCCAACCTGCCTGCATGTCGGGCAGTTTGGCATCGGCGATCCCCGCAGCAGCACCACCCGGTATGCCGTAGAATTGGTGCATTTGCGCACATCCGGCCGTCAACAGCGCCTGTTCACCACTGCCCCCTGACATGGCACCGGTGCGCAGATCAGAAACAAACGGCCATGTACCAAAGATTGCGGGGTGCTTCGGTTTAATCGAATGTACGTAAACCAATCCCGCCAAACATTCGGCTACGGCCTGAACGATTGCACCTGCAATGGGGGCTGGGGCGGTTGCGCCTGCTTGGCCTGCGCTGAGCAACAAAACAGGCATGCCCGCTTTGATGCATTCCTCCATGACTTGACAACTTTCGGTGGCAAATTTCATAGGGGGCACAACAAAACAGTTTGAATTAGATACGAATGGGCGTTCGCGCCATTTATACTCGCCACCCGCCATGATATGCAGCATTTCGATCGCGCCTTTAACAAAGCTTGGCTCGGTAAAGGATGTACCAACATGTTTCGTGGTTCCGCTACAGCAGGCATAAATTGTGTTCAAATCCATTTCGCGGTTATCAAGGATATCACGTGCCACCATGGGACGTTGAAGGAAGTGGATATTGTCCAAACGATCCGCGATGCGGGCGGCGTCATGTAGATCTTGTAATGTACTGTCGCGATAATTTTTGCCGTCAACATCCACCATGTGGACGGCCGCACCCGCTGTGCCGTAATGCACGCGCGTTCCACCCAATTTTAAATCATGTTTGGGGTCGCGGCCATGTAGCGTGATTTCCCGATTGGCCGAGGCTAGTGCATCTTCGACCAGTGTCCGGGGAAAGCGCAACCGTCCGTCATCGCCCAAAATCGCACCGGCGGCTGTCATGTAATCAATACCACTTTGCGGCGCTTCTGATAGGCCAATTTGTTCCAGCGCATCTAGTGCGGCGTGGTGGATGCGCTCCATCCCTTCTTGGGTCAGGGGGCGATATTGACCACCTTCTAAACCTGCGCGAACGGGGCGCAGATGTTCTGCAAGAGGGGCTGAGCGGGTTTGACGGCGGGCGTTTCTACCGCCTGCGCGACGAGGAGTTTCTGATGTCATAGCAATCTATCCGATGTTACAGGTGTTCTGAAGGGTAAAGGGTTCAAAACAAAACAGGTGCGCCGCGTGCTGCACGGCCACGACAGGCGCCGATCACCACGATCACAAGCATATGTTTTGATGTCACAGACTGCATGGTCACCTCATGAGCTGTTCCACACATGGGTTGAAGCAGTGGAATCGTCTAGTCGATTTGCGACCTATGTCGCATTTGGACTATTCTGTGCTGCAATCCTCGTTTCCATAATCGGTATGCATTTTGATCGGTGCTATATTCTATCTGTTTGTTGGGCTCGTATCGTTTGGCGTCTTCTTCTACAATTCCTTGATAATCAATGTATTCACGGCGTATTTCTTGCTGATAGGTGGTTTTACCGCCGCTATTCGTAACAAGCGGTCGTCACTGTTGGCCATTCTTCGATCCAGGTGCGATTTGCCATGCGCAATTCGAATTTTGGCACTATTTTTTGTTCCAAATGGTGACCACTTCTTAACCGTTAAATTCTTCCACGTCGTTCGCGTCTATCCATTTATTTTGACTCTATGATCATTTATAATTCAATGTGATTGGATGTAAGCAAGTTAAATCCCAAATTAAATACGCCCGCGGATTGCAGGCGTATTTTTCGCAAGATTGCAGATGATCTTAAAGATACAGCAAGCCTGAACGCGTTCGGCAGTATGCAGCATTTGCAGGAAATTTTGCAAACCAAACCAGGGTTACTGTAATGATACGCACGAAAATTGACTGTCTCCTTATATCAAAAAGGCAGATAAAGCTGTCCGACCGTGTGCAGTAGCCAATTAATCTACGTAACCGTTATCTCGGGAATGCAAAATACTTTGTCTTTAGCTCAGAAAATGACCCAGTAAAGAACAACAATAACGACAACTGCGATCAACAGTTTTTTGGTTCCGGACATGCCGCCTTCCTCGGGCGGAGCAGATGGAGCAGGGGCCGCTAGCGCAGGTTCGGGTGATGCGGCTGGTGCTGGCGTGGGTTCTGGCTCCTCTGCGGCAACGAATTCTGGTGCGGCAGCTGGGTCGACATCAGCGCTGTTTTCAGCAGGTGCCTGATATTTCCAATCTAGGGTGCGATTTGCCAAATCATCTTGCCCTGAAAGTGGAGTGCTTGGTTTGATTCCTGATCCTGCGCCTGATCCACCACCCGCATGCGCATCCAAAAGAGCAACCAATTCGTCTTTTTTCAGGTTCAATGATGCGTCTACTCCGAGGGCAGCGAGCTCCTCGACCAATTGACCTTTGGTTTTTTTACTGTTTTGAGCCAAGCTATCACTCCCCTGTAAACTTTCATTTTTTAACGGTTGCGTTTGGATTTACAAACAGACGCTAACATGGATCAGAAATAAAACAATACGCAACGATGGTTGCACATGAGTGTTGATTTAGAACAACGGCCTTACCACACTTCTGGATCAATGCCTTGTTCGGCTAGCTTGACGAATTCATCCTGCAAATAACTTTGAAACGATTGCTTTTCGTATTCGCCTGGAACGACGTATTCGAGGGATGACAGGTAATGAAATGGTTTCAGATAGCCAGGCAGGCGAAGTGCCTCTATGGCAGCACCATACGTGTTGAGTATAGAGATCAGCGTTGTGGGTGTGAAATGAATGCCCTGGCTTTGGATCCAGTTACGCTCTTCCATTCCTTCGCCATCAAATCCAACCACCTCTCTCGCGCCCCATAGGTCCAATTGCAAAACCAAGGCATGTTCACCCAGATAGTCGTTGATTTCGCTACGCTTGAAATTCACCTCATGCAATTCGCGGCAATAGGGGCATCCGGCTTGTTCTATCAGTACAACCAAGAATTTACCCTCGTCTGAGGCCTCTTGTACGTGATCCGCTAATTCCAGGAAAGATTGATGAAACCATGGTTGTTTATGTAACCCATGATCCCCCACCTCTGCTAAAACAGATTGGGGTAGCAGATATAGCAGTGCTGCGATTAGAAGGAAATAACACTTCATTTTCGCCTCCACTTCGGCAAAGGATGCCATAAAATGGCTGTTAAGTCATTCACAATGACGCCATGTCCTGCTGGATACGGACTGGGCTGCGGTCTAGACTGGGCCACAAAAGAGGTTCGCATGGATCAAAGTGCCATTGATAAGATCAAAACAAGCTTTGCACGCCAAAGTTATATGACAACACTTGGCGCAGAGTTAGATCAGATTAAACAAGGGTCAGTCAGTATTCGTGCCCCCATGTCGGATCATATCCTGCAACAACATGGGTTTGCACATGCTGGTGTTGCGTTTTCAATGGGCGACAGTGCTGCTGGGTATGCGGCGCTAACCATGATGTCAGCCGAAGCAGAGGTTTTGACGACCGAAATGAAAATCAACCTATTGGCACCCGCCAGTGGGGATATGATCATCGCCAAGGGCCGTGTGATCAAGGCGGGCCGCCGATTGATAATTGTTGGGGCAGATGTATTTGCCATCAAAGGTGAAAAAGAAAAACACATCGCGATATTGCAAGGCACTATGATTTCTAGCTGATGTAATGACTTTTCCCTTCGGCGCATCCTATATAGGAATGGGGGTGCAGAGATCGGAGTTGGTATGAGAATAATTTTTGTCACCGTTTTGTCTTGGCTGGCTTGGGTGCCGGCCGCCTACGCGGATCAGGCTCGCGTTGCAGAACTCTTTGTTGCGCTAAATATGGATGAAATCATTTCTATTATGCAATACGAAGGCAAGCTTGATGCCATCGCTGCGGTTGAGATGTATTCAGAGCGCACTGTTAATGAAGAAGTCAGAGAACAGATTGATAGCATTTTTGATGCAACAGAAATGCAAGCTGCATTGGTCCAACTGACGTCTGAAAATATGAATGATGCGCAAATCGTGGCCGCCACTGAATTTTTGAACAGTATTGTTGGCATGCGTGCGAATACCTTGGAAACAACCGCGCGACGCGCTATTTCGGACGATGCAATCGAGGAATATGCCCTGTCGCAATTTGATGATGTAAGTGAACTAACGCGCTACAAACAGTTTCAGGACCTCATCACAACATTGGATTTGATTGATCAAAACACCTTTGGCGCGATGGGCGCGCAATACGTGTTCATGCGCCAGTTGGTAGATACAGAAGCCTTGGGTTTGACCGATGATGCGATCACCGAGCTACTTTTAGCCAGTGAAGATGAACTTCGCGAGGAGATATCAGATTGGCTCTTTGGCTTTTTCAATATGGCCTACGCCCCTCTCAGTGATGCGGATTTAGCAACCTATATCGCCTTTCAGAAATCTGATGCGGGTCAGGCGCTAAATCGCTCACTATTTGAGGGTTTTAACGAACTTAGCATGCTGCATGCCCAAAAAATGGGGACGATGGTTGCCGAATTGTTGAAGGTGCAGGATTTATAAGTCCCACACCTGTTGACTTTCCAGATGCGCGCTTGCATAAGCGTGTTCTCGTTGGCGGGGATTCCCCGCCTTTCTTTATCATATACGTCCATCGGGGCGCGCAGTTTGGGGCGGTGCAGCCTGCATCACAACACCTGATCTCAGGGGCCGAAAAACGCGGAAACGAAAAGGAAAGACGCATGTTTGCTGTCCTAAAAACTGGCGGTAAGCAGTACAAAGTTCAATCGGGCGATTTGCTACGCGTTGAAAAATTGGCTGCAGACGCAGGTGAAACAGTTCAATTCAATGAAATTCTGATGATTGGTGGGGCGACACCCGTTGTTGGTTCTCCGCGTGTAGACGGCGCGGCAGTACAGGCCGAAGTGATTGATCAGATCAAAGGGCCAAAGACAATCAACTTTGTTAAGCGTCGTCGTAAGCACAGCTCGCAACGCACAAAAGGCCACCGTCAACAACTTACATTGTTGCGCGTGACTGAAATCTTGTCTTCTGGGGCTGCTGCATCTGGCATCAAAGCAGCAGTTGGCACTGGTTCAGTTGCCTCAGCAGCACCTGTTGCTGCGGCAAAGTCGGCAGCAAAAGCCAAAGCAGCACCTGCAAAAGCCAAAGCAGCA
>JBMTQO010000062.1:0-9638 GCA_049446275.1 Paracoccaceae bacterium | reverse complement strand
TTTCCCAAACTGGATTATTCGCCGAAAACACGCGCGAAAATCGTGTCTACGTGTTTTGTGTGATAGCCTAGGTCAAATTTCTCTTCGATATCCGCGACAGAAAGCGCCGCTGTCACATTCGCATCGCCCAAAAGTTCGGTTTTGAAGTCTTTGCCTTCTTCCCAGACTTTCATCGCGTTACGTTGTACCAAACGATACGCGTCTTCACGGCTGACACCCGCTTGGGTTAGGGCCAAAAGAACCCGCTGTGACATAACAAGGCCACGGAATTTGTTCATGTTGGCCAACATGTTGTCAGGATAGATCATCAATTTATCAACCACGCTGGTCAGACGAGCTAGGGCAAAATCCAATGTCACGGTCGCATCTGGGCCAATGTTGCGCTCCACAGAACTATGCGAAATATCGCGCTCATGCCACAGCGCCACGTTTTCCATCGCAGGCACCACCGCCATACGCACAAGACGCGCCAAACCTGTTAGGTTTTCTGTCAAAACAGGGTTGCGTTTGTGCGGCATCGCAGAAGAACCTTTTTGACCCTTAGAGAAGAACTCTTCGGCCTCTAACACTTCGGTGCGCTGCATGTGGCGCACTTCGGTTGCGATGTTTTCAATCGAACTTGCCACAACGCCAAGGGCGGCAAAAAACGCCGCGTGACGATCGCGTGGAATGACTTGGGTGCTTATCGGTTCCGGCTCTAGGCCCAATTTTGCACAGACATGTTCCTCAACCCGAGGATCAATGTTCGCAAATGTGCCAACTGCGCCTGAAATTGCGCCTGTTGCGATTTCTGCACGTGCAGTTTCCAAACGGCGTTTGTTGCGATCCATTTCCGCATAAAACCGTGCAAATGTCAGGCCCATTGTTGTCGGTTCGGCGTGTATGCCGTGGCTGCGCCCAATGCGCACGGTCATTTTATGTTCTTGCGCGCGACGTTTCAACGCCGCCAAAAGTTGATCCATATCATCGAGCAAAATGTCAGCTGCGCGCACAAGCTGGATATTGAAACATGTGTCCAAAACATCCGAACTGGTCATGCCCTGATGCACAAAACGCGCCTCTTCTGATCCGACATGTTCGGCAAGGTGGGTTAAAAACGCGATCACGTCGTGTTTTGTGATAGCCTCAATCTCATCAATACGGGCTACATCAAATTCAACGTCTTTTGCCCTCCAAACCGCATCGGCGTTCTCGCGTGGGATAACACCAAGATCGGCCATCGCATCGCAGGCATGAGCTTCAATCTCGTACCAAATGCGGAATTTTGCTTCTGGTGACCAGATTTGTACCATGTCAGGACGCGAATAACGGGGGATCATGAGATTACCTTTCGTAACGTGTGGGTTGGTCCCGTTTACCCCTGATTGTAAAATTGGGCAAGTCGATGCAACATTCTGCGTCAATTCACCCATTGCATTGATTTTTCGCCATTTTGCGGGTTAACTTTAGGTATTAATTCTGTGGCCCAAAAGGATATACGCTGAAAATAAACTGGTCCAAATTCGTTTAATGTCCGCTATTCTGGATATTTTTGATTGTTCTGATCATCGTCACATTTGTTGTGTGGATGGCACCGATTTTAGAGCCGTATGATGTTCCAAACTTTAATCGTGTGCATGAAATGAATCCGGTGGTTTTGATCTGCTTGGTTATTTTTGAATGGCTGTTTTATTACTTGTTTGTGCCGATCATCGCAAAACGCGTTGCAACTCAGCGTATCGAAACCATGGTTTTGGGGGATCAAACACTTAAAGTTTAGGATATTCTTCGTGTTCCGGCCCTGGAACACCGTGTTTGCATTTATACGAAAGAGGGGGAGTTATTGAAACGATCCCACTTTCGCCATCTGATGCAAATTCTAAATGATATCGACGGGTTTCAACCGCATAGGTCTTATTGAGTAACAATCCATGCGATCCTGCATCTGGAAGGGGGCGCAGATCGTTTGAACATTGTTTTAATCAGGGGTGACAAAATCGCCGTTGCGCGAACGCGCCGCAGCGAGAGTGAAGACTGGGCCAAAGAAAAGCCACTGCTGATCCGTGCTTTAGATTAGGCCTGTCCCATCAAAACAGGATCGAACGGATATTTCGTTAGGTTTTCGTACCCATCCTCGGTGATTAACACCTGATCTTCCAGTTTGATGGAAAAATCACCACCCTCTGGGCTGACCAATGCTTCAACACACAGCACCATGCCTTCCTCAAGCGGGTAATCATAAGCTTCTTCGACAAAGTTGCTTGGATAGGCGATAAGTGGCCATTCATCACACAGGCCAACACCGTGCATCATGCATCCGTATTTCTGTTTTTGGAAATGATCATCCAGTTTGTGACCATTAAAGGTTAAATCGCGCATATGCACGCCCGGTTTCAACATTTCCATATTGTTCATGATGTGTTCATGGGCATGCTGCATCGCGTATACCATATCTGAGCGGGGTGGCTGATCCCCAACCCACCACGTGCGGCTGATATCCACGCAAATGCCATATGATCCCACCAAATCCGTATCAAAAGCGACGATTTCATTATTTTGCACAATGCGAGGACCGCATTCCTGAAACCACGGGTTTGTGCGTGGACCCGAGGCCAGAAGCCTTGTTTCAATCCATTCACCGCCGCGTTTGATGTTTTCGGCGTGCAGCACCGCCCAAATGGCGTCCTCACTCATATTGCCAAGTGGGACGTCGTGGCGCGTGATCCGCTCCATCTCGGCCACGGCATTTTCACAAGCAACCGAGGCACAGCGCATCGCCAAAATTTCATCTGGACCTTTAATGGAACGCGCTTTTTCGGTGACCTCCTCGCCCTCCATAATTTCAAACCCCTGCGCTTCTAGCGCGCGTAGGCCGTGCAGCATGATTTTATCAACCGCAAGCCGTTTGTTACCGCCTGCGTGTTCTTCCATCAACACGCGAACTTCGTTTGAAAATACGTCTGCGGCCACATCAATCTTATCGCCACGATCAAAGTAAAATAAATCCGCACCAGAACGTTGTTCGCGCACCAATGGATTGAATTCCGACAGGAAGGGAGAGTTTTTGTAATCCCAAATCACCATGTACCCATCCGCACACAGTAGAACCGCACGAAATGGGTTATGTGTATTCCACAACTGCATATTCGTGCTATCGGTCGCATATCGGATGTTCAGCGGATCAAACATTAACAATCCACCATATCCACGATCAACTATATGTTGTGTCAACCGTTTCCAACGATATGAGCGCATCCGTTCTAGATTGGGCGGCTGCAACCCCGCATCCTCCCACTCTCGAAAGGCCAACTGGGTTGGTCCAATTTCAACGCGGTTGTTATCATTGGGTGACCCATCATCCAGCGTGGCACCACGGGTTGGATCAATTTTACGGTAGTCGCGGAAGTGATCGTTCATATCAAAACTCCGAATAGGTCTTTTGTCATCGTGAATCGAAGGCATTATGCAGAACCGTCAAAAAACGACGAAATTTTTGTCGTGAATATGACTTAATTTTCATACGCTGAACTTGATCAGTTGCAGAATGCGTTTAGTCGGGTCAAGCTCAGAAGTGACCTGATAAATTCAAAGCATGTGATCATGATATTACAAAAATCCATCCCGTTTGACGCCTCATCCGAAAAACCACTCCCCGGTATATCACCATTGGACCCTTATCATTGGTTAATGATTGATGATGCCTATGTTGCGCAGATGGCGCTGCGTCAGGAATTGATTACAACCAAACGGGATCAGGTGATTGCAATTGACCCCGCCGCCATGCCTGCTGCACGGGAATTGTTGGGGCAGGTGTTGGAGTTTTTCACCCGCAAAGGGGCGATGCAGCAGATGGGCGGTGTGGTGCAAACCCCTGATGGGCGGTGTGTGCCTGTGGATTATGACGACCCGATGGGATGCATGGGGCAGATCGCACAAAATGATTTTGCCATCATGGAGCATCGGGGGGAGGAACATGTTCTAACGGCGGCTGTCTTGTGTTTTCCGGCCAGCTGGCTGTTGGCGGAAAAATTTATGAGTGGTTTGGTTGGTATTCATGATCCTGTTGATCCCTATGACGATCAAATCGCAAAACGGGTTCAACGCCTGTTAGATGGCATTCAGGTGGATCGCCCACTGTGGCGATTTAATAAATTGCGCTACGCAGATCCCGCCCTGTTTCAACCGCGCAGCATGCATGCCCGCCGCCCGGGCGAGGAACGCCACGCTGCACGCTATTTACGCAGCGAACGTCAAACCCTTATCCGCCTGCCCAATACTCGCGCGGTCGTATTCGGTATTCATACATTTGTTGTGGATACTCAGGCCTGAGCGAGAGCCGAAAGCCCAAGATGTTCAACTTTTCGGTGCATAGCCAAACGCATTTACACTATTGCATCGTGTAATCCCCCTCGATTACGCTGTCTCTTGGTGATCGGAGAGATGGGATAAAAAGGATGAAACGCATTTTATGCGGGGCAGTCGCGATGGTGTATTGGTTAACACCGGCTACGTCAGACACATTAAAGTAGATACTGATTGAAACAGGCTACGATGAAACGCCGCATGGACGGGATGCGGTAGATGTGGATGGTTGCATCATGATGACATATCTTTGGGTGCGGTAAAAATCAGGGGAATTCCCCATATGGTCGTCGTTTCAATTTGATATGATAGGGGCCGAATTGCCCTATAACCGTGATGCGAAATTTGTGGCAATACCCAGGCCTAACCGGGTCACCAAGATGCGGCGGTTGTACAGTTTCAAATGCGCACTCCAAAAACTTATTTGCATGAATTTCGTATTAAACGTCAGTCAGTTTTTTCTATATGAACTTTTGACAGGATGTGATTGCCAATGCAAATCGTTTCACACGTCCCTTTGAAGACTATCACGCAGAACACTCTTTGTTGCTGGGTTAGGAGTGTTGGACCCTTTGCTATAGGGGCAACTCTGATCTGTTTACTTACAAATACCAAGTCGTTTCTATAAAAAAACGCCCCGCGAAACGGGGCGTTTTCTGTATCGATCAGACTGCGAATTAGCAGCTGTAGTACATACTGTATTCCACTGGGTGTGGTGTGTGTTCGTATGTTTCGATTTCTTCCATTTTTAGGTCGATATAACCGTCGATTTGATCTTTGGTGAATACGCCACCTGCTGTCAAATACTCGTAATCTGCTTGAAGTGCTTCCATCGCTTCGCGCAGTGAACCACAAACTGTTGGGATTTCGGCCAACTCTTCCGCAGGAAGATCGTATAGGTTTTTGTCCATTGCTTCGCCAGGATGGATTTTGTTTTTGATGCCGTCTAGGCCAGCCATCAATAGTGCTGCGAAACATAGGTAAGGGTTTGCAGAGGGATCTGGGAAACGTGCTTCCACGCGTTTTGCTTTTGGTGACTCTGTCCATGGGATACGAACACAGCCTGAGCGGTTACGTGCAGAATAGGCACACATCACGGGTGCCTCGAACCCCGGGATCAAACGCTTGTAAGAGTTTGTTGATGGGTTTGTGAAGGCGTTTAGCGATTTCGCGTGCTTTAGGATGCCACCGATGAAGTATAGTGCTTCGTCAGACAAATCCGCATATTTGTCGCCTGCAAACAATGGCTTACCATCTTTCCAGATGGACATATTGACGTGCATCCCTGTGCCGTTGTCGCCTGCGATCGGCTTTGGCATGAATGTCGCTGATTTGCCGTAGGCTTGTGCAACATTGTGGATGACGTATTTGTATTTCTGCAGCTCGTCCGCTTGTTTTGTGAGGCTGTCAAAGATCAGGCCCAATTCGTGCTGACACGACGCCACTTCGTGGTGGTGCTTGTCAACTTTCATGCCCAAACGCTTCATTGTTGATAGCATTTCTGAGCGGATGTCTTGGCCATCGTCCACCGGGTTTACAGGGAAATAGCCGCCTTTGACACCCGGACGGTGGCCCGTGTTACCCATTTCGTATTCTGTACCTGTGTTCCAAGCTGCGTCAATTGCGTCAACTTCGAAAGCTACTTTATTCATTGAGTTTTGAAAGCGCACATCGTCGAATAGGAAAAATTCTGCTTCTGGACCCATGAATGCCGCATCACCAATCCCTGACGACTTAAGGTAAGCTTCCGCTTTCAGCGCTGTACCACGCGGGTCGCGCTCGTACGCTTCTCCAGTGTCTGGTTCAACAACTGAACAATGGACACAAATTGTTTTTTCTGCGTAGAACGGATCAACATATGCACTTGCTGTATCGATAATTAATTTCATGTCTGACGCTTCGATTGATTTCCAACCTGCGATAGATGATCCGTCAAACATAAAGCCTTCTTCGATGAAGTCTTCATCAACCTGATCTGACATCACAGTTACGTGCTGGAGTTTGCCGCGAGGGTCAGTAAAGCGGATATCCAAATATTCCGCGCCTTCGTCAGCGATCATTGCGAGCAAGTCTTTAGCGCTCATGGTTTTGTTCCTCTCTATCTTAAAACTGTTGAATTAAAGGGCGTCCGGACCGCTTTCACCGGTGCGGATGCGAAGAGCTTGTTCCACAGGGCTGACAAAAATTTTGCCATCTCCGATTTTTTCTGTCTTGGCTGCGTCTACGATGGCTTCGATGGCCGCGTCAACTTGATCATCGTCTAAAACGACTTCGATTTTCACTTTCGGTAAAAAATCGACGACATATTCGGCACCCCGATACAATTCTGTGTGGCCCTTTTGACGGCCAAAGCCTTTGACCTCGATCACAGACAAACCTTGAACACCAACGTCCTGAAGAGCTTCTTTCACCTCGTCCAGTTTAAACGGCTTAACTATAGCCTCAATCTTTTTCATTGTTGGTCTCCTTATTAACTCCTAAGTGGCGTAGATCACATCGAATGTTCTGCGCCTAGTGATCGGGGCTGCTCTGCTCAAAATGACGGCAAAATCCCTCTTTAGGTGGTAAATTTTGCGCAAGATGACTAAATTTTAATCGAAATAAAAACTGTTGCGAATTAATTTCCATAAAAAAACGCAGAACACGCTACACATACTGGATCCAAAAATGATCTGTTTCCACGCAAAACTTTTACAGTTGTCGAGAATCGATGTGGTTTTTGGAGATAGTTTCTAAATTAATTAGTTGGGGATTTTTTGCCTGTCTTTACAGTTTGTGTTTATCGTTCATTTTGTGATCATGGCATCCATTGCCTCGGCTGCCCTTTCGACAGAGCCATTATTATTCGGTCCAACTCGTATACCGAGTCATGCTGGGGAGTGCATCGAAATATAACCTGTGAAAAAAAATCACTTTCGTGCGTTTTTGCTCTCGACATTCTGAAGCAAACTTTGTTAATCACCATCCACACTATCAGATAGTGACTGTGCGGGTGTGGCGAAATTGGTAGACGCACCAGATTTAGGTTCTGGCGCCGCGAGGCGTGGGGGTTCAAGTCCCTCCACCCGCACCACAAAACAAAAATCCAAGCAAATCAACTTCATATCCATTCTCTGCATTTGGCTTTTAGACCGCCATGGTTAGTGTCATTTTCCGAGTCTCAGAAAAAGTCTCAGAAATTTGTTTATGCTCTGTTCTCCAGAAGCATGGACTCACGTGCTGCAATAGCCCGTTTAGCGTTCGCCATTTGGCGCACACTCTTAGTGTAATGCTGTACCGTAGCCATGCACTGACCCGTTACCGCACCGATAGTTTCATCATCCATACCCGCCAATGCTAAATCGCAAGCGGCTGAATAACGAAGACAGTGAATATCAAATTCCTCAGCACCAATTTGTTTTCGGATTTTTTGCACCGCCTGATGCGCACCACGATATGACCACTTCCCGCGTCCATAGCGGTTGGTAATGATATACTCGTTCACGCGCTTCGTGTTGGACAATAGGGTCACCAGTGAATCCCGTAGGGGTATCCATAATGGTTTGCCTGTCTTGTTCTGAACCAGTTCGACACCAACAGTTCCATCTATCGGACGTATGTCGGTCCACTTCATGTCCAAGACATCCTGAATACGCTGACCCGTTGCCAGTAACATTTCAAACAGCAGCAGTTCGCGGCCTGTGGCCACATCTTTAAACTGGTCGATTTTGTCATACGGCCAAGGTCTGCGTGGTGGGTTCTTGCTTTTAGTAAGTTCCACACCTCGTGCGGGATTATGATTAATCCAACCTAAGCGTATCGCTTCCTTAAACAGTATACGAGACACGACGACACAATAGTTTGAGAAATGATGCCGTTCTTTGGTACCTTCCTGTATCATTATGACAGCAGGTGTATCCCAATCGCTGACTTTCGTATGACCAAACTCAGCTTTCAGGTATTTCAGAACTTCGTCATAACCCTGCGCCGTACTTGGCGCTAGGTCGATATACTTTGAACTTTTGACATAGTGGTCAATGAGGTGTGCCATGTCACGCTTACGTGCTGGTTTCATCAACCGCTGTTTTTTGCCAGTCAAAAGAAGTGCGTATTCTCTCATGAACTCAGGGTCATCATGGTCTTGGCACTCAAATTTGACAGCAGGTTCGCCTTGTCGCTGAAAGTATAAGACGCCTAATCGCTTTCGATAAACGTATTTTGGAAGACCTTCCCGTTTATGCTTTTTTTGTTTTGGCAAATTTAGCCTCCATCAGGTTATGCAAAGAGTTTGCTGGTTCAGCATCGTCCTTGAATGTAAAAGATATTTCTTGTCCTTTGATTTTGACGTTAACAACGATGCGCCCAGTTTGCTCAAATAGAGCCATCGCTTGTAACGCTCGTTGTTCAACGCTGATTTTTGCCATCAATGTACCTCTCGCTGTTGTTATGCCTACTGTCCGTGGCTCTCAAGAGCCGCAGCAGTACCAATGTGTATAATCAATGCCTACGCATAGTTGTTGCGGCGTGGCCTGGCTTGTCGCAAGTGCTTTTCAATGTATCAACATGTCAGTTAAAGTAACGGTTCATCATATCACACTTGCGCATAAGCTGTGTGCAGTCTTCACCCATTAATTTCATTAAAAACTTATTTTTATAACACATGAAAAGTTTCTGCGTTAGCCATAGTGCAACCTAAGTGGCAAACTATTCAATAAATGGGAAGATGCACGCTAATTTGCGCTGAATGAAACATAGAGTTCGATATCTCTACTATCGTAAATGTTTGCCGAAACGTTTGTATTCGCAAGCCCCCGGAACAATTAATTGCTGGCGACGTTGATAAAGATGGAAAATTAACCCCTTCTGATGCTCTGGCAATTTTGAAGAAAGTTGTAAGAATGGACGGTGGAGTGGAGCCAGAATGGATTTTTGTGAATGGAGAAGCAGACCATAGTGAAATGATGTTCACGCGAGTAAATTACGACCCCGTGGTTGAAATCTCATCTATATCTTTGGGTTCTTCATTGAATTTTGAAGGTATATTGCTTGGTGATTTTGACGGCACTTTGTAACCTGTCAAACGAGCGACTATCCTAACTGTCTACACCAATGAAGAATTCGCATTCACTTTTGAAAATTAATGAAGAAAACAGCAGGTTTAGACAAAAAGAAGCGGCACAGCGAGAATAAAGGGAGGGAGAGGCTGCACCGCAAGTTTACCCAAAGGTAAGAACATGAATACTGTGGTGTTGCATAAGGTGTGCCAACTTCAGGCAAAGGTGATGATGAAGCCCAGAGCGGTTATAGTCAGTGTCATT
>JBMTQO010000061.1:0-10069 GCA_049446275.1 Paracoccaceae bacterium | reverse complement strand
AGGGACGACCGCGCACCAATCACCAATTGCGCACCGCCCTGCCCCACCATTTTCCAAATGCGTCGGCGTTCGGTCATTGTAACACCAGAATGCCATTCCGCGGGTTTCGTACCAAACCGTTCCACAACCCGTGTAAGAAATTCGGATGTCAGCGCAATTTCAGGAAGCAGAACAAGCGCCTGTCGTCCCTGCCTCAGGGCCTCGGCAACCGCCTCTAGATACACTTCGGTTTTCCCAGACCCTGTCACTCCCCGCAGCAGGGTTGTTGAATAGGAGCGCTGTTGAACACGGTTGACGAGTTGCGCGGCGGCGTTCGCCTGAAGATCGGTAAGTTTTTTGCTGGCGAAATCGGGATCAAGTGGACGAAATGGCGTATCGCGCGGGCGATCTACCTCTAACACCGCGCCCAGTTTGACCAACCCTTTGATCACCGACGTCGATGCCTCGGCCAAATCAGCCAATTCCGAAAGTGTGAAAACGCCGTCCACGAAATCCTCCATCACGCCTAATACGCGTTCACGGGCGGGGGTCATTTTCCCACCCTCAAAGGCATCGTTTAATTGATAAACCCGCCGCATGCTGGGCGGATCCATCAAACCAGGTACGCGGGTGGCAAGGCGCAACATGACGGACATGGGCGTTAATGTGTATTCGCCTGCACGAATTAAAAACTCGCGCATCGCATGCGTCATCGGTGCCACATCCAACACGCGATTGACGGATCTGATTTTAGCAGGATCATATCCACCATGCCCCGCGCCCCAAACAACGCCCAGCACCTTCCGTGGGCCCAAGGGCACCTCGACAAAGGCACCAAGAAAACAACCACCTTCGGGGGCCTTGTAATCCAAAGGACGATCGATGGGTTTGGTGGTCAGGACCGACACCAACTGGGATTTATGGAAAAATTCAGGACTTTCGGACATCAGAGCGACAGGGGGCTTTTATAAAAACACGACATAGGCTAAAGCACTCTCAACCTTAGGCCAATCCAAACGAGGACCACAACTATGAAATTTTTCGTCGACACTGCAGAAATCGATCAAATCCGTGAATTGAATGATTTGGGCATGGTGGATGGTGTGACAACCAACCCATCTTTGATCAAGAAATCTGGGCGTGACATCATCGAGGTGACGAAGGAAATCTGTGAAATGGTATCTGGCCCTGTAAGCGCCGAAGTCACATCAACAGATGCCGACACGATGATTGCAGAAGGGCGTAGGTTGGTCGAAATCGCACCCAACATTACAGTGAAAGTACCCCTAACCTGGGACGGTTTGAAAGCGTGTAAAACACTATCGTCCGAGGGAAACATGGTAAACGTCACCCTTTGTTTTTCTGCCAACCAAGCTTTGCTGGCGGCAAAAGCGGGCGCATCCTTCATTTCGCCCTTCATCGGACGTTTGGATGACATCAACCTAGACGGTTTGGAATTGATCGAAAACATTCGCACGATTTATGACAACTATGGATTTGAAACGGAAATCCTTGCGGCTTCTGTGCGCACGGCCAACCATGTCTCAGAATGTGCCTTGATCGGTGCAGATGTTGTCACCGCGCCCCCAGCTGTGATCAAATCGCTTGCAAACCACCCATTGACCGACAAAGGTTTGGCAGCATTCTTGGCCGATATTGCTGATACAGGGCAAAAAATCCTGTAAACGCTTGGTAAACCGCGATAGGTTAAGCCAATCGGTAAGGTAGATAGGCACGATGGATCGCTTGTTAAAGGATAAAATCTTGGCACGGCCTCACGTCATCTTGGATGATGATGATGTTATGCGCGCGTTGATTTCCGCAGATGATCAGGCACGTGGGCCGAATGTTGTCGACCTGCGTGGTTTGGCGATGCAACGCCTGGAAGAGCGGTTGGATCGTCTGGAAGACACCAACAAAAGCGTGATTGCTGCCGCCTATGACAACCTAGCGGGGACGAATCAAATTCATCGTGCGGTGTTGCGTATGATGGATGCAGAGAGTTTTGATGCCTTTATTAGCATATTGAATGATGATGTGGCGCAAATCTTACGCGTTGACACAATCCGCATTATTTTTGAAACTAAGGTTATTAGTACGACGCAGGCCCAAACGCTAGGCAATCTACACCCAATGATCGGCGTTGAGGAGCCAGGTTTCGTACACTCCTACATGACACAGGGCCAAGGCACGCTGAGTACCAATGTTATTGTTCGCCCAGCGCCACGCGGCGCCTCCCAAGTCTATGGTGAGCGATCTGCGCCTATTCTATCAGAGGCCGCATTACAATTGTCACTAGGCGGCACGGAACCATCCGCGATGGCCGCGTTTGGCAGTACCGACGCAAAACAATTTTCACCGCAACAGGCGACTGATCTGCTGTCATTTTTTGCCGGTGTGCTCGAACGCGTTCTGTATCGCTGGCTGGTATGATTTCTGAGGAAATAAGCACCTATATCAACACGTGGTTGGACGTATCCCGCGCCACCAAAGGTAGCAGTGAAAATACAATCAAAGCCTATCAACGCGACGTCCAAGATTACTGTGCCTTCATCGCAATCCACACCGGCGAAACTGGTAGTGCGGGTTTGCGTGACGTTTACACCACCGATGTGCGCGCATGGATGGCAAATGAACGCAAACAGGGTGTGACATCACGCACACTGGCACGAAAACTTTCAGCGGTGAAGAGTTTTTACAGGTGGCTTGCCCTTAAGTTGGAATTTAATCCAACGGTGGTATTGGCCGCAAAATCACCCAAGTTTCAGGCAAAACTCCCCCGCCCCGTGGCCGAGGATACGGCCGAGCAAGTATTAGAAACGCTTGAAACACAATCTCCATCCGATTGGGTTGGGGCACGCGACATGGCGGTTGTCACATTGCTATATGGCTGCGGTTTACGGATATCAGAGGCGCTATCGCTGACCTGCCATGATGCCCCCCTGCCCGACAGCCTGCGCATTGTAGGCAAAGGCGGAAAAACTCGCATCGTGCCAGTTATTGATGCCGCGCGGAACGCTGTTGAGCAGTATCGGAGACTGTGCCCCTATGCATTATCGGAGGACGGACCCTTGTTTGTGGGTGTTCGGGGTGGCGCGCTAAATCCACGTATTATACAGGGCGCAATTCAAAACGTACGTCATCAACTGGGATTGCCCGCCTCTGTGACCCCGCACGCCATGCGCCACAGCTTTGCAACGCATCTTTTAAATGCTGGGGGTGATTTACGGGCCATCCAAGAACTCTTAGGGCATGCTTCTCTATCAACCACACAACATTACACGGGCGTTGATACCGCCCGCCTATTGGATGTCTATAAGTCCACACACCCCAAGGCGTAGGCGATTACACATTGCGGATCGTGCTAAAATCCCGCATAGGGTGCAGATGAATTTACGACTTCGCGCCCTCTTGGTGCATCTTCTTACTGCCAGCGGCGCCGTTTTTGCGATGCTGGCACTGTTGGCAGCGGCAAATCACGACTGGCCTGTGATGTTCCTATGGCTTGTTGTTGCGTTTTTTGTGGATGGTATTGATGGGCCACTGGCGCGTAAATATGACGTAAAAACAAATGCCCCACGTTTCGATGGTGCTCTATTGGATATGATTATCGATTATCTGACCTATGTGTTCATTCCCGCATTTGCGCTGTTTCAGGCGCATTTGTTGGCTGGCTGGCACGCGTGGTATGTTTTGATCCTAATTACATTTTCATCTGCGATGTATTTTTCAGATGGTGGGATGAAGACCGAGGATTATTCGTTTCGCGGATTTCCAGGGTGCTGGAATATGGTCGTCATTGTGTTTTTCGGCCTGACGCCCCCTGACTGGATCATCTTGCTCGTCACAACCGTTTTGGCGCTTGCGATGTTTTTGCCCATCAAATTCATCCACCCAACGCGCACAAAACGCTGGCGGGTGGTATCACTGCCGATGGGAGCGTTTTGGACAATCTGTGCAGGATGGGCAGCGTGGGTGTCATTTGACCCACAAAGTTGGGCGCATTTGGGCCTCATGATCACATCAATTTACCTTTTGCTCGCAGGTGCTGCACAACAACTTATTCCCGCGGCGTCCGACCGCAATGCATCTTAGGTAAAGATTGAGAACAAATTGGCATGATGCCTTGTACTTCGCCGTTCAATTGATATGATAGAATATTGAAAAATGTTAGGTGACGAAGCTGGGTCACCATTTGGATAGGAAGCCGCCATGTCTTGGACTGATGAACGTGTTGAAATTCTGAAAAAGATGTGGGGCGAAGGACAATCCGCCAGTCAGATCGCCAAAGAACTGGGTGGTGTAACGCGCAACGCGGTAATTGGCAAAGTTCACCGTCTGGGCCTGTCCAATCGTGCGACATCAAATTCCTCTGCCAAGTCCGAAGCAAAGCCTAAGTCAGCGCAAAAGGCCACAACCAAGACCGCAGCATCTAAAGAGGCACCTGTGTCCAAGGCGGCGGAACCCCCTTCAGAAAAGCCATCAAACGTGACACCGCTGCGTCGCCAAATCATTCCGGCGGGACAACCATTGCCCCCGCAGCCATCTGCAAATGAAATAAGCCCAGAGGCATTGGCACGGGTTTCTGAAATTGAGAAGAAAGCCAAGAAGCTTACTTTGCTAGAACTGACAGAGCGCACATGCAAATGGCCTGTTGGCGATCCTGCAACACCTGATTTTTGGTTCTGCGGTTTGCCAACACAAACAGGCAAACCCTATTGCGAAGCACATGTCGGCGTTGCCTTCCAACCGATGAACAGCCGCCGCGATCGCCGTAGATGATAGCGTTATGATTTATAAAAAAGGCGCTTAAATTATACGCGCCTTTTTCTATAAATGAATTTGGCGCGATAGCCTGCCGCGCTTTCATCAATCTCCAGCATCAACGCCGCAGCCGACAAATACTTGACCATCACGGCTGCACCAACATTCGGAGATTTGTTGATTGAAGTTGTGTATGGTGTCAAGCACACCTAACCGCACCAATTCCAATTCACCCGCGCCGCAAAAATACTGCTCAAGCCATCAACATGGCCCGACTTCGGATGCATTACTGTAAATGCGGTTAACGGCGCACGATGATTTCGCGTCCTGCCTCTTCAGGTTCATCATCGATCATCTCGGGTGGAAAACCCGGCGCGCGAATATCCAGTCCCGTGGCATCCTCAAGGCGCTTGATGATATTCGGCGACAGCTCGCGTGAGCCGTAGCGTTCAATACCGTCGTTAAAAATCGAAATCAAAAGCGGGCTCATCTCTAACGGCACGTTTGCGCTATCAGCCACCTTTTGAAAAAGTCCAATATCTTTGGCCACCAAATCCATGGTAAAGGATATGTCACGTGAACCGTTCAGAATAACTTGGCTTTCGGTTTCGTGCACAAATGACGTGCCCGACGAAATTGCAATCGCCTCATAGGCCACACCTAAATCCATACCTGCACCTTTGGCAACTGTCAGCGCCTCGGCGCAAGAAACAAGGTTCGCGGTGGCAAGGAAATTGGTAATCACCTTCAAAATACTGGCAGAACCTAGATCGCCCGTGTGCAAGATACGACGCCCCATGATTGTTAGAAACGGGAGCACGGTTTCAAACGTCGCGCGATCACAGCCTGCAAAAATCGAAATATTGCCGGTATCCGCGCGGTGGCATCCACCAGACACAGGGCAATCCACCGCCGCACCGCCACGTTCGATGACCATTTTGCCCAGCCGTTTCACCTCGGTCTCATCCGTCGTGGACATTTCCAGCCATATTTTTCCGTCGCGCACGTGCGGCAACATCTGATCAACAACAGTGGCTGAAATCGCCGGGCTGGGCAGACAGGTGATTACAATGTCACATTTTTCCATCAATTCCCCTGGGCTGTTGCCACGTATCGCGCCGCGCCCCACGAAATCAGAAACACGCGTCTCATCCAAATCGTGAATCGATAAATCAACACCATTGCGCAGCAGGCTCCCTGATAATTTTGCGCCCACATTTCCCAAGCCAATAAAGCCAACTTTCATTACATATCTCCCCGTTTGTTGAAGATACGGTGACACGCAGCGCAGCGTAAAAACCGCGTATTTACGACATCTACATCTGTTTGTGCAATTTTGCGCAAATTGCGTGTACAAGCACACAGCAGACTAACTTGTATGTCGCCGATGGGCGCCCTACTTTCTCAGGCAAAGGAGACTCATCATGTCATTACGCCCGATTATCGAGACACGGAACGCACAACCCACAATGGAAGGTGCAGGCGTTCATTTGCACCGCGCCTTTGGGTTTCAGGATCCTAGCGATCTAGATCCGTTTCTATTGTTTGATGACTTCAGAAACGAACGCCCGGAGGATTTTTTGCGAGGGTTCCCATGGCATCCCCATCGTGGCATTGAAACAATTACTTATGTGTTGTCAGGAACAGTGGAACATGGCGACAGTTTGGGAAACGAAGGCACATTGGGTGCGGGAGATGTCCAATGGATGACGGCTGGTTCAGGTATTCTTCATCAGGAAATGCCAAAGGGAAATGCAAACGGACAAATGCATGGGTTCCAACTTTGGGCCAACCTTCCCTCTTCGCTAAAAATGACAGCGCCGCGCTATCAGGATGTTCAAGGCAAGGATATTCCAGAAATCATTGATAACGATGGCACACGCGTAAAAGTGATCGTTGGAAATTTCTGGGGCAAATCTGGCCCCGTTGATGGCATTGCTGCGGATCCACAGTATCTGGACATTTACGTTCCCGCGGGTTTGAAGAAAACATTTAAGGTTGATACATATCGCAAGGCCTTCGCCTATGTATTCGAAGGCGTAGGTGCCTTTGCCGATGCCAGCGCACCAGAAGGTGTGTTGTTGGAAAAAGAAGTCATGGGCGAAGAGGTAAACATTCGGGATATGTCGGGCAACCGCACGTTGATCAAGTTTGGAACGGGTGAAGAAGTAACCGTTCAGGCGGGTGAAGAAGGCATTCGTTTCCTATTGATTTCAGGCGCACCAATTCAGGAACCTATCGCATGGCACGGCCCAATCGTTATGAACACACGCGAAGAATTGATGCAGGCCTTTTCTGAATTGCGCAACGGTACCTTTATCAAACCTGCGCACTAGATTATTCACAATAGGGTTCTGTGCGAGGCACCACCATGCGCAGAACCATTTTCCGATAATGCGATTTTACCTCATCCAGCTTTAGACGCCCATCTTCGCGATACCACGTTACAACCTCGGTTAGCATCCCGATAATGGCCAGCGTTGTGATACGAGTGTCGGCAACATCAAACGACTTGGTGTTTTTCCCAGCTACCAAAATCTGCTCCAAGGCATCTTCATATTGACGACGTAGGGTTTCGATTTGCGCAAAATTGGTATCATCCAAATTGCGCAACTCCATATAAGCAATAAACACCGCATCTCTGCGTGCCAAATGGTAATCGAGGTGGAAATTCAAAAACCGGCTTAACTGCGCAATGGGATCTAGTCTTAGCCCTTCCCTGCTCCATGCCAGTAGCAGCTCCGTCATGTGTTCGCTCATGATAGTGAACAAAAGTGTCTGTTTGTCTTTGGTGTAATTATAAATGGTGCCCACCTGCACCCCAACGTCAGATGCCAATTGACGCATTGAAACGGCCGCATACCCATGACGCGCGAACAAACGCTCGGCGCTTTGACGAACAAGTGTTTGGGTATTTTGTGAATAAGATCCGATGGTTCTAGGCATGCACGTACCCTAGCCCTGTTATTGAAAAAGCAAAACAGTAATTTTTCGAGCTTATTCGTCTCTGCAAATTTATACCTTCCACGTTGCACAGGACGGGGAATGCAGGTACATCGCGGATAGGTTAAGAATTGAAGTTAAGGAGCCTTTGGATGAACCAACCATTACGCTTGGGGATTGCTGGTCTGGGGACGGTCGGTGCGGGCGTCGTCAAAATCATTCAGTCAAAATCCGAATTGCTTCGAATGCGCACCGGACGCAATATTGAAATCGTCGCTGTTTCCGCCAGAAGTGCGGGCAAAGATCGCGGTGTCGATCTGTCTGCCTATCGATGGCACGATGATCCTGTCAGCCTTGCACAATCAGATGATATTGATGTCTTTGTCGAATTGGTTGGGGGCGATGAAGGCCCCGCCAAAGATGCAACAGAGGCCGCGTTAAAATCAGGCAAAGATGTTGTTACCGCAAATAAGGCAATGTTGGCCCACCACGGTCAGGCATTGGCCGAATTAGCTGAAGGAAACGGGTTAACAATCCGTTACGAGGCCGCCGTAGCGGGTGGCGTCCCAATCATCAAATCCCTTACCGAGGGATTGGCAGGAAACAAAATCAAACGTGTAATGGGCGTGATGAATGGCACCTGTAACTACATCCTGACTCGCATGCAGTCTGCTGGCCTCAGCTATGATGAAGTCTTTGCCGAGGCGGATGCCCTAGGCTACCTTGAAGCTGATCCAAATCTGGACGTGGGTGGAATTGATGCAGGGCACAAACTGGCCATTCTATCCGCAATCGCCTATGGCGTTCAGGTTGATTTCGATGCTGTGAAATTGGAAGGGATCGGGCAAATTTCGATAGATGATATCAATCATGCAGCTGACATGGGGTATCGGATCAAACTTCTTGGCGTTTCCCAAATGACCGAAAATGGTTTGGAACAACGCATGACCCCATGTTTGGTTCCCGAAATATCCCCGCTGGGCCAATTGGAAGGCGGCACAAATATGGTTGTCGTCGAAGGGGATGAAGTGGGTCAAATCGTTTTGCGCGGTGCTGGTGCAGGCGAAGGCCCCACCGCCAGCGCAGTAATGTCGGATGTATTGGATTTGGCGCGTGGCATTCGCATTCCAACCTTTGGCCAACCTGCCGAAACACTTGGCACTGAAACAGCAGCGCAGTGCGATACACCTGCACCCTACTATTTGCGCATGGAACTGTTGGACCGCCCCGGATCACTTGCCGCTGTTGCAGCGGCATTGGGACACCGTGAGATTTCTATCCACCGTATGCGCCAATACGATCACGAAGGCGACAATGCGCCTGTCCTGATCGTGACGCACGCGACCAGTCAAAGCGCACTTACAACTGCGCTTGCAGACCTAAAATCTCATGATGCTGTTATCGGCACCCCCGTCGCATTGCGCATTGAACAAATTTAAAGAAAGAAGACCCAGAATGAGTACCGCAAAAGTTGATTTTAATGATCGCATGTTGTCGCTGGGCCTAGCGCGTGTGTCCGAAGCTGCGGCAATTGCATCTGCCGATCTTGTGGGCCGTGGCGACGAAAAGGCTGCAGACCAAGCCGCCGTGAACGCCATGCGCGAACAGTTGAACAAATTGGACATCGCGGGTGTTGTCGTCATCGGCGAAGGTGAACGTGACGAAGCACCGATGCTGTATATCGGGGAAAAGGTTGGCACAGGAAACGGACCAGGTGTGGATATCGCGCTTGACCCGCTTGAAGGCACGACACTGACCGCGAAGGATATGCCAAACGCACTTACAGTCATTGCGATGGGGCCTCGTGGATCGATGCTACATGCTCCTGACACATACATGGAAAAATTGGCCATTGGACCGGGCTATGCAGCGGACACAGTGACATTGGATATGACCGCCGCAGAACGCGTAAACGAATTGGCCGCGGCCAAAGGATGCGAAGCGCGCGACATCACTGTTTGCATTTTGGAACGCCCACGCCATCAAGAAATGATCGCAGACGTGCGCGCCACGGGTGCCTCAATCCGTTTAATTACGGACGGGGACGTGGCGGGTGTCATGCACTGCGCTGATCCCGAAATAACGGGTATTGATATGTACATGGGCACAGGGGGCGCACCCGAAGGTGTGCTGGCCGCTGCCGCCCTTAAATGTATGGGTGGACAAATTTATGGTCGCCTGTTGTTCCGCAATGATGATGAACGCGGCCGCGCAGCCAAGGCGGGCATCACCGCTTTAGATCGCATTTACACACGTGATGAAATGGTAATGCAGGACGTTATTTTTGCAGCAACTGGTGTGACGGGCGGCTCTCTCTTACCCGGGATTAAACGTGAAGTTCGACACATCACAACAGAAACATTGTTGATGCGCTCAAAGACGG
>JBMTQO010000060.1:0-10247 GCA_049446275.1 Paracoccaceae bacterium | reverse complement strand
AATACGTATTGAGCCGTATTCATAATCAACGTGAATTTTATGAATTTGTTTTATGCCTCACTCTCTGACAACACGGACCTAATTATCAGGAGTATCCGATGACAAACGCATTTTTGAACATGCTAGACACCCGCGATTGGATTTTGGCAGATGGAGCCACAGGCACGAACCTTTTTAACATGGGCCTGTCATCGGGTGATGCACCTGAATTGTGGAACGAAACCCACCCTGACAACATCCGCAAACTTTACCAAATGGCAGTTGAGGCAGGCAGCGATCTGTTTTTGACAAATAGCTTTGGGGGCAACTCTGCACGCTTGAAATTGCACGATGCAGGACACCGCGCACGTGAATTATCCCGCCTATCCGTTGAACTGGGCCGCGAAATTGCGGATGCTGCGGATCGTCCTGTGGTGGTTGCAGCTTCTGTCGGACCCACAGGCGAAATTTTAGAACCTGTGGGAAGCCTCTCACACGCTGACTGCGTCGAGATCTTTTTGGAACAGGCAATAGGGTTGAAAGAAGGTGGTGCAGATGTGTTATGGCTCGAAACCATTTCATCGCCAGAAGAATACCGCGCCGCGGCTGAGGCGTTTTCGCATGTTGAATTGCCATGGGTTGGCACGATGAGCTTTGATACAGCGGGACGAACGATGATGGGCGTCACCTCGCGCGATATGGTCGCCTTGGTGAACAGCTTGCCAAATCCACCTGTTGCCTTTGGTGCCAATTGCGGAACGGGTGCGTCAGATTTGTTACGCACGGTCCAAGGATTTGCAAATGAGGCCCCTGCCCAAGCCATAATTGCCAAAGGAAACGCGGGCATTCCAAAATATGTGGACGGTCATATTTGTTACAACGGTACGCCTGAACTGATGGCGGATTATGCTGTTATGGCGCGGGACAGTGGTGCAAAAATCATCGGTGGATGCTGTGGCACGATGCCAGATCATCTGCGCGCAATGCGCAACGCATTGGAAACGCGCACCGTCGCGGATAAACCCAGCCTTGATCAGATAATTGCCAAATTGGGTGCGTTTAGTTCTGATAGTGATGGCACAGGAAACGCCGATGCAGCACCACAACGCACGCGACGCTTACGCCGCCGCACAGTCGCATAATCATAGAATTCATCCTGCATCAAAGGTGGGACTTCGGAAAAGAACAAATCGGATCGCAGTTTGGCCACACGTTCAGCCAAACCCAATCGTTTGAGTACTAACTGACAGCGCTTATGTATTGATCCGGCATAGACACTCTTGTCCTTCATGCAGATCGCCAAGGATGCCTCGTACAATTTGCCGTCACACATTGTACGCATGTGACCCATCATACAGTGAAATTAATTTTGATAATGCAGCGTTAACCAATCCTAAAAAACGACACCATATCACTCAGGCGTTGAATAAGCGCCAAATGCCTTTTGGGAGCACGTGCATAAGACTCCATGCAGATTGACAGGGTGCGCTCGAAATCGGGCAAGAATATTCCGACCAGTGTTGACCCCTGATCCGTCAATAAGCTCAATTGATCAATATCCCCTTCAATCAAGGCCACCTCAGCGACAAGGATAACAGGGTGAATTGTATCCAAAATCGATTCTAATATCTGTCGGGTAGTTTTATAACGCCTTTGAATCGCCGGATAGCGGTCGGAATTTGTACCAAGCTCAATTGGTGCCACCTGATATTTGGGGCGAGCCAATTCACGGTCTAAATGATCGGCGACGCCGGCTTTTGCAAAAAGTTTGGTTTCAACATCAAAGCCGGGGGATAGTTCCAAATAAATCTGACTGGAACGTGCGTAATAATAATCAAACCGTTGTTCGCAACTGCGATAGGCATTGATCGACCCATCAAACGGAGGAGCCGGGGATGTATCATGAGTAATAGCGGTTTTGGCGGGTGCTTTGATGACAACCTTCCGTAAAATCTGCGCCTCTCCCTCTTTATCCCAACCATCAACAAACCAGCCTCTTTCCTACTTATCGAAGCGAGATTTTCGAGCGCCAATTGAACCGCGCACACGCACCTTTTTACTTCAAGCGATGATCACATGATGACCCATGACCGCACCCCAAAACAAAAATAGAACATTTGTAAAGATTATGCATTATTTGCATCTTGCAAACCCTAGATGTTTCAAAAAAATGAGGCTAAGTCGGGATTTAAATGCTTCATGTCGCAAAATGCCAACTTAGGGCGCGACAAAATGGCATTTGGTGAATTAACCAAACCGCGCGCTGCGCATTGATAAGGAAGCAAACTATGTCCGAAGAAGACGACATCATCCTATCCGAACTAGACGATGAGGAACTGGTTCAACAGATGTTTGATGACCTTTACGATGGCCTGAAAGAGGAAATCGAAGAAAGTGTTAACATTCTTCTAGAGCGCGGCTGGGCGCCATATCAAATTCTAACAGAAGCGTTGGTTGGCGGTATGACCATTGTTGGTCAGGATTTCCGTGACGGCATTCTTTTTGTGCCCGAAGTTCTGTTGGCAGCAAACGCGATGAAGGGTGGTATGGCGATCTTGAAACCATTGCTAGCTGAAACAGGCGCGCCACGTGTTGGTAAAATGGTGATCGGCACAGTTAAAGGTGACATCCACGACATTGGTAAAAACTTAGTTTCCATGATGATGGAAGGCGCGGGTTTTGAGGTGGTCGATTTGGGCATCAACAACGCCGTTGAAAGTTATCTCGAAGCGCTCGAAACAGAACAGCCCGACATTTTAGGCATGTCCGCACTTTTGACAACAACGATGCCCTACATGAAGGTGGTGATCGACACGATGGTCGAACAAGGCGTGCGTGATGAATACATCGTTCTTGTTGGAGGCGCGCCGCTGAACGAAGAGTTTGGCAAAGCGATCGGAGCAGACGCATATTGCCGCGACGCCGCTGTAGCAGTTGAAACAGCCAAAGAGTTCGTTGCGCGCAAGCATAATCAACTGTGATAGAAACTTACACAGATTATTCAAAGGCTCGCGCGTGATCCTTGCGTGGGCCTTTTTGTTTGGAACATGGCGATGGATATTACGGATCAAGAACTTAGTCATCAGGAAACAACATTGACTGAAAACCAAGGTCGCTTGTTGCTATTGGCCTGTGGGGCGTTGGCGCGTGAAATTTTGGATATCATCGAGCACCATGGGTTTTCACATCTTGAACTAAAATGTCTGCCAGCAATCTTACACAATGCGCCTGAAAAAATCACACCCTTGGTCGAGGAGAAGATCACAAAATATCGTGCTGCCTACGATGATATTTATGTGCTTTATGCGGATTGCGGCACCGGTGGACTATTGCAAGCGGCCTGCGATCGTTTGAATGTGAAAATGTTGCGCGGACCCCATTGCTATTCCTTTTTTGAAGGTAATGAAAATTTCAAAAAACGTGATGAAGCTACGGCCTTTTACCTGACCGATTTTTTGGTTCGACAATTTGATGCATTCGTTTGGAAACCCTTGGGATTGGATCGTCACCCTGATCTGATTTCGATGTATTTTGGAAACTACACCAAACTGGTTTATCAGGCGCAAAACCCAACAGATGCATTGATCGAAAAGGCGCGCGGCTATGCCAACAAAATGGAATTGGAATTCGAATATCGTCCCACTGGCTATGGTGATTTGGAAACGGAACTGCTCACTTTTGCAAAGTCGTAAGAGCAAATCTCCCGCCAGACCACAAGCTTGACTAACATCATCGCGCCTTGATTGCGAAAATATCAGGCGGCGATTGTTTGAATTTTATCTACCATCGAGCGCACACCGTTTGATCGCTGGGCAGACAAATGCTCGTTTAACCCCAGTCGTGCCAATTCCGCGTGTGCATCAACTGCGGCCACTTCATTAAGGGGCAGACCGTTATAAAGCATGCGTAACACTGCAACCAACCCGCGCACGATCATCGCATCACTGTCCCCGTCGAAACGAAATGTACCGTCCTCGGTATAAAACTGAAGCCATACTTGCGATGCGCACCCATGCACTTTATTCGCGTCCACCTTAAATGCGGCGTCCAAATCCTCCATCGCTTTGCCCATATCAATGACGTGACGATAGCGATCTTCCCAATCGTCTAGGAATTCAAAATCTTCTACAATCTCTTCAAATGCTGCGCTGGCCATGACTGTCCTTTCGTTAAAGATAGATTTAGGCAGGGTTTCGCCAAAGGTCTAGGGCAAGTCACGCTTTTCATGGAGATTAATTTACGCTACCAATTCCAAAAACTAAAAGGATTGGGTACATGCGCCGTATTGTAATACAATTGCTGTTGCTATCGCTGGCTGGGTCCTGTTCGCAGATCAGTTCCCTGAGCAATAGGCTGCGCGCCCAAGAGGGTCCGCCTAGCCTGATCCCAGAAGAAAACATGATGAGCGGCATTAAAGAACGCAAATATATGGGGAAACCAGTCTATCAAATCGCAGATTTGAAATTAGAACCAACATCAGACGGTAAAATTTTGGTTGTGACCGCCTATGCCACCCACGCAGGGGCCTCGAATGCGGAATTTAAGGCGGTTGCAACCGTACCCGCTGGCGAATTGCATTTCGTCCTGAATGCAGAGCTCGACTCGCGCCAGTCCATTGGCACACCCACAAACCGTCAACTGACCGCTGGAAAATTCTTGTCCACAGGAACGCTGAAGGGCATAAGCAAAATCGTGATCATCAGTGACACGAACAGCCAATCAATCCGCCCCTAACCAACTAGTTCGGGATTTCAAAGGTTGTAACAATGCGCCCATTGGCGACGAGACCAATTTCGCCTTGACATAAGCGTTTTGCGTCATTCCCGAACACCTCAGCACGCCATCCGCGTAGCATATCCAAATTCCGCTCGCCCGCGGCCATGGCATCCAAATCATAGGCAGAGGCAATAAGTTTTGCTGCAACCCCTAAATGTTCTGTTTTCGCCTTTAGCAACACACGCAGCATTTCGCTAAGTGCAGGGTTGCTGTCGGGTGCATCCTCTTTCTTATCCAATTTGGGCAATTGCTCGGGCTGTAGCGCCATCGCAGATGCCACCGACGCCAAAATACCCTTGGCAATGTCGCCTTTGCGTGCCTCGCGCAGCAAAAGTCGCGAACGTTGCAGATCATCAAAGGATTGCGGTTTAGTTGATGCCAATTCAATCAATGCATCATCCTTGAAAACCCGATTGCGGGGGATGTTGTTGGACTGTGCATATGCTTCACGGAATTCGGCCAAAGCGCGTACAATTCCCAACATGCGCGCAGAATTCGAGCGGGTTTTCACACGTTTCCACGCCTCTTCCGGGCGAGTGATGTAGGTTTCGGGATTGGTCAGGGTTTGAAGTTCTTCCTCAACCCAATGTGCGCGTTTATTTTTGGCCAGTTTCGCGGCCAGTTTTTCGTAAATTACACGCAGATGCGTGACATCGGCCAAAGCATAGGTTTTCTGCGCATCCGTCAATGGGCGACGCGACCAATCAGTAAAACGTGATGATTTATCTAAGGATTGTTTAGCAACCTTACGCACCAGTGTTTCATAACCGACCTGATCGCCAAATCCACAAACCATCGCGGCAACCTGTGTATCAAACAAGGGTTTTGGAATGATGCCCGCATCGATGAAAAAGATTTCTAAATCCTGGCGTGCGGCATGAAACACTTTGATCACGGATTCATTTCGAAACAGATCATAAAGAGGCTCTAATGAGATATCGGCGGAAAGCGGATCGAGCAAAATGGCGTTTTCGTCCCCCTCACCAGGATAAGCAATCTGAATCAGGCAAAGTTTGGAATAATAGGTCCGCTCACGCAGGAATTCGGTATCAACAGTAATAAATGGGTGGTTTGCTGCAGCAGAGCAAAAGTTCGCAAGCTCGTGGGTGGTTGTCAGGGTCTTCATTTCTGTTTCTTATTTTACTCGAGCACCCCAGTTCATTGCATGATTACAAAATTTTCGGGCGCTTGGAAAGCCTTATGTTTCGCACATGATTGGGGTTTTATCCCCAGCCGCAAAGCGTTTTAACACGGCTGGATAAAGGCGATGTTCTTGGAGCAGAACACGCTCAGCCAGTTCCGCAGGCGCGTCACCTGACAGGATTGGAACACTGATTTGTCCCAGGATCGGGCCATCATCCAATTCTGCAGTCACCTCATGCACTGTGCAGCCTGCGCGTTTGTCTTCCGCCTCAATCGCACGAGCATGCGTGTTAAGTCCTTTGTATTTTGGCAAGAGAGACGGGTGGATGTTTAACATCCGACCGTTCCAATGATCGGTAAATCCTGCGGTCAGCACGCGCATGAACCCCGCCAAACAGATCAGATCAATCTTATATGGGATCAAACGGTTCAGTATTTCCGTCTCAAAGGCCGCGCGATCCCCCGCGTAGGGTTTGTGATCAATCACCTCACAAGACACACCAAAGCGTTCGGCCTGTTGAATGACGCCTGCATTTGGTTGGTTTGTCACAATTAACGCTGGCATTGCCGGATGATCGCCTTGCATGCTCTCCATGAGTTTTACGGCATTTGAACCACCGCCAGAGGCGAAAATCGCGACCCGTTTTCTCACGACAATGTGCCTGCGTAATCAACGCCAACACCAGCAGTAACATGACCAATAGTTATAGGTTCTTCTCCCATTTCCTTAAGACATTGGATGATCGACGCCTCTTGTGTGGGATCGACAATCAGCACCATGCCCAAGCCGCAGTTGAAGGTTTTCAACATCTCGGCCTGTTCCATGCCACCTTGTGCCATAAGCCATTGGAAAACAGGTGGAAGATCCCATGTGTGCAGATCAATGGAAATCCCCTGCCCTTCGTTCAATGCGCGCGGGATATTTTCAGACAGACCGCCACCTGTAATATGTGTCAGCGCATGCACACCGCCTGTTTCTAACGCAGCCAAGGTTTGCTTTACATAAAGACGCGTTGGCGCCAAGAGCGAGGCTCCGAGAGTGCCTTCTGAAAACGGGGATTGATCCGCCCATGTCAGTCCAGAGGCATCCACCAAGTGGCGCACCAATGAATAGCCATTGGAATGCACACCACTTGAACGCAGGGCGATCAATTTATCACCCACACTCACATCTCGTGGCAGTGCGCAACCGCGTTCCATAGCACCCACGGCAAAGCCAGCCAAGTCGAAATCATCATTTGCATACATGCCCGGCATTTCCGCCGTTTCACCACCGATCAATGCGCATCCCGACAATTCACAGCCCGTGGCAATCCCGCTGATGATTATTGCGGCCTGTTCGACGTGTAGTTTCCCCGTAGCAAAATAATCGAGGAAAAACAACGGCTCGGCTCCCTGACAGACCAAGTCATTCACGCACATCGCCACCAAATCAATGCCAATCGTGTCAAAATTACCTGTATCAATCGCGATGCGCAATTTTGTGCCGACACCATCCGTGGCAGAGACAAGGATCGGGTCCTTAAAACCCGCACCCTTCAAATCGAAAAGACCCCCAAATCCACCAAGGCCCGACATAACACCGCTTCTGTTTGTGCGTTTTGCTGCGGGTTTAATGCGATCAACCAATGTGTTGCCTGCATCAATGTCTACACCCGCTTGCGCATAGGTCGCGCCGTTCTTGCCGTCCGTCATATGTGGTCCTTTCGCGAAATTAGCGACCAACTAATATATTGCGTGCTAAGTTTCAATCGCAAACCCTTGACCTTAGCGCAACATGTGATAGCACAAGGAAAAGTGGGCCTGTAGCTCAATTGGTTAGAGCAGAGCGCTCATAACGCTTTGGTTGCGGGTTCAAGTCCTGCCGGGCCTACCACTTTACTAAATCCTCGATTAAAACACGAATTCGTACTACATTACACCAATGAAACGTGTGTACGCATCGACCGCGTTTATTTCGCAATACGCATGTCAACACGCAATCCACCACTGTCTGAGTCGGACAAGATCAAATGCCCGCCATGCGCGCGCGCAATGTCGTTGGCAATGGGAAGCCCAAGACCGACACTTGATCCTTTGTTTTGGTTGCGGGCAGGATCAAGGCGCGCGAAGGGTTTTATGGCATTTTCACGTTGATCAGGTGGGATGCCCGGGCCGTTATCCTCGACCCTGAACGTCATGAATGCATCGTTGCTGTTTAGGCAAATGCGTACTCGATCCCCGTAGCGGAACGCATTGTTCAACAGGTTTTCCAAAGCGCGTTTCACCATATTTTCACGCATCATCACAACAGTTTCTTCTGTTTCAATCTGCAACTCCACCACCTGTCCCATCCGTGCGTAATCCTGCACCAGACCATCGAGAAATGTGATCGCGTTCACGCGTTCATTGCGGCTGCCATCTTCGCCTAAAGATTTTGCATAAACCAAAAACTCATCCAATAGGATGCGCATATCTTCGACATCCTGCTCCAATGGTTCACGTTCACGATCATCCAGCATCGACAAGCCTAGTTTCAGTCGTGTGAGCGGCGTACGCAAATCATGACTAACACCCGACAGGATCAGCGTACGTTGTTCAATGTGGCGTTCAATGCGGGACCGCATGTTTAAAAAGGCTTCCCCGGCTGCGCGCACCTCAATCGCGCCGCTGGGCGAATAGGCCACGTTTTGTCCACGACCGAAAGCCTGTGCCGCGGCGGCCAAACGTGTGATAGGACGCAGCTGATTCCGCAGATAAAAGAAAGCGATAATGGTGAAAATACCCCCAAAAAACACCATGTTCACAATCAATTGATGCGGGTTTGATGCCGACACACGGCGGCGCGCGAAGGTTAATTCCAACTCCTCATACCCAGGAATAGCCATACGCAAAACCACGATACTATTATCTGGCAAATCCACACCGCGAAGCGATGCAACGCGCGATAATTCACGGATCACAACAATCCCAGTCAAATCATAAAACCGTCGTGTGGGTTGGAACGCCCCATCGGGATTTATACTGAGCGAAATACCCACGGAATTTGCGAATTTCTGCGCGCCCTCAATATCACCGCTGCGGATGAGCGTTTCGAAATACCCCAATTCTTGGGTCAGGCCACGGGTTAACTGTTCTGTTACCCCTTCAAAATGGCGCTGAATGAACACGAAGGACACCAGTAATTGAATCAAGACTACGGGCAAAATCAATATTAGCGCGGCACGCCAATAAAGCCGTTTGGGCATATACTGTTTGATCCAACTAAACATCACAGATAGACATAACCAATCACTGGGTGAAAGGAAATCGAAATGAGCAGCTATCCACCGCCCCTTGGCACTTTTGATCAAGTGACCACCTCAATTCGGCGGATAGTTGCACCTAATCCTTCACCCATGACATATCACGGCACGAACACTTATCTTTTGGGTGAAAAACAGGTGGCAGTCATTGACCCCGGCCCAAATGTGGATGCACATCTGTCCGCGATCCTCGCGGGTGTGCCACAGGGTGGATCAATAACGCACATCTTCGTTACCCACGCACATTATGATCATTCACAACTGGCCATGCGTCTGTCGCAAACAGTTGGCGCGCCCATCTATGCCTTTGGCGATTTTAAGGCTGGAAAAAGTGCATTTATGAAGGCCTTAGCTGATCAGGATGGTTTAGGCGGGGGCGAAGGGATTGATCGCGCATTTAAACCCGATCGCACCCTGTCGCATATGGAGTCCGTAACATGTGATGAATGGCGCATGACTGCCCATCACACCCCGGGACACATGGCAAATCACATGTGCTTTCAAGTGGATCAGATCCTGTTTACAGCCGATCATGTAATGGATTGGGCCACATCAATGGTGTCGCCCCCAGATGGCGATGTTGGGGATTTCATGCGATCTTGTGAACATCTGTTAGATTTTGATTGGGATCTTTTTTTGCCGGGTCATGGGGACAGTGTGCGCGCTCCCAAAGAACGGTTGCATTGGCTATTGTCCCACCGCCGCGAACGCGAGGTTCAGATTCTAACACAGCTACAAGCAGGCCCTGCAACACCCCATGAACTGACCAAGGCGATCTACACAGAGATTGATGCGAAACTGATCCCAGTGGCAGCGCGCAACGTCTTTGCCCATCTATTGGAGTTACACAATAAAGGATTGATTTCCGCCGAAAAACCAATCGCCTTTGACGGTATCTTTTCCCCATTATCGTGAATAGAATTTTTTCGTAAAAATCGAAAATATCCTCTGGACGTCCTGAATCGCAATTGTTATACGCACTCCCAGTTCCGGCGTAGCTCAGCGGTAGAGCAGTTGACTGTTAATCAATTGGTCGTAGGTTCGATCCCTACCGCCGGAGCCAAT
>JBMTQO010000059.1:0-10721 GCA_049446275.1 Paracoccaceae bacterium | reverse complement strand
TATGGCGGGACATCTGTCCCGAAATTGTTTGACGGGAATAATCGAAATCATGCCCCTTGGGTTTGCGTTCGATCGCACGTCGGATTGCGGTTTCCAAATGCTGTGTATCGCCTGGATGTTCACGTAACGGGGCACGTAGATCGGCCATATCTTCTTGCCCCAAGCACATGTACAATTCACCCTTGCAGGTCAGGCGTACGCGGTTACAGCTTTCGCAGAAGTTATGACTTAGCGGAGTGATGAAACCGATTTTCTGACCCGTTTCTTCAATGCGGACATAGCGCGCGGGGCCCCCTGATCGTTCGGCCAAATCGGTCAACTGATACTGTGTTTGCAATGCGGCGCGCACATCTTCGAGCGACCAATATTGTCCAATCCGATCGGTTTCCCCCATGTCGCCCATTGGCATCACTTCGATCCAGGTTAGGTCCATGTCACGGCTGGCGCACCAATCGGTCATGGTGAACAATTCGTCCTCGTTAAATCCCTTCAGGGCGACGGTGTTGATTTTCACACGCAAGCCCGCACGTTGCGCTGCATCCAATCCACGTAGAACTTGGGGCAGGCGACCCCAACGGGTAACACGTGCGAATTTATCTTCCTCCAGCGTGTCTAGCGACACATTGATCCGCCGCATCCCCGCCGCATAAAGATCATCGGCGAACCGTTCCAATTGTGATCCATTGGTGGTCAGGGTCAATTCCTTTAACGCCCCGCTGTCCAAATGGCGCGACATGCCGTTGAAAAACGTCATGATGTCCCGCCGCACCAAGGGTTCGCCGCCTGTGATGCGCAGTTTTTGAACGCCCATTCCGACAAAGGTTGAACACATTCGGTCCAGCTCTTCTAGAGTTAGAAGTTCTTTTTTGGGTAAAAACTGCATGTTTTCTGCCATGCAATAGACGCAACGAAAATCGCATCGGTCGGTGACAGAAACGCGAAGGTAGGTGATCGCGCGCGCAAAAGGATCAATCAACGGTACAGTCATGCGGACAAACTAGAGTTATCGCCGCATACTCGCAAGAGCTCAGAAATGATTTTTCTGGGTTCCGCGTGTAATTTTTCACGCGCCCTTATTCATGTGGCGCGCGGCTTCTTTTCGGGCAAAGGGTTTTAGGTACACCCCAAATTTGTTAAGGAAATTTTCCGCACGCGCCCAGTCATGGCGCGACAGATCACGCACCTACCATGCAATCGCCTTTTGAATGAACCAATCATGATCGCTAACCAGCTCTGCGGCCCAGCCCAAAACACGTTCACGCGCCTGAATTTCGTGGGATTTGGGGAAATTCTGTTTCGTGTAGGGCAAGGTGATGACAAAGGCGGCGCGACGTCGCCACATATGATCCGATGTGATCCACGTTTCCACCTGATCCAATCGTGCAGGTTCGGCCACCACCCGCTTTTGCCCTGCTATACAGGCGTGATCGACAATGGCCCAACTGTCAAAATCATCGACCCAGCTTGTGATCACATCCCAGACCGCCTGATCGGGGCGAATGCGCGCTTGGGTTAGTAATTTACAGGCCATCAAGCGACCCTCGAATATATTTGTACCCCACATCTCACGGGCCAATACGATCCGCTGATCCAAATCTAAGGCTCGTCGCCACTTTTTCCCGATGTCGTTTAGGATTTGATTGTTCGTCCCTATATACGGGCGATCAATCTTGTGATAGGCGGCCTTGCCCTCAATTGTGGTGGGGTCTGCCAATTCATGTAGTGTTTTTAGGGCTTCATCGACTGTCATATTATTTGCATCCCTCAATCACTGTTCAGGTTTATACATTGCATCAGTTCTGTTTAACACGGAAATTGGGAACGCTAAAAGACACCTAATTTTTTGCAATCACCTGGACTTGACGGATACTTCATAGGTGATCCAATCGGTGTTTTTGGCTTGGCGTTCGTAAAGTCGATGGGCACGTTCGTTTGTTACGGGGGTGTACCAGCGGATGGCGCTGCAGCTGTGTTCTGGTGCAATTTCAAGCAAAAGATCCATTATGTCGTCGGCCACATCACTGCCACGATGCGCCTCAGTTACGAATAGGTCATCAAGGTATAGGATTTCGGTTCCGCGCACTGCACTGGGTTGCAGGCGATAATGGACAAAAACCCCACGACATTGTCGCCTACGCGTACAATCAATCCTGTTTCTGGGTGCGTTGGATCGCAAAGCCAGCCCCACGTACGGCTGACCCCCTCGGGTAGTTGGGTTGAAGCCATACAAATTTGCAAATCACTTGAACATCTGTCGCCAATCGTCAAAGTCGTTTTCACCAATCTTGGCAAACGCAGTTTTGGACATTGATATATCTTATTCCACCGTCACCGATTTAGCCAAGTTGCGCGGCTGGTCCACATCTGTGCCTTTGGCAAGAGCTGTGTAATAGGCCAGCAATTGGGCAGGAACAGCGTATAGGATGGGGGCCACCACCTCGTGAATATCGGGCATTTCGATCCCGATCCAGATATCTTCCCCTGCATCCTGTAGGCCCGCACCATTAGACAATAATAACACGCGACCCTTGCGTGCCATGACCTCTTGGACGTTGGAAATGGATTTGTCATAGAGGCTGTCTTTGGGCGCCAAAACAACCACAGGCACCTGATCATCAATCAATGCAAGGGGACCGTGTTTTAGTTCACCAGATGCATAAGCTTCAGCATGTATATAGCTGATTTCTTTTAACTTTAAGGCACCTTCGTGAGCTAGTGGATACATGGCCCCACGTCCCAGAAACAGAATGTCTCGCGCTTGGGCCAATTTATGTGCGGCGCGTTCGAATTGTTCCTTTTGATCCAATGCGCGATTGACTAGTGCGGGCAAACTGCGCATGTGATGCACGATCAATTCACACTCGGCTTCTGATTTTGTACCGCGTTCTGTTGCGGCCTTTATTGCAAGCGACAACAACAACGTCAGCTGACATGTAAACGCCTTGGTCGAGGCGACACCAATTTCCGCACCTGCCAAAATCGGAAGTGCCAAATCACTTTCCCGCGCGATGGAGCTTTCATCCACATTTACGATGGATAGGATTTTTGCGGCCTTGCCCTGACAATAGCGTAATGCCGCAAGCGTATCTGCAGTTTCGCCAGATTGGCTGACGAAAATGGCAAGGGTCCGATCGGAAATGGGCGGTTCGCGATAGCGGAATTCAGAGGCGATATCCACCTCAACTGGAATGCGTGCAACCTGTTCAAACCAATATTTCGCAGTAAAGCATGCCAGATAAGCGGTGCCACAAGCCACCATAGTAATGCGATCAAATTGGGTAAAATCCAATCCTTCGCTGGGCAGGGTCACGTTATGCCCATCTTCACCCAAATAATGTTTGATCGCCTTGCTAATCACGCTGGGTTGTTCATGAATTTCCTTGGCCATGAAATGTTGATAGCCATCTTTGTCATAGCGTCCCGCCTCGCCACGGATGGTGCGCACCTCGCGATTGGTAAGCGCACCTTGGGCGTCCCAAATCTGAACCGAGTTGCGCGTTAGGACCGCAAAATCGCCTTCGTCCAAATAGGTGATGCGATTTGTCATAGGCGCCAATGCAATCGCATCTGACCCAACGAACATTTCATTGTCCCCATATCCGATGGCCAAAGGAGAACCCTTGCGCGCCACAATCAATAGGTCTTCTTCGCCCTGAAATAAAAAGCATAGGGCAAAGGCGCCCTCTAATTTAGCAACTGTTTCACGCGCGGCTTCAACGGGCGTTACGCCACTCGACAACATGTGATGTGTCAACATTGCAACGGTTTCGGTATCCGTGTCCGTTTCAGGGTGCAAACCGTGGTTTGCTAATTCTTCGCGCAGCTCGCGGAAATTTTCGATGATGCCGTTGTGGACCACGGCCACTTGTTTTTTTTGATGGGGGTGAGCATTTTTTACACTGGGTTCACCATGGGTGGCCCAGCGGGTATGCCCAATGCCCGCTTTTCCAACCAACGGATCATGCACTAAAACATCTGACAATTCAGCCAGTTTTCCTACCGCGCGACGGCGGTCCAATGCGCCATTGTGTGCGGTTGCAATACCTGCACTGTCATAACCGCGGTACTCCAAACGTTTCAGGGCATCAACCAAAATCGGTGCGGCCTCATGACTGCCTAATACTCCTACAATCCCACACATTACGATGTCTCCGGATTTTTTTTGGCTTTACGTTTTCTCAAAATATCAAATAGCTTCACCGCCACGCTCGGTTTGTTGACCTGATCCACACGGGCAATAGCCAATGCCTCGGGCTGAACATCTTTGGTAATCACAGCTCCAGTCGCCGTCATGGATTTATCGCCCAGCGTCACAGGGGCTACTAGCAAAGTGTTTGACCCGACAAAGACATTATCACCAATCGTGGTTTTATGCTTCATCACACCGTCAAAGTTACAGGTGATCGTGCCGGCCCCAATGTTAGATCCACGGCCAATTTCTGCGTCCCCAACATAGCTAAGGTGATTAACCTTTGATCCTTCGCCGATCAGTGCGTTTTTGACCTCAACAAAATTGCCGATGCGCACATCTTCGGACAATTCTGCACCGGGGCGCAGGCGTGCATAGGGGCCAATGATCCCACCACGCGCAACATGACAGCCCTCTAGATGGGAAAAGGCGCGGATGGTGGCTCCACTTTCCACGGTGACGCCTAGTGCGAACACAACGTTTTGTTCAATCACTGTGTCTCGACCAATCACGGTATCATAGGCGAAATGCACCGTGTCAGGGGCATATAGGGTCACGCCGTTTTCCATCGCCTCGGCCCGTGCACGGGTTTGAAAGGCGACTTCTGCCTCGGCCAATTCTGCACGTGAATTGACGCCCAGTGTTTCGGCCTCATCACAAATCACGCAACTTGCCGTTTTGCCGCGCGTCCTTGCGATTTCAACACAATCGGTTAGGTAGTATTCACCTGATGCATTTTCGTTGCCAGTGGCATCGATCCATTCAAACATATCCGTTGCGTTTGCAGCCATCACACCACTGTTGCACAAGGTTATGGCGCGTTCCGCATCGCTTGCGTCCTTATATTCAACGATCTTTTCCAAGGCATCAGCATCGGTGATTAATCGGCCATAGCGGCCAGGATCTGCCGCATTAAACCCAAGGACAATCAAATCTGCATTGGCACGGGCTGCGGCGATGTCAGCAATAGTCTGGTCGCTGATGAATGGTGTATCGCCGTAAAGGACCAGTACATCGCCGTCATAATCATCCAACACCGTTTTGGCCTGCGCAACGGCGTGGCCTGTGCCCAATTGCTCTTCTTGTAAAACAACATGCGCATCTGGGGCATAGTCTGCGGTCGCATTACGCACAGCCTCTGCGCCATGTCCTGCAACGACGACAATGTGATCTGGGTCTATGGCCTGTGCCGATTTGATCGCATGGGCCAGCATCGGAACCTGCGCGATGGGATGCAGCACCTTCGGCAGGTCCGAATTCATCCGCGTTCCTTTCCCGGCCGCTAAAATGACGACTGCAATACCCATGCTGAATTCCTTATTACCATTTGGTGCCGTTTTAACCATTGTGCCCATCGGCGCAAGGGGCCGTGGTTTCAACTTCGGTTGCGTTTTATTTCAGCGCATGGCAAAAATTTGCCGATCAATAGGGGGATACCGTCAATGCGCACAATCGTTTTTGACTTGGACGGAACGCTGGCGGACACCAGTGGAGATTTGATTGCCGCGGCGAATGTGTGTTTTGCTGACATAGGCATTACGGGCCTGTCGCAAGCGGTGGATCAGGCCACGGCCCTGCGCGGGGGGCGGGCAATGCTGCGTTTGGGCCTGTCGCGTCAGGGGGATGTGGATGAGGCGATGGTGGATAACTACTATCCTGTCTTACTTGAGGCATATCGCGCAAACCTATCCGAGCAAACCGTGTTTTTTGAGGGTGCCTTAGACGCGGTTCAGGCGCTGCGCGATCGCGGGGATCTTGTGACGATATGCACGAACAAACCTGCGGGGTTGGCGGAACAATTGATGCGCGATCTACAGGCGCGTGATTTGTTCCATGCGCTGGTCGGGGCCGACACGCTGCCCGTGCGCAAACCTGATCCCGCTCCCTATATCGCGGCGGTTGAACGGGCAGGGGGAAACGTTACATACTCTTGCATGATTGGCGATACGCTAACCGATCATAGCACTGCCCGCGCCGCTGGGGTGCCCAGCATCCTTGTCGATTTCGGCCCAGGGGATGAAGACGTGAAGGCCCTAAACCCCGATGCGATCCTGTCGCATTTCTCCGACCTGCCAGACTTGGTGGAAAGATTGCTGCCCTAGGGTGTAGTGATCTGTGTTCTCTACCAAGATCATCCGCGGTAAGAGCGAAAGCGGAGACTAATCGCGCTGGATCCAGCCCACGACCGTCGCGAAGGGCGTGGGCTTCCTTGCCTCAGCCATCTTAACCGCACACGGGCGTGCGCTTAATCCTTGACCTGTATGAAATTGCGGAAAAACGATCTCGAAAGTGGGGAAATTCATAGTCATGACATGGGGCGATGAATAATATTGGTTAATACTTCCGGAGCAATATTCGACCAGAACCTTAGTGTTGCTCCGTGGGTTTCAGCAGTTGGTTTGTCAATTCACTCAGTTCAATGTGCTCTAACCCTTTTATTGCTGTTTCTATGTGGGTTGCGCGATCTGGGCCCAGCACGGGGCGGGCCAAGGCGCGGAATTTATCGCTCAGTGCTTCGGCTGTGGCGGGATTGCGGTGATCCCATTTGGGTTCCATCCAATCGCTTTCTAACACCCGGCAATCCCGCAGTGTTATTTTCGAACGCGCGTAGCGACGGGTAGGAAAATGGGCATTGGCATGGTCCTGTTCCCGCATCACCAACAACTGTGACAGGCGCATCACATCAGGATCCCCCAATGCGTCATCCGCGATGGAGGCGGGCGTTACATCTCCATGCACCAGCGCTATAGCCACAGGAAACGATGTCGAATATTGTGCCTGTTCGGTAGTGTCAGGTGCGCTGGTCGCAAGGCGGACCGCCTCATGAAATGTTTCGATTTCTAAGCCTATCACGTCGTGATGGGTGAAGCCATGAGTGCGCTGCAAATCCAATGTAGCCTCAATCGGTGCCTGCGCCCAACGACAAACGGGATAGGGTTTGTAGTATTGTTCCAACATATACCACCGTTCGCCCAGATCCTGCCAAAACTCTGGCGCCTCTTCCACTATTAGGGCAGGGGCGCCCGTAAATCCCGCCTTGGCCAGTTTTGCTGCTGAAACACCCGCCATTGATCCCCAACCTGCACCGTCCTTTAGCATGGTGGGGTGATCAATGCAGCGCATCATCTGACTGCGCGGCCCGTGGTATTCGGCAATCCCAAGGGCGTGGCGCGTTTGATCCGAATTTAGTTGCAGGATGTAGGCCCCTGCCGCCGCCGCCGTCACGGCCCCCCAACTGCCAGATGTGTGATAATCTGGTGCGGTTGCATGTTGTGCCATCGCAGCGCGTGCGCCAAATTCATAGCCCAGAATGGTTGCCAGCAAAACCTCACGACCTGAAATCTGCTGTTCATATCCCAGTGCGAGGATCGCGGGGAACAGGGGCGCACCAATATGCCCCTTGGCCATATTGAACCCGTCGTGACCATCAAGGCTATCAATCGTCATGCCCGCGGCCAATGCGGCCCCCTGGGCACTGGCGGTGCGGCCATCAAACAGCATGGGGATTGTTCCTCCAAATTCCTGTGCTGCATGTTTGCGAATGATCTCTGACAATCGCGTGCCTGCCCCACCTGCACCAATCCCAATCAGATCCAGTATGGACAGCTTAGCCTGTTCTTTCACCGCATCGGGAATGTCGTTCATGTTCAATTTTTGGATCAGCTCGATCGGGGTCATGTGGGGTCCTCTCCACGGCAGCTTTACAAAATAGATTTGCATATTGTCATGAAATTGCGACCTTTTAATTGCACAAATGTCGCGCATTGGATTAGATCAGCAAAAATCATGGCCTAGGTATGCGACATGAACGAAAGATTTGACGGAAATTTCACCCAACAAGAACCGCTAAGTGCGGAGGCCATTGAGGCGGCCGTGCGTGTGATGCAATCGGGGCGTTTGCATCGTTATAACGTGTTGCCAAATGAAGTTGGTGAAGTTGGCGAATTGGAATTGGAATTCGCTCGCTACGTCGGCGCGCGCTATTGCCTTGCGGTGGCCTCGGGTGGGTATGCCATAGCAACGGCGCTTCGGGCGTTGGGGATTGGGCATGGAGATCGTGTTTTAACAAACGCCTTCACTCTGGCCCCTGTGCCAGGCGCGATTGCCGCGGTTGGTGCAGATCCGGTCTTTGTGGATGTGACCGAAAACCTGACGATTGATCTAAACGATCTGCGTGCCAAGGCGGATCAGGCCAATGTTTTAATGCTAAGCCATATGCGGGGACACCTTTGCGATATGGATGCGTTGTTGGCGATTTGTGATGCGCGTGGGATCAAGGTGATCGAAGATTGTGCACATACAATGGGCGCAAAATGGAAAGGTCGCCAATCAGGCTGTGATGGTGTAATTGGGTGTTATTCCACGCAGACCTATAAACACATGAATTCGGGCGAGGGTGGATTTTTGGTGACAGATGATCCCGAAATCTCGGCACGCGCGGTGATGCTGTCGGGATCCTATATGTTATACGGCAAACATCCCGCTGCACCTGATCCTTCGTATTTCGAAACAATTCGCTATGAAACCCCCAATGTCTCGGGGCGGATGGATCATTTGCGCGCTGCAATTTTGCGTCCACAGTTGAAAACATTGGATCAGCAGATTGAGCGCTGGAACGAACGGTATGTTGCCGTTGAACGGGGTCTACGCGATACGCCTGGATTGACAGTGATCGAACGTCCAGAGGATGAATTTTTCGTGGGCTCTTCAATCCAATTTCTTTTGCTGGATTGGAGTGCTGCCAAGGTCGAGCGCGTGTTGAAAGCCTGCTTTGATCGCGGGATCGAATTGAAATGGTTTGGCGCAACAGAGCCGCAAGGGTTCACATCACGCTATGACAGTTGGCGTTATGCCAGACCACAGTTGCTGCCACAAAGTGATCGTATTTTGGGGGCGATTATGGACATGCGTTTGCCCCTTACGTTTTCAGTGGACGATTGCAAATTGATCGCCCGTATCATTCGTGACGTGGTCTCACAGGTGCATCAATCGCTCGAGTGATCGGGAACGTATCAATTTCAATGGCCTTTTTATGGGCCTTATGTTCGGGTTCAAGATGAATGTGGATTTGCATATGTGCGAATTCAATTTTCAATGCCGCTTCAATACGGTCGCATAATTCATGGGCGTCAAAGACGGTCATGTCGCTGGGCACGACAAGATGAAAATCAATGAACTTGGCCTGACCCGCTTGCCGTGTGCGCAGATCATGTGCCTGAACTGCGCCTGTACCATGTTCGGCGATGACGGATTTGATGGTGGCTTGATCTGTTTCACTTAAAGCCTCATCCATTAATCCGCTGAGCGAGGATTGAACAACATGATATCCTGACCATAGGATATTGGCCGCAACCAAAATCGCCAATGCTCCATCGAGCCACCAAATTCCCAACCATGACGCCATCGCGATACCTGCAATCACCCCAAGTGATGAATACACATCTGTCAGCAAGTGTTTGCCATCTGCTTCAAGCGCGGGGGAATGCAATTTACGACCTTCACGCAGTAAATAGTAACACCATAGACCGTTTATAACGCCCGCGATCAGGTTGATCGCCAACCCCTCACGCACCTCTGTGAGGGGGTGGGGTGTCATTAGGGCCAAGTAGGCCTGCCACAAAATTACAAAGGCTGCGAATATAATCAGCGCACCTTCCAATGTCGCGCTCATCAACTCGGCTTTGTGATGGCCATAGGGGTGGTTTTCATCCTCTGGGATTTCAGCAACCCGAATTGCAATGAAGGCAACCGAGGCGGTTGCAACATTCACCGTACTTTCCAGCGCATCAGAAAACAGTGCGACAGATCCAGTGATCCAATAGGCCCAAAATTTCATTCCAAAAACCACGATGCCGATTAAAATACTCACCAGCGCAATTTTCATTGTCTTATTCATTTTGGGTCCTTCCTGTCTTTCTTTTAGCATCCAGTTTCCCGTATGTGTATGCATATATGACGGAACGTTCTTTGAAAGGGTCTTGACCCATTTCAGTGCATCTTCCAAACTAATGAACAATTGTTCAATAAAATGGGATTTCCCACATGTTTTTACATTCGATGACGTTCGATTTGGGTGAAGATGTACATACGTTGCAGGAAACCGTGCATCGTTGGGCACAAGAACGGATCAAACCTATGGCCGCAGAGATTGATCGCACCAATGAATTTCCCAATGTACTGTGGCGTGAAATGGGAGATTTGGGGCTGTTGGGGGTTACGGTAGACGAAGCCTACGGCGGTGCAAATATGTCCTATCTGGCTCATACCATTGTGGTTGAGGAAATCGCCCGCGCTAGTGCATCTGTCGGTCTGTCTTATGGGGCGCATTCAAACCTATGTGTGAACCAGATCAAATTGAACGGAACAGCAGAGCAGAAACAACAATACCTGCCCAAATTGATTTCGGGGGAACATGTCGGTGCATTGGCAATGTCCGAACCCTCAGCGGGATCAGATGTTGTGTCGATGAAGTTGCGCGCGGAAAAACGCAACGGATATTACGTTTTGAACGGGAACAAATATTGGATCACCA
>JBMTQO010000058.1:0-10762 GCA_049446275.1 Paracoccaceae bacterium | reverse complement strand
GTCTCCGCGAGGGAGTTACAGTCCCCTGCCACACCTTGCGGCCTGTCGCCCACTTGCCAAGTGTAGAACACCTGAATCACGGGGTGATTAGCGTTGTTAAAAAGTATCGTCAACTAGAAAATCCCTTGAAATTCGAACTCATTCTGGCGCAGAAGGCAAAACAAAGAAAAAAAGGCGTAGTTTGTGATGAAAAAGCCAAAGTGGGTTGTTGAAAAAGAGCAGGCGAAAAAGGCGGCGGCTCAGGAAACGGTGTGGCTTTTTGGTTTGCATGCGGTGCGGGATGCTTTATTGAACCCAAATCGACAGAACCTGCGTTTGATCCTAACGAAAAATGCGGCTGATAAACTGGCCGATGCGGTTCAGCAGTCAGGAATTGAACCTGAAATCTGTGACCCCCGTAAATTTGCAGCTCCGCTTGATCCTGCATCGGTGCATCAGGGTGCGGCTTTGGAGACAAAGCCGCTGAAATGGGGTAGTCTTGAGGAGGTCGCATTGGCTCCTGGTGCGGGGGCGCCACGGTTGATTCTACTGGATCAGGTGACGGACCCTCATAACGTAGGTGCAATACTACGCTCTGCCGAAGTGTTTGGAGCCAGTGCTGTCATTGGCACACAGCGCCACAGCGCGCCTGAAACTGGGGCACTGGCCAAAACAGCTAGCGGCGCACTGGAACGTCAGCCATATTTGCGTTTACGTAATTTAGCCGATTCTGTTCAAGAGTTGCAAAAGTTGGGATATTTGGTGCTGGGCCTTGATGGAGAGGCATCAGAGACAATTGATACCGTATATGCCGCTCATCAGGACCGCGCAATTGCGCTTGTCCTCGGAGCGGAGGGACCGGGGTTGCGCCAGCGGACCAAAGAAACCGTTGATCAATTGGTGCGCATCGAATTTGCGGGAGAGTTTGGATCGCTGAACGTATCAAACGCGGCGGCGGTCGCGCTTTACGCCGTCACGCGCTAGGGGGCCAGCCAAGGGTTAACGCTTCCCTTAATGTGATTGAGGTAGTTATCCTAACTTGACGCATTTGTGTGCGTGCACGGCGCAGTTACCCTAGAACACCTGCAGAAAATGTGTATAGGGGTAGGTAATCTGATTAGGAGCTACACATGAATTACGATGCACCAGGTTTGGTCGAGGCGACACACCGCGACATCATCGCCCCAATCGAGGATATTTTGGATGCCGCACGCAACGGCAAAATGTTTATTCTGGTCGATCACGAGGATCGCGAAAACGAAGGCGATTTGGTGATCCCTGCGCAAATGGCAACCCCTGATGCGATCAATTTTATGGCAACCCATGGCCGTGGCTTGATTTGTTTGGCCATGACATCGGATCGGGTGGATGATCTAGGTCTGGATTTGATGCGCACAAATAACTCATCGCGTCATGAAACCGCGTTCACAGTATCAATTGAGGCGCGCGAAGGCGTCACAACGGGTATTTCGGCTCATGATCGTGCACGCACTGTCTCCGTTGCGATTGACGCATCAAAGGGACCGGCAGATTTGGCCTCTCCCGGACATGTGTTTCCACTGCGAGCACGCAAGGGTGGAGTGTTGGTGCGTGCAGGACATACCGAGGCGGCCGTTGATATAAGTCGTCTTGCGGGATTAAACCCGTCAGGTGTGATTTGTGAAATTATGAACGAAGATGGATCAATGGCACGCCTGCCTGATTTGATTTCATTTGCACAAAAGCATGGCCTGAAAATTGGCACAATCAGCGATCTGATCGCCTATCGCCGACGCCACGACAATTTGGTTAGCGTGAAAAACGAAACCACAGTATCTTCTGAATTTGGTGGCGATTGGCAGATGCGGGTGTTTGAGGATGAAACTCATGGCGATCAACACGTTGCCCTGATCAAAGGGGACATCACTGGCCCTGATCCAGTGTTGGTGCGTATGCATGCCATGGACCCCATGTTGGACATTATTGGCGCCGGACCAAAGGGACGCACGAATGAATTTGGGGATGCAATGGATATTGTAGCAGAGGCGGGTCGCGGCGTTGTGGTCTTACTGCGGGATACATCCATGAAGGTTGAACAGGCTGAAGACACTGGCCCAAAAACACTGCGCCAATATGGTTTGGGCGCGCAGATTTTATCGGCGCTGGGTCTGTCAAAATTAACGCTACTGACCAATTCGCCGACGCCCAAGATTGTCGGGCTTGAGGCCTATGGATTGGAAATTTCAGGCACGCAAAAAATTTCGGAGTTGGGATGATGGCATCAAGCGAAACGCACTATGTTTTGGACCGCCCAAGTTTTGACAAACCTGTCAAAGTGTTGATTATTGTGTCGCCCTATTACAAACAAATTGCCGATCAACTGGTCATAGGCGCCAAAGCCGAGATTGAGGCCGCAGGTTGCACTTGGGATCTAATCGAGGTGCCAGGCGCATTGGAAATTCCAACTGCCATCGGCATTTCCGAACGCCTCAGCAAGTTTGATGGGTATGTGGCACTGGGTTGTGTGGTGCGGGGTGAAACAACGCATTATGAAACCGTCTGCAATGACAGTTCGCGTGCATTGACTATGTTGGGATTACAAGGTTTGTGCATTGGGAACGGTATCCTGACCGTTGAAAATATGGAGCAGGCAACTGTGCGTGCCGAAGCAAACGGTCAGAATAAAGGGGGCGGCGCGGCAGCTGCGGCCTTGCATCTGATTGCATTGACCCGTAAGTGGAGTGCTCCGCGCAAAGGTGTGGGGTTTCGCCCATCAGACGACGCGTATCAACTTGCATCGGAATAAACGACACTATGACTACTCGTCCTGAACTCTCCGGTAACCAAAAACGAAAAATGCGCACTGCAAGCCGCCTTTATGCGGTACAAGCCCTGTTTCAGATGGAACATTCAGGGCAGGCCAGCGATGTTGTGGCCCGTGAATTTTTGGATCACCGTTTTGGCGCGATCTATGATGAAGGCGAGATGCAAGAGGGTGATCCAGACCTTTTTGAAATGATTATCAATGATGCTGTGAACCATCAGGCGTTGATCGACCAAATGACCGATCGCGCATTGGTTGCCAAATGGCCAATTGCACGGATTGATCCAACGTTGCGGTCCCTGTTTCGCGCTGCAGGAGCGGAATTGACTCAGTCGGATGCGCCCGCCAAGGTTGTAATTGTCGCATACGTCGATCTGGCCACAGCTTTTTATCCTGATGGGAAAGAGGCAAAGTTCTGCAACGCTGTTTTGGATCATATGGCCCGTGAGGCCAAGCCAGAGGCGTTTTAGCAGCTTCACCATTCAAAAGATTGGCCAGTTAAGCAATGTTAAGTCAAGCGACGGTTTGTCCTTCGTAAAACGAAAGCCAAGAATTTTGCCATTGCGTTATTATTCTAAATCAACTTTCAGGCACTCGCTCGTGGGCAGTTAACAGGGTTCAGACAACAAAGCCCCCCTCGTGGAATAGGTGTGGACTGGATCATGCACGATTAGTCCTCGCTTTTGCTCAGACTGCGGATGATTAGAGCGAGTGATTTAAACCGCTTACCATGAGAGCGTTTTTCGAAAACTTCATGTTCCTTATCCATATCAAGATTTAGGTCAGTGTTATGGTTAATGTGTGTGGCGGGCCCGTAGCAACCGTCTGGTAAACGCATTCCCGAGGACCTGATATTCAGGTGGGCGCCAGGTAACGAAGCCAGGGCAACGACAGAGCCAGCTCCCTCGGATTTGCTTAAGGCCACCGGAATGTTACCGTCTGACGCGAGGAACAGCACCCGCCGGAGGGATAGATAGGCTGCAGGCTTGGGAAAAACAAGTCCTCATCTTTGACTACGGTGGGACGTAATGTGCCGCATTAATCCAAAATCGGCGCTCCCCCTGCTTCGCGCATCTGCGCCAAACGCTCGACCATGCGCCCCAGTCGTTCTGCGCTGCCAGTGGGTGGGGTAAATTCTGCCAATTGCGCCTGCCACAGGGATGTTGCACGCTCTTGCGAGGGCACGGAACCTGCGGTTTCCCAAGTGCCGAAGTTTGATAAATCCGCAACCAGTGGATCATAAAACTCACTGCCATAGCGTTCCATCGTTTGTCCCGTTTCAAAGAAATGCCCACCCGGAATCACCTCGGTTATTGGAGCAAGGCTCATGGCAGATGCGCTTTGATCGATCCCTTTTGAAAAATGACCAATGGTTTGTAAAACTTCGATATCATTGATGAATTTTTCATAGCCAAAGGTCAGACCTCCCTCTAACCAGCCCGCCGTGTGTAGGGTCAAGGTGGCTTGCGCCATGGCAGCTGCCATGATGGCCATCGTGTTTTCAGACGCGGCCTGCATATCGTGGGTATTTGATGCAGTCCCAGCCGCCGAACGCCATGGTAGCCCAATGTGACGAGCCAATTGCCCTGATCCTAATGTCATTTGCATTTGCGTTGGTGTACCAAAGGCGGGCGCTCCAGATTTCATGTCAACGTTTGATCCAAACCCGCCATACATCACAGGCGCCCCTGCTGATGCGGTTTGGGCGATTGTGATACCAGCCAGCGCCTCGGCATGTTGTAAGGTGAGTGCGCCTGCCACAGTGATGGGGGCCATAGCACCTGCCAAACAAAAGGGTGTTACAATGCTCAGTTGCCCTGCTCGGGCGAAATCAATCAACCCTTGGGCCATTGGATTGTCAATTAGGCGGGGAGAATTGGTATTTATAACCGTGGAACAGAAGGGGTCTGTGCGGAATTCATCATCACTCAACCCCAAGGCGGTTTGTATCAAGTCAAACATCTGATCCACCTGCGCCCGCCCACGTGAATAGATGGCCAATGCCTTATCCGCGTTGGCGATTTGGGTTTCCACCATCGCCAAATGACGCAGATGAATGGGGACATCCTGTGGTTCTGGTGCGGGACTTAGTTTATGGATGACATCAAAACTTTGCTGCAATTGGATCGCCTCGCGATAGCTTTCCAAATCACCAGGGCGACGTCCGCGGATACGATCATAAGCGTTAGGACATCCCCCAGAGGAGGCAAAGAGCTGGCGCCCCAAATAAATTTCTTGATCCTTGCCTGAGTCAGGGGCACGCATGAAGTAGCGTTTGGGGGCGGTTTTTATTGCGTTTGCAACCATATCACGGGGAAAGAACACTATGTGATCCTGCACTCGCGCACCCGCTAATTTTAATAAGTCGCGCGCCTCGGGCAGTAAAATGGAGATGCCCAATTCTTGCAAAACGCGCAGAGCATTTTGGTGAATATTTGCGACGTTATCTTCACTCAGCACTGATTGCGGGCCAAGTGCGTGTTGTAATTGCCCATAGTTTGTTTTGTGAACCATTGGGGTTTTGCGTTGTCTACGTGCCATATGCTCCTCCGTTGTGATCAACATGACTTTAAAATTCTTGGGTTCTGCTCTGTTTGCGACCTTGTAAAATGTTCACGGATTGTTCACATTGGGTGTATGGATGAGTTTGACATTTTACAACCTGGTCAAATGCTGGCACGAGGCACGGCAAGGCATCTTCGATTACTGGGGTTTCCCAGTTTAGAGGAATTTGTTCCAGCACGGGGCTTGCGTGTGGACCTGATGGTTTTAGGTCCAAAAGAAGAGCTTTGGATTATCGAGTGCAAATCGTCCAAGGCGGATTTTATGTCCGACAACAAATGGCACAATTATTTGGAATGGTGCGATCGTTTTTATTGGGCGGTTGATCGAGATTTTCCGCTAGAGCTGTTGCCCGAGGGGCACGGATTAATCATCGCCGATGCCTATGACGCAGCCATTGTGAAGGAAGCGCCCTTTGGCAAACTGGCGCCCGCGCGCCGCAAAAAGATGGTGCGGAAATTCGCTGAAAACGCCGCGTTACGGTTGCAACGCCTTCGTGATCCTAAAGTGCGGCTTTAACGTTTGCGTTTTTGGCCCAATGTTTCAGCAGCCTTGGCTGCGGCAAGAATTTCTTCGGCAATTTCTTGGGCTTCTTCAGGTTCAAAATCCATTGGAACTTCCAATTGACCCGCAAATACATAAATCCGCACCATTCCTTGATCGGTTGGTCCGATTTGTAGGTTTGCTTCGATGTCGGATTCCGTATTGATGCCCATTTTCAACGCTCCTTTCTATGGGTACTGGGTTAGCTGTAGTTCGGGTCCAATGCAAGAGGAGCTTGCCCACGGAAAATCAACACTTGTCTCTGAAAATCCAAGAATAAGGGTTGCAATCCGCGCAGGGCAAAGTTAAATCGCACCGCATGCCGCCTTAGCTCAGTTGGTTAGAGCGCTGGATTGTGGATCCAGAGGTCCCCCGTTCGAGCCGGGGAGGCGGTACCATCCCTAAAAAAATTTCTTAATATAATTCAGTGTCTTAATGGAGGCACGCAATATTTATGTACCGTGTACGCAGAATTTCCTGATACAGCTATTTGCAAACTTCACCCACAAAAGTGCCAACGCCCCAGTAAATCGGCACAATCAGTTTGCTAGGTGGTTTCTTTGCTTCTAGCTTCTTTAGTGGTTCTTTGAAGTTACGCATATTGTTGAAAAGTTTCGAAACTTGTTTGCTTTGGAATTTCTGCGTCCCAGTCATGGGAGTTCATTATGGCCATGCACGCGTCATGTGCTCCTTTGTTTTCACAAAGTAATTGTCCTATATGTTTATACTCATCTGAACCTTCGGATACGTACTGAGTGGCGCTGATCATTCCTGCCCGCTTTAATTGTTCTTCAATCTTCGCAAAGTTTAGGGTGTCGCGGCGTAGATGCTCATACATGTCATCTGAATTATCAAACGTATGTGTGAATGTTTCTAAGTACTTTGCCATAATAGTGATCCTTTCTTAAGAAATAGTATCAAAAATCCCTTAGCATGGCCAACTGTAATTACCTTTTCTTTCCAAAGCCCGAAGCTGCTAATCTATTTCTGTCAACTCCAGAGTTCGCATGTAGGTGTTTTTAAGACTTATTAAACGTGTTTTTGTGAGTTGAGCTAGCGCACCAGCATGGCTAATTGCAGTTTACAAGCTTCCTGCGGCTTGTGAGGTATGCCAGAGCATAGCGCGGTTGAGTTAGCTTGCTTGATACTGTCTGATCTTGTGGTGTAGCGCCTATTGCCTCAAAGCCTATGAGATTCTATCCATGGCCTCACCGTTGTAAACAGCATAAATCTTGTTCCAAATCGGCTACTGGCGCTGCAATGAAACAGGAAATAATAAGCAAATGATCCGAAGCCGATCAGGAATAAGAGAACCAAACACTGCTAAGTTGCAATCATATCTTTCACATCGCGCCAAAATTTGATGGACGCAGGTTTGTAATTTTGAATATGAAACTCCCCTTGGATTGTCATTGTCCTCGGGGGAGCCACCTAAAATTGAGAAAAGTTTGACAAAATTGCGGTGATTTCGCAGCAATTAGTTGTCCATTTTTAGAGCAGAGATAAAGGCATCCTGTGGAATGTCGACTTTACCAAATTGGCGCATCTTTTTCTTGCCCGCTTTTTGTTTATCCAATAGCTTACGTTTCCGCGATGCATCCCCGCCGTAACATTTTGCGGTCACATCCTTGCGCAAGGCCGCCAATGTTTCTCGCGCAATTACCTTGCCACCAATTGCTGCCTGTATTGGAATTTTGAACATATGGCGCGGGATCAATTCTTTTAGTTTTTCGCACATCGCGCGACCACGCTGTTCTGCGCGATCGCGGTGCACCATAACGGACAGAGCATCAACGGGTTCTTCGTTCACAAGGATCGCCATTTTCACCAAATTATCCTGACGATATCCCATCATTTGATAATCAAATGATGCATACCCTTTGGTGACAGATTTCAAACGGTCATAGAAATCGAATACAACTTCGTTCAAGGGAAGGTCATACACCGCCATCGCGCGGGACCCCGCATATGTTAGATCTTCTTGCAAACCACGACGGTCTTGGCAAAGTTTCAAAACATCGCCCAAATAATCATCTGGTACCATTATAGTTGCCTTGATGCGTGGCTCCTGCAAGTGATCAACCTTAGACAGGTCAGGCATATCGGCAGGGTTGTGTAATTCGATCATTTCGCCGTCTTTCATATAGACGTGATAAATCACCGAAGGTGCAGTTGTGATCAACTCGATATCATATTCGCGTTCGATTCGATCGCGGATAACCTCTAGGTGTAACAATCCCAAAAAACCACAGCGGAAGCCAAATCCCAACGCTGCAGATGTTTCCATCTCAAAACTAAACGACGCATCATTTAGTGCCAATTTTTCAATTGCGTCCCGCAGATCTTCGAATTGGGCGCTATCCACAGGGAACAATCCACAGAACACAACAGGTTGTGATGGTTTAAAGCCGGGCAGGGCGTCAACGGTGCCCTTTTTCTCATGTGTAATTGTGTCACCCACACGCGTGTCGCGCACTTGTTTGATGGACGCTGTGATAAAGCCCATTTCACCTGGACCCAATTCATCAATGTCGTGCATCTTTGGCCTGAATACGCCCAATCGATCCACATGGTGTGTTGAATGGTTTGACAGCATTTTAATGCGGTCCCCTTTTTTCAATACGCCGTCCATAACGCGCACTAAAACCACAACACCCAAATAGGCATCATACCAACTGTCAACCAACATTGCTTTTAGCGGTGCATCCCGATCACCCGTTGGGGCGGGCAGACGTTGAACTATGGCCTCTAGTGTTTCTTTTATCCCGATGCCCGTTTTCGCGGACACCATCAAGGCATCCGATGCATCAATTCCAATCACATCTTCGATTTGCTCGGCGACACGATCACAATCGGAAGCGGGTAGGTCAATTTTGTTCAAAACGGGAACAATTTCATGATCCGCATCAATCGCCTGATAGACATTTGCTAACGTCTGCGCCTCTACTCCTTGGGTGCTATCGACCACCAACAAGGATCCTTCAACGGCGCGCATGGACCGCGATACTTCATAGGCGAAATCAACATGGCCGGGCGTGTCGATCAGGTTTAGAACATAGGACTCACCGTCGTCTGCGACGTAATCAATTCGCACCGTGTTTGCCTTAATCGTAATGCCCCGTTCGCGTTCGATGTCCATGCTGTCTAGCAGCTGTTCCTTCATATCGCGGTCTGCCACTGTGTTCGTAGATTGGATCAAGCGATCGGCCAGGGTGGATTTCCCGTGATCGATGTGAGCAACAATAGAAAAATTACGGATTTTGCTAATCTCTGTCATACCGCAGCATATGATTTGAATTTGTGAAATCGTCAAGCTTTGATAGTGAAAACGTCCTAAGGTTTCTGTGAAAGTTTTGGGGGTTCTGCAACATGGATAGAATCTCAAAGTTGTCAGACAATTTCATGGATCCCGAATTTGTGTTACCTTGACCGAAAGGACACGCAAATATGCCCATTAAATTGAAGCAGGCGTGTTTTTCTTAAGATAATTGACGCGGCTTACGTTTACAGGTCCGCTGCAAAATAATGGCGCACTGCGGCTTCAAATTCACGCGGTTTTTCCGCGTGCAGCCAGTGGCCCGCACCCTTTAATTTCGCAAACTGTGCGTTTGGAAAAAACGCTTTGGCACGCGTTTTGCCATCGTCTTGAACATACGGGCTTTCACTGCCGCTAAGGAATAGGGCAGGGCCGTCAAATGATCCCTGAATCTCAGGGAAGCCCAGAATGTGATGCATATCGCGGCCCAGAACATCTAAATTCAATTTCCATCGTTTCCCTGCCACATCCAATGATTGGGTGAAAAAAGATTGCAGTGTTGCATCCTCGACTATTTGGGCCAGCTGTTTCATTGCATCGGATCGTTTGTGAACACGCCTAAGATCAACGGCTTGCATGGCCTGAATGTATTTAGATTGGTCATGCCCATAGGCGATTGGCGCGATATCTGCCACAATTATGCGATTGACCAAATCGGGGCGCATCAGGGCCATGACCATTGTGGCCTTTCCCCCCATGGAGTGACCTACCACATTCAACGGGCGGCCGATATGCTGAGCAACCGTGATCAGGTCATTGGCCATATCGATATAGGAATGCGTTTCAAACCATGGGCTGTCGCCATGGTTGCGTTGGTCAACTGTAATTGTCTGATGTTCGTCTGATAGTCGTTTTGCAATTACGCCCCAGTTGCGCGCAGAGCCATAAAGCCCATGCACAATCAAAAGTGGTGGGGTCGCCCCTTTCTGTCCATATTTGATCATATTCAGCATATCTGCCCTGTAGCGTGAAACGCTGGATATGACCAGAAAAATGGGCCCTACAGGCCTCAATTTTTTATCTATTTTTGGATCGCGATATCATAATTCAATCGTTTTGCACATTCTAAGGCGAAGAGTTGTTGCAATAATTGATCCCTTGGATCACGACCTGTTGGCGGATCTCCATGCCTGCGTCACAGACATAATTTATAACATTGTGTTTAGATCAGGCATCGGCCCAATCGCATAATTCGCTGCGCACGAATTTTCAATTTTTCAGGGTTTTGCCCTGGATGCTCTATTGACGTTCAAAAATCTCTGAACTACACACCCAATATACTGAGCGGGTATGGTGAAATGGTATCATAAGAGCCTTCCAAGCTTAAGGTGCGGGTTCGATTCCCGCTACCCGCTCCAAGGATTTATAAATTACTGTTTTTAATCAATAAATTAGGTTAAAGCAGTTGTGACCGCGTTACACTTCACGTTACATTTTTACTGAAAATTCGATCGAGATATTTTCGATCTATCGAGCTCTGGTTTGTTCTACTTCCGTCGCGCCCGCGCGCGCCACGGTGCTTTATTTTGTTCTGACCTGCCTCGCGCGCGCTCGCGTGC
>JBMTQO010000057.1:0-11428 GCA_049446275.1 Paracoccaceae bacterium | reverse complement strand
CTTTATCCCGCCATTTCCTTAATCGGGGGTTCCGCATCATCTGGCAATGCACTGACATACCCCTGTTCGCCGACACGAGTTTTCAAATCCGCCCATGCGGCATCGCGCAGCTCTGGGTTGGTGATCGCATCCACACCAGTCATCGCCATAACCGTCGCAGCATGCACCAGGCCCTTTAATGCAGGTGCGCTTTTCCCCTGCGCCACCATTTGCCATGTGTGATAGGGTGTTCCAATGGCGTAATTTGCACCCCACAATTGCACTGTAGGGACAACCCAACTGACGTCGCCCACATCCGTCGACGCAGGCAAATCATTGGATTGATGGCCCAAAGGCGGAAGGAAATCTGCCAACACTTTATCCTGCTGTACCCCAAGGCCCAGCATGGAATAAGAGGCGGAAATATCCTTCTGTTCCAACGTGTTTTGAAACCGTTTAGCATATGCGACATCAACATCCGTAAAATCAGGGGCGCCCAGCATGTGCAGATTTTTTTCCATGGCCTGACACAGGGGTGTATTTGCGATCACCTCGGCGGAAATGGTGACCAAACGCCACTTCATTTCGGTTTCCGTCATCAAAGCCGCGCCTTTGCCTACGTTCACAACGCGGTCGATCAATTTGACGGTTTCTTTCACAGAAGGCTCGCGGACGACATAACGCGCGTTTGCATAGGCTTGAACCACGTTGGGCGAAATCCCACCCGCATCAATATAGGCATAGTGAATGCGCGCCCGATCCGACATGTGTTCACGCATATAATTGACCCCGACATTCATCAATTCAACCGCATCAAGGGCAGAGCGGCCCAAATCAGGACTGGCCGAGGCATGGCTTGCTTTGCCAAAAAATTCGAAATCAACCCGCGCCGCCGCAAGGGATGATCCCGTCACAACTGTCGCGATGGACCCGGGATGCCATGTGATCGCGATATCGCAATCCTTAAACGCACCACGTTTCACCATGAACGATTTGGCCGACCCCCCTTCTTCCGCGGGACATCCATAGTAGCGCACGCGCCCTGGTGTTCCGGTTTCCTCTAACCAATTTTTCAGGGCGATTGCTGCTAACATAGCCGCCGATCCCAGCATGTTGTGACCACATCCATGGCCATTGGCCCCCATTTCCAAGGCCTGTTGTTCGGGCAGGTCCGCCACCTGACTAAGTTCGGCCAGCGCATCATATTCACCCAAGAAGCCAATGACGGGTCCGCCCTCGCCCGCCTCACCAATCACGGCTGTGGGAATGCCCGCGGCTTCTTTTTCAACACGAAACCCTTGCGCCTCTAACTCCTCGATATGCAGCGCGACGGATTTATGTTCGCCATAACAGGTTTCAGGTACGGCCCAAACATTGTCCGAAAGGGCGCGCAGGCGGTCAGCGTTATCGTCAATGTACTTCCAAATTGGGTGCTGGTTCATAATAATCTCCGCTAAAACATGTCCAAAGCCTACGCGGTTGGGAATTTGTTTTCCAAGCATATTCTTTGGCGACAAACACGCTTGCATCTGCGCGACAGCTTGATCACAGTGCAGAGGCATTGACACAAAAACACGGAACCTGCCCGCGCAATGTCGCCTGAAATTTGTACACTTGGCCATGATACTCTTTTGGTCCGCTTTGCTCGCGAAGCGAGCGAGGCCGCAACCGCCTGTGTTCAAGTAATGTTGCGTCTGCTCGAAGAGGCCGATTTGCCGCATGTCACCGAAATTGCCCCTGCTTTGGCCTCGGTCATGGTGCGGTTTAAGGGGGGAACGGATGTACGATCATTGCTGTACCAATATCTGACTGACCTAATCGGCAAAACGGATTGGTCAACTGTCAGTATACCAGCGGCCAAACGGCGCTGGATCATTCCCGTATGTTTTGACGGTGACGCCGCCCCACATCTGGCCGAGGTTGCGCAGATTGCCAGTAAATCCGAGGCAGCGATCATATACGATTTGGAAAACGCGGATGTGCGCGTTCTGGCCTTGGGCTTTGCCCCCGGGCAACCCTATATCGGACTATTGCCGCAGGAATGGGATATGTCGCGCACATCGACATTAACGGCAGAGGTTCCCGCAGGCGCATTGGTCACCGCAGTGCGGCAGTTGGTTTTATTTGCAAACCCTTCACCCACAGGCTGGCGCCAAATTGGGATGAGTGCATTTAGACCTTTTGCCCCAGAAACCGACACCCCCATTTTACTGCGTGCAGGGGACGCCATGCAATTTTCACGCGCATCCGCAGATGACATTGCACGACTGCAGGCATCAGGGGATCCTAAAGGGGGCGCGATATGTCAGTCCCTTTGATCGAAATCATTCGTGCGACGGTTGGCCTGTCTATTCAGGATATGGGGCGCACTGGCACAACCGCAATTGGCCTGTCACAAGGTGGCGCGATGGATAAGCTTGCCCTGATCGAGGCCGCAGCGTTATTGGGTAAAACCCACCCATCACCCGCAATTGAGTTTATGGGGATTGGTGGATCATTGCGTTTGTTGTCCGACACGACCGTTGCACTGACGGGCGGTGAAATGAGTGCGAAAGTGGGTGATCGCCTGCTGCAATGGAACGCAACACATACACTGAATGCGGGGGATATTATTGAATTAAGCGCCCCAAAATCAGGGGTCTATGGCTATTTAACGCCACATGCGGAGCTTGCCACACCACGGGTTTTTGATAGCCAATCGAGCCACGTCAGCGCAGGTGTGGGCCATTGGTTGCAGTCTGGTGATATTGTCAACGGGACACCCATGGCTCTTGCGCGATCTATGAAAATTCGCGCCATTGACCGTCTTGGCGGTGGAACGGTTCGGTATCTTGCCGGGCCGCAAACGGATTTATTTTCAGATATCGATCTTGAACGGTTTCACGCCACACCGTTTCGAGCAAGCCACATCGCAAATCGCAGAGGTGTTAAAATTGATTTTGAGGGCGCACCGTTCACGCCCCAAAACGCTCATAGCATTGTGTCCGATATCATCGTCACGGGCGACATCCAAATGACGGGGGATGGGGAACCATATGTCCTTATGTCAGAGTGCCAAACAATGGGAGGATATCCCAGAATTGGTACGGTGATCCCAGTGGACCTGTCGATCCTAGCCCAAGCCAAGGCGGGCACGCCCATTCGATTTGAACAAATCACTCTAGATCAGGCCGATACAATCATTGCGGACACGACTTCTGCGGCAACCTTATCAACCCGATTATCCACGCTTGTGCGCGATCCCAAAGAGATCTCTGATCTGTTGTCCTATCAACTGATCGGCGGCGCGATCACAGGTTATGAGTATTGAGAGCCCTTGAAATAAAACTGCTCAGTATTGTTATGGAACACTTTTTTATGATGTTCGACGGGAACAATCGCCATATGCCGCTCAATCAGGTCATCGAATGTGCTGGACAGCGAACAGACAGGAAAGTTCGAACCAAACATAACACGATCTGGTCCGAATTGTTCCATCACCACATCTGCAATTGGTCGCACAGTTTCTGCATTCCAATCATGATCAAACATGCCCAAACCAGATAATTTGCACGATACATTCGGTAGTATAGACAAATGGGTAAGACCCGCGGCCCATTTTGCAATTCCATCTGAAGATCTGTCATAAGGCGAACCCGCGTGGCACAGTGCCACATGTAAATCGGGAACCTGCGCCAAAACTTTGCCCATGGGTTCCATTAATTCCGGGATCAATTGCAAATCAAAGGATAAGCCGCGCAACGCAAGGCTGTGCAAACCTGTTTTGAATTCTGGACTGGCAATCAAAGCATTGGTGCCGTTTTTGGCATCCTCTTCTGGGGATCTGCCGACAATCTGGCGTATGCCGACGACGGACGTTATCGCCTGAAATTGGTCTAACTGATTTTCGCGATCGAGCATCGTTAAATCACAAAACGCAACTTGAACCATGGGCCATTCAGGGTTTGCACATGCTACCTGATCCACCCAGCGCGCCTCCGCCAGTCCGTCTTCTGCTCCGACCTGGATATGGACTGACGCCTCAAATCCATGGCTTTGCGAAATTGCACGATGCTCGTCCAATAGGTAATCACGCTGGATAGGCGTTGGGTCACCGAAAAACCGCAGTTTCCCAACCTCCATCAGCCATGGGTAATGCACGGCCTTCAGATCCCACAGATGGTGATGTGAGTCTATATACTTCATCATCCTTCAATCCCCTGTATCCGTCCAAGCACATCCAAACCCTGCTGATGCATCACATGAAGAAACTCAATGAAAACCCAGTTTTCAATCAATTTATTTCCTTTTCGACGGTAAATATCAATCACACGAAATTCTAATCGTTCCGAATTTCCGGGCATCCCCATGAACCCACCTGCATGCCGCGCGGTAAAGTTTGGCCAGCCAAAAAATCCACCATAATGACCCTCTGCCACACGAGCAATGTGGTTGGTTTTTGAACGTTCTTTAAATGCCGCACGGAACGGACCAGAATGCTGTTTCGCATAACGCTCAATCGTGTAGGTTGCACCAATGCCCGCAGGCCCCCACCAAATCATGTCGTCATGCCATGTCCGCGCCAGCTCTTCTTCCAGCGGTAAACCCAACTGCCATTGCCCCAAATCACCGATCATGGCTTCAATCGCGGCCATGGTTTTCTGCCCCTCTTCTACAGGCGCGTCTTCATATAGCAACGCATCATGCGGCATCGGACCAGGCTGCACCATATGTGCACCTGTTTGCGGCGGAAACGGATTTTGACCCGCTTGGATCATCAAATGAGGGATGTCGAAATAAAACGCTGTTTCGCAAATTTTGCCACCTGCGACGCGGTGGAATTCAGCATAGCGCAGAAACGCGATTTTGCGGGTCGGTCGAATGCCCAGCCACGGCGCATCGAATAGTCCCATCAGATGCCCCATGGAAACAACCCAAGTACCTTCGTTGTCCCCGGTCACGTTTTTGCCCGCAAAGAACACATCTTCGCGGCGCTGAATTCGGGTAAGCGAAGATTTCAACAGCATCCAAAATTTACATATTACATCATCCAAGGATGTCATTTCACCAAACGGATGATACCCGCGCCAGAGGTAGTCCGACGCAACATATTGCCCTACGGCATTCAGCATATCCGACCCTGATGTCGAATCGAGTGCCGCATAATAGTCACGCACAACTTGTTTTTCTGCTTGATAACTCATGCTTATCCAATCCTGATAAAGCCACCTTTCCCCCAGTGATATAGCGTTTTTTCGATTAGAAAAGTATTTTTTGCAAACGTATGCAAAAATAGCTTGCGCAACCCAAATCTTGGTGCCAACATTTCTCAGGTAACGACGATGGGCCCGGGACATGTCCGAAATTATTCTGAAAAACATAACTAAGCGTTGGGGCGATTTTGTTGGTGTTGCAGACATGAACTTGACGATACCTGACAAGGAATTCTTGGTCCTGCTTGGTCCATCTGGCTGTGGAAAAACCACAACTATGCGGATGATTGCAGGTTTGGAGGATGCAACATCAGGCGATATTTTGATCGATGGGAAAAAGGTGAATGACCTAGAACCTAAAGATCGTGATGTGGCCATGGTGTTTCAAAGCTACGCGCTTTATCCCAACATGAACGTCTATGAGAATATCCGCTTTCCGTTAAAGGTGCGCGGAATTGATCCCAAATCACATGACGCGCGGGTGCGCCGTGCATCAGCAATGGTTGAATTAGATGATTTCTTGCATCGCAAACCTGCTGAACTGTCTGGCGGCCAACGTCAGCGCGTGGCCTTGGCCCGCGCAATCGTGCGTGAACCTAATGTGTTCTTGATGGATGAACCGCTGTCAAACCTGGACGCAAAATTGCGCGTTTCAACTCGGGCGCAAATCAAAAACCTGAGCCATGAATTGGCGGTCACGACAATCTATGTGACGCACGATCAGATCGAGGCGATGACATTGGCCGACCGCGTTGTTGTCATGGAAAAGGGCGTTGTGCAGCAAGTGGGCAGCCCCACTGAAATCTATGACCGCCCCGCTAATACATTCGTTGCGGGCTTTATCGGCAACCCCGCGATGAACTTGATCGAAGGATCAGTCGCAGGTGATGTCTTCATGGCGGCAAATACAAAAATTTCTGGGCTGAACGCCGCGGATCAAAACATCACACTGGGATTTCGCGCAGAAGATGCACGTGTCGTGGACAACGGCGGTCAGATCAATGCCCCGATCTATACGTTGGAACTGTTGGGGGATGCCACAATGGTGACGGTACGGATTGGATCGAAATTGGTCAGCGTTCGTGCAGATAAAAACTATCGGGCCTCGATTGACGACATGGTTTCAATCGAAGTGCCCGCCAAGATTTGCCACCTGTTTGATGGTCAAACAGGTGCGCGAATTGGGGGTTAACCCCTAAAACTGTTGCGGGAAACCGTGGCAAAAAGGATGCGTGATTGCAAGGCGCATCTAAAACCTAAAAAGCAAAGGGAGAGTAACATGTTTTTTAGAAAAATTGCATTAGCTGCTTCGATCACAGCACTCATGTCTACATCGGCTATTGCGTGCGAAGTTAATGCACGTGTATCGATTGTGGGGAATGAATTTCCTGCCATTCAAAGTGTTGGCGCGGGCGCTCAAGCTTGCTCAGGCGCTGAAATCACAACGAATCTGACAGCGGATCACCAGAAAATCAACCTTCCAGGGATGCAGGGTAACCCGGCTGAATACACATCTGCTATCGTTGCAAACTCTTCGATTGTTGCATTGATGAACGAAGATGTTATCCGCCCATTGGACGATTTGGTTGCCAAGCACGGACAAGCACTCAAGAAAAACCAATTGATCACAATCGATGGCAAAGTGATGGCGGTTGCATTTATGGCAAATGCTCAGCACTTGGTCTATCGCGCAGACGTTCTTGAGAAAATTGGTGTAGAGCCTCCAAAGACCTATGAAGAAATGCTCGCCGCCGCAAAAATGATCCGCGATCAAGGCTTAATGGAAAATCCAGTAGGCGGCGCATACGCGGCAGGTTGGAACCTTGCGCAAGAATTCAACAACATGTTCCTAGGTATGGGTGGCTCTCATTTTAAACCTGGTACTGCTGAGCCCAATATAAATACCGAGGCGGGCGTCAAAACACTTGAAATGATGAAAGCCTTATCTGGATATATGAACCCTGATTTCCTGACACATGATTCAAATGCAACCAACGCAGAATTCCGTGCAGGTAATGTTGCTATTATGAACATGTGGGGATCACGCGCCGCTACATTGGTAACTGCAGACGGTGTGCCTCAAGACGTTGTCGATGGTTTCGCAATTGCCGGACCGATGACCGTAGGTGGAGGCGACACACCAGCGTCAACGCTTTGGTGGGACGGTTGGACCGTTGCCAAGAACATTAGCGATGAAGAAGCGGAGGCAACTTTTATCGCGATGATGAATGGTATTTCACCCGCTATGATGGAAAGTGAAGAAATTCGGACACAAGCTGTATGGTTGATTGATGGATATACACCTACGGATGCAGCAATAGGTGTTTTTGCAGCAGCAGGCATGAATACAATCCCTTATCCAATGTTACCATACATGGGCTTGTTACATACCGCTCTCGGAAACGAATTGGCTGATTTCATGAAAGGTACAGAAAGTGCTGAACAGGCATTGAAAGACGTTGAAGCAGCTTACATCGCAGCAGCTAAAGAAAAAGGCTTTCTATGAATGAGTCTTTATGGTGGGGGTACTGCCCCCACCATCTCTCTTTTCAAAGCACCTTCGAAAACACAGCCTAATGAAACACCGTACATTTTTTTGGTTCTTTTTTCCAACTGGCATGGCAATGTTGCTTTTCATTGCGCTACCGATACTGTCGGTTGTAACCCAATCACTATTTACCCCTCATGAAGCGGTTTTGGTGACAGTGGAAACGTGCACACCATTTAAATGCACAGAAGAAACCGCAATTGATCAAGAAGCCACCGCCGCAATCCGCGCAGCTGAACCTTTAGGTCGGTTTGTTGGGCTGGATATTTACTTCGACAGAGGTCATCTAGCTATCATCGAAGTCTCGGAAGCTTGGCGTGCACGAGTTTCGTTTGCGGATTTTCTATCAAAGTTGAACAACCTTCCATTTTATCGTGCAATCGCATTTACGCTCGCTTTTACATTTATTGTGACACCTTTGGTGATCCTAATGGGTTTAGTAATCGCTTTGGCAGTGAATACTTTACATGCAAAATTAAAAGGGATTGTAATTTTCTTTTCACTGTTGCCGTTTGTAATTACCCCATTGATCGGTGCCCTCGTTTTGTTCTGGATGATTGACAGTCGCGGCATCTTGGGCAACGCGCTACAGTGGTTGGCTGGCGATCCTACTTTATCATTAAAAGCATCGACGGGATTGATGTGGATTTCTCTGATGGTTTATGGTGTCTGGCACGCCGCACCATTTGCATTCGTGATTTTTTATGCAGGTCTACAAACACTTCCAATGGACCAACTAGAAGCCGCGCAAATCGATGGCGCATCTCGCTTTCAGCGGCTTCGATATGTTATTGTACCACATTTGATGCCGCTTGTTACATTTGTTGCGCTCATCCAATTGATGGATAATTTTAGGGTTTTTGAACCGATTGTTGGCTTTAATGCATCCGCACATGCATCCTCGTTGAGTTGGGCTATCTTTAATGACTTAGGCGGCGAAACCCAGCAATTGTCATCCGCGGCTGCAACCTCAGTTATCACAATTATCGGGGTCGCAATTTTATTATCCCCGGTCCTTGTGCGGACTTGGCGCGATCATAAAAGGAAAGCATAATGTCCTCACCTGTGAATAAAATGCCCACTGCCCTGCGCTTTGCATCAATTTTATTTGTGATCGTTTGGCTTACTATGGCAGCGTTTCCTTTCATCTGGACATTTTGGGGATCATTTAAGGTTGAGCTTGATTTTTTTTCAATTTCAGATTGGACAAATGCCATAACGGGGAAACGTACCTTGGAAACTCATGGTTCGCCATTTACCGGCGCGGGGTATAATGGTGCGTGGATTGAAGAAGGTTTTTTACGTAATGTGATCAATACCTTCATCGTTTGCTTTTTTGTCGTATGTACATCTTTGACGTTTGGTACGTTGGGTGGATATGCTCTTTCAAGATCTGGCTTTCGGTATACCTTCTGGTTGCTAATCGCCGCGCTCATTTTTCGCGCGATGCCGCCCATAACGCTGGTTGCAGGCTACATGTTGCCGTTTTTCGAATGGAACTTATGGGGAATTTTACCAACAACAATCATTGTACTAGTGGCAATCAATCAACCTTTTACATTGTGGATGCTGCACAGTTTCTTTCAAAATATTCCAAAAGAGTTGGATGAAAGCGCAAAGGTTGATGGGTGTACACAGTTTCAAGCCTTTCGGCATGTGATCATCCCGGTAATGTGGCCAGGCGTCATCACCACAGGGTTGTTTAGTTTTTTGTTAGCCTACAACGATTTTGCAGTGACATCCATGCTGCTGTCAGAAGGCAATAGAACTATGGTCCCACAAATTGCGGCGTTTTTGGGTACAACCTATACCGAAGGAAATATTATGTTTGCGGTTGCTGCCGTTGTATCAGCCACGGCGCCATTATTTGTTTTGGTCATGTTCTTCCAACGTCAAATCGTGAGTGGCCTAACGGCAGGAGCAGTGAAGGGATGAGCCGTGAAAACCGACCAGAAATGGGCATTGCGACCGAGCAGTCTGCCAAGAACAAAGGTCTTTATCTTTCGTTTTTAGAGAGCTTTGACACAGGCCGGTTGCAGGCGGTGGAAACAGCCGCCGCCGCGATTTTCGCCCGAAATGCGCAGATCAACGCTAGCCATCCGATAAACGAAGCAACGGATGGAACGGGTTATGTGGACGACGTGATCGCTCCGATCATGGTTGCCTTCGAAGGGTGTACCCGTCAAAACTACATCGTGCTGGGGGGCGAATACCTTGGTACAGAGTGGGTGACTTCCACTGGATATTTCCACGGCTATTTTAGCAAGCCACTCTATGGCATTCCACCAAACGGCAAATTGGCGTTCCTACGCTTTGGTGAGTTTCACCGTGTTGAAGGTGGTAAAATCGTAGAGAGCCAGGTTTTCTTAGGTTTGGCAGAACTGATCATTGCGTTAGGCCTTTGGCCACTTTCACCCAGTCAGGGCTACGAAGGATTAGTTGTGGGACCAGCAACACATGATGGCATCAATGCAGCCCCATCAGATGCAAAACGGTCCCGTGCTTCAGCCGACTTGGTGGAAGGTATGCTGAAAAAACTTACCTCTGAAAATGAAGCATGGCGGCCGGATTGGCATAAGCGCATGGTCTGGTATGGCCCTGGTGGGCTCGGCTCCTATGCGACTATTGATGCGTTTGCGGCATTTCAAAGACCGTTCGAGCTAACTTTTGAAGGTTGGGGCGACGGTTCTGAATCTGGAATTAAAGGCGTAGGAGCTGCGTGCAAAGCTGGGGATGGTGACTATGCATTTCTTAGTGGTTGGCCGATGATTACCGGCATCCACGTAAAACCGTTTCTTGGTATCGAACCGACTGGGAAGCGGGTATTTATGCGCGACTGCGATTGGTGGCGCTGTGAGGACGGAAAAATCATTGAGAACTGGTGCATGTTAGATATCCCGCATCTACTGATGCAATTGGGTTACGACGTGTTTTCTAATCTAAACACAAAAAATCCGGTGACTGCAAAATGACAATAGGAAACAAAAATGGCGATTGAGTACCTAAAACGAGGAAAACCCGAAGCCGACCGGGCCGAGGATGACGCGAAAACTGCTGCTATTGTTTCAGCGACCCTGAAAGACATCGAAGAGAGGGGTGATTCAGCTGTCCGTGAACTCGCTTGTAAGTTCGACAACTACGAACGCGACACTTATCGGCTGTCCCATAATGAAATTCAAGCAATCATCGCTAAGGTTTCTCCCGAAGATATGGCTGACATAAAGTTCGCCCAGGAGCAAGTGCGCAACTTTGCTCAAGCACAGCGGGACAGCATGCTGGACATCGAAATAGAAACTCTTCCAGGTGTTATCCTGGGCCACAAAAACATCCCTGTTCAATCTGTAGGTTGCTACGTGCCGGGAGGCAAATTCCCAATGGTTGCATCCGCACACATGTCGGTAGCGACAGCCTCAGTAGCTGGTGTACCACGGATAATCGCCTGCACACCGCCATTCAACGGTGAACCAAATCCAGCAGTGATTGCAGCAATGCATCTTGGTGGCGCTCATGAAATCTATGTTTTGGGCGGTATTCAGGCCGTTGGGGCTATGGCGATTGGGACCGAAAGCATAGATCCAGTTCACCTACTTGTTGGCCCAGGCAATGCATTTGTTGCCGAAGCGAAGCGCCAGCTTTTTGGGCGTGTTGGGATCGATTTATTTGCAGGGCCAACCGAAACCATGGTGATTGCAGACGAGACCGTAGATGC
>JBMTQO010000056.1:0-11433 GCA_049446275.1 Paracoccaceae bacterium | reverse complement strand
GCAAAAGCCAAAGCAGCACCTGCAAAAGCCAAAGCAGCAGCTCCTGCGGCAGCGGCAGGCGCGGATGACCTGAAGCAACTTTCGGGCGTTGGCCCAGCTCTTGAGAAGAAGCTACACGCTGCAGGCGTGACATCATTCGCGCAAATTGCTGCGTGGACAGATGCCGACGTAGCTGCTACTGACGAGCAACTGTCACTCAAAGGCCGTATCGAGCGTGAAGGTTGGATCGCTCAGGCCAAAGCATTGGCGAACTAAGGAGACGAAGGAATGGCACATAAGAAAGCAGGCGGTTCATCCCGTAATGGTCGCGACTCAGCTGGTCGTCGTCTTGGTGTAAAAATCTTTGGCGGTCAGGCTGTCATCCCAGGCAATATTATAGTGCGACAGCGCGGCAATAAGTGGTGGCCGGGTGAAGGGGTAGGTCAAGGTAAAGACCACACGCTATTTGCAACAGCTGAAGGCCAAGTGAAATTTCACAAGGGACTAAAAGGTCGTACATTCATTTCAGTACTTCCGACAGCGGAGGCCGCTGAATAAGCCGAAAACCGAGAAGTTAAGTTTTCAAAAAGGGGATCGGCACAGCGCCGATCCCCTTTCTTTATTGACTACTGTTGGTGCAGCTAGGATCACATCCAACAAAACGAAACTGGAAATGACAGATGTATGTCGCAGTCACATCATTGGCGGCTTTTGCCTTTAGCCAAATCGCAACACCGGGACCGGCCAACATGGCCATGTTGGCCGCTGGTGCGCGTCTGGGTTTTTGGGCGGCACTGCCATTCATGTTTGGTGTGTTATTGGGCAAACAGTTGATTATCTGGCCCATTGGCTTTGGTCTGATGGAATTGGCGTCCCAAGTGCCGTTGTTGTTCTTAGCGCTAAAATACATTTCTGCAGCCTATATTATTTGGCTCGCTTGGCGCGTCGCGAACATGCGGTTGAACGTAGATCACGATCCTGTTGGTTTGGGGTTTAGGGCGGGATTATTTGTCCATCCCCTCAACCCCAAGGCATGGATGATGATCACCTATAGCTTTTCTAACTATGTGGCTACCGATGCCCCTGTTTGGATCGCTACAGCGTGGATTGCAGGTACGTTGTTTGTTATACAGGCAATTTGCCACCCAATATGGACTTTTTTTGGCGATCGTATCGCCAAAACTATCATAGGCACTCGGTTAGAACGTTATTTGATGTGGGGACTCGCAGGATTGACCGTGGCGTTTGTTCTGTTTGCTCTTTTAAGAGGAGAACTTTGATATGAAACTTGATGCGATCACAACACAGCCGGTCGTTAAAACCGCGCGCTTTGTGCTGCGTCCTTTGCGCCGCTCGGATGCGGGGTTGATTGAGTTTTACACAAAGGACGAACGTGTGGCGCGTCAAACGACGACGATCCCGCATCCCCTGCCTCCTGGTGCGACGGAAGCCTTCATTACTAGGTGTTTATCGGTTGAGCGGAAAGAGGATGTTTGGGCAATTGATGCAAGTGATGCTGGCTGGTCAGAAGTGATCGGCTTAGTCAGCCTTGAATGCCTCAGCCGTAACCAATCCGAATTGGGCTATTGGGTGGCGCCTGCGTTTTGGAACCAAGGCGTTGCATCCGAGGTTTCTGCCTCGATCATCGAGGCGAACCCAATGAACAACGACACTATTTTTTCAGCCGTGTTTCAAGATAATCCGGCCTCGGCACGTGTGCTTACTAACTGTGGTTTCGAATATGTGGGTGATGCCGAGGCCTTTTCTGTTGCCCGCAACGCAAAAGTAGCGACATGGACCTACATTCGAAAGTTTACGTAAGGCGTAATATTCTCAAAACGCACAGCACATATTTTACTACTAGGTTCCGTTTTGGGCACTTAGATGGCGTGGCCGACGGGCCAAATTTATCTATATTGGAGATGCCGAAAACACGAATTTTCACACTCAATGGACGCCATATTTTGCGGCCTTTTTTGTTTTTAAGGAGTTTTTTTGATGCATCGCATTATGCATGCAGATCGTTTAGTTCTGCGCCATGGCTACATCGGGGATGCGGAACGGGCGAGAGAGATTATGAAATATGTCATTTCATACCAGCTAATTCCTTTGCTTGATCCATGCAGCCTGACCATTGGGTGCGGGGATACATCACAGAAGCAGTTGAGTTGATCTGAAAGTATCTATTCTAACGCTATTCTATTGAAAAAATCACTGGCTTACTAATCTGGATAACATCGGATCGCAACGGATTTTAGAGAAGACTAGGTTTCAAAATGTTGGGGAATAGACACAAAAATCATCGGCACTTGGGACCCTTGATCGCATTTATCAGTTTGAAACCTGTAGCTGATAACAGAAACGCGTGCAGACTTGTTCCTGCGCGGGTTTTGACATATGCCACCAAGAGAATAGAACAAGAGGGACAACAATGAAATTCCTAGACCTGACCAAAGTCTACATACGCTCAGGATCGGGTGGGGGCGGATCGGTCAGTTTTCGCCGTGAAAAATTCATCGAATATGGCGGCCCTGATGGGGGCGATGGCGGCAATGGTGGATCGGTATGGGCCGAAGCGGTCGAAGGTTTGAACACCCTGATCGATTTCCGTTATCAACAGCACTTTTTTGCGGATAATGGTCGCCCCGGCATGGGGTCACAACGTTCGGGCGCGAATGGCGAGGATAAGGTTTTACACGTTCCCGTTGGAACCGAAATTCTGGACGAAGATCAGGAAACATTGATAGCAGATTTAACAGCCGTGGGCGATCGCGTTTTGTTGGCAAAGGGCGGCAATGGCGGTTTTGGCAACTTACATTTCAAATCCTCGACTAATCAGGCACCACGTCGCGCAAATCCGGGGCTTGAGGGGATTGAACGGACCCTGTGGTTGCGCCTGAAATTGATTGCGGATGCGGGTCTATTGGGATTGCCGAATGCGGGCAAATCTACGTTTTTGGCTGCCACATCCAATGCGCGTCCGAAAATTGCGGATTACCCCTTTACAACGCTTTATCCAAATTTGGGCGTGGTTGGCATTGATAACGTTGAATTTGTTGTTGCCGATATCCCGGGATTGATCCAAGGCGCCAGCGAAGGCCGCGGTTTGGGTGACCTGTTCCTAGGGCACGTGGAACGCTGTGCGGTGTTGCTGCATTTAGTGGATGGGACGTCGGACACTTTCCTTAAGGATTACAAAACCATAATTAATGAACTTGAAGCCTATGGAGGTGAACTTGCGCAAAAGCCACGCATCACCGTTTTGAACAAGGTTGACGCACTCGACGAAGAAGAACGCGAATATTTCAAAACTGAATTAGAACGCATTAGTGGTGGCGCTGTCCTTTTGATGTCTGGCGTCAGCCGCGAAGGAACGGACACAGTGTTGCGCGCCCTTCGTGCGCAGATTGATGACAGACGCCTGCGTGAGAAGAAATCGCAAGAGGAGCCGGGAAAATGGCAACCCTAAGCGGGGCAAAACGGCTTGTGGTGAAAATTGGATCTGCGCTATTAGTGGATCAAAGCACGGGCAAATTGCGTCAAGATTGGTTGAAAACATTAGCCGCTGATGTTGCGGCAATTAAGGCCGCGGGCAAGGATGTTGTGCTGGTCTCCTCTGGCTCAATCGCCTTGGGACGCGGGGTTTTAGGTCTTCCCTATACATCTCTGCCGCTTGAGCAAAGTCAGGCGGCCGCTGCCGTTGGTCAAATTCAATTGGCCCGCGCCTATGAAGAGGTCTTAGCGCCTCATGGTATTACAACCGCACAGATTCTGGTCACGCTCGAGGATAGTGCCGATCGTCGCCGCTATTTGAATTCACGCGCAACCATGGAAACCCTATTGTCCATGGGTGCGGTTCCGATTGTGAATGAAAACGACACGGTCGCGACAGATGAAATTCGCTATGGCGATAACGACAGATTGGCAGCGCAAGTAGCAGTGACTGTTGGGGCAGATGTACTAGTTCTCTTATCAGACGTGGATGGGTTTTACTCGGCAAATCCCAACGTGGATGCAAATGCCAGTCGCTTCGACGTGATTGATGTCATCACACCCGATATTGAGGCGATGGCAGGTGACGCAGGATCCGGATTGTCCAAAGGCGGCATGAAAACCAAGTTGATGGCTGCGAAAACCGCCACTGCCGCAGGATGCTCCATGGTGATTACGGAAGGATCGCGTTTGAGTCCATTGTCCGCAATTGATCAGGGTGTGCCCAGCACATGGTTTACGGCGGTTTATGATCCGCAGCGTGCGCGCAAAGGATGGATTTCGTCGATGAAGCCGATGGGCCGTATTTACGTGGATGCGGGTGCTAAAACCGCCCTGAGTAACGGCAAAAGCCTGCTTCCCGCGGGCGTTACAGGTGTTGAGGGCGAATTCGCCCGCGGTGACGCTGTGGTAATTTGTTCAGCGACTGGTCAGGAATTGGCCCATGGCATTTCTGCCTATCCATCGGATGAGGCGCGCGCCCTTATGGGGTGCAACACCAAAGATATTGAAGAGATTTTGGGGTATCCGGGCCGCGCGGCGTTGGTACACCGCGATGACATGGCAACATAAGGAACAAAGATATGAGCGATCTTGGAATAAAGATGAGCAAAATAGGCGCACGGGCACGTGCAGCAGCCTCTGTGTTGGCCTATGCATCTCCAGACGCCAAAACCAAGGCTATCTTGGTTGCCGCCAACGCAATGGTTGATACGACGGATCAGATCATTGCGGAAAATGCCAAAGATTTGGATTTTGGGCGTGAAAAGGGCCTGACAGATGCCATGATGGACCGTCTTATGCTGGACGCGGGTCGCATCGCGGCTATGGCTGAAGCCCTACGCAATATCGCTGAGCAGGACGATCCTGTGGGTGAGGTGATCGCAGAATGGGATCAACCTTCTGGCCTTCATATTCGTCGTGTGCGCACGCCTCTTGGTGTGATCGGGGTGATTTATGAAAGCCGCCCGAACGTCACGGCTGATGCAGGGGCATTATGCCTTAAATCTGGAAATGCCGTCATTTTGCGTGGCGGATCAGAAAGCTTGCATAGCGCTGCGGCTATTCATGCTTGTTTGGTGCAAGGTTTGCAGGCAGCTGGCCTACCTGAAGACGCCGTTCAAATAGTCCCCACCCGTGATCGCGCAGCAGTCGAGCATTTGTTGAAAATGACTGAATTTGTAGATGTTATCGTTCCCCGCGGTGGTAAAGGATTGGTTGGATTGGTCCAACGCGAAGCGCGCGTTCCTGTTTTTGCCCATCTTGAGGGGATTGTGCATATTTATATCGACAAATCTGCGGACCCCAAAAAAACACTGGACGTGGTCATGAATGCCAAAACACGGCGTACTGGGATTTGTGGTGCGGCAGAATGTTTGTTGATCCATCAGGATGTTTTGGACACGCTTGGACAGGATATTTTACACGCACTGACCCAAGCGGGCGTGGAAGTACGCGGAGATGCAGAAATTTCAAAATTAGATGGTGTGATCCCTGCCACGGATGAGGATTGGGGTAAAGAATACTTGGACAGTATCATTGCCGCAAAATCAGTCGTAGATGTTGATGAAGCAATCGCGCACATCCAAACCTACAGTTCCTCACATACAGAATGTGTTATGTGCGAGGATTTGGCCGTGCGGGACAAGTTTTTTGAACGTATTGAAAGTGCGATAATTATGCATAATGCCTCGACCCAATTCGCGGATGGGGGTGAATTTGGGATGGGCGCAGAAATTGGTATCGCCACTGGCAAGATGCATGCCCGCGGCCCCGTTGGTGCCACGCAGCTAACGTCGTTCAAATATCTGGTGGAAGGAAACGGAACTACCCGCGCCTAAAGGTCAGGGTCACGCTGGTTTCGCGGTGCGTGAAATCCACTGCGAAACTAAAGGCACGAGCAATATTGGGCAGCAGCTTGAACAGAAGGTCCGCTAAGGGAGAAAGATCAGCAAAAACGGATGAAAGCCGTTCTCACCCTGGATAGGTCATGGCTGTTAGTTCGCTTGTTGCATTGATCCGTATCTGATCTGCATCTGAGTTTACAACAATTTCCACACCAAGGTTCAGCTGCCGTTCCAAACGCAAGGGTCCCAGATTAATCAGTTGTGCTAATGCGCGATCAATGTCCGTTTCCAAATGCCACTGAAGACCAAAATGCGATACGGTGTAAATGGCATTGTCGATATTTTGAACCTGGGACGCATCCATCGCCTGACGCTTTTAATAGGTGCCAAAATACACGTTGAAAAATTCAACATGTGCGTGCGTATCACGACAACTCTCATTGATCAGCGTCACTTTGGGGCTTCGTGCTTAAAGGCTTGCAGTCATTCAAATAAGTTCTAAACAAGTGTGTATCGGACCAATTGGACTGATTAAGTTGTGACAGATGCGTGATGCAACAATGTTTGAGATGTCCATTGAAGTTGATGGCCTCTGTTAAAGATAGGATTAAAGGTGATGGAAGATTTGAACGCACATTTGGAACCAGGTATGCTGGTACGCCATCCCCAAAAACCTGAATGGGGCGTTGGACAAGTGCAATCACGCATAAACGGTAAAATTACCGTTAATTTTCGGGACTATGGCAAGGTTGTCATTGACGGAACCCTTATTATGTTAGAGCTTTCCTTAACTGCCCAAAGATGAAAAATATTTAAGATTCAGCGTGTAATAGAGTTATTTATGATGTTATTGGTGTCATTTCTTGCCAAGGATGGATCAACTGGTTAGACACGCGCAGAACCAACGGGAAGCGGGTCGCATGGCACAAACCTCACCAAAGTTCCGTGTGAAACTTGCGCAGACTAAAGATGAGTTGCGTGCGGCTCAGCGGCTTCGGTATGACGTCTTTGTTGAGGAATTAGGTGGATCGGGAGATATGGTCGATCATGAGGCGCGATTAGAACGCGATGCGTTTGATCCGTTTTGTGACCATCTAATCTTGTATGACGATGCGCTGATCAATGGTAGTGCTCCAACTGTTGTAGGGGTCTATCGTTTATTGCCCCAAGAGGGGGCCTCGAGAATGGGGCGATATTATTCTGAGGATGAATATGATCTGACACCTCTACGTCAATCAGGCAGGCGAATCTTAGAATTGGGTCGGTCCTGTTTGCATGCGGATTACCGTAGTGGCATGGGGATGTATGTTCTATGGCAGGCCTTGGCAAATTATGTGATCGAACGCAATATTGAAATCTTGTTCGGGGTTGCCAGTTTTCATGGAACCAATATTGAAGAAATCGCAGCACCGCTCAGTATACTCTATCATCGCTATCTTGCCCCCACTGAATTGCGTGTGCATGCACAACCTCATTCGGCGCAGACGATGAACTTGATTTCTGAGGCGGAGTTGGACCGCAAGGCTGCAATGCTCGCTTTGCCTGCGTTGATCAAGGCCTATATACGTCTGGGGGGTGTTGTAGGAGGGGATGCTTTTGTCGATCACAGGTTTAATACGACGGATGTCTGTTTGATAATTGATACCGCGAAAATGAACGAAAAGCAGCGAAATCTATATGCACGATCCTAACACATCTGACTGGACAAAAGAGCTTGAACCAAAGCTGTCTGATATTTCGATCTTTGGGTGGTGCATTGTTGTCATTCGCGCTGTATTAATGCTGTTAATTATTCTGGTTGGGATTGTGCTTCTGTTCATCGCGCGTGGATTGGAACGCCCGCTTGTCGGCCTCTGCCGACCGGTCAGTGGTCAGGTGGTGAATTGGGTTTGTCGCATTGGCGCACTTGCGATTGGTTTGCGCATGTCTGTACGTGGGACACCCATGACAAATCCCGGTGCTATTGTTGCCAATCATTCATCTTGGTTGGACATCATCGTTCTGAACGCTGCCAAGCGAGTGTTTTTCGTGTCCAAAGCTGAGGTATCGAGTTGGCCTGGAATTGGATTTCTAGCTAATATCACAGGCACCGTGTTCATTCGCCGCGAACGTCGCGATTCAAAATTGCAAAAGGATTTGTTCCAAACGCGATTGGGTTTGGGGCATAAATTATTGTTCTTTCCAGAAGGAACATCCACAGACAGTCTGCGGGTTTTGCCATTTAAATCAACGTTGTTCGCGGCCTTTTTTGAACCCAAGCTTAAGGAAAAAATCTATATTCAAGCAGTGACCGTAAATTATCACGCCCCAAAAAACCAGGATAAGAGGTTTTATGGTTGGTGGGGTGAGATGGATTTTGGCACCCATCTGCTCCAATCCCTTTCGGCACTCCCGCAAGGGCATGTAGAGGTCGTATTTCATAAACCACGCGCCTTGAAAGATTACCACAATCGCAAAGTATTAACTGCGGACTTGGAACGGGACGTACGCAGCGCACATGCCTATGACGGGAAATATTAGTCGCGCGCCTCAAGCAATGTTGTCAGGGCCTCAGAAGGGGCATCAGTCCCCCAAATTTCATCGCCAAAGGCCAAAAAATCTGTGACAGGTGTGATGTAACGCACGATATCTGCACTCAGGCCGCCTTCGGCCACGATGGGGACTTCGATCATCTCGCTCCACCACGCGAATAATTCGTATTCGGCCAATGTGCCATCGCCTAATGCTGCGCCGCTCAGAGGGCCGAAGCTTACGTATTCCGCGCCTGCTTCGCCTGCGATAATACCGTCGTGGCGTGATGCGCCACAATAAGCGCCCACAATGGCCTCATCTCCCAACTCTTTTCGGGCCTTGCGCAGGTTGCGCGCGCCGTCAGGAAGATGCACACCATCAAGCCCCATACGTTCAACCATCAACACATGACTGTCGATCACAATCGCCACATCGCGTGCGTGGCATACTTCTCGCAGGGCATCACCCGCCTTAAGGATGCGGGTTTCGTCGCGTGTCGCCAGTGCCATGCGCACACAGACCACAGGATGGGTATCCAAAACACGCGCCAGATCATCGGAAAACACCGTGTGATCGAACTCGGACGGAGTTATCAAATAGGTTTGTGGAAGCTCGTCTTGCGCCATCTTGGGTTCCTTGGATATTTCTGCGTTCTTTTAGCCCGAAAAAACGCGCTTGACCATGGGCTCGGGTGAAAATGAGCTTTCTTCTTGGGCAGGTATGACTTAAATCACGCCCAAACATATCGGAGGTTTCTATGCCATCTTCACATCCACAGCCAAGTGTCGTTCTGGTGCGGCCGCAGATGGGCGAAAATATTGGTGCTGCGGCGCGGGGGATGTGGAATTTTGGATTAGATCGTATGCGTGTGGTTGCCCCCCGCGATGGGTGGCCCAGTCAAAAGGCCGTTGCCATGTCAAGCGGGGCGGGGCGCCTACTCGATGAAGCGGGACATTTCAATCGGGTAGAAGACGCACTGGCCGATGCCCATTTCGTATTGGCCACAACGGCCCGGCCGCGTGGATTGACGAAACCTGTCCTTAGCCCGGAAGAGGCCATGCGCCAAGCGGCAGAACGTATTCAGCGCGGTGAAAATGTTTCGATCATGTTTGGTCCTGAACGATCAGGTCTAGAAAACGAGGACATAGCGCAGGCAAATGCCATTGTAAGCGTGCCTGTAAACCCCGATTTCCCCTCCCTAAATCTTGCGCAATGCGTGCTTCTATTGGGGTATGAATGGCGCCGTTCAACGGAAACCATTCAAGGGGTAAGCATGGAGATGGCCAAAACCGAATGGGCCGAAACATCCGAAATTGAAAAGCTTTCTGAACATTTTGAAACCACACTAGATCAGGCAGGGTTCTTTTTTCCAGAGGCAAAGGCCCAAGGCATGAAAACCAATTTACGAAATCTGTGGTCACGCATGCCATTAACACGATCTGATGTTCAAACGTTCCACGGCATGATGCGTCAAATGGTACGTTGGAAAAACCGTGATGGGGATTGAAAAATTCACCCCGAAATTCTAGCCTCAGGCAAACAATAAAAGGCATAATCAGATGAGCACAAAACGCACAATTTTTGAAGATGTCAGCGAAAAATTAACGGATGCACAGCCGCAGGTTGGTTTGATTGATCAGGGGCAAAATATGGGTGCGCCTGCGGCGATCCGTGCTTGGATGATCCTTCTATTCCTATTGGTTTGGGCAATGATTTTGGTTGGTGGATTGACGCGTTTGACGGACAGCGGTCTGTCAATCACCGAATGGCGTCCGCTGACGGGCGCTTTACCCCCTATGAATGACGCTGCTTGGTTGGTAGAATTTGAAAAATACAAACAAATTCCTGAATACCAGATACAAAATATTGGCATGTCGGTATCTGAATTTAAATTCATTTATTGGTGGGAATGGGGTCATCGTCAATTGGGGCGGTTCATTGGATTGCTCTGGGCGCTTGGATTTGCGTTTTTCTTCCTAACCAAAAAAATCCCAACGGGCTGGACACCCAAATTGTTGCTACTTGGGGTCTTGGGTGGTCTGCAAGGGGCTATCGGTTGGTGGATGGTACATAGCGGTTTGGGTGGTGAAATGTTGGATGTTGCTTCATATCGTTTGGCGACGCACCTTGGTTTGGCTTTTATCATCCTAGGTTTTATTACTTGGTTTGTTTTGCAAATTTCAAACAGTGATAAAGATTTGCTTCAACGCCGTCGTGGGCGTGAGGCGAAGTTGTTTTCTATGTCCACAGGTATGATGCATTTCGCGTTTCTGCAAATTTTCATCGGCGCCCTGGTCGCGGGCATTGATGCAGGGCGCAATTATGTGGATTGGCCGCTGATGGCGGGTGGATTTTTCCCACCATTTATGTTTGAGCTTGAGCCATTTTGGCGTAACTTTTTTGAGAACGATGGAACGGTCCAATTTATCCACCGTATCGTTGCCTATCTGTTATTCATTTACGTGATCATTGTGTGGCGCCGTTCTCGTCAGTCGGGCAACGATACGGTACGCTTTGTATTTAACGTTGTTTTAACAGCCACATTCTGTCAGGCAGTGCTGGGCATTGTTACGGTGATGTACTCATCGCCGCTAGAGATTGCAATTTTTCATCAATTTGGTGCGATCGTTTTGTGGGTGTCGATCCTATGGGCCAAATTCATATCAGGCTATCCGCCTGAACAATCAGTACGGACTTAACTCATGACCACAGCCTTTGATGCATTGCTTTCCTATCAACGTCAAAGCGAGGCCCTGGGGCGCATCGCACAAAGGTTGGGGTGGGATCATGAAACTGTAATGCCAGCGGCATCTGGGGATGACCGTTCCGAAGAGATGGCCGCATTAGAGGGTGTCATGCACGCGCGCGGCAGTGGTGCGGAATTGGGCGATCTCTTGTCTGCTGTTGATCCATATCATTTGACTGGCACCGAACGGCGAATGTTTGATTTGATCCAAACAGATTTCATTCGTCGACAAAAAGTGCCCCGAGATTTAGCGGTTGCGCTTGCGCGGATTACCTCAAAATCTCATCGCGCTTGGACAGAGGCCAAGGCTAAGGATGATGTGTCAATCTTTTTGCCTATGCTCAGCGAGGTTGTGAACCT
>JBMTQO010000055.1:0-11827 GCA_049446275.1 Paracoccaceae bacterium | reverse complement strand
CGCGCCAATTGGCTGAGGATTGCGGCCTGATAGCCCGATCCTGTGCCAACTTCTAGAACCTTATCGCGTGGACCAACCTTTAATGCTTGGGTCATCAATCCTACGACAGAGGGTTGTGAAATAGTTTGCCCACATGCGATGGGTAGCGGCATGTCCTCATAGACGCGTGCGGAAAAAACGCCTGATACAAAATGACCCCGATCGATGCGCTCCATTACCGATAAAACACGGCTATCAGTCACCCCCTTAGAACGCAGGGTAAATAGGAACTGCATCTTTTGTTCGGGGTCCAGATCCATTGGGATTTACGCTTGTTCTAAGATGTCATAGGCCGTTAAGTCGGCACGCATTGGCGTGATCGAGATATACCCGTCTAAATTGACGCCCGCATCGGACGTGTCACCCACGGTCACGTGCTGATCGCCGCCTTTTACATACAAAAAATCCCGATTGTTCGGCGCAGTTTGCGCGATGGCCGAAAACTGGCTGCCTTTGCGGCGGCCTTGGGCTACAAATTTGTGCCCCTTTACACCCGCTGCAGAGACCGGCGGGAAGTTGACGTTGTAGAAAATATGATAATCTGATGGATTGTCATATTCACGCGAAATCAAGTCGCGCAAAATACCGGTGCCATGCACATGGCTTGCTTCAAAAGGGTCAGCAGCGTCATAGTTTTTTGGCCCCAAATATTGGGATAGTGCAAAGGATTTGATGCCTTGCAATGCGCCTTCAAGTGCCGCACCAATCGTTCCAGAATAAAGGACATTTTCAGCAGAATTGTTGCCGCGGTTCACCCCTGACAAGATCACATCTGGGCGTTCAGGGATTATGTGATAAAGCCCCGCCAAAACGCAATCGGCGGGATAGCCGTCAACCGAATAGCGGCGTTCAGAAATTTTGTTGATCAACATGGGCGATGTGTAGCTGATGCAATGGGCAACACCAGAACGCTCTTGGGATGGGGCGATGATCCAAACCTCACCCGCTTCGCCTGCCAATTCACGTGCGATCTGTTCCAGCGCTTTCAGCCCGGGTGCGTTAATTCCATCGTCATTCGTTATCAAAATGCGCATCAGTTGCCCTCAAAATATCTGCTCCGTATCTAGGACATAGAGGAGCAGACAGTTTCGGGCAAGTCTTTGGTGTGCGAACCTGACTAGTTGGCAAGATACTCTTGCAATAAGGTCGCTGCAACATCACTTGGGGCGTTTAGGCAACTACGATCCTCCCCAGGGAAAAAACGTGCTCGCGTTGCTGTTGGCATGGCAGGAGGCGTCATGATTTTGACCACAGGACCTGTGTTTTCACATTCCTTCGCCCAGCTTTGGGCCAATGCGATTTGCGCGGCTTTAGATGCCCCGTATGCGCCGAAAAACTTTTTCCCTGAATGCGTATCATCAAAGAACATAGCCCAGCCATTTACCCCCAACAACGGCGATAAATAGGGGATCAATGTACCCGCCGTTTTGACGTTCAATTGAATGGATTTTTCCCAATCTTTTTCATCCATTGTTGCCGCAGGTCCGATTGGGGCAGCATGTACAGCCGTATGGGCCCAAAAATCAACTTTGCCCCACCGATCAAAAATAGAACGGCACAAATGCGCCATTGCATCAGTGTTATTGACGTCCATAGGTGCCAACGTGGTCTGTCCACCTCTGGCCTTGATCCGATCATCCAGCTCCTCAAGCGCACCAGTCGTGCGTGCGACTGCAATAATATGATGAGAGGGGGCAAGCGCCTCTGCCAAAGCAGCGCCAAGACCACGCGAAGCGCCAGTGATAAGTGCGATTTTTTGATCCATAGGAGCGCGTGTGCAAGAAAAGCGTTTTGATGTCAACCTGTCTGATTAGAGAAGTCAGCATGTCCATATTCCTCAAGCCTCGTAATCCGTATTTCATAACTCATACCATTCAGCTGCAGGCCATTTAGCATCTTTCTCTAATGCTGCGTATGTGATGGGACATTGAAATGCATTGCAGGGTTGAATGCAGCATGCATGCAGACCAGTTAAGGTCGGGATAATGTTTGCAATCTATCCAAACTGCATGGACGCCGCGCCCTTTTCTCCGCAGGGATAGGTTTCGTAAAACTTATAAAACTGGATTTATCCAAGACGTACCCATATGCCTATCACCAGGCAGTAGTGAATATCATGAAAGGGTAATAAGGGCACGATGGTGCGAACAAAATGGCGGTCCTGAATTTGGCAAAAAATCACGGGCAGTCTTTCGCCCGATGCTATGTGAAACGCGTCATTGTCATGGTGTGTGTTTTCGCCATCCCACTCTTCGGATGCGATATAGGCTGAAGATAGAAGGTTACGTAGCGGCGTTTTGAAGTATGGTAGGTGCGCTCACCTTTTAGCAGGTCAATCTCTAGCATATCAGCTTGCGGTTTTTCTGAAAACGCTAACGAAGGATCCGTGGTTTTTTGGTAAATCTATATAAAAGCCTCACTCAGCGGCCTTAACCGCAAATCCCTTTTCAATCATATCTGATGGTGCTACTGGGTACTCCCCCGAGAAGCAGGCATCACAATATTGAGGGCAAGATGCATTGCGCCCATTTTGTTCCCCAACCGCCCGATAGAGGCCATTAAGGGAAATGAATTTCAGGCTGTCAACAGCCAGATGGTCGCGCATCTCTTCTTCGGACATGGTGGCCGCCAGCAATTTTTCGCGCTGCGGTGTGTCGACTCCATAAAAACAGGGCCATGCAGTTGGGGGCGAGGCAATTCGGAAATGCACCTCGGCTGCACCTGCATCTAGGATCATCTCTTTGATTTTGCGTGATGTTGTTCCTCGAACCACAGAGTCATCCACCAAAATGATACGCTTCCCTTTAACCATCGCACGATTGACGTTTAGTTTTAGGCGCACACCCATGTTTCGGATCTGCTCGGTGGGTTCAATAAAGGTGCGTCCCATATATTGGTTACGGATGATCCCCATGGCAAAGGGAATGCCAGATTCCTGTGAAAACCCAATTGCGGCTGGTGTTCCACTGTCTGGAACGGCACAGACCAAGTCGGCCTCAACGGGGCTTTCCTTGGCCAATTCAACGCCGATTTGGCGACGTGTTTCATAAACTGAACGTCCTCCAATAATGCTGTCGGGGCGTGAAAAATAGACGTGTTCAAAAATACAGAAACGTGGGTCCTGTTTGCGGAATGGGAAATTGCTGTCGATCCCTTTGTCGGTGATCACCACCATTTCACCGGGTTCAACCTCACGTACGAATTCCGCACCAATGATGTCCAAGGCGCATGTTTCCGAGCTGAGCGCATAGCCATCGCCAACCTTGCCAATCACCAAGGGACGCACACCCAATGGATCGCGCACACCGATTAATTTCGTGCGGGTCATTGCAACAACGGAAAAGGCACCTTCTACACGGCGCAAGGCGTCTTCCATGCGCTCGGGGATATTGCGCTGAAGCGAGCGTGCCATCAGGTGAATGATGCATTCACTGTCAGATGAGCTTTGGAAAATTGACCCACGCTCAATCAATTCACGGCGTAGTGCATCCGCATTTGTCAGGTTCCCGTTATGCGCAAGAGCTGCACCGCCCATGGCAAATTCGCCAAAAAAGGGTTGCACATCGCGGATCGCGGCGGCCTTGGACCCGGCAGTGGAATAGCGCACATGCCCGATTGAAAGCTCCCCAGGGAGGGTTTCCATCAGGGATTGGGATGTAAAGTTGTCGCGTACATATCCAAAACGTCGGGCCGAATTGAACCCTGCATCTGGGTCATATGCCACAATACCACCGGCCTCTTGCCCGCGATGCTGCAATGCGTGCAGACCAAGCGCCACAAAGTTTGCAGCTTCGGCAACGCCGATCACCCCAAACACACCACATTCTTCTTTTAGTTTGTCGTCATCAAACGGGTGAGCGGGGGGCATTTGCTTGCAAGACAAGTCAGGAAACTCCGATTCCATTTCGCGATTGGCCCCTACATACTGGTATTGGGGGAAAGTGTCACGAAACTATCACAATTAAATCTGGATCATGCGGATAGTTAGGTAGCCCTGTCCCGCAAAACCTTTTATTCAACGTTACAGACAGAGACCAATTCTTCGTATTGCACGGTGACCCAACCAAGGGCACGTTCGGGATTGCGGGCCTCGATCTGGGCCGCCATATCGCCAAACACCTTTGCTGATTGGCTTTCGTCCACCATCGGAATGCTTTGCGAATTAAGAACAGCGCTGTAGGCGAAAAATGCAATTGCAATCAGGGCGATGCCGCGCAACACACCAAAGATAAAGCCCAAGACCTGATCCAACTTACCCAAAACAGATTTGTGGATCAGGGACGACAGAAGGGGCGTAAAAAAAGAAACGATCATCAGGGTTATTGCGAACACCGCAGCAAAGGATGCGATGATGGATAATTCACAGCTGTCTGCGAGGATTGGACCGATCATTGGGATTTCTTCGATCAAGGGCATTACGTTTGGCGCAAAAACAAAGGCCACGATGGCGGCGGCAACCCATCCTGCGATGGCCATGGCCTCGCGTACCAGACCGCGTGAGTATGCAAGCAATGAGGACAGCACGATAATCACGGCCACCACTGCGTCAACTCCGTTAAATCCTTCCATGGCTGCTCGCCCTTTTCCTCAGCCTAAGTCGTACCGAATGTTTCGACAACGAATGACGCAATATCTGACATTTGCGCCATGTCAATTCCAAATACTTGTGCCTGTTTCCCACCAACAGGTCCGATACCCCGTGTGAAACCAAGTTTTTGAGCTTCTTTCAACCTATTTTCTGTCTGTGGGACCGCACGAAGTGCTCCTGACAGGCTGAGTTCCCCAAAAACCACACAATTTTCCGCCAATGGCGTGTTTTCGCGCGCCGACAGCAGGGCCGCGGCAACGGCCAGATCGGCGGCAGGTTCATTGACGCGCATGCCGCCTGCCACGTTTAGATACACATCCAGCCCCGAAAACGCGATGCCCGCCCGTGCCTCAAGAACCGCAAGGATCATTGACAGACGTCCGCTGTCCCATCCCACGACTGTGCGTCGTGGTTGGCTAAGGGGGCTGGGCGCGACCAGCGCCTGAAATTCGACCAACAGGGGCCGCGTCCCTTCGATCCCTGCAAATACGGCCGCACCTGGTGCAGTGTTTTCGCGATCTGTCAGGAACAGGGCTGAGGGATTTTTGACCTCTTCCAAACCGTGTCCAGACATTTCAAAAACGCCAATTTCGTCCGATGCCCCAAAACGGTTTTTGACCGCGCGCAGAATGCGGAATTGATGGCCGCGTTCACCCTCGAAATATAAAACCGTATCCACCATATGTTCGACAACACGGGGGCCTGCAATCTGACCCTCTTTCGTCACATGACCGACCAAGATGACCGAGGCACCTTTGCGTTTTGCAAATGTGGTCAGTTCATGGGCGGCAGAACGTACTTGGGACACACTGCCAGGCGCGCTTTCTACTGTATCGGCCCACATGGTTTGGATCGAGTCGATAATCACTAGATCGGGTTTTTCCGTGTCCATCGTAGTCAAAATATTACGCAGGTTCGTATCCGCGCCCAGTTGCACATTCGCCGATCCCAAACCCAACCGCCGGGCGCGCATTCGCACCTGTGCGCTGGCCTCTTCGCCAGAAATATATAGAACCTTTAATCCCGCTTCGGAAAATCGTGCCGCCGCCTGCAACAGTAAGGTCGATTTTCCAATCCCCGGATCGCCACCTACCAAAATCGCAGAGGCAGGCACCAAACCACCGCCCAAAACGCGGTCAAGCTCATCAATCCCAGAATGGGTGCGTGGCACTGGGGCCTCTTGACTGGCTAAATCCGTCAGCCTAATGCCATTGCCTTTCATCCCGCCGATCGATCCCTTTTTCGGACCAACGGATAGACCACCATCTTCGACAATTGTGTTCCATTCACCGCAGGCCTCGCAACGGCCAGACCATTTAGTCGTGACATTGCCGCAAGCGGAACAGGAATAAGAGGTGGTTGATTTTGCCATTGGTCAACTTCTGCCAGATGGGGAGGTGCGTGACAAGGCTGAAGAGGACATCACCGACACCAAGAGCGAGAGAAGCACGCAAAATGTGAACAGGTATAACCCCCATTGGGTTTCAACGCGGCCCACGCCAATGCCTTTGGCCGCCGTGATATATAGCGCAATTAAAAACACATCGGCCATGGCAAAGCGTGACATCACCGCCAATCCATGCGTCCATGATTTGGGGGCCACCCCAAAATCAATCGCGGCCTTACACAGTGTTTTTCCTATGGGCAGAAGAACTGCGAACAAAACAACAATCAGCGATAAAAACGGATTATCCTGCCAAAGCGTTAAAATACCGCTGATGATCGTGATTTCGGACTTCCCGAACAGGGGTAGCAGTCCTGCGCTCATCAACGGAGAAAACCAAGAAATTGGATATAGGATCAAAAGTGTAAGGTTGACGTATTTCACAACGTGCGAACCCATAAATCCAAAAGCCCTATGACCAAAACCATGTGCACCTCATCAATAAACATCACCCGCCTGTGTTTTTGCGTCATCGTATTTAGAAAAACAAAGGACGCTACCAATGGGGTGAACATACCGTCCCATGTCCGTATCAAAAATTGTGCAATGTCCGCCCATGGTTGCTGATAAATTTGGAAATACGGTACGACGAATTGCGCGGCGATCCCTCGCAGCACAGATTCCTATCACGACGAATGATAAATGCCGTGCAGCACCTGTGGGCAGGGCGGCCTTGACCCCCGCAAGGATCAACAGGACCTCAAGATAGACAAATTTTTTAATCATCAGGAAAAGCAAAACGTTCATGGATGGTTCAAAAAACTGGATGTTATCGGATCGCCTCAATCGGGCCATCGGCGCGTCCGTTTATGAATTGATCAATATAAGGATCGCCAGATTGATCCATGTCGCCAACTGGACCTGTCCATTGAATGCGTCCCGCATGAAGCATCGCAACATCATCGGCAATGGTGCGCACAGATGTCATATCATGGGTGATGGTCATGGCCGTTGCCCCCATATCCACCACGATTTCGCGGATCAGATCGTTGATCACGCCTGACATGATCGGATCAAGGCCTGTTGTGGGTTCGTCAAAAAAGATGATTTCGGGGTCTCCTGCAATGGCGCGCGCTAAACTGACACGTTTTTGCATGCCGCCTGACAGTTCTGCGGGAAACTGATCTGCCACATCTGGTTTCAGACCCACGCGGCGTAATTTTTCAATGGCGATGTAGCGCGCTTCATCTTTTGGGCGTTCCAGCGACCCGCGCATCAAGCGAAAGGCGATGTTTTGCCAAACAGGCAGGCTGTCAAATAATGCTCCACCCTGAAACAACATGCCAAATTGGGCCAAGAATGCATCACGATCTGCCTGTGTTACATCCTGTCCAGCAACCAAGATTTGCCCCTGATCAGGTGTGATCAAACCTAGAATAGATTTCAGTAAGACGGATTTTCCCGTGCCCGAGCCGCCGATGATCACCATGGATTTTCCGCGTTCAATCGACAGGTCAACACCTGCCAGAACATGGTTTTGACCAAAGGATTTATGAATGCCGCGTAATTCAATCATGATGTGAAAAACACCTCGGTTAGGATGTAGTTCGCTGCCAAGATCAAAACGCTGGCCAAAACGACGGCGGATTTTGTGGCACGCCCCACGCCTTGGGCGCCGCGGCCTGAATTCATGCCGTGATAGCATCCAATCAAGGCCACTATAAAGCCAAAGACCGCGCCCTTGACCATGCCCGAAACCACATCTGCGGTTTCGAGAAAATCAACGGTGTTTTTTAAATATGCAGCCGCGTTGAAATCCAATCGGTTCACGCCCACTAGAAATCCGCCAAATATGCCAATGGCGTCCCCAACGGCCACAAGGATCGGCAAAGACAGCGTCGCCGCCAAAACGCGGGGCAATGTCAGATACTTCATCGGATCAGTCGAGAGCGTGACCAAGGCATCAATTTGTTCGGTCACCTTCATCGTGCCTATTTCTGCAGCAATCGAACTGGCCACACGCGCGGCCACCATCAAGCCCCCAAGAACGGGACCAAGTTCACGCACCATGCCAATGGCCACGATGCTGGGGACCACGGCCTCGGCGCTGAAACGGGCACCCCCTGCGTAAATTTGCAAGGCCAATGCACCGCCTGTGAAAAATGCGGTTAAGCCCACCACAGGTAGCGACAGCCACCCAATTTGCACCAAGGCCTGAAAAAATTCACGTGGGTAAAATGGGGGCAGGGCCAAATGTTTTACTGTATTGGACGCGAAAATTACAACGCGTCCGATGCTTGCCAGCATAGCAAGTACCGTTGATCCAAGTGCGCCAAGTGCACCCGTCATCCCATATCCCCTACATATCTGCGTTGATAGCGCCCGCCAAGAGAGGTTAGAATTTCATATCCAATTGTACCAGCGTTTTCTGCCAGAACGTCAATTGTTTGCCGATCGTTTAACAATTCCAGGCTTTCAACAGGTTCACTCAGCAGTGTTACATCCACCCCAATTAGATCCATCGAAATGCGCCCGACAATGGGGCAGGGCACGCCGCCCGCATACAGCGCCGTTTTGCAGCCCATGGCGCGGATGATCCCGTCGGCATATCCCGCGGATACGGTCGCAATGCGGCGCGGTGTGGGTGCGCGCCATGAGTTGGAATAGCCCACGGTTTCGCCGACATCGACCTCGCGCGTTTGAATGATGGGGATGTTCACCTTGGCAACGGCTCGGGCCTGTTCGAAGGGGAAGCCGCCGTATAATCCCACACCAGGTCGGGTCAGATCAAAATGATAGTCAGACCCCAGTAATATCCCACCAGTTGCCGATAGCGATCTGGGAATATCTAAGTCATCGGTCATTTTATGGAATTCGGCCAATTGTTTGGCGTTCATATCTTGATCAGGTTCATCCGCACAGGCCAAATGGGACATGATCAGTTTGGGGTTCAAGGGCAGGGCCGATTCGCGCACCGCGTGCCATTCAACAGGTTCCATGCCCAAACGGTTCATGCCTGTGTCCAACTGAATGCCAAACGGATGATCGGGCAGGGTTTCTAAATGCCGGATCAATTGATCAACAGAATTCAACAGTGGCGTTAGGCGATATTCACGGATCAGCTCCGTGTCCCCCTGCATATGCCCGCCAAAGACATAGATCGTGGGGGCATTACCCACGGATTTACGCACCACTACCCCTTCTTCGGCCAAAGCTACGAAAAAGGTTTGAACGCCTTCTTTCAGTAATGCTTTGGCTACAAAGCTAGCGCCCAGGCCATAGGCATTCGCCTTGACCACCGCGCCTGTTTCGCCGCTGGTTTTTTCGTTCAATGCGCGCCAATTCGCGCGAATGGCATCTAAATCAATACTTAACGTGGCTGCACTCATACCCTCGTTTTGACAGTCTTGGCATTCAGGTCAAGCGGATTCTCGGTTGCATTGCGTCGTAAAGCGCGCTGATGTGTAGGCGTAAGGACGCAAAAATGATATTTGGATAAATTTACATTCTCGCTAATTACGGCGATGTTGGGGATTGGCATCTGGAATATTCAGCGGTTTATGGAAGATCACAAAAATGCCCACGCAAAGGTATTAAAAAAGGACAACCTAGTCCGCGCCTTTTATGCGGAAATTGATTTCAACACGACGGATATGGAAATCTTCCCAACGAAAAGCCCGTCACTGCCCCTGTTGTGCAAGGCGATGGCGGAGCCTGATGACCTTATCCCCGATATAACAGACGCACGTCACACACGGTTTAACAGTTCACTCATTTCCGACATACACGTCATATCCGACGATCTAATGTCACAAGTCGTTCAGTTTTACGGTTTGTTGGAAAAAATCAAAATTCAGGTCGAAGGATTAAACGCTGAAATTTATAGCAGACTAAGCCTCTGGGAAGGTTGAAAGTGGCGGTTCTGATCCGTGATGCTGCGTAAGAAGCAACGGTATGTGGAAAAGATTTACTCCCCGGATTAGAGCATTCCTAATGTGAATTGCACCTTGTATGATAATAACTGCCAGAATTGGTTGAAATCGGAATATTACACAAAAAGATGAAGACGCTTGAAACGCGAATACAGGCAGTAAAACCGCTTCAATCCGATGACCTGTCCGCAAACATCGGCCAATATGTCACGTAGTTGCGCTTCAGGATCATTCAGGATTTTGCGAAAACGCGAAATTCGATTTTGCCTGAGCATCTTGAAAGACGCACACAATATTTGTGTCCTGTGCGCCGACGATCCCCAATTGAAATTTTGGCATGAAAACATCTTACATTTTACGCACGCAAGCCCAACACACTTGCGAATATTTTCCAAGTGAAAATAGGGCGATGCGTGCGAGATTTAGTATTCGTTGCCCTGTTGCCAGGGTTTCGCAAGGTTGCCAAATTTCGTGAACCGCCCCTCAAATGACAGATCAACCGTCCCAATTGGGCCGTGACGCTGTTTTCCTATTATCACCTCAGCGCGTCCATGCAAGCGTTCCATTTCTTCCTGCCACTGCGCCATTTTTTCCAAATCGTGATCTCCAGGTTTTTCGCGTTCTTTGTAGTATTCTTCACGGAACACAAACATCACCACATCTGCGTCCTGTTCAATCGAACCAGATTCGCGCAGGTCAGACAGTTGCGGACGTTTGTCATCACGATTTTCCACCTGACGCGACAACTGGGACAGGGCAATCACAGGGATATCCAATTCCTTGGCAATCGCCTTCATCCCTTGGGTGATTTCGGATACTTCGTTTACGCGGCTATCTTTTGAAGATGCTGGACGAACGAGTTGTAAATAGTCGATGATCAAAACATCCAAACCATGCGTGCGTTTAAGTCGACGCGCCCGCGCTGCCAGTTGTGAAATCGGTAGGGCTGGGGTATCATCGATATACAGCGGACAGCTTTCCAGAGATTTGGCCGCGTCTACGAATTGGCGGAATTCGCCCTCGGTCATGTCGCCTTTGCGGATTTGCTCAGATGGAATTTCAGCTGCCTCTGATAAAATACGTGTGGCCAACTGTTCGGCGCTCATTTCCAGTGAATAGAACCCAACTACTCCACCGTCCAATGTACCCTCTTCCCCATTAGGTTTCTTGCCCCGCCGATAGGCCTTGGCAATGTTAAAAGCCACGTTGGTTGCAAGCGATGTTTTCCCCATTGAAGGGCGTCCGGCAAGGATGATCAGATCCGAAGGGTGCAAGCCACCCATCTTTTTATCCAGATCAATCAGGCCTGTTGAAATACCCGCCAAACCGCCATCGCGTTGATAGGCCAAGTTCGCCATATCAACAGCACCCGTTACCGCTGAGAGGAAGGATTTGAAGCCGCTGTCCGACTGCCCATCTTCCGCGAGTGCGTAAAGAGATTGTTCTGCTTCAACGATTTGTTTTTTCGGGTCTTGGTCCACATCTGCACGGCGCGCCCGTGCAGAAATATCATCGCCTACGCGGATCAATTCGCGCCTCATTGCCAGATCATAAATTAATTGTGCGTAATCGCGCACCGCGAAGCCCGCAATCGCGGCGCCTGCCAAACGCGTCAAGTACGAAGGTCCACCCAGCTCGCGCAAACCCACATCGTCGGATAAAAAGGCATCCAACGTCACCGGTGAGGCAAGATTGTTTTTTGTAATGCGCGCGGCAGCCACTTCGAAAATACGGGCGTGCACAGGTTCATAGAAATGTTGTGATTTGATGATTGATGCAACGCGGTCATAAATTTCATTATTGGTCAGGATCGCGCCAAGCAATTGCTGTTCTGCCTCAATGGAATGGGGCATCGTGTCGGGCAGTTGGATTTCTGCGCCTGTT
>JBMTQO010000054.1:0-12111 GCA_049446275.1 Paracoccaceae bacterium | reverse complement strand
AAAATGCGGCGATGCACAGGTTTCAAGCCATCGCGCAGATCAGGGATTGCACGGCTGACAATTACACTCATCGCGTAATCTAGATAAGATGTTTTCAGCTCATCCGTGATCGAAACAGAAGGCCCATCAAACTTCATTCTCTTGGGTTCGCTTTCTTCTTCTGTTTCTGGTGTTTCAGGTGTATTAGTCACGGAGTGTTGCCTGTGTTATTTACGCTACATTTTGTTATATAGATATATATCAGACCGCCTATATTGGGTGCAATGTCTTTTCACTGAATCCTCGGAGGGATTGGGAAATAATCTATGATTTCTGACAAATTTTGGGATCCAGACACCCAAAACGAAAAAGCCGACTACTGGGTCGGCTTCTGGTGTTCGCATGATGAGAAGCTTATGGGAAAATACGTGTATATTTAGTGCCTGCCAATGTAGCACCAACGCGAATGCCAGCCTGGCCAAAAGACATTGCCACAACTTCGGACAACACTGTGGTTGTGTTCGCTCGCAACGTCTCACCCTGGCGTCCGCCTGTGAAATCAATGTTGCCTCCAACTTCAAAGCCCTGTGAATTACGGAAATTCGCCAATGCATCATCTGTCATGAAAAATAGGACGTACGCATATTGCTCTGCCCCAATTTGCAAACCCGTCGTTGCCAATGAGGTTGAGTAGTATTCTTGCGTTACGTTATCGACTCGCAATGCTCCCTTGCCATAGCCACCACCAAAACCAAAGCCTGCTTCTGTAATGAGAGGCATGATCAAAATTCCGGAGGCGCGTGCGCTAAGTTGCACAGTTTCTGGGTATTCCGAATACATCCGCTCTAACGTTGCATCCACTCTCGCTTCAATGCGCGCTGCTCCGTCTTCTGTATTTTGTTTTGGAAGCGCTTCTTTAACACGTTCAACTGCGGCACATCCTGCAACAGATGCCGCCAATATCAGCCCCGCAAATGCGCGTCGTGAAAAACGTTGCATATTAGTTTACCTGCTCGTTTGTTATTTTGCCTGAATATAACGCGTTTTCAGCGCGCTGTCATCCTCCTTTGGCAAGTCTACGCGCAGCTTCGGGGGCGAAATACGTCAAAATGCCATCACATCCAGCACGCTTGAACGTCAGCAGGCTTTCCATAATCACTTTATCAGCATCAAGCCATCCGTTTTGAATGGCAGCTTGGATCATCGCGTATTCACCCGACACCTGATAGGCATAGGTCGGCGCACCAAAGGCGTCCTTAACGCGACGGCAAATATCCAGATAGGGCATACCAGGTTTGACCATGACCATATCAGCGCCTTCGCTTAGGTCACGCGCAACCAAACGCAGCGCCTCATCACTATTGGCAGGATCCATCTGATAGCTGTATTTGTCGCCCTTCAGCGCACCAGATGCCCCAACCGCATCGCGGAAGGGTCCATAAAACCCACTGGCGTATTTCGCGGCATAGGACATTAACATCACGTTAGTATGCCCATGGCTTTCCAGTGCATTCCGCAGCGCACCAATACGCCCGTCCATCATGTCAGAGGGTCCGATTATATCTGCGCCGGCTTCTGCCTGAGATAGGGCTTGTTTAACCAATGCCTCGACCGTTTCATCATTCAGAATTTTGCCATCAACAACAAATCCATCGTGTCCATCAATATTATAGGGATCTAGCGCCACATCTGTCATGATTGCGATATCGGGAACGGCTGACTTAATTGCGCGAGTTGCTGTGTTGGAAAGATTATTTGGGTTCCATGCTTCTGCACAGTCTTTGGTTTTCTTCGCTGGATCGGTGTAGGGGAACAAACAAATCGCAGGGATGCCCAAATCTGCTGCCTCCTTGGCAGCTTCGACTAATTTATCAACGCTGCGACGCACAACGCCTGGCATGGAGTTCACGGGTTGTTCAACATCTTCACCATCACAAATGAACACAGGCCAAATCAAATCTTCGACGCTGATACGGTTTTCGCGGATTAGGGCGCGGGTTTGCGCAGACTGACGGGCACGGCGAAAACGTGTTTTGGGGAATGCGGCTTGTGCATTGGGGTTCATTTGGTCGCTCCTGCGTATTTGATAGAAAATTGCACCAAAACGCGAAAGACCACAAGGCGTTAGCGCACGCATACTCTTGCAAACCCCTGTCCCCTCGCTAGGTTATGGTTCGGATGGGGCATGAATGAAAAGGTAATGTAGATTGAACCAAGTCGATACATATGCATTCAGCAGTATTTGGTTTTGGGCGCTGCTGATCCTGATCTGGACGTTAATTACATCCCGCGTGATGGGATTGCCCTATTATTACTGGAAGCTTGGCAAAAATGCGGATGCAGATGTTCAGGCGCGCATGATGGATGCCACATTGTTGCAGGCGCAGGTGGCCTTGTCTCATTCTGGAATCCGCTATCCTAGTTTAACCACGGGTGCGGTGTCCTTCGTTATCGCGCTTTGGGGTTTTTCGGGTTTTTTGTTTGATCATGAACTGTTGCAAGCAACGTTTTTACTCTTTGTTCCGCTGCTGTCGCTTGTACCATTGCGTCTATGGCTTGCGCGAAAACTTGAATGTGCTGAGGCCACATACGAAACCTATCATGGGTTGATTACACGCTATCGACGTCTCTGCATGATGATTGCAGCATTCACAATCTTCATCAGCACGTTTTGGGGAATGATCTATAACCTAGCACATGCAAATATTTTGACCTAAATCACGCAGTCTAATCATTAAGGACAGTTTATGAGCACGCAACACATCAAAATTGGCGGTGCGCCCGAGGGATATGACGCCCAATTGGTACTGCGCGAATTACATGCGCAAAGGGCACCCGTGGTTCATATTGCGCGGGACGATAAACGCATGTCCGCCATAGCCGAGACATTGGCGTTTTTTGCCCCTGATTTACCAGTGATAAAATTCCCTGCGTGGGATTGTGTGCCATATGATCGCGTGTCCCCCAATGCAGATGTTGCGGCGGCGCGGATGGCTACATTGGCTGCACTGGTTCATGACATGCCGACGGGTTTTGTCCTGCTGACAACGATGAATGCCGCCACGCAACGCATCCCTGCGCGCAGCGTTTTGAAAGAGGCCGCCTTTCGCGCCGAAGTGGGGCGGCGTTTAGATGAGGCTGCATTGCGTAATTTCCTTATGCGCATGGGTTTTACGCAGGCACCAACAGTTATGGAGCCGGGCGATTACGCAATACGCGGAGGGATCATTGACATTTTTCCACCGGGTCACGCATCACCTGTACGATTGGATTTGTTCGGCGATGTTTTGGACGGAGCGCGGCGTTTTGATGTGGCAACACAGCGTACGACAGAAAAGCTGGACCTGATCGAACTCGCCCCCGTGTCCGAGGTTATCTTGGATGATGCGGCCATTCGCAGGTTTCGTCAAAATTACCGGATCGAATTTGGCGCGGCCCGAACGGATGATCCCCTATATGAATCGGTCAGTGCGGGGCGCAAACATCAGGGCGTTGAACATTGGCTGCCGTTTTTCCATGACGGACTTGAAACCCTGTTTGATTATTTGCCTAAGGCGACTATCACCATTGATGATCAGGTATCTGCTGCACGCCTGTCGCGCTGGGAGACAATTGTTGATCAATATGAAACGCGCAAAATTGCGATGGAACAAAAATCACGCATTGATACGGTTTATAAACCGATTTCGCCCGAATTGCTCTACATGGATGACACGGCGTTTACGTTGGCCCTTGCAGGGCATCGGGTAATCGAATTTAACCCATTCGCACAGGCATCGGGTCCTGGTGTTGTCGATGCAGGCGGGCGTATTGGACGCAATTTTTCGCCCGAGCGGCAATTGGAAAATATCAGCCTTTTTGGCGCCTTAGCTGATCATATTAAGAAGAAATCAGAAACGGCACCTGTTGTCATCGCCAGCTATTCCGAAGGAGCACGTGAACGCCTGACGGGATTGATCGAGGATGAGGGGATTGGTGAGGTGATCCCAATCCAGAATGGAACGCGCATCGGGAAACGTGGTATTCATTTGGCGGTTTGGGGATTAGAGGCGGGATTTGAAACGCCCGAGCTAACCGTCATATCAGAGCAGGATGTTCTGGGTGATCGCCTGATCCGTCAACCGAAAAAACGCCGTAAGGCCGAAAATTTCCTGACCGAGGTTCAAAGTCTATCGCCCGGCGATTTGGTTGTGCATGTGGATCACGGTGTAGGGCGCTTTCATGGGTTAGAGGTTGTGACCGCAGCAGGGGCGGCGCATGAATGTTTGCTGCTGGAATATGCGGAAAAATCACGCCTGTACCTGCCAGTCGAAAACATCGAACTTCTCACTCGCTATGGCCATGAAGAAGGGCTGCTTGATCGTTTGGGCGGTGGCGCGTGGCAGGCAAAAAAGGCCAAGCTAAAAGAGCGTATTCGCGAAATGGCGGACCGTTTAATCCGTGTTGCCGCCGAACGTACGTTGCGACGCGCCCCGATTATGTCGCCCCCTGATGGAATGTGGGATGCGTTTTCGGCACGCTTTCCTTATCAGGAAACAGATGATCAACTTCGCGCCATTGAAGATGTAATTGCCGATTTGGATGTGGGCCATCCTATGGATCGTCTGATTTGTGGCGATGTGGGGTTCGGTAAAACCGAGGTAGCGATGCGTGCGGCCTTTGTCGCTGCGATGTCAGGCCGTCAGGTTGCGGTGATTGCACCAACGACGCTGCTTGCACGCCAACACGCGCAAAGTTTTCAGGAACGCTTCCGCGGTTTTCCGATCCGTGTACGTCAGCTTTCCCGCTTTGTCTCCAGTAAGGAAGCAAGTCTGACACGACAAGGATTGGCAGATGGCACCATTGATATTGTTGTTGGCACCCACGCTGTATTAGCCAAAACCGTCAAAATCGCAAACCTTGGGCTGTTGATTATTGATGAAGAACAGCGTTTTGGGGTGCAGCACAAAGAACGTTTAAAACAGCTGCGCAGTGATATTCACGTATTGACTCTTTCCGCCACGCCCATCCCGCGAACATTGCAATTGTCGCTAACTGGGGTGCGGGACTTGTCCATTATTGGCTCACCCCCCGTAGATCGTTTGGCTATTCGCACATTTGTTAGTGAATTTGATCCAATTTCGATCCGCGAGGCTTTGTTGCGCGAACATTATCGCGGTGGACAATCCTTCTATGTGGTTCCGCGGATCAAGGATTTGCCTGAGGTTGAAGGGTTCCTTAAGGAACAACTACCCGAGCTTTCCTATGTCGTGGCCCATGGCCAAATGGCAGCGGGCGAATTGGATGATCGGATGAATGCGTTTTATGACGCGAAATACGATATCCTAGTGGCTACAACTATTGTTGAAAGCGGTTTGGACATTCCAACCGCCAACACCATGGTTGTGCATCGCGCTGATATGTTTGGGTTGGCGCAGCTATATCAAATTCGGGGACGGGTGGGGCGATCCAAAGTGCGCGCCTATGCCTATATGACGACGAAACCACGTATGAAGCTGACCCAAACTGCGGAAAAACGTCTGCGCGTTTTAGGGTCGCTTGATACGCTTGGGGCGGGTTTTACCCTTGCCAGTCAGGATTTGGATATTCGTGGTGCTGGTAACCTGCTGGGAGAAGAGCAGTCAGGCCATATGCGTGATGTGGGCTATGAACTTTATCAATCCATGTTGGAAGAGGCGATTGCCAAAATAAAATCGGGCGAATTGGAAGGATTGTCCGCCGCGGATGATCAATGGGCACCGCAGATCAATTTGGGCGTTCCAGTCCTGATCCCTGAGGATTATGTGCCTGATTTGGACGTGCGATTGGGGTTATATCGTCGTTTGTCGGATCTCAGCACCAAGGTCGAACTAGAAGGGTTCGCCGCCGAATTGATCGACCGATTTGGCAAATTACCGCGTGAGGTGAACACATTGCTACTGGTTGTGCGGATCAAATCCATGTGTAAACGGGCAGGAATTGCTAAATTGGACGGTGGGCCCAAGGGGGCGACCATTCAATTCCACAGTGACAAATTCGCCTCTCCCCGAGGATTGGTTGAATTTATCGAAGATCAAAAGGGATTGGCAAAAATCAAGGACAACAAAATCGTTGTGCGCCGTGATTGGGCCAAAGAGTCAGATAAAATCAAAGGCGCCTATGCTATTGCACGTGATCTGGCAATAAAGGTGAAAGAAAGCAAATCCCAAGAAAAGGGCTAAATTAGGGTTTGGTTAAATTATCAAGTCTAAACAAATTTTATGAAAATCAACTGTGTGATCATTGGTCTTACATTGTGTGGCTGCGGTGGCGGATCAGTTTCGGCAGGTGACATAGCTGTGCAAACACCTGCGCCCATCGAATTTTCAAGCGGAACAACGGTTCTGTCTGAGGATAAGACCCATGTTTCAGTTGACAGGTTGATGTGGACACTTGCTAAGCCTGATTGGCAAAGTATTCTGGCGCAGCATACATGCAGCGAGCATGCCTATATCGCGCGACGTGCTTAAAACTAATTCGGGATTGCAAGGCAGGTTAACGACAAAACTTTTAGTGAAATTATCGGGAATATAGGGTCATTTTGGCAAGCATCCGTTATACGATCCGACGGGCAAATAAATTTCCTCCGTGAAAGTTTTAACAGAGTTACAAAGAACGATTTAAAGGTGAATTTGGGATCTATTGCACCACGATTAAGCACTTGTGACAGCGATCTTGATATCGATCCTGATGCTCCATCAATGCCGACGGATAATTTAGCAACAGATATGTTACATTTTTGGAGGATCGAGCCCTATTAAAGAGCGGTTTTTTCAATAAAGATTCAACAAAATGCTAAGAAACTAATGTAGAGGCATTGGCAACTGACGCGTTTTACGGCTCACTGATAGCTTGGGAGAAAAATGGTCCACTTTTAGGATCCCTGCGCTCAATCTTTTAGGGGTCGTCGTGAAATTCATTCGGTAAAGCGCACGCGGATTGATGTCATAGAGGCCTCCTCCATCGTGGATGAGGCAGAAACTAAAACCTTGGCCGTTTCATAAATCACATATTCGTTGCTTAGGTCATTGGCCAAGTCAATCGCACCCTTGGCCAAATTTTCTGCAACCTATGCTACAACGAGCTTTGGTTTACCGTGTATTTTCGGTCAAACGGCGTTTCACATATGTAGTCACATGATCAATCATCGGGTCCATATGCGGCTCTTCAAAGAAGTGGCCCGCACTGTCCAATTCCGTATGCGTTATTGTGATGCCACGCTGTTCTTGAAGCTTTTCAACCAACGAAACGGTATCTGCAGGGGGCGCAATGCGATCTGCGCTGCCATTGATGATCAATCCAGATGACGGGCAGGGCGCAAGAAATGAAAAATCATACATGTTTGCAGGTGGCGCTACTGAAATAAATCCCGTGATTTCGGGGCGGCGCATCAGCAATTGCATCCCAATCCATGCCCCAAAGCTGAACCCAGCAACCCAGCAATGTTTGGAATTGTTGTTCATGGATTGCAGGTAATCCAAGGCTGACGCCGCATCCGACAATTCACCCACCCCTTGATCATATTCACCTTGTGAACGCCCAACACCACGAAAATTAAACCGCAGTACCGTGAACCCCATATTATAAAATGCATAGTGCAAGTTATAAACTACCTTGTTATTCATGGTGCCGCCGAATTGAGGATGTGGGTGCAATACAATCGCAATTGGGGCATCGCGGTCTTTTTGGGGATGATAACGGCCTTCTAGTCGTCCATCAGGACCTGGAAAAATCACCTCGGGCATTGCGCAAATACTCTCCTCAAAGGCGGTTGGTAATTCTTGACAAATTAGCTCAACCTTCTTAGAATAATTCTAAATACAGTCTGGCTGTACTGGGTTTTGTGTTGGCATAAGACCTGACAGACCCAAGGTCAATCAAATTGCGGATAAACGGGGATGAAACTCAGCACAAAAGGTCGGTATGCGATGGTGGCGCTGTGCGATATTGCACTTCAGCCACAGGATGAGTTGGTGACTCTATCGGATATTTCCCGCCGTCAGGATATTTCGTTGGCATATCTTGAACAGCTTTTCGTTAAATTGCGCCGCAGTGGGTTGGTTGAATCCGTTCGTGGTCCTGGGGGCGGGTATAAGCTGTCAAAATCTACACATGAAATTCGCGTGGTTGATGTACTGTCCGCCGTTGATGAAACGATTGATGCGCTTCACAAAGGTGCGGGTGCGCAGGGTGGCCAATCAGGAAGCAAGGCGCAATCCCTTAGCAATCGCATGTGGGAGGGTTTGAGCGCACATGTGTATGTATTTTTGCATCAAACGCGGATGTCCGATGTGATCGAAAATGAAATTGCACCCTGTCCTGCGGTGCCATCCCTTTTTGCGGTTGTAGATGAAGACGATGATGCAGACGTTGGTGGTGCAGGTTAATGAGGCGCATTTATCTGGATTATAATGCTACTACCCCGCTTCGGCCCGAGGCGCGTGCTGCGATGATTGCAGCAATGGATGAGGTTGGAAACCCTTCTTCGGTACACCAAGAGGGGCGGGCGGCCAAAATGATCATGGAGCGTGCGCGCGAACAGGTGGCCGTTGCGCTGGGTGCTCAGGCGGCCGATGTCGTGTTCACCTCTGGCGCGACCGAGGCCGCTGCGCTGTGTTTGGGTGGCACGGATGTGCATTGTTCCCGAATTGAACACGAGGCGGTTAGCGCGTATTGTATCGCCGATCAAGTGGTAGATCATATGGGCAAGGTGCGTGTGACATCCCCTGAGAATAGCGTATTGCAGCTTGCAAATTCCGAAACGGGTATTATGCAGGATCTGCCGGATGGGCTATTTGCATCGGATATGACGCAGGCTTTTGGCAAGGTGCCGTTGGCATTCGGCTGGTCCGGTGCGCAGATGGCCATGGTGTCGGCACATAAATTGGGTGGCCCAAAAGGTGTTGGCGCACTGATCCTGAAAAAAGGAACTGATGTTGCAGCACAGTTGCGCGGGGGCGGTCAGGAAATGGGACGGCGTTCGGGTACCGAAAATATCATAGGGATAGCGGGTTTTGGGGCCGCTGCAGAGGCCTCTGCGCGCGATTTGGATGCAGGGGTTTGGGATGAAGTTGAAAAACTTAGAAACATTCTAGAAAATGCCATTGCACAATCTTCAAATGGAACTATTTTTGTCGGGAACGCTGCAAGCCGTTTGCCCAACACCACATGCATGATTACTCCAGGTTGGAAGGGCGAGACGCAGGTGATGCAGATGGACCTTGCGGGTCTTGCGGTGTCGGCAGGATCTGCCTGTTCAAGTGGAAAGGTGAAATCAAGCCGCGTGCTCATGGAGATGGGGTATGATGAGGCGGATGCAGCCTGCGCGCTGCGCGTGTCATTGGGACCCACAACGAGCGAAGAAGACGTAATGGCGTTTGTTGAAAAATGGACGTCCGCATACGAAAAATTCATGGCCCGTCAGGGCGTAAATTTATAAGGAGCCATAAGGTGACTTTGGATCAAGTTGGGGTCAAAGAAGGCGTCGATCAGGAAACCGTAGATGCCGTGCGTGAAGCCAGCACCTACAAATACGGTTGGGAAACTGAAATTGAAATGGAATACGCGCCCAAGGGCGTGAATCCAGATATCGTACGTTTGATTTCTGAGAAAAACGAAGAACCACAATGGATGACCGAATGGCGTCTATCTGCGTTTAAACGTTGGACACAGATGGACGAACCTAAATGGGCCATGGTAAACTACCCTAAAATCGATTTTCAGGATCAGTATTACTATGCCCGTCCTAAATCCATGGCCGAAAAGCCGAAATCATTGGATGAGGTTGATCCCAAGCTATTGGCGACCTACGAAAAGCTGGGCATCCCGCTGAAGGAACAGATGATCCTTGCTGGAATCGAAGGGGCAGAGGATGCACCCGCCGAGGGACGTAAAGTTGCCGTTGATGCGGTGTTTGACTCAGTCTCTTTGGGTACCACGTTTCAAGATGAGCTGAAAAAGGCTGGCGTCATTTTCTGTTCAATTTCTGAGGCGATCCGCGAACACCCAGAGTTGGTGAAAAAATATCTAGGCTCGGTAGTTCCTGTGTCGGACAATTTCTATGCCACGTTGAACAGTGCCGTATTTTCGGATGGGTCTTTTGTTTACATCCCACCGGGCGTGCGATGTCCAATGGAGTTGTCTACTTATTTCCGTATCAACGCGGAAAACACGGGGCAGTTTGAACGCACGTTGATCATCGCGGACAAGGGATCTTATGTATCCTACCTTGAGGGTTGTACAGCCCCGCAACGTGACACAGCGCAGTTGCACGCAGCCGTTGTTGAAATCATCATCGAAGAAGATGCCGAAGTTAAATATTCAACGGTCCAAAACTGGTTCCCAGGGGACGAAGACGGCAATGGTGGGATTTACAATTTTGTTACCAAACGCGCGGATTGTCGTGGCGCGCGATCCAAGGTGATGTGGACCCAAGTGGAAACAGGATCAGCGGTCACATGGAAATACCCGTCTTGCATCCTGCGTGGTGATGAATCACAGGGCGAGTTTTATTCCATCGCGATTGCGAACAATCATCAACAGGCCGATACAGGTACCAAGATGATCCATTTGGGCAAAGATACCAAATCACGCATCGTGTCCAAAGGGATCAGCGCCGGCGTGGCCCAAAACACCTATCGCGGATTGGTTACCATGCACCCACGCGCGAAAAACAGCCGGAATTACACGCAATGTGACAGTTTGCTGATTGGCGATAAATGTGGCGCGCATACTGTGCCCTATATCGAGGTCAAAAATAATTCGAGCCGTGTGGAACATGAAGCCACCACATCAAAAGTTGATGATGATCAACTCTTCTATTGTCGCCAACGCGGCATGGACGAAGAAGAGGCCGTTGCCTTGGTTGTGAACGGATTCTGTAAGGATGTGCTTCAAGCGTTGCCTATGGAGTTTGCGATGGAGGCCCAGCAATTGGTCGCTATCTCACTTGAAGGATCGGTGGGCTAAGTGTCACGTCCCATCGATCACATTTGGTATATATGTGATTGTTGGGATGGAGAATAGGAATGATCATAACAACAACGCAGTCTATAGATTGGCAAAGCATCCGCGAATATAAAGAGATCGTGGTCGGGGAAGTGTTCATGGGTACCAATATTGTGTGCGATTTCTTTGCCTTGATCACCGATGTAATCGGGTGTCGCAGCGGCGTGCTTGATCAATATAGTATTGAACTGCTTGCAGCATCATTCAGCGAAAATGATCAGCTTAATGATTACGCTCGGGATGAATTGCGCAATCACTTACGTGCCTTTGAAGGCTAGAAAAAAGGAAAACCCACATGTTGGAAATCAAAAACCTACAAGTATCATTGGCCGAGGAAGACAAAGAAATCCTGAAAGGTGTCGATCTAACCGTTCAAGCGGGTAAGGTACACGCGATCATGGGCCCAAACGGGTCAGGCAAATCAACACTCTCATACGTGTTGTCGGGCAAAGACGGATATGAAGTTACGGGTGGTTCGGCCAGCCTTGATGGTGAAGACCTTCTTGAGCTGGAACCAGAAGAGCGTGCGGCATCGGGCCTGTTTTTGGCGTTCCAATATCCTGTCGAAATTCCAGGTGTTGGCAACATGACATTCCTGAGGACTGCTGTGAATGCACAGCGCAAGGCACGTGGCGAAGATGAAATGTCTGCAGCCGAGTTCTTAAAGGTCGTGCGCGAACGCGCAAAAACGCTTAAAATCGACTCCGATATGCTAAAGCGCCCTGTGAATGTTGGATTTTCAGGTGGCGAGAAAAAGCGTAACGAAATCCTGCAAATGGCAATGCTAGAGCCCAAAATGTGTATTTTGGACGAAACAGACAGTGGTTTGGACGTTGATGCAATGAAGTTGGTATCCGAAGGCGTGAATGCCCTGCGCGACGAAGGCCGTGGGTTTTTGGTGATCACACACTATCAACGTCTTTTGGATCACATTAAACCTGATGTTGTGCATATTATGGCGAACGGTCGTATCGTGAAAACAGGTGGACCAGAATTGGCGCTTGAAGTTGAACAAAACGGTTATGCCGACATCTTGGCGGAGGTCGCCTAATGGGCATCGCAGAAACCAGAATTTCACAACTTCAGGATCGCGTTGTGAGCCTAAGC
>JBMTQO010000053.1:0-12155 GCA_049446275.1 Paracoccaceae bacterium | reverse complement strand
GTATGAAGCCTCCCTGTATCGAAGATATTGTTGCGCTGGTGGCCTTGTACCGGCCGGGCCCGATGGAAAATATTCCCACATATTGTGACGTAAAGAATGGCAAGAAAGCGCGTGAATCCGTCCATCCCTTGATCGATCATATCTTGGAAGAAACCCAAGGGATCATCGTTTATCAGGAACAAGTTATGCAAATCGCGCAGGTCATGGCGGGATATTCATTGGGTGGTGCGGACCTGTTGCGTCGCGCGATGGGTAAAAAAATCAAAGAGGCGATGGATGCCGAACGTCCAAAATTTGAAAAAGGTGCCGCTGAAAATGGGGTAGAGGCCAAAAAGGCGAGCGAGGTTTTCGATCTACTTGAAAAATTTGCAAACTATGGTTTCAACAAATCGCACGCAGCGGCCTATGCCGTGGTGTCTTATCAAACTGCGTGGCTAAAGGCGAACCACTCTGTTGAATTCATGGCAGGCGTCATGAACTGCGATATCCATCTAACCGATAAATTAGCCATTTATTTTGAAGAGGTTAGAAAAGGGCTGGGTCTGAAATACGTGCCGCCTTGTGTGAATCGATCTGATGCCAGCTTTGACGTTGTTGATGGTGCATTGGTGTATGCCTTGGGCGCATTGAAAAACGTTGGGATTGAGGCGATGCGCCTGGTTACTGAAGCCCGTGGCGACAAATCCTTTGTTAGTTTGTTTGATTTTGCCCGTCGTGTTGATTTGAAACGTGTTGGAAAACGCCCGCTTGAAATGTTGGCACGGGCAGGGGCTTTTGACATGCTGGATGCAAACCGCCGCCGCGTATTCGAAAGCCTTGAGGGATTGGTGTCTTATTCCGCCGCAATCGCAGAACAGAAATTGTCAAACCAAGTATCGTTGTTTGGTGAGGCGGGTGAAGACCTGCCGGAACCCCGCCTTGCGCCTGTGACGGATTGGTTGCCTGCTGAACGGTTGTCCGAGGAATTTCGTGCAGTTGGGTTCTATTTGTCAGGCCACCCGCTGGATGATTATTTAGTTGCCCTTAAACGCAAAGGTGTCATGACGTTAGAAGAGGTCATGTATAAAGCGCAATCAGGACCTACAATTGCAAAATTGGCAGGCGTCGTCGCGGGCAGGCAAGAACGCAAATCAGCACGTGGAAACCGATTTGCATTTTGCCAATTGTCCGATCCAACCGGGGCGTATGAAGTTACTCTGTTTTCCGAGGCACTGGAAAAATCGCGCGAACATTTGGAAACGGGTCAAAAGGTGGTTATCACGGCCGAAGCCACAATGGAGGCCGACCAACTTAAACTGCTGGGTCGCTCTGTTGCTCCCGTTGATATTGCCATGGCGGATTTAGGGTCCAAAGGTCTACGCATTTTTGTTGAGGACGAGGCTGCTTTCCCAGCGATTTCGTCTGTGTTGGATCAGGCAAATGCACAATCGGGCAGCAAGGGGCCCGTATTCCTGTGCCTAATGAACCCTGAACTGCCGGGCGAGGTTGAATTGGATGTCGGTCAGGATTTTGTGATGAACCCGCAAATTAAAGGTGCGCTGAAATCCCTGCCCGGTGTTTTAGAGGTCGAGGACGCCTGATCGGAGCGGTCACGACAAACCCACTGTACCATCCCGAATTTTGACGATATGGCTAGACGCTGAGTCACATTGCAATACTTATTTGCCAGGGCAGAGGCTATGACTGATCAATTCCGCATAACAATCGCACAATTGAACCCCACCGTTGGTGATTTGCAGGGTAATGCAGCCAAAGCGAAACAAGCATGGTTGCAAGGCGCAGAACAGGGTAGCGATTTTGTGACACTGCCTGAAATGTTCATCACAGGGTATAACACCCAAGATTTGGTCATGAAGCCTGCGTTTCAAAAAGATGCTATCGATGCGGTGTGGGCGTTGGCGAAGGACTGCGCTGATGGTCCTGTGATTGGCATCGGTGGTCCGTGGGTGGAAGACGGTGCACTATTTAACGCCTATTTCATTCTGAACGGGGGTGATGTTCAGGCGATTGTCAAAAAGCATCATTTGCCGAATGAAACCGTGTTTGATGAAGTTCGTATTTTTGAACCCGGCCAAGTCAGTGGCCCATATGTGATCAACGGTGTACGCATCGGCAGTCCCATTTGTGAAGATGCATGGCATAGCGACGTTGTTGAAACGCTGGAAGAAACGGGCGCAGAGTTTTTGTTCATTCCTAATGGATCGCCCTATTATCGTGGCAAGCTAGATGTGCGTCTCAATTTGATGGTTTCCCGCGTTGTCGAAAGCTGTTTGCCCTTGATCTATTTGAACCAGACAGGTGGGCAGGACGACCAAATTTTCGATGGCTGTAGCTTTGCCCTAAACCCTGGTGGTGAATTGGCCGCGATGCTACCGATGTTTGAGGAAAGCATTACGGAACTAACCCTCAATCGAACAGATAAAGGTTGGCGTATTGCTGATAATGTGAAAGCCAAGATTCCGGATCAGCTTGAATCGGATTATTTCGCTATGACGATCGCGTTGCGTGATTATTGCGCCAAATCTGGATTTTCTAAGGTGTTATTAGGTCTATCTGGCGGTGTTGATAGTGCACTGGTTGCGGCTATTGCAGCGGATGCATTGGGTGCGGAAAATTTGCGCTGTATCATGCTACCCTCGGAATATACATCGGATGAGTCCCTGACCGATGCCAAAGACATGGCTGAGAATTTGGGCTGCCGATACGATTACTTGCCAATATCAGAAGGGCGCGCGGCGATCACGAATACACTTGCCCCTCTTTTTCAGGGGATCAATCCAGATTTGACAGAAGAAAATATTCAATCCCGATTGCGCGGATTATTGTTGATGGCTGTTTCTAATAAGTTTGGCGAAATGCTTTTGACCACTGGGAATAAATCTGAGGTCGCAGTGGGATACGCAACGATATATGGCGATATGGCGGGTGGGTACAATCCGATCAAGGATTTGTATAAAACCCGTGTTTTTGACGTCTGTCGTTGGCGCAATGAACAGCATCGCGATTGGATGCGGGGTCCAGTGGGCGCCGTGATCCCTGCAAATATCATCGAAAAGCCACCAAGTGCAGAGTTGCGTCCAGGTCAGAAAGATAGTGACAGCTTGCCTGATTACTATGTTTTGGATGGCATTCTAACGATTTTGGTGGATCAGGATGGATCGATTGATGATTGCGTCGCAGCTGGTTTCCCCAAGGAAGACGCCCTGAGAGTTCAGAATTTGCTTTACATTAGTGAATATAAACGGTTCCAATCTGCCCCCGGCGCGCGTTTGTCACCCAAGGCATTTTGGTTGGATCGGCGCTATCCGATTGTAAATCGTTGGCGCGATAGCTGATATGTTTCCATTGTCGTTTATTTCGTAATCAAAGGTTTGAACTTTCCCTTTGGGAATTTGAAAACCTGTCGCAGCAAAACCCAACGGATCAATGTCGCAAAGATAAATGGCAACATCAGACATTGTGCCGACATCGTGACCCCAGGCGCAAGCGTTATGCCCATCACAATCGCGCCAAACTCATAGCCCAAGAACAAATAGGATAGACTCATCAATTCAAAGAGAACCACTATGGTGCAGAATGCGACCCATGCCCACCACGTTTCAATGATTGTCATTATCCGCCTCATTTCAACATTTTAAACGCATCTGCAAAGGCATCCAATTCCAACTTACGGATTTAACTGCGCACCCGACCAAAGCGTTCTACCAGGTGTTTTCTGATTGTGGGACGATATTTATGCCCAGGATAACTGCGGAAATAATCGCAATCTTCAGCAAGAAAATAACAATGTTTTCGTCAAGTAGCTGCAATAGCAATTTCGGTAAAACGGCGACGTTCATTTGCAAGGCTCCCTCTTAACCTAGATCAAAGATGTGCATTTTTTTGCTGCGGGTCGAGGATTTGTTGGTGTCGCATCTCTGCTTTGTTATAGATGTGCCATGTCTGCTTTTTGTCGCGATTGTACGAAAATTACGGAAAACACCCGACGGTGCGCGTATTGTGCCTCGCCCCGTGTATTTGTGCATCCCGAGCTTTTTTCGCTTGGAATTGCGCATATGGATTGTGATGCATTTTACGCAAGTGTTGAAAAACGCGATAATCCTGATCTAGCGGATAAACCCGTGATCGTGGGCGGCGGACGGCGTGGTGTGGTTTCCGCGGCCTGTTATGTAGCCCGCATTCGGGGTGTGAAATCAGCAATGCCAATGTTTCAAGCACTGCAAAAATGCCCAGACGCCGTTGTCGTTAAACCACGAATGGACGTTTATGCCGCGGTTTCAAAAGAAATCCGCAAGATGATGGAAGAATTGACCCCTGCAATTGAACCCCTTTCTCTGGATGAGGCATTCTTAGACTTGCGCGGAACCGAAAAATTGCATGGTCATCCTCCTTCTGTGATGTTAGCGCGGTTGGTCAAACGGATGCGTGATGAATTGGGTATCGGGGGGTCCATCGGTCTATCGCACAATAAATTTTTGGCAAAAATTGCGTCGGATTTGGATAAACCCCAAGGCTTTTCTGTGATTGGACAGGCAGAAACGCAACAGTTTCTAAACGACAAACCCGTAAGCCTGATTTGGGGGGTGGGTGGTACGACACAAGAAGCGTTGGAGCGCGCTGGAATACGCCTGTTTTCTGATTTGCTTAGATGGGAGAGAGAGGATTTGAATGCTCGTTTTGGGTCAATGGGTGAACGTTTATGGCATTTAGCGCGCGGACAAGACAAACGGCGAGTTTCTCGAAACGCACCAATTAAATCGATTTCCAACGAAACCACATTTTTCGAGGATACAGCTGATCGCGAAATGTTATTGGGGCATCTATGGCGCATGTGTGAAAAGGTCACGGATCGCGCCAAAGCGCGTGAGTTAGCAGGCTTGGTCGCGACGTTAAAACTAAAGACAACAAAACACGGTACATTGACCCGTCGCATGACGTTGCGCGATCCAACGCAAATGGCCGAAACCTTGTTTCAGGCGACAAAATCGCTATTTGATAAGGTGGACCATGATCAGGGATATCGTTTGATTGGCGCGGGCCTGTCACAGTTGTATCCAGATACGATTGCCGATCGCACACCTGATCTGCTGGATCCAATGGCAGCACAGCGCGCTAAAGTTGAACGCGCACGCGATGAAATTCGCAAAAAATTTGGAAGCGATGCGATTATCAAGGGGCGCAGTCTGCGTTAATTTATTCAGCGGCTAATGGCAATTCTGGTGCGCCTAACCGTACGATCCCCTCAAATGCCTTACGTAATTTTTCGCGTGTTTCTGCGAATTGATCGCTCGGCGTAACTTGGGCTTCGTTCAGATAGATACCACGATCAATTTCAATCTGAATGGCATGCTGATTTGCTGAGGGGCGCCCATAGTGCTGGGTGATAAATGCCCCAGCAAAGGGTGTGTTACGCGCGGTTCTGAGGCCCGCGTTCGCAAAACAGGCCTCAACTTCTTCCACCAACGCACGTGACGCGGATGACCCATGGCGATCTCCAACCACGATTTCAGGTGGAGTTACAAGTTTCGATGGCGTTGAAACAGCATCATTTGGCATTGAGTGCACATCTATTAAAACACTGTACCCATGGCGTAATTTGGCAGCCTTTAAAAGGCGCAGCAACGCTTCATGGTAGGGGTGCCAATAAATCCGCAGGCGATCCTTTGCCTCTTGCATCGGGATTTTGCCGCGATAGATGGGGCGACCGTTTGCAACGACACGCGGAATAACGCCAAGACCTGATGAGATGCGGGGGTTCTGTCCACGCGTTTGTGCCCCGTTTACTACTGCAGGGTCTAGTTCATCTGCTGATCGGTTGAAATCAACAAACGCGCGCGGGGAATGTGCTAGCAAAAGTGGGGCACCAAATTCTGGTAAATAGTCGATCAGCTGATCCACGTAGGCATCTTCTGATGATCGCAGGGTCATAGGATCAAGAATCGATTGTCCTTTAAATGTGTTGTAATAATCGCGTCCGCTGTGCGGAGAGGCAAAAACAACTGCCGAGTCCCATACCTTTGGGGCCAGTATTTTGTATGCAGAGTTGGTTTCTGACCTAATATCCATAAGAGTCACCATAGACTAAAAACATTCTGGTGCAAAAGCCCTTGATCCTCTTGTAACAAGGTTTTATAGACCCTCCACCGGCGCGGGAAATCCGCGCCCCATTTTTTGGGGCTCGCTCGTCACGGTATGGGCGGTTAGCTCAGCGGTAGAGCACTACGTTGACATCGTAGGGGTCACTGGTTCGATCCCAGTACCGCCCACCATAAATTCACTGCCTCAACTCTGAGGCGACCTGCCAATGGCGCATTTGACGCGCCGCGAATGAAGGAGACGGCCATGAAGGTCAAAAACTCACTCCGCTCGCTGAAGCAGCGTCACCGCGACTGCCGTGTCGTGCGCCGTAAGGGCCGCGTATACGTCATTAACAAGACGCAACGCCGTTTCAAAGCCCGCCAGGGTTAAGAGCTTTGTCCCACTTGGGATCCTAAAAAACCCTACCTTCTGGCGGGGTTTTTTTTGTGCATGAACATTATCTGTGTCGCGTCGGTAAAACGAAGGTTTCATGTTGGTGCAGAAGTTAACGAAAGGTGAATTTGACTATTTGCATTTTAATTGTTTCGGGGAGAGAATTTTCTTATTGTAACATATTCAAAAAATATTATATGTAAGGGCATAGACGAAAGGACTCAAATTAATGGATCATAATCAGCAAGCCGTGAAAAAAATGAGTGATAAGCAGATGTTTGCTCTTGGACTATTTGCAGCAACCACAATTATCTCACTTTTGTTAACGTCGATGAATGTGCGAGCGGTAATTGAATATGGATGGCAGGTTGTTTTGCTGTGTCAAATGCCGATGGCGCTAACTGGCTTTTATCTTGGGTACACCTTGATGACGGCAGGGCGTAAAGAAGGATTAAACGCGGATTAAGCGTTTATCTGTTGCAGGTGGAGTAAAGGGATCGGAAGGCTTGTACTTGAGATACTATTCATAAAATCTTGTTAAATTCTATTTACAGCCGTTCTTATAATTGGCAAGCGCCGACCTCCCTGATGGGAGGCGCGTCAGCTCCGTCCAAGGTCGGCTTGTGACAAGTAAGTGCCCTCAATGTAAACTTGGATTTTGAGCCGAGATCGAATATCAGATTAAAACAATAAGCCAATCTCTATATCCAAGGCATGGCGACTCAGCTACTTAAATTCGGCAATCAAATCTAACGCGGCTTGACGCGGATCATCCGCCCGCCATATGGGACGGCCAACCACAATGTGATCCGATCCGTTTGCAATTGCCTCACCAGGTGTTGTGACACGTTTTTGGTCACCCAAATCCGCCCCCGCAGGGCGCACGCCCGGTGTGACGATCAAGCGGCCCGTCGATTCAGGCAATGCACGGATCAAATCTGATTCTTGTGGTGACGCGATGACGCCATCGGCACCTGCGTCAAATGCTCGGCCCGCCCGCTCGGCAACCAAATCAGGGACATCCCCACCCTTGATCATGGCATTATCCAAATCTGAGCGATCAAGCGACGTCAGAATTGTCACTGCCAGAATTTTCAAATTACTACCCGCGGCCCCCTGTTTCGCGGCGCGCACCACATGCGGATCACCGTGAACGGTTAGGAAATCTAATTCATACTGAGCTATACCGCGTACCGCTGCTTCGACCGTAGCGCCGATGTCAAAGAACTTCATATCCAAAAATATGCGTTTGCCGTGTTCCTGTTTTAATTCATTGGCAAGCGCAAGTCCGCCGCCCGTTAACATACCAAGGCCGATTTTATAAAAATTAACTGCATCCCCAATCTTGCTAGCCAAATCCAAGCCCTGAACAACATTTGGAACATCTAACGCAACAATTAAACGATCATCTGACACTGGGGTGCTCCTTTGAAAACTTGCCCCTGCTTTGTCAGAGTGGGATGAAATGGTCAAGCAACGGGGGGAAACAGCATTTCATGAAGGGTCATGGTGGTCACTTGAGTGGGTAATTTGTTTCCAAGGCGTAATTTCTGCTTGACCTTTTGATCATGTCTTCTTGGGGCATGGCTAGCTCGGCCTTGGTTTCTGTTTGAACCGTGTACTTAAACATGAAATTCTCCTTGGTCCTTATCAAAAATGTCCATGCCAAAATTGATTTATTGATCTTCCAGTCTGCACACAGTTAATGTGTGTGCGGTAATTGTGTGAACTACTTAGACCTTTCGATTGGCGATATTAATTTAAAACATTAGCCTGATGGGTAAATTTTATATGAAATCTTGATCAGATTAGTTTGAATGCCCACATTAAAAGTGAGGCCAAGACCTGTGTGCCGATGTCGGGCTCAGGAAAAACGGTGCTTAGAAAAGGAGATTACCCATGGACTTAAGTAAGTTCACGGAGCGTGCGCGCGGCTTTATACAAGCGGCACAAACTATTGCAATTCGCGAAAACCATCAACGTATATTGCCAGAGCATATTTTAAAGGCGCTTTTGGATGATGATCAGGGGTTTGCATCCAATTTGATCACGGGATCAGGCGGCGATGCAAAGTCGGTTCATGACCATGTCGCAACCACTCTTTCAAAACTGCCAAAGGTTGAAGGCGGTGCACAAGCCTATCTTGACAATCAAACGGTCAAGGTGATCGGTGAGGCCGAGGACATCGCCAAAAAAGCAGGAGATCAATTTGTCCCTGTAGAACGTATTTTGACCGCACTGGCCATTGTGAAATCAGCTGCTAAGGACGCTCTGAGCGCTGGCGGTGTTTCAGCACAGTCTCTTAACAGTTTAATTAATGACATTCGTAAAGGGCGCACCGCAGACAGTGTCAATGCCGAAAATGGGTACGATGCGTTGGGCAAATATACGCATGACTTGACCGAAGCTGCGCGAGACGGAAAAATAGACCCGATCATTGGGCGTGATGACGAAATTCGTCGCGCGATGCAAGTTTTGTCTCGTCGCACCAAAAATAACCCCGTTTTGATTGGTGAACCGGGTGTCGGCAAAACGGCTATCGCAGAAGGCATGGCATTACGCATCATTGATGGAGATGTCCCAGAATCATTGCGAAACAAAAAACTGATGGCTCTGGATATGGGTGCATTGATCGCGGGGGCCAAGTATCGCGGTGAATTTGAAGAGCGCCTGAAAGCGATCTTAAATGAAATCAGCGCGGCAGCGGGTGAGATAATTTTGTTCATTGATGAAATGCACACCCTTGTTGGGGCGGGTAAAACGGATGGTGCGATGGATGCCGCCAATTTGATTAAACCTGCCCTTGCGCGTGGTGAGTTGCATTGCATTGGCGCGACCACTTTGAATGAATATCGAAAATATGTGGAAAAAGATGCGGCCCTTGCCCGTCGCTTCCAACCTGTGATGGTCGACGAACCCACGGTGGAGGATTCCATTTCCATTCTGCGCGGGATCAAGGAAAAATACGAACTCCACCATGGTGTACGCATTTCGGATAGCGCATTGGTGGCGGCGGCGACTTTGTCACAACGCTATATCACCGATCGTTTCCTACCAGATAAAGCAATTGATTTGGTGGATGAAGCCGCTAGCCGCTTGCGGATGGAAGTGGATAGCAAACCAGAAGAGTTGGACGCGCTGGACCGCGAAATTCTGCAAAAGCAGATCGAAGCCGAAGCATTACGGTTAGAGGATGATGCTGCATCCATCGACCGCCTTGCCACATTGGAAAAGGATTTGGCGGATCTACAAGATCGCAGCGCCACCATGACAGCGCAATGGCAGGCTGAGCGTGATAAGCTTGCTTCCGCTCGTGATCTAAAGGAACAGTTGGATCGTGCCCGCGCGGATTTAGAAATCGCAAAACGCGAGGGTCATTTGGCACGCGCTGGTGAATTGTCCTATGGAATCATTCCGGAGTTGGAAAAACAACTTAGCGATGCCGAGAATCGTGAGGATGAGGGGATGATGGTTGCCGAAACTGTGCGCCCTGAACAAATCGCATCCGTTGCGGAACGTTGGACAGGAATTCCGATGTCGAAAATGTTGGAAGGTGAACGGGAAAAATTACTACGGATGGAGGAGGCATTACATAACCGTGTCATCGGCCAAAAACTGGCGGTTGGTGCGGTATCAAATGCGGTGCGGCGTGCGCGTGCGGGTTTGAACGATGAAAACCGCCCACTTGGTTCCTTCCTATTCCTTGGACCAACGGGTGTTGGTAAGACCGAATTGACCAAGGCCTTGGCGTCGTTCCTTTTTGATGATGACATGGCGATGGTGCGTATTGATATGTCTGAGTTCATGGAAAAGCACGCGGTCTCCCGTCTGATCGGCGCACCTCCGGGTTATGTGGGATACGATGAAGGCGGTGTTCTGACTGAGGCCGTGCGCCGTCGACCATATCAAGTGGTCCTGTTTGATGAGGTGGAAAAGGCGCATCCTGATGTATTCAATGTTTTGCTACAGGTGTTGGATGAAGGTCAATTGACCGATGGTCAGGGGCGTACCGTCGATTTCAAACAAACGCTAATCATTTTAACATCAAATCTTGGGGCGCAGGCCCTCAGCCAATTACCCGATGGTGCGGATTTTGCAGATGCAAAACGCGATGTTATGGATGCGGTGCGTGCCCATTTCCGTCCTGAATTTTTGAACCGTTTGGATGAAATGATCATCTTTGATCGACTGGGACGTGCGGATATGGATGGGATCGTCGATATTCAATTGGCGCGTTTGCAAAAACGCTTATTGGGTCGCAAAATCACGCTGGTGTTTGATGATGCTTCAAAAACATGGCTTGCAGATCAGGGTTATGACCCCGTTTTTGGTGCTCGCCCTTTAAAACGAGTGATACAGCGGGCACTGCAAGATCCGTTGGCCGAACTTTTGTTGTCAGGGGATGTGAAAGACGACGACAACATCGCTGTATCTGCAGGTGCTGACGGATTGATCATTGGTGATCGCATTGGTGCAACCAATCGCGAACGTCCAGATGACGCTGTCGTACACTGAATAATAAGATAGACGGCCATTCTTTTGAGTGGCCGTTTTCTATTGATTAATACTAATCAGATGACAGGTTTCGTAAATTAACCAGCTTAATCCAATCCGATTGCGCTGCGGGTAATTTTATCTAGTAGCGCTTGAACATCTTGCAGCGCACCCTCTGGATAAACATCGTAACCGATAATTATGGGGGATCCTTCGGTGATCTGATACATATATATGTTGTAGGGACAGAAACGAATGTTCATTGGGTCTTCTAACATTGCAGAGCGCGATAAAGGCGCTGAACAAAATCCGAACACATCCGCATAGGTATAGATCGTCTCGGTTGCGCCTAGATCGGCCTTGGTACGTTCTAACATATCGCCCACATGGTTGTGTTCGGAAATGACTAAACCGAAATCTAGGATCGCGTTTTCCAATCCAAACATAACATCATCATAGGATTGATCGGTTACCTCATATATTACTGTGTCACTCGCTCGAGCAGAATGTGCTGAACCTGATAGTAAGATTGTAGCAGCCATCAACAGATGTTTCATAATATCTTGTTCCCTGAACTAGTCGCATTCAGATTATAGCATTCATTAATTTAGGATCATCAAAAATATCGTATAAGGGAAAGGTGAATAACGCTTTCTAATGTGGTAAATCTGTTCCAGCAGATCTTTCATGGATGCGATGTCCATGCCTGCACGCGCAGCCTGTTGTGTTAAATCTGAAGCAACGCATCTGATTACCTGCGCACAAGTTCCGGTGAAAACTGGTCAGTGTCACTTGATTATAATGAAATGCTATTTCCGCTTCGGAAATGGCAACACGCTTTCATTCGCATTGCTTCTCATGCGGGGCTGAACTGTCTGAGACGATTACAAATGAGTTTCACGATTCCCAATCGCGATAATTGCATCACTGATTCCAGCGCCAAGACGCTGGTGACATGATATATTGGCATAATGTTGTAAATGTTTATCTGATTACCCGTCTCGGTTTTCTTTTTGGGATAACGGCGCAACAATTCTATGCGTTAAATATGTGTAAAGAATTTCATTATATGGGCCGAAATACGTTATTTTATTGACGCTAACAAACCGTTGATAAAAACTTTTCAGAAATTATGAATTTTTTGTATTTTAGGGGTTGCGGGTATTATGAGTTGAGTTTAGAAGCCCCTC
>JBMTQO010000052.1:0-12686 GCA_049446275.1 Paracoccaceae bacterium | reverse complement strand
CTGGCCCGTTCGTCTATCGGTTAGGACGCCAGGTTTTCAACCTGGAAAGAGGGGTTCGATTCCCCTACGGGCTGCCACTGATCATCATTCTTCTCATTCAGGATGTCCCACTTACACGATACGCATCGATATGAGTTTTGCGTATTAGTGTCGGCGAGACAACCTTTTCCAATGAAGTTTCATGGGAACAGGATTTGAATACCAATTGCAAAAAACTTGAGAGAACGAACATGAGATTGTTAGAACATTTGTTGCATTCTTGACATATTGAAACCCCTTACATTTCAACCACATCACGTGCTATTCCCATCGGGCGAATACATCGAAGGACGCAGAATGCAAGAAATATGTTGGGTCTGTGAAGGGCGGATTGATTTTTCTAATCGTAATCCTTTTTACCGTTGTTTTTGCGAGGACTGTGCAAAAGCCATAGATTCGGATTACAAGATGGCCGCGTTTGAGGCGTTTCGCATTGGAGTGACGAGAGATGCGTTTCATGCAGGTTGGGCAAAGGCCGAGCCTTAACGACAACTATAGCATCCGATTGGTACCTCCTGCCCCGTAGGATTGCCAACATTCTTCAAGACATTATGAATAACCTAGAAATCAGTTGGCGCGCCACCTTCGGCTTTACGACGCTCCACAAATTCTTTAAGTTCTTCTTTGATCGCATCATCCATGTGCGGAGCCTCAAACTCTGCCAAAATCTGTTTGTAGATTTTGTGCGCCCGCTCTGGGGTCCAAACGCCACCTGCAGCTTCCCAGGCTTCAAAGTTGCGCCAGTCAGAAACGAAAGGCTGATAGAATGCAGTGGTATAGCGTTCTTGTGTATGTTGGATACCAAAAAAATGACCATTCGGACCAACCTCTGCAATCGCCCCAAGCGCGATATCATCAGGCGTTGTAGCATAAGTTGCAGGTTCCATGTAACGCTGGATGTGCTGCAATATCTCGCAATCCATGATGAATTTTTCGGGGGATGCGATCAAACCACCCTCAAGCCAGCCTGCGGCGTGATACACCATGTTCGTGCCCGATTGCACAGCGGCCCAAAGAGAATTGGAAGTTTCCCACATCGCCTGTCCATCAGGCACATTTGCCGCACAGACCCCTGATGATCGCATCGGCAATCCATAAAACCGCGCTAACTGTCCCGTCATTTGTGTGGCCCGCATATATTCTGGTGTGCCAAAGGCAGGTGCGCCTGATTTCATGTCAACGTTCGATGTAAATGTGCCGATCACACAGGCCGCACCAGGACGTATCCATTGCGCCAATGCAACAGCCACCAGTCCCTCGGCCAATGATTGTGCTACTGCACCCGCCATTGTGACAGGAGCCATGGCACCCGCCAGCGTAAAGGGTGTCACAACCAACCCCTGATTGCGCCGTGCCAGTCGCATCCAACCGTCTAACATAGGAATATCGTGTTTTAGGGGGGATGTCGAATTGATGTTTGTGTACATGCGCGGCTGCGCTTCAAATTCTTCATGGGTTAGGCCGCCAGCGATACGCACCATCTCCATGACATCTTCGACACGCTCTTTTCCCAATGAATAGGCATGTGCGACCTTATCCGTCAGGATCAATTTATCATAAAGCACATCCAAATGCCGTACGCTGGCATGCACATCAACGGGTTCAACGGGATAGCCACCTACCATGTGAATGCAGTTAAAATATTGGCTGAGTTTGATAAGGTTTTGACACTGTTCGCGCGTGCCAGACACCTTTTTACCCAACTCAATATCATAATAATTTGGGGGGGACGATACGTTTACGAAGGTCAATGTATTCCCACCAATCGTGACCGTTCGATCAGGATTGCGTGGCACCATGTCAAACTGACTGGGCGCTTTGGCGATCATTTCCATTATGAAGTCGCGACCAAAGCGAACATTTTCACCATTCACCATACATTCTGCATCCGCAAAAATTTGGCGAGCTTCGTCATTCAAAATTTCGATCCCGATGTTTTCCAGAATATGCATCGCACCGTTGTGGATGGCCTGAACACCCTCTTCGTTCAGCGGCTCTGTCGGGTGGTCCACATTTTCGATCATGCGCCATGGCATTTGATCAATCGCTGTTGTCCCGCGACGTTGTGCATTTCCTGAACGACCACCGCCGCGACGACGGCGTGCTTGGGGTTCTGACATCGGACTCTCCACATTCTTTTTTACAAAGATTGCGGTCAGAGAACACTTCTTCCTGTCGATTTACGACGTGATCCGTCGGTTTTGCCTAGTCATTTTGGATATTCTGCAGATGCGCAAGGATGTGACCGATATGGGGCAGAACAACGTCGGCGTATGGTGCAAGATCATCGTAATCCGCCATTCCGGTTAACACACCAATGCGATACATCCCCGCGCGTTTTGCCGAGACCAAATCATGCGTACTGTCCCCAACCATCGCGACCTGAGCAGGTGTCAGCCGCACGTGCTTTGCAAAGGCCAAAAGAGGATCAGGTGCAGGTTTTGCACCAAATCCACTGTCAAATCCTGCGATAAAATCCAAATGTTTTGTGGCCTGCGCCTGACCCAGATGGGCCATTGCGCCCGCCTCAGTATCATTTGTAACAACACCTGTTTTGAAACCTCGTGCATGCAAATCTGCGAAATAATCGGCTAGTGGAACAACCTCTGTCTGCGGGGCATCTAGGGTTGCATTCATCAGAATGTCTTCCAACTCTTCAACGCTGTGTTCCGTGACAACGCTTGCGAAAATCTCGGCCGCCTCTCGATTTGTTCCCGCGATAATCGGACTGCCGGGCAGAAAGCTTTGCTGCGCCAAATCAAAACACGCCGCCGCGGCAAGTGCGACTTCGCGTTCCGGATCACCTTTGGAAAAGCGACGGATCAAACCAGCGGACCAAGCATTCCATGTTGTCTTGAAATCAAAGAGCGTTCCATCTTTGTCAAACACCAACCCGCGTATCATTACCGCTCCAATCTGCATATAGTCTCTTCCGGTCCACAAACCTGACAAACACACTCAAGTCCAGTGTATTTGTTGACCTCCAGGCAGCGCCACCCGTGCTGTCATCATCAAAATAGGATCAAGTCCTGTTTCTTCGCAACATCGCAAAACCCACGCATCATCCGTAAGAAGAAAATCCAAAACGGCTCCCAAAAATTCAGGTGATCCCGCATTTTCGCGGAGAGCTTTCTCATCCGTTCCTGTGGAATTCATAAAGATGGGCAGCAAATCTTCGTCCCCGACCAACCAAGTCAGAACATTTAATGCGAAAGTTTCAGCAGCATGTGGTATCATGATTGGATTTTAGTGACCTGTGAAAGAATTAGTAAATCAATTAATTTACATTTGTCACAAGTATCAAACGCTAGCGATAGGATTTTCTATTTCAGGCAAAATTTTGATCGTTGATCCAAATACCCATCGGCGCAATGCTATATGCCAAGCGATCCAAAAACGTTTGTATCCCTGCATATCCACCGAGGATATCGTTGCAGCGAATATTTCAAACACAGAATTGACGTACCACGTCTAAACTCATCAGGGCCATCTGCACACCAATGCGATTTTGCGCGAAAGCTCGATGATCGTATTAAAGGCTGCTGTTACGGCTCCCCTGACCCGACTTTACAATCCGCTAAGCGCAATCGCATGTCAATTTGTTGTCAGAGGACGCGCGCTCTAATTAAGGGAGCGTAACCGCGTTAATGGTGGATATTGATCACTTCAAATCCATAAATGACGCCCATGGGCATTTCGTCAGGGATCAAGTTATTTGTTCTTTGGCTCATGCATTTAAATCCGCAATTCGCGACCCCGATCTGCTGGCGCATTTTTTAGGAGGGGAAGAATTAGTTGTGATCCTTCCAAATATTTCGCCCAAAGATGCCGATACATTGGCGCAGCGTTTGCGGCGCAATGTCAGCTAAATTTCCACCGGTGCAACCCCAATTTTCATTACAACCAGCATCGGAATCAGTCGTTTTGATACAGCCGAACTGTTTGAAAGTAGATTGAAAATTTATGACCAGTTGTTGAAAGAGGCAGATCCAGCGCTGAACCATACGAGACGTGCAGGGCGAAATTGTATTGCCTATCGTAGTTATTCGGACCCAAACCAAGTTAATTTAGCGCAAACAGTGGCAGAACTTCGCATATTCTGTGCTTGCCCCTTTGGGAAATAATCGCTTTAACCCAGTCAACTTTTAAGATCTGAAGGAGAGTGGCATGGGTTATCACGCACTTTATCAAAGCTGGAAAGACGATCCAGAAGCATTTTGGCTAGAAGCAGCGCGGGCAATCGACTGGGACGAATTCCCAACTGCGGCGCTGAACGACCAAAACGCCCCTCTTTACGAATGGTTTACAGATGGTGTTGTGAACACTTGCTACAATGCGCTGGATCGTCATGTTGAAAATGGCCGTGGCGATCAGGTCGCCGTCATCTATGACAGCGCGATCACAGGACGCCAACGCAAAACCACGTATAGCGAGATGTTGGATAAAGTCGCGCGCCTTGCTGGAGCGATGCAAACAAAAGGCATCACCAAAGGTGATCGTGTTATTATCTACATGCCAATGATTACAGAAGCCTTAGTTGCGATGTTGGCCTGTGCGCGCATTGGGGCAATCCATTCGGTTGTGTTTGGCGGTTTTGCCGCAAACGAATTGGCCGTTCGCATTGACGATGCAACACCCAAGGCGATACTTGCCGCATCCTGCGGGTTGGAACCCGGGCGCACCGTCGCCTACAAACCCCTGATTGACGGCGCGATTGAGATTGCGGAACACAAACCCGAAGTTGTGTTCATGTTCCAACGCGAGGAATGTGTGGCCGACATGATCGAAGGGCGGGATTATGATTGGAACGCAGTGCAGGAAGGTGTTGAACACGCGCCATGTGTACCCGTCCTTGGCGATCACCCTGCCTATATCCTTTACACATCGGGTACAACAGGCGCCCCCAAGGGCGTTGTACGTCCAACTGGCGGGCATCTGGTTGCACTAAACTGGACGATGAAAAACGTCTATAACGTAGATCCAGGCGATGTGTTTTGGGCCGCGTCAGATGTGGGTTGGGTCGTAGGTCATTCCTATATCTGTTACGCGCCACTGGTTCATGGAAACACCACAATTGTATTTGAGGGAAAACCCATTGGGACGCCCGATGCGGGCACGTTCTGGCGCGTGATCAGTGAACATAATGTGCGTTCGTTCTTCACGGCACCAACCGCGTTCCGCGCAATCAAACGGGAAGACCCCAAAGGCGAATTCGCCAAAAAATATGACCTAAGCGGATTGCGCGCGCTTTATTTGGCGGGGGAACGTGCGGACCCTGATACGATCAACTGGGCGCGGGATTTGTTGGGCGTACCTGTTGTGGATCACTGGTGGCAAACAGAAACAGGGTATGCCGTTGCGGCGAACCCTTTGGGGATCGAGGAATTGCCGATCAAGGTCGGTTCACCCTCGGTTGCGATGCCGGGCTATGACGTTCAGGTTCTGGATGAGAGTGGCAATCCAATGCCCGCTGGTGAATTGGGTGCAATTGCTATCAAACTGCCCCTGCCCCCCGGTACCCTGCCCACGCTATGGAATGCAGAGGCGCGTTTCAAGAAATCCTATCTGACCACGTTCGAAGGATATTACGAAACAGGCGATGCAGGCATTATTGATGAGGATGGATACCTTTACATCATGTCGCGCACTGATGACGTGATTAACGTTGCAGGTCACCGTCTGTCTACAGGCGCGATGGAAGAAGTTTTGGCAAATCACCCAGATGTCGCAGAATGTGCTGTCATCGGGGTAAGCGATACGTTGAAAGGCCAACTACCTGTTGGGTTCCTCTGCCTAACCACGGGCGTAAACCGTCCACATGAAGAGATAATCGCAGAATGCGTAAAAATGATGCGCGATCAAATCGGTCCTGTTGCGGCCTTCAAACTGGCCGTTGTGGTGCAGCGTTTGCCCAAAACCCGTTCGGGCAAAATCCTGCGCGCAACCATGGTGAAAATCGCCGATAATCAAGAGTTCAAAATGCCCGCAACCATTGATGATCCAGCCATCTTGATCGAAATCAAAGAGTCGCTGCAAACGATTGGGTACGCGAAATAAGCATAATTTTGAATTGATTCTTAAAATCGCCCAACTGGGGCGATTTTTTCATGTCTAATTTAAGAGATCGCATTCTTCCATTTAAACAAACTGTTCCCGGATGAGGCGTTCATCCAAACCGTGCCCTGGATCAAACAGTAATCTGTGAACAACATCAGTTTCTGATTTGATACTAACCCGCGCAACATTGGAAAAGGATCGGCTGTCGGCATCGGCCATCACGGGGCGTTTTTTGGGATCGATCACCTCAAAATCCACATGCGATGCCTTAGGGATCAAGGCACCACGCCAACGGCGGGGTCGATAAGCGTTAAGCGCTGTCATCGCAAACACCGCCGATCCAATCGGCAGGATCGGACCATGCGCTGAATAATTATAGGCTGTGGACCCCGCAGGAGTGGCAAGAAGTACACCGTCTGACACCAATTCGGACATGCGTTCACGCCCATCCACAGAAATTTTCAATTTGGCCGCCTGTGGACCCGCGCGCAATAACGATACCTCGTTTATCGCAAGGGCGGAAAATTCATGCCCTTCAACATCGACTGCGGTCATGGATAGGGGGTTTATTTCAGCTTCCTCCGCCGCACCAAGGCGGTTAATCAACCCATCCTCTTCGTAGGCATTCATCAAAAACCCAACGGTGCCACGGTTCATGCCATAAACAGGCGCATGAAGATGCTGCGTGGCATGCAGAGTTTGCAACATAAACCCATCGCCGCCCAACGCCACAATGATGTCTGCTTGTTCCAACTCAACGGATCCATACATTTGGACCAGCCGGGCGTGCGCGTCGCGCGCAACATCTGCATCGCTGGCAAGAAAGGTAAGTTTCTGTGACATAGGTTAGTTTCCAAACACGTCATTTCGTTTCCAAAACAAGCATAAGTTTCAAGAAAGTACCAGTGGTGCCGCGCTATTTCTTTACAGTGTCGCATTATGGCCTTTTGTAAGTGATCCGTTTCCGATAGGAAATTCGTAACAACATTATTTGGAGTACCCGATATGAAAGACACTACTGCCTTTTTCACGTCTGCTCTTGCAGAAAGCGATCCTGAAATCTTTGGCGCAATGACCAAAGAGCTGGGTCGTCAGCGTGACGAAATCGAATTGATCGCTTCTGAAAACATCGTTTCGTCTGCCGTGATGGAAGCACAAGGCAGCGTGATGACAAACAAATACGCCGAAGGCTATGCAGGCCGTCGCTATTACGGTGGTTGTCAGTATGTAGACATTGCAGAAAACCTTGCGATTGAGCGTGCATGCAAACTATTCAACTGTGGATTTGCGAACGTGCAACCAAACTCTGGTTCACAGGCAAACCAGGGTGTGTTTCAGGCACTTTTGCAACCGGGTGACACAATCCTTGGCATGTCATTGGATGCAGGCGGTCACCTGACACACGGTGCGGCACCAAACCAATCAGGCAAGTGGTTTAACGCGGTTCAATACGGTGTGCGCCGCGAAGACAACCGTGTTGATTATGACCAAGTCGAAGCCTTGGCCAAAGAGCATAATCCAAAGCTGATCATCGCAGGTGGTTCTGCGATTCCGCGTCAAATCGACCTTAAGCGTATGCGCGAAATCGCGGACATGGTTGGTGCATATCTACATGTTGATATGGCACACTTTGCCGGTCTGGTTGCCGCGGGCGAACACCCCCCTGTGTTCCCACATGCGCATGTCGCAACAACAACCACGCACAAAACATTGCGCGGTCCACGTGGCGGTATGATCCTAACAAATGACGAAGCATTAGCCAAAAAATTCAACTCGGCCATTTTCCCTGGCATTCAGGGTGGCCCATTGATGCACGTCATCGCAGCCAAAGCGGTTGCATTTGGAGAAGCACTGCAGCCAGAATTCAAAACCTATATCCAAAACGTCATCACCAATGCACAGGCCCTGTCTGATCAGTTGATCAAAGGTGGCTTGGACACAGTGACACAAGGGACTGACACGCACGTCGTTTTGGTTGACCTGCGCCCCAAAGGCGTTAAGGGCAACGCAACAGAAAAGGCGTTGGGCCGCGCGCATATCACATGTAACAAAAACGGCGTTCCATTTGACCCAGAAAAACCAATGGTGACATCTGGTATCCGCCTTGGATCACCTGCAGGCACAACACGCGGATTCGGCGAGGCAGAGTTCCGTCAAATCGCGGATTGGATTGTCGAAGTTGTGGATGGCTTGGCCGCAAACGGCGAAGAAAACAACGGCGCAGTCGAAGCGAAAGTCAAAGCAGAAGTGGCCGAAATGTGCGCCCGCTTCCCAATGTATCCGAACCTTTAATTTACTAATACAACTGCAAAAAGGGCCGCAAATTCGCGGCCCTTTTTCTATTTCAGTGTTTATTTCACAGTGATACGGCCATCGGTATAGGCGGTGTATGATCCACTCTTGGCCATATATTCCGCTGTGACATCCGCCAAATCGGGACCATAGTCATAGGCGTTTTCCGCATCACGGAACATTTTGTACCCGTCCCCGCCGTTGCGCACATAATTGTTGGACACAACGCCGTAGGTTTTGTTCAGATCAATCGCCGATCCGCCCACCATGACGTTTGAAATGCGGCTGCCAGCCTCAGCAGAGGGGGTGACGGTAAAGGACATGCCAGCCACTTGGGGGAAACGGCCTGCGCCCTCCTCCATTTTGGACACACCATTTTCCAATGCGGCCACGATTGTTGCGCCGCTGACAAAGAAGGTGGAAAGCGTGTTTTGGAACGGAAGAACCGTCAAAACTTCGCCCATGGTCACATCGCCCGCATCGATTGAGGCGCGCAAACCACCGCCATTTTGGATTGCAATTTCAATGCCCTGATCGGCCACACGATCCAACATGGCATCGGCCACCAAATTCCCCATCTGACATTCCATGGCACGGCAGCTGCCGCGATCCCCGTCAATATTGCCCGACGATTGCGCAACAACGCGCATTTTCATCTCTTCGATCGGGGCCCCCATTTCGGCAATGCGGGCCGCAATTGCAGCGTCCGGAGTAACGGATGCATCCAACACGATTGGATCGCCAGAAGCCGCAGTGACGTTCCCCATATCATCAAAGGTCACTGTCAGTTTGCCCAAGTATTTGGAGTAGGCATAAGCCTGCGCCACAGGTGTGCCATCCACTATTTGTGGATAGGCAACCGCTTTGCCATCATTCAACATCTTTGTATGACTGTGCCCACCGATTACAACGTCAATCCCCGGCACCGCGGCGGCAATCTCCATATCCTTTTTCAAACCAACGTGCGTCAGCGCGATGATTTTATCGACACCCATGCCTTGCATCGCGGCGACATCTGTTTTCAATGCTTCAATCTCATCAATGAAAACAACATTTTCGCCTGGGCTGGATGTATCCACAGTATCCACCGCAAGTGCCGAAACGATACCGATTTTCTGACCACCGATTTCCAAAATAACGTGATCTTTCACACGATCTTTTAGCAAAGCTTCCGCTGATAGATCCAAATTCCCGCTAACTACGGGGAATGAAACCGCATCGACAAAATCGGCCAGCCCTTTGGGTCCATCGTCAAATTCGTGGTTTCCAACAGCCATGGCATCATACCCAATGGCCTCCATAAATTCGGCCTCTGCCGCACCTTTGTAGGTTGTATAAAACAGCGATCCTTGGAACGGGTCGCCCGCATCTAACACAACAACATTTTGATCCGCCATGGCCGCGCGTTCGGCATCAATGATGGTTTTCAGACGCGCCATACCGCCGAAACATTTCCCCTCTGCCTCGCCATCGGCGTTACAGGTTGAATCGTATTTGTTGATTGATTCCACACGGCTGTGAATGTCATTCGTGTGCAAAATGGTGAGTGTATAGTCCGCCGCTGCACTGCCCGCGATCAACGCAGACGTGGCAGCCGTCAACATGAAACGTGTGAACATGGTATTTTCCCTTGTTGAAATTATATTTCTAACGCGTCCAGTCGGACTCATGCCTGATCATTAATCAAGGATTTGTAACGCGGGTATGACGCTTGACCTTGCGGGAAAGAATTGCCATGAGCGGGGCATGCTTATTTACAAAATCTTTCGAGCCGAAGAATGGCAAAGCCTGATTGATCATGGACAAACACAGGGCGCCCCAATTGATGTGACAGATGGCTATATCCATTTTTCCACATCTAAACAGGTACGCGAAACAGCGGCCAAGCATTTTGCAAATGCGGGTGATCTTATCCTTGTGGCGTGTGACAGTGATGCGATGAAACCCGATATGAAATGGGAAGTCTCGCGGGGCGGTGCGCTGTTCCCACATTTGTATCGCCTGATGCGAATAAAAGATGTGATTTGGCAGAAACCCCTGCCCCAAGGGGACGCAGGCCATATTTTTCCGGATGATATGACATGAAACTGATCGAACGGTTGGGATTAGCCGCACTTCACAAATTTGATCCTGAAACTTCGCACGGATTGTCCATCGCAGCACTGAAATCAGGGTTTGCCCCCCTGTCGAGTCAGGTGACAACCCCGCGTTTGGCGACAACGATTGCGGGGTTAGATTTACCAAACCCCATCGGATTGGCCGCAGGATACGATAAAAACGCCGAAGTTATCGCGCCCCTGACCAAGGCAGGTTTTGGATTCATCGAAGTGGGTGCTGCCACACCGCGCGCCCAACCCGGCAACCCAAAGCCGCGGTTGTTTCGCTTGACCCAAGATCATGCCGCGATCAATCGGTTTGGATTTAACAACCAAGGGATGGAGGCGATTGGCGCACGATTGGCAGCACGTCCAAACACAGGCATTGTGGGCCTGAACCTTGGGGCAAACAAAGACAGCAGTGATCGCGCCGCCGATTTTGCTCGGGTTCTGGCGCATTGCGGCCCCTATTTGGATTTCGCAACTGTGAATGTATCCAGTCCAAACACCGAAAAACTGCGGGATTTACAGGGCAAGGACGCCTTGGGGGCGCTTTTGAACGGCGTTCTCGAAACGAACGCGGGCCTAAACACGCCTATTCCGATATTCCTGAAAATTGCCCCTGATTTGACCCCTGATGAAATCGCCGATATCGCAGATGTCGCGCGTGAAACAGGGATCAGCGGGATCATTGCAACCAACACAACTCTGTCGCGTGACGGACTAACATCCAAGGATCGGGGGGAACAAGGCGGGCTGTCTGGTGCACCCCTGTTTGAAAAATCCACGCGCGTATTGGCCCAGCTGTCGCAGCTTTGCGGTCCTGACATCCCACTTATCGGTGTGGGCGGTGTTTCAACGGCCGCGCAAGCCTATGAAAAAATTCGGGCGGGCGCGTCGGCGGTGCAACTTTATACGGCATTGGTGTATGGCGGATTGTCAATGGTGGCCAACATCGCAAAGGGGTTGGATGTCCTGCTGGAACGGGATGGCTTTGCACATATATCTGATGCCGTTGGCAGCGGTCGCGCCGATTGGCTTTGACATATAGCGCGACAGACTGATCTACAAATCACGGCCAATCGATAGATTGGCAGCGCCGACCTCCCCCATGAGAGGCGCTTTCTGCGCTACCCGAGGTCGGCTTGGGGACTGCGGTAAAATGCATGCCTCCCTGCAATTAACTCAGATCACGTTCGATTGCAGGATATTTGTAGCCAAGCGTTGCACCCCGCGCGACATAGGAAATCAAGAGCGCCATCCATAATCCATGGTTTCCTAAACTGGGGGTCAGGGCCAGCACACTCACTCCATAAATCATCAGCGAAATCATCATCATGTTGCGCATGTCTGCGCCCCGCGTCGCGCCAATGAAAATCCCATCTAACATGAAGCAGGCACATCCCAAGATGGGCGAGGCCACCATGTAAGGTAAATAATCCCTTGCCGCCTTCTGCACCTCGACAGATTTGGCCATCATATCAATTGCCCATGGGCCATTCAGGGCAAATCCAAGCGCCAATAAGACACAGATACCAGCGGCCCAAAGGCTGCTGATCACAACGCTTTTCCTTAAATCCCCAAGCGCACGACGACCAATCGCCTGTCCAACCAAGGTTTCGGCCGCAAACGCAAAACCATCCAACCCATAGGCGACAAGGTGCAAGAATTGCAGCAACACCTGATTTGCCGCCAAGGCGACATCCCCGAATTTCCCACCCCACAACAAGAACGAAACAAAGATACCTTGTAACGCGAGTGAGCGCAGCAAAATGTCCGAATTAAGCGATCCCATTTTGATCAATCGCGCACGATCAAACACATGATCCCAAGACCGGGCAAAAGGGTGGCGCAGGGCCGCATGACACATCCATAATCCTAAGACCAGTCCCGTCCATTCCGCAATGAAGGTGGCCCACGCGACCCCATCAACGCCCCAGCCAAGCGATAGCACAAAGTACAAATCCAACAGAATGTTCAACCCGTTCATCCAAATTTGCAGGATCAAAACCTCGCGCGTGCGTTCTTGGGCAATGAGCCAACCTGTGATCGCATAAAGCGCAATGGGCGCAGGCGCGCTGAAGATGCGGATTGTCATGTAACTTTCAACAAGCGGCGCAACCTGATCAGATACGGGCGAAACCCATAACCCCCCTGCAATCAGCAGCGGGTAAAGCGCCATAATGACAACCCCCGCCCCCC
>JBMTQO010000051.1:0-13198 GCA_049446275.1 Paracoccaceae bacterium | reverse complement strand
CTTTATCTGGCATGAATGCGGTTGTGATTGGGCGTTCAAACATCGTTGGTAAGCCGATGGCGCAATTGTTGTTGGGCGATAGCTGCACTGTCACAATCGCACATTCACGGACCAAGGATTTGCCAGCGGTGGTGCGCGGCGCGGATATTGTTGTGGCGGCCGTGGGACGCTCAGAAATGGTGCCAGGCGATTGGATCAAACCGGGAGCAACTGTGATCGATGTGGGCATCAACCGCATCGATAAACCAGAGGGTGGAACACGCCTTGTTGGGGATGTGGATTACGCATCCTGCGCCAAAGTGGCGGGTGCCATCACACCGGTACCAGGGGGCGTTGGACCAATGACAATCGCCTGCCTTCTTGCAAACACTGTCACCGCCTGCTGCCGCATCCATGGCCTTGTCGAACCCGAGGGTTTAACAGCGTAAAATTTTCGGTTGGCTCGAAAAATAGGCGCCTCCTTGAATCTAAAGTGTGTAATATAAAAATTAGGGTCGCTTTGGGTCCTAGTTTTGGCTATTTAGTCAGCGCGCGGCATCGGTATCGCGAGAGCTTTACTGCCTGTTAGAACCGCAATCGCTTCGGGACGCATTAGATCGCTAAGCGTTGCAGTATGGGCGTGAAGGCCGCCCGTATAGGTGCCGTAAGCGGGCATGATCACGCGGTCTATGTCGATTAGAAATGCGGATCTTACATAACTGCTGCCGCGCAGGTTCAGTCGTGCTTTGGGGTGGTAGTGGCCTGAAATTTCACCCCTGACCCCTGTTTTCGCCTCGTGTCGGAAAACAACAGGGGGCAGGGGAAGTTCGGCCAAATGGCTGCCTGCGATTTCAACGGGACCCGGATCATGGTTGCCCTCGATCCAAATCCAACGACGGCCCGCCTGCAGTCGGGTCAGCCAGAGTTTTTCATTTACGGGCAGACCGCGTTCGGCCTCAATATCATCAAAACTATCCCCCAAACAAACAACAGTTGTGGCGCCTGTTATACGTAAATCTGCCTCAAGCCGTAAAATAGCGTCGGTGGTTTCATAAGGCGGCAACATCGCGCCCCCGCGCCGCGCCATTCGTTCGGATTTACCCAAATGCAGATCAGAGACGCAGAGCAATTTTTGCGCCTCCCACCAAAGTGCCCCTGATGGCATTGCTACCATCGTTGCCCCAACAAGTGTAAACTGATATCCATTCATGCCCTCAGTTGCACAGAAAGTATCAAAGGGATCAAGCGTCGATTTTAAGTCCTGCCTCTGCCATCAATTGGGTTGCTTCACTTGCAACAAGGCGTTCGATTGCCTGGCCCTTAACGGGGATGCGGCCCGCCTCAAGAAAAAGCGGAGCCGAGAGCGGAGAGAGGTGTGAAAGCGCTTTGTGCACAATGTTCCCTTCAACACGCTCCAACATATTCCTAATCCGTCCAAAATCCACTAAACCGCGCATCGCCTCGATCTGGGCAATTCGCATCAGTAGGTGGTCTGGATCGTATTTCAGTAAGGTGTCATAAAAGATGTCCGATGAAAATGTAGCCTGACGTCCTGATTTGCGCTGCCCTGGAAAATTCCGTTCGATCAATCCTGCGATGGTTGCCACGGCGCGAAAGCTGCGTTTCATGACAGCGTTTCCGGCAAGCCAATTTTCAAATCCATCTTCCAATTTTTGAGGGTCCAATAACGTCGTCGGATCGCGCACGGCGTCCAAGCCCCAGATCAGTGTCGCATAATCCGTCGACACAAACCCGAGAGGGGCCAAGCCTTCTTGCTCCATGCGTTTGGTCAACAGCAAACCCAATGTTTGTTGCGCATTTCGGCCTGCAAACCCAAAGACACACAGATGGTGGCGATCATGGCGGGGGAATGTCTCAATCAATAATGACTGGCGTTTTGGTAGCACGGATATGGTTTTTTGCAATTCCAACCATTCGGTTGTGTAATCTGGCAGCCCGCGAAAATCATCTGTTTCAAATTTATGCAAAATACGTTCGCTTAATTGGGTCGATGTGGCGAACTTGGTGCCGCCAAAAACTGCGATTTTGGGTTCCTTATTGGCGCGTTTGGATACCTCAACAACCAGTTCACGCAAACCTTCAAACCGCACGACCTGTCCCCCGATCAGGAATGTATCACCGGGTGTAAGTGTCGCGGCGAAGGCTTCTTCTACTTCACCCAATGGCGCACCGCCGCGCCTGCGTTGCATACGCACCTTAAGCGTGTCTGTATCCTGAATGGTGCCTGCGTTCATGCGAATGCGTGATGCGATTCTGGGATCACGTAAGGAATAGGTGCCATCCCCCATTTTCTTTAATCGATGCCATTGTTCATATCGGCGGAGCGCATAGCCCCCCGTTGCGCAGAAATCCAAACAATCGTCAAATTCAGCGCGGCTTAGGGCGCTATATGCGCCTGCGCGGCGCACTTCATCGAACAGGGTAGTTGGATTAATTGGTCCTGCACAGGACAAAAGCAAGATGTGCTGACATAGAACGTCAAGCGGTCCTACGGGCAGAGCTTCACCATCCAGCTCACCTGCTAAAACGGCATCTAACGCAGCCTGACATTCGATGATTTCAAATCGGTTGGCGGGCACAATCATCGCCTTTGACGGGGCATTATATTGGTGGTTGGCGCGTCCGATCCGCTGGACCAGTCGTTTTACATTTTTGGGGGCACCAATTTGTATCACCAGATCCACGTCGCCCCAATCAATGCCCAAATCCAAACTGCCTGTGCAGACCACCGCACGCAAGGCTCCTTGGGTCATCGCGTTTTCAACCTTTTGGCGTTGTGCACGGTCCAGGGATCCGTGGTGAATCGCTATTGGTAAACCTGCTTCATTTTCCAACCAAAGGGCATGAAAAAATATTTCGGCCTGTGCGCGTGTGTTGTGAAAAATCAGGGTTGTTTTGTGTTTTTTGACCTGTTCAAGTACCATGGGCACGGAATATGCAGCCCCTGCACCTGCCCAGGGTGGGGGCGTTTCGCCGATCAGCATCTGAATGTCAGGGGCAGGTCCAGGGTCTGCAAATAATATTGGGCAGGGATCAGGTTGTGCCGCCATTGTTTTTGCTATCGCATCTGGGTCATCCACGGTTGCGGATAGTCCCACGCGCCGCAAATCAGGAGACAAAGATTGCAAACGCGAAAGTCCTAGCATCAATTGATCACCGCGCTTGCTTTCGGCCAAGGCGTGGATTTCGTCGATCACAATCCGTTTCAAGCTACCGAAAATTTTGGGTGCATCTGGATAGGAAATTAACAAAGCAAGGCTTTCTGGGGTCGTCAAAAGGATATGGGGCGGTTCGGCACGTTGCCGTTTTTTCTGCGTATTTGACGTGTCGCCTGTGCGATCTTCGACCCGAATGGGAAGTTGCATTTCATCAATGGGGGTTTGCAAATTCCGCTTAATATCAGCGGCCAGCGCCTTGAGTGGTGAAACGTAAATTGTATGCAATCCACTGTGCTTACCGTCCTCTAATTCCAGCAGCGTCGGCAAAAACCCACTCAGTGTTTTGCCAGCACCCGTTGGCGCAATCAATAATTGCGCCGGGCGCCCAGCATACGATAGTAATTCGCGCTGATGCGGATAAAGTGTCCAATTTCGGGAGGTGAGCCATCGCTCAAATTTTGACGAGATTTCCATTCTATTTAGTTAGCTTGAACGAATTTTTTTTCAGCTAAATGATTAAGGCAAAAAAGCGACTTATCATTTTCTAACTTTTATAAATATTATTACATATCCGAAAGCGTAAAGTGGACAGCATATATTTCTCGCTCGTCGTTACCATTTTTTCTATTGAAAAATCGAATTCGCTTTTGTGTTTGCTTACCATGGTCGGGCTTCAGGTTCAGCGTATTGGTCGCAACGATCAAAATCAAAGAAGAACTATTTTGCATGGTCATGGTATGTTGTGAACTTGATGCTTGTGTTTCAAACCCACTTGCTTTTGCATTATGTCATTACGGCCTGTCTCGGTAATATTGTCCGGCAGGCCGCTCTCTGAAAATTTAATTTACAATTGTTGCCTCGGTCGCGGCGCGTAGGTCAGCTTCGCTGACGCCCTCTGCACATTCAACGATGCGCAACCCTCCCTCGACCACGTCTAGGACGCCAAGGTTTGTAATGATGCGATCCACGACGGCGGTTCCTGTTAGAGGTAGAGTACATGCCTTTAGCACTTTACTATCGCCATGTTTGTTTGTGTGATCCATTACAACGATCACGCGCCCCACACCTGCAACCAGGTCCATCGCGCCGCCCATACCCTTGACGAGCTTGCCTGGGATCATCCAGTTTGCAAGATCGCCATTTTCGGCAACTTCCATCGCACCGAGGATAGCCATGGCGATTTTGCCACCACGGATCATTCCAAACGATGTCGCACTGTCGAAATAGGCCGTTTGGGGCAATTCGGTGATGGTTTGCTTCCCCGCGTTGATCAGATCTGCGTCCTCTTCACCTTCATATGGGAATGGGCCCATGCCCAACATGCCGTTTTCAGACTGAAGCGTCACTGTGATCCCATCGGGGATATAGTTGGACACCAGCGTTGGAATACCGATCCCAAGGTTCACATACATGCCATCCTGAAGCTCTTGTGCCGCGCGCGCGGCCATTTGATTGCGATCCCATGCCATTGATCAACCCTCCGTCCGTGGGCGCGTTGTGCGCTGTTCAATGCGTTTTTCATGTTCACCTTGGATAATGCGGTGCACATAAATACCGGGGAGGTGAATATGATCAGGGTCCAATGATCCTGTTGGAACAATCTCTTCAACTTCCACAATACAGACCTTACCGCACATCGCCGCAGGTGGGTTAAAGTTGCGGGCTGTTTTGCGGAAGACCAGATTGCCTGTCTCATCCGCTTTCCACGCTTTTACAATTGCAAGGTCCGCAAAAATACCGCGTTCAAGGACATAGGTTTCGCCATCGAAATCCTTGTGCTCTTTTCCTTCGGCCACAACCGTGCCGACACCTGTTTTAGTATAAAACCCGGGGATGCCCGCACCACCTGCGCGCATGCGTTCCGCCAATGTGCCTTGTGGGTTAAATTCTAATTCCAATTCCCCTGACAGGTATTGACGCATGAATTCTGCGTTTTCGCCCACATAGGACGAAATCATCTTTTTAACCTGACGGGTTTGCAACAAAATCCCGATCCCAAAATCATCAACGCCCGCGTTGTTGGATGCAAATGTCAAATCCTTGGTGCCCGCATCGCGGATCGCAGCCAATAAGAGTTCGGGAATACCGCTAAGGCCAAAACCGCCAGACGCGATGAACATGCCGTCAAATAGCACTCCATCTAACGCTTCAGCAGCAGATCCATAGACTTTCTTCATGGAAAAGCTCCGTTTTTAGATAATTGAGGAATATGTGGCGCGTTACCGCGCCAGTGTCAATTCATTGGATGCAGAAAGCCTATGCTTATACGCGCCAAAATTACTTTTTGCGTTTGCCTTTTTTGGCACCACCCTTGGTGGCCTTTTCGGCGATCAACTTTACAGCCATTTCCATTGTCACGTCCTCTGGTTTAACGTCCTTGGGCAGAGTTGCGTTGATTTTACCGAATTTGACATATGCGCCATAGCGTCCGTCCATCACATTGATGGGGCCGCCATCGGTTGGGTGTTCACCGAGTTCCTTTAACGGCGTGGCGGCGGTGCGGGCGGGCCCGCGACTTGCCTTTTTTGCCAATTCTTCAACAGCGCGGTTCATGCCGATGGTAAATACATCATCGATCTCTTTCAAATTGGCATAGGTGCGGCCGTGTTTCACAAAGGGACCATAACGGCCAAGCCCGGCCTCGATCATTTCACCGTCTTCGGGGTGGGGACCAACCTCGCGCGGTAAATTCAACAGCATCAATGCGCGTTCCAAACCCATTTCCGCTGGTGCCCATCCGTTTGGCAGGCTGGCACGGGGCGGTTTGGGCGCCTCTTTCGTGGCCTCACCCCGCTGAACATAGGGACCAAAGCGACCAGATTTTAGGAAAATCTGGTCCCCCGCATCTTCACCCAGTAAACGGTCCGAACTTTCATCGATTTCACCAGAGATTGGTCTTGTAAATGTACATTCAGGATAATTGCCGCATCCTACGAATCCGCCAGTACGTGATGATTTTAAGTGCAGCTTTCCGTTTCCACATTTTGGGCAGATGCGCGGATCACTTCCATCCTCACGCGGGGGGTAAAGTTGTGGCGCTAATGCGTCATCCAACACATCCAAAACCTCAGTGATGCGCAATTCGGATGTTTCCGAAATCGCCGCAGAGAAATCACGCCAGAACTTAGAAAGCAGCTCTAAATAATCTGAACCACCCGCGCTAACCTGATCTAACTGATCTTCAAGCGAGGCAGTGAAGTCATATTCCACGTAGCGTTTAAAAAAGTTTAAAAGGAATATTGTAACGATGCGCCCTTTATCCTCGGGAAATAAACGGTTGCTTTCCTTGCGAACATATTCGCGATCTTGGATCGTGGTGACGATGGACGCGTAGGTTGATGGACGTCCAATGCCCAATTCTTCCATCCGTTTCACTAATGTCGCCTCGGTATAGCGGGGAGGCGGTTGGGTGAAATGCTGTTCAGGCGTGATATCACCTTTTGTCAGGGCCTCGCCTTGCATGACTTGGGGCAGACGTTTGTCATCATCATCCCCCGTTGGGGCGTCATCGCGACCCTCTTCGTAAACTCGCATGAAGCCATCAAACAATACAACCTGACCATTCGCGCGTAGAACAACCTGTTGATCTGGACTTATGATATCAACGGTGGTGCGTTCCAGTTTTGCTGCAGCCATTTGGCAGGCAATAGTCCGTTTCCATATCAAATCGTATAATTTGCGTTGATCCGAATCCGTCAACTTCAGCGCCGCTGCATCCTTGGTAATTTCTGTGGGGCGGATACATTCGTGCGCCTCTTGCGCGTTCTTGGCTTTGTTTTTGTACATACGCGGAGACGATGGCACATACTCAGCACCGTATCTAGCGGCGATTGCATCACGGGTGGCCATGACGGCCTCGGGTGCCATGTCGATCCCGTCGGTTCGCATATATGTAATATGACCCGCCTCATACAAACGCTGTGCAGCGCTCATCGTTTGACGCGCACCCATACCGAATTTGCGGCTTGCTTCTTGCTGCAGGGTTGAGGTCATGAACGGGGCAGACGGGTTGCGCAGTGCTGGTTTTGATTCAATGGATTGCACATTTAGATCTCGGCTTGTGATCGCCTGAACGGCCATTTCTGCCTGCGTGCCGTTGGCCAGATCATATTTTTCCAGCTTTCTTCCAGCAAGAGATGTGAGACGTGCTTCGAAACCTTGGCCACGCGGTGTGCTAAGCTGTGCCTTCACGCTCCAGTATTCTTGTGGATTGAACGCTTCAATCTCCATTTCACGTTCAACGATCAGACGTAGGCAAACGGATTGCACTCGGCCAGCGGAACGCGCACCTGGCAGTTTGCGCCACAACACTGGGGACAGATTAAAGCCCACCAAATAATCCAATGCGCGTCGCGCCAAATATGCATGCACCAATGGGGCATCCACATCGCGTGGATTTTTCATCGCCTCGGTCACAGCGGATTTCGTAATTGCGTTAAACACAACGCGCGTAACTTCGGTGTCCTTCTTAATCGCGCGGCGTTTGCGCAATGTTTCTTCGAGGTGCCAACTGATTGCTTCACCTTCGCGGTCTGGGTCAGTGGCGAGTATCAAGGCGTTATCATCCTTAAGGGCATCTGCAATCGCTTTGACGTGTTTTTTGCTATCGTTACCAACTTCCCATGTCATCGCAAAATTATCATTAGGATTGACCGAGCCATCTTTAGGGGGCAAATCGCGCACGTGACCATATGAGGCCAGAACCGTATATTCCGATCCCAAATACTTGTTAATTGTCTTTGCCTTAGCAGGTGATTCAACGACAACAACGGGCATAAAATATCCTTTCGACTCGCACAAGGTGCTATGGCGGCGGAACATGGTCGTCTTCAAAGGGCTTTGTCAATGCACGTTTAATGACCTTTATGATCTTTGTGCCCATTTCCGCTTCGGCTGACTATTCTACCAGACTGCCTTTTTATTTGGCGCTGAATCCCTAAATCGACAAGGGCATGAGCGATTTGTGCACCCGATGCTTTAAGGTTGTGGATCAATTCAACCTCTGCAAAGAACTGGGGGAACAGACGTCCTCGCTCCGTCGTCTTGCAGAATCAGCAATACGCAGATTTGGTGAAGGCAGGGTTAACGCGTGCCGCCTAAACCACCAACTGTCAGTCCACCAATCAATACTGATGGCTGACCAACACCAACAGGAACCCATTGACCAGATTTCCCGCATGTTCCCATACCAGGATCTAATTCCATATCGTTTCCAAGGCCTCGGATATGTTTCAGTGCGGTGGCGCCGTCCCCGATCAGAGTTGCCCCTTTGATTGGTGTGCCGACCTGACCATCTTTAACGCGGTAGGCTTCGGTGCAAGAAAAGACGAATTTCCCGTTGGTGATATCAACCTGTCCGCCGCCGAAACCCACGGCGTAAATCCCATCCTTGAGATCAGACAGTAATTCGGCGGGTGTTGCATTGCCACCTTCCATAATCGTATTGGTCATGCGCGGCATTGGCGCATGTGCATAACTTTGGCGGCGTCCATTACCTGTGGGTTCAACCCCCATCAAACGTGCATTTTGACGGTCCTGCATAAATCCAATCAAAATACCGTCTTCGATCAAAACATTACGCGAACTTGGCGTGCCCTCATCATCAATATTAATTGATCCGCGTCGATATGGCAGGGTACCATCATCGACAACTGTGACGCCCTTGGCCGCAACCTGTTGTCCCAACAGACCTGCGAATGCGCTGGTGCCTTTGCGGTTAAAGTCGCCTTCTAATCCATGCCCAACAGCTTCATGTAATAGAATGCCTGGCCAGCCTGGCCCTAATACGATGTCCATAACACCTGCAGGAGCATCTTCAGCTCTAAGGTTAACTGTCGCGATGCGCAATGCTTCTTGGGCCGTCGCCTTCCATTTGTGTGGTGTAATCAACTGGGATAACGAATACCGCCCACCGCCCCCTGCTGAGCCGCTTTCACGGCGGCCGTCTTGGTCCACAATCACCGAAATATTCAAACGAGCAAGTGGACGCACATCGCCCCAGATCTCATCCTCGGGGCGCAGAACCATGATTTCTTGTAGGTTGGTAGCAATCGAGGCTGAGACTTGCACAACACGTTTATCTAAAGTGCGCAAATAATCGTCGATTTCCTTTAGCAGGTCGACTTTGGCCGAAAACGAAATTTCTTCGGTTGGATCAAAGCTGTCATAGAGTGCGCGGTTGCTGCGGCTGGGGGCATTGGCCAAGCTTGCCTCACCCTGTCCTGCCGCCAAACCAACAGTGTCTGATGCCCGTTTCAGTGCGGTTTCGGTCATTTCGGTAGAATGCGCATAACCCGTGACTTCGCCGCGAACGGCCCGCAAACCAAATCCTTCGCTGGCATCGAAATTTGCGGACTTCAAACGACTATCATCCAGCATCAAATTCTCTGACCTGCGGCGTTCGATGAATAATTCGCCATCATCAGCACCTGAGCAGGTGTTTTTCAGAATATTCTGAGCCTCAGATCGATCAAAATACTGTTCGAATGGATTGAAATCTGTGTCTGACATGCGCCGATCCTCATTATATTCGTCATTTTGAAGATAAAAATTCAATTAGCGTCCGTTTGACGCAAGCTTTAATCTTTATTTCTCTGAATAAATATGGTTTTAACCGCGGTGAATACAACGGGATTCCTTTCAAAGTTCGGCTTTGAAAGCCGTTTTAGTTGGAATAATTGAAACCGATCAGGGTGTAAAATGCGACTGAAATCACTTGTTACTGGCCTAATGGCTATGTTTGCTTCGGCTCCTGTCATTGCGCAGGAAGGTTTGCAAATCATCGGAGTTCCCACTGAAAAAGGTCTTGGCTTTCAGCCAGCAGCGACAGAATTGGCGCGCGACCTTCAGTGGTTGGATGGTATGGTTCTTTGGATCATTACAGCAATCTCAATATTTGTGGTTGCGCTATTGGCGATCGTTATAGTGCGTTACAATCGCCGCTCCAACCCAGAGCCAGCCTCATTCACACACAACACACCAATCGAAGTGTTATGGACCGTTGGCCCAATCTTGATACTATTGTTTATCGGATCCTTTTCGCTTCCAGTGTTGTTCAAGCAGCAGGAAATCCCAGAAGGTGACGTGAACATTAAAGTGACGGGGTATCAGTGGTACTGGGGTTACGAATACACAGATCATGACTTTGCGTTTGACAGCTACATGATTGGTCAACCTGCGACTGTTGGTAACTATGTTCTAACAGACGAGGTTGAAGCGGCCTTGGTCGAAGCAGGTTATTCACGCAAAGAATTTTTATTGGCAACAGACACAGCCGTGGTTGTTCCTGTTAACAAAACGGTCGTTATGACAGTGACTGGGGGTGACGTTATTCACTCATGGACAATCCCAGCATTTGGTGTAAAGCAAGACGCCGTACCTGGGCGATTAGCGCAGCTCTGGTTCAAAGCTGAAAAAGAAGGCGTATACTTCGGCCAGTGTTCTGAATTGTGCGGTAAAGATCATGCATACATGCCAATTACAGTCAAAGTTGTGAGCGAAGAAGCCTACGAAAACTGGCTTAAGGGTGCAAAAGAAGAGTACGCAAGTACGCCTGCTTCATACGCAGTTGCATCTAAGTAAGACCCTATTCCCCGAGTGCAGGTCGGTGCTTGGGGTGCAATTTATGTAACGGATAAAGCAACCGAAATGAGCGACGCAAGCCTACATAATGTGATCCACGAAAACGAAGCGCAGTTTGGCGATTATTTCGCTTTGATGAAACCACGCGTCATGACGTTGGTGGTTTTCACGGCCTTTGTTGGGTTGTTGGCAGCACCCGTTTCGGTTCATCCGTTTGTCGGATTTACCGCGATTTTGTTCATCGCGCTGGGCGGTGGTGCCTCGGGTGCATTGAACATGTGGTATGATGCCGACATCGACGCAGTGATGCGTCGCACCAAGAAACGTCCAATCCCTGCAGGGAAAGTCACCGCGGATGAGGCCAAGGCATTTGGCTTCGCGCTTTCTGGTATCTCGGTTGTGATGCTGGGGCTTGCCACCAATTGGTATGCGGCAGGTTTGTTGGCGTTTACGATTTTCTTTTACGTTGTGATCTACACAATTTGGCTTAAGCGTTGGACCCCGCAAAACATCGTCATCGGTGGTGCGGCGGGCGCATTCCCCCCGATGATCGGATGGTTGGCGGCAACGGGCAGCATGTCAATCGAAGCGGTATTGATGTTTACATTGATCTTTATGTGGACGCCCCCGCATTTTTGGGCCTTGGCCTTGTTTATGCGCAACGACTATGACGATGCAGAAGTGCCGATGTTGACAGTGACACATGGACGTCGCGCGACACGCAATCACATTTTGGGCTATACGGTTTTGTTGGCTGTCTTGGCGATTGCGACAGGGTTCACATCAATTGGTGGTATCTTTTATCTAACCGTCGCGATTGTGTTGAACGCGCAGTTCCTATGGGGTGCGATCAAAATCTGGCGCCGTGATGAAGACGCATCAGAGGCCGATAACTTTGCTGTTGAACGCAAATTCTTTACACTTTCACTCTTGTATCTATTCGCGCATTTCGGCGCGATCCTGCTTGAGGCTGGATTGACTCGTTATGGAATTGAGGTGCTGTAATGAACTTCCCAACCGAACACGAACTGCATCAACGCCGTAAGGGCCGCAATCTTGGCCTTGGCCTTGTGTTGGTTGCATTTGTTGCGATTGTTTTCGGCCTAACTGTCGTCAAGGTATCTGGTGATATATCAGGCGCAATCGCGGGCGAGGTCGGACGATGAGCGCAATTGATCCCAAGAAAAAGACAGCCTTGCAGGCTCTGACACTGGTTGTTGTTATGGGGGCGCTGGCATGGGCATCTGTGCCGTTTTATGACTGGTTCTGCCGCGTGACTGGATTTGGTGGTATCACAACTACGGCCGAGGCGGGATCGGATTTGGTGTTGGATCGCACTATAAAAGTACGTTTTGATGCTTCTCTTGAACGCGACATGCCATGGGAATTCAAACCCATGCAGCGTCAGATGGAAATCAAGATTGGTGAAACAGGCTTGGCGTTTTATGAGGCCTATAACCCATATGACCGCCCAATTGCTGGATCAGCGTCCTATAATGTAACCCCCTACGAAGCGGGCGCATTCTTCACGAAAATTGAATGTTTCTGCTTTGAAGAGCAGGTTTTGCAACCCGGTGAACGTGTGCAAATGCCTGTAACCTTCTTTGTGGACCCGCAATTGGTAGACGACCGTGATGCGAAATATACCAAGGTCATAACATTGTCGTACACCTTTTATGAAATCGATCTGCCTGAGGAGACAGCGCTTGTTTCACCGGATGCAGATGAACTAACGAAACTTAACTAAACCTTCCGACGAGGGATCAAAATGGCGCATGTAAAAAATCACGACTATCACATTCTAAACCCATCGCTCTGGCCTTTGCTGGGCGCTGTTGCTGCATTTGTAATGCTTTTTGGTGCAACAGTTGCGATGAAAGGCGAAACAACGATCCTGGGCGGAATGATTACGATTTCTGGTCCTTGGATGGCTCTAATTGGCTTTGTTGGCGTTCTTTACGTTATGTTCGGCTGGTGGGCAGACACGGTTACCGAGAACAAAGTTGGTGATCACACACCTGTTGTCCTGATTGGTTTGCGTTATGGATTTATCTTGTTCATCATGTCAGAGGTGATGTTCTTCTCTGCATGGTTCTGGACATTCTTCAAGCATGCGATGTACCCAATGGGTGAAATGAGCCCGATGGTTGATGGCGTTTGGCCGCCAGTTGGTATCGAAACATTTGATCCATGGCACCTCCCATTGATCAACACCTTGATCCTTTTGTGTTCAGGTGCTGCAGCCACTTGGGCGCACCACGCTATTGCACACGAAGGTAATCGAAAGGACATGATCAATGGCTTGGCAATTGCTGTTGCACTTGGCCTGATCTTTACAGTGTTTCAAGCCTACGAATATCAGCACGCGGCCTTTGGTTTCTCTGGAAACATTTATGGCGCGAGTTTCTTTATGGCGACTGGTTTCCACGGCTTCCACGTGATCGTTGGTACCATCTTCT
>JBMTQO010000050.1:0-13453 GCA_049446275.1 Paracoccaceae bacterium | reverse complement strand
GTTGATTTGCCCGCATTCGGTTCACCAATCAGTGCGACGAAACCTGCTTTTGTCATGATGCTTCCAACTTCTCTAATAAGGCTTTTGCAGCTGCTTGTTCGGCATTGCGCTTGCTACCTGCGACGGCGCTATCACTTTGACCGTCATCTAGCTTGACTTCGATTGTAAAGACGGGCGCATGATCTGGACCCGTGCGGCGTAAAACTGTGTATTTTGGTGGGGTAAAACCACGGCTTTGCGCCCATTCTTGCAACGTGGTTTTTGCATCTCGTGCATCTGCCTTTACAGCTGAGACACGATCCCCCCATAGCGCTAAGATGACCTGCTGCGCCGCCTCGAAACCACCATCCAAATAAATCGCGGCGATCACTGCTTCGAGTGCATCTGCAAGTAAGGCGTCTTTGCGACGTCCTCCTGACATCATTTCAGAGCGTCCAAGTTTTAAAACCGCGCCAATATCAATATCCCGTGCAACTGATGCACAGGTTTCTTTTCGGACAAGCGCATTATATCTTGGAGCTAACAAACCCTCACTCGCTTTTGGGTCGCGCTCTAATAATGCCTGTGCCATTACTAACCCAAGAACACGATCACCCAAGAATTCCAATCGTTGATTGTCTTGTCGGGTGGCACTGCCGCGGGATGGATGAGTTAGTGCCTCTTGCAAATGGGAAAGCGTATGGAAACGATAGCCCAAACGCTTTTCAAATTGTTCTATGTCTTGCGATCGGTTCAATTGATCGCCTTGAAGAAGCGATCGCCGCGCCATGTCCAGAAGAATAACATTGAGCGTCCAGCAGACGAAAACATGATACGATCTGCGCGACCAATTAAATCTTCGTAGGGAACAAAACCAACTCCGCCCTGCACCTGTTTAACCCGGCTATCTAGAGAATTGTCGCGGTTATCTCCCATGAAAAAAAAGTGCCCTTCAGGTACAGTGAACACCGCTGTGTCATCTGTATAAGCGCGGCCAATATCCAAAATTTCATGTGTGACGCCATTTGGCAAAGTTTCTAGCATCCTTGTTTTCACGCAGTCGCCACCGTCACCGACTGCACCATTAGAACAACGCGGACGATTTTTGAAAGATCCCTGTGGACCCATCACCTCGACAAACGGTTCAATCGTTTGTTGCGGAACTTCGGTTCCGTTCAGAATGACCTTGCTGCCCTTCATCTGAACGCGATCTCCGGGTACCCCAATCAACCGTTTGATGTAGTCGCGCCCCGTAACAGGATGACGGAACACAACAACATCCCCACGCTGTGGTTCACCACCAAGTAAACGTTTGTTGTTTCCTTTCATAAATCCACATAGATCCTCTGCATCAACATTGATGCCGACTGCGGGGATAATCACACTGGGACAGGAGGCGTAGGAATAGCCATAGGCCATTTTATTTACGAAAAGAAAATCACCAATCAGCAGAGTTGATTTCATCGATCCTGATGGAATCCAAAACGGCTGAAACAGCAATGAACGAAATAGTCCAGCAAGCAAAAGAGCATAAACGATTGTCTTGATCGTTTCCAAAATACCGTTCTGAGATTTTTCTTCTTTCGCTGCCATCCCGCGCTCCTCTATCAATATTCGCTACATGCGCCTTGGTGACATGGGAGTCAAGTTTTCAACCGCGCTTCAATCACAACAAAGGCCTGTGCCCAAGGGTGATCATCGGTCAAGGTTACATGCACGATTGCCTCATGCGTATCGGGAACCAATTCATCTAATCGTTTTTTTGCCCATCCTGTTAGGGTCATCCTCGGCTCGCCCGTCTTTAGGTTATGCACGGCCATGTCTTTCCATGCGATCCCCATGCGCAGGCCTGTCCCTAGTGCCTTAGAACAGGCCTCCTTGGCAGCCCAGCGCTTGGCAAGCGTGCCGGCCTCATCCATTCGGCGCTTGGCCTTAGATTGTTCGATATCTGTGAACACACGGTTTCGAAACCGATCTCCGTGACGTTCCAAAACGGCTTGGATGCGATCAATATTGGCAAGATCGGTTCCGATGCCGATGATCATCCACGCGCCTCATCCATAAGATTGCGCATTTGCGCAATCGCACCTTCTAGACCGACAAAAACAGCCTCACCAATCAGAAAATGACCGATGTTAAGTTCCATGAGCTGCGGCAGTTTCGCAATCGGTGCCACGGTGTCATAGGTCAGGCCATGGCCTGCATGCACCTCTAATCCCAATGAATGCGCATAAACGGCCATCCCGGTCAGACGCGCCAATTCTTGATCGCGTTCTTCGAATTTGCCTTCATAATGATAATCGCAATAGGCCCCAGTGTGTAATTCGATAACCTGTGCGCCAATGCGATGGGCGGCATCAATTTGACGTTTATCGGCCGCGATAAATATTGAAACCCGACACCCAGCGTCACGCAGAGGTGCAATGAAATGGGCCAATCGGTTTTCTTCGCGTGCGACCTCAAGCCCACCTTCTGTGGTACGTTCTTCCCGGCGTTCTGGGACGATGCAGACAGCATGTGGTTTGTGACGCAACGCGATTGCCTGCATTTCGTCCGTTGCGGCCATTTCGAAATTCAGCGGTAGATTGATCGCATCCATCATGCGTTCAATATCATCGTCCACGATATGACGACGATCCTCACGCAGATGAGCAGTGATACCGTCAGCGCCTGCGCTTTGCGCCAAGATGGCCGCACGAACGGGGTCGGGGTATGCCGAACCACGCGCATTGCGAACGGTTGCAACGTGATCAATATTCACACCAAGTCTTAACTTTGACATCCCACCCTCATGTTTTGAATGCGTTTAAATCAGTTCTTGTCCTTACGACGTAGCGCAGCACCCGCTTTGAACAAACCCTTACGACGCTTTTGATAGGCATGAATAATAGGGACGGTTAGGAAATAGGCAATCGTAGCAACAAAAACACCTGGTATTATTCCACCTACCATATACGGGAAAAACACCTCATCAAAAAAGATTGCAAGACTGCTCCAGTCCATTTCACGCCCCATGAAAAGTGCCATGATATTTTCCTGCAAATCGTCGGCTGCCCATACAAATTTCTCAATAAATCCAGGATCGCGAACGCCGGGTTCATGCACAAATTCAGTTCCCAGAAATAGATGACCCGTTTTCAAAGAAACAACACCGATCGGAATATAAGTAAGCGGATTGCCAAAAAATGTCCCTAACAGAGCCGCAAGAAGATTACCACTCATCACGCGAGCGATGAGGGCTGCACAAATGAAATGCATCCCATAAAAGGGCGTAAATGTCACAAAAACACCCGCCCAAATACCGCGGGCAATGCGTTCTGGTGTATCAGGTAAGCGGCGCAGCCTATGGCGCACGTAGTGGAAGGCCCGCGTCCAGCCACCCTTTGGCCAAATCGCGCGGGATATCCTATCTAAAACAGCAGGTCTTTCACGTCTTTTGAAAACCACTGTGCTTCCTTTAGTGTACCGTCTTTGCCAGTTCTGAACGACGCAAGCGTTTCGTCATTGCCACTTCAGTTTCCGCTTCTAGCCGCGACAACACTGAATGCAAATGCTCAATATCGCTCAAATCGATAGAAATTTCTATTTTGAAGAAATCGGGTTTACGATCGACAAATACAAGGTCCGAGATATTGGCGCCTGTGTCCCCAATCATTGAACACACACGCCCAAGAACGCCTGCATCGTTGCTGATCGTCACTTCAAGCGTGACATCATAAGCGGCGGGGTGTTTTCCATCCTGCCAATGCAAATCGATCCAAATGTCAGCGTTGTCCTCGTATCGCGCCAAAACATCACAATCGATTGCATGAACTGCCACCCCACGCCCCGCCGCAGCAAGACCAACGATACGTTCTCCCGGCAACGGTTGACAACATTGCTGGCGGTCAAAATGCTGCCCCTCGCCCAAACCAATAACTGCGCGTTTTTTATCAACTTGGGGGACATCAGCGACACCTATTTCGGGATAGATCAAACTCACTACATCACGCGGGCGCAATTCGGTGCTACCCAGACGCGCCAACATCTCTTCGCGGTCACTAAGTCGCATTTTCGTTGCCGCAGATTCCAACGCCTTGTCGGAAGGTTTTTTGCCAACATGTTCGAATGCCGCACGCAGTAACTCTGCGCCCATTTTCACCAAGCGTTCCCGGTCAGCTTCACGAAGTGCGCGACGAATTGCTGTTTTTGCCTTACCCGTCACAGCCATTTCAAGCCACGTTGATTGCGGTTTTTGACCTTGTGCGACAATGATCTCAACAGATTGCCCATTGCGCAAACGCGTCCACAACGGAACACGCAAACCATCAACCTTCGCCCCGACACACCGATTTCCGATACGAGTGTGAATTGCATAGGCAAAATCAATTGGTGACGCCCCTTTAGGGAATTTCAAAACATCACCTTTTGGCGTGAAGCAGAACACCTGATCTGAATACATCTCAAGCTTGACTGCCTCCAAAAAGGCAGAGTGATCATCTTCACTATCAAATTGATCGATCAGGCGCGTAATCCACTGAACAGGATCGACAGAAAACGGATTTTCAGAACGTTCACCGTCCCGATACGACCAGTGTGCGGCAACCCCACTTTCGGCAACATCATGCATTTGACGTGTTCGAATTTGCACCTCAACCCGCTTTCCGTCGCGCCCAGATACGGTGGTGTGAATCGAACGATAGCCGTTGCTTTTTGGTTGGCTAATATAGTCTTTGAAACGGCCGGGAACAGCACGCCAACGCTGATGAATGACCCCAAGTGTTCGATAACAATCCGCCTCATTTTCGCAAATCGCTCGAAACCCGTAAATGTCTGAGAGTCTCGAGAAAGGAATGTTCTTCTCTTCCATCTTGCGCCAAATGGAATACGGTTTCTTTGCTCGGCCCGTTATTTCAGCATGGACATCTGCCTTTTCCAACTCTAATAGCATATCCGATTTGATCCGCTCTATGACGTCCCCAGTTTCTTTTTGCAGGGTCACAAAACGGCGGATGATGGACTGGCGTCCCTCTGGGTTTAGAACCCTGAACGACAAATCCTCAAGATCTTCGCGAATGGACTGCATCCCCATACGGCCTGCAAGAGGCGCAAAAATTTCCATGGTTTCGCGCGCCTTTTGAACCTGTTTTTCAGGCTTCATTGCGCGTATTGTACGCATGTTATGCAAACGGTCAGCAAGTTTAACCAAGATCACACGGATGTCCTGAGCGATTGCCAAAAACAATTTGCGCAGGTTTTCTGCCTCTTTCGTTTCAATCGAAGACAGCTGCATTTTGGTTAGTTTGGTAACACCATCGACCAGCTCGGCGACTTCAAAAGTAAAAATTTGAGCAATTTCTTGTTTGCTCGATTCTGTGTCTTCGATGGTGTCGTGTAATAGCGCGGTGATGATTGTGGCATCATCCAGTCTCTGCTCTGCTAAAATTTGCGCAACAGCGATGGGGTGTGTGAAATAGGGTTCACCAGATTTGCGATACTGGCCTTCGTGCTTCTCACGCCCATAGTTATAGGCCTGAACGATCAGGTGTGAATTAGATTTTGGATTGTATTTTTTAATCAGCGCCGCCAACTCTTGGGCGCTGATCGCATCAAATTCGCTTAGTGCGACACTCACCCTTGCCCCTGCGCGGCCATAAGCGCACGCAAAAGTTTCTCTTCTGACATGTCGTCATCTGCAGGCTTATCCGATTCACCACCCATCAGAAGCGCCATACTGTCATCCTCTGGCTCGTCCACTTCGATTTGTGTTTGGTGGCTTTCGATCAGACGTTCGCGAAGTTCATCAGCAGATTGCATTTCGTCTGCAATTTCACGCAAAGCAACGACAGGATTTTTATCATTGTCACGATCAACTGTGATCGCTGATCCCGCAGAAATTTCACGAGCACGATGCGATGCAAGCATCACAAGTTCAAAGCGGTTAGATACTTTGTCAACGCAATCCTCAACAGTAACGCGTGCCATGGGATTCTCCTGATGTAACGATTAGAAGTTGCCTTGTACGGCTGTAGTGCGGGAATTACAAGCCCATATTACAACGGTATCAGCTCTGCTTTATCCTCGGTGTCCAAGGCATCATACATTTGAGAAACGGATTGATGGATAATTGGATGAAACCAAGCAGGACAAATGTCCATCATTGGACCCAAAACAAATGCACGGTCCTGCATTCTGGGATGGGGCAAAATTAATTGATCTGGTGCGATTTTCATTTGCTGCGAAAAGGGCAAAAGTTGCCAGTTTTTGAATATCTCGCGATTTGGAACAACATTTTGTCCAATGGCGATCAAATCGATGTCGATTGTCCGCTGTGCCCACCGCGTATCGCGGATACGGCCAAGTTTCTGTTCGATTGAATGTACTTTAGCCAATATTTCGTCCCCCGACCCTTGGGCACGAACCACCAACGCAGCATTTACGAAATCTGGACCAGAACCTTTAGGAAATGCCGGTGTTATGAAAAAGCGGCTCAGCGATGTAATCGGTCCAACCGATGCCGAGATACGCGAAATAGCGGCACCCAAAAGATCACTTGCGCTTGAGCTTTTCAAGCTTTGGTTGCTTCCAATAGCCACAATACAACTATGGAAATAAATTTGGTCTCGCTGCGCATTCATAATGGGCATAACGTATACTTGATATTAAGTGACTTTTACGTCAATTTGCGACATCTTTGACAGAAGCCCGCCACTACTCACAGAAATTAGGGCTGATTATATTTGAAGGGACATTACATGTTTTACAAAGACGAGCGGCTTGCGCTGTTCATCGACGGCTCAAATCTTTACGCAGCTGCAAAATCACTAGGCTTCGACATCGACTATAAACTGCTACGCACCGAATTCATGCGTCGTGGTAAGTTGCTGCGAGCCTTTTATTATACAGCGCTCTTGGATAATGAGGAATATTCACCGATCCGACCATTGGTAGATTGGTTGAATTACAACGGTTTCCACATGGTCACCAAAACTGCCAAGGAATACACCGACAGCCAAGGACGCCGCAAAGTTAAAGGCAATATGGACATTGAATTAGCTGTGCACGCCATGGAGTTGGCACCACATGTTGATCACATTGTTTTGTTTTCTGGAGACGGTGATTTCAAACCTTTGGTCGAAGCCTTGCAACGCCAAGGCGTGCGGGTGTCTGTTGTATCAACTATCAGATCCCAGCCTCCAATGATTGCAGATGAACTGCGAAGGCAAGCGGATAACTTTATCGAGCTGGAGGGGCTGAAAGATGTTGTCGGGCGTCCAACTCGAGAAGGCGATGACACCCAACCTTACGAACCTGACTGATAAAAAAAACCCGGCGCTGTCGGGTTTTTTTCTGCCTATTACAAATTTAACATTAATTTTTCACCATCTGCAGAGCCGTGTATGAACCAATCACAAAGAGAAAACTTATCAGACTTTTTTGTTTACGTTGCTTCGATCATTCAATACCAAGGTGATAAGTAAAGTTTACAAACAAGAGTGCATTCGCCATGACACGTAAAATCTTTCTTGCTGCACCACGAGGTTTTTGTGCAGGCGTTGATCGCGCGATAAAGATTGTTGAAATGGCGTTAGAAAAATGGGGCGCACCCGTCTATGTCAGGCACGAAATTGTTCACAATAAATTCGTTGTGGATAACTTGCGTGATAAGGGCGCAGTATTTGTCGAAGAGCTGGATGAATGCCCAAAGGATCGTCCTGTGATTTTTTCAGCGCACGGCGTCCCCAAATCCGTGCCAGCAGAGGCTGAAAATCGCAACATGATTTTTGTGGACGCAACATGCCCACTGGTTAGCAAAGTGCACATAGAAGCCGAGCGTCACAGCAGGAATGGTTTACAAATGGTAATGATCGGACATAAAGGGCATCCCGAAACGATCGGAACAATGGGACAACTTCCCGAAGGCGAAGTTTTGTTAGTTGAAACGGTGAAGGATGTCGCAGAATTGCAGGTACGCGACTCCGATAGATTAGCTTATGTTACGCAAACCACTCTGTCCATTGATGATACGGCCGATATTGTAACAGCCCTTCAAAATCGTTTTCCAAAGATTGTTGGTCCGCACAAAGAAGATATCTGTTATGCAACCACTAATCGCCAAATGGCGGTCAAGGCGATCGCAGAAAAGGTGGATGCACTTCTTGTTGTGGGAGCGCCAAATTCCTCCAATTCTAAACGTTTGGTCGAAGTGGGCGCAAAAGCAGGCTGTAAATACGCGCAACTGGTTCAACGGGCCGATGACATTGATTGGCGCGCTCTTGACGATGTACAAAATATCGGCATCACTGCTGGCGCTTCTGCCCCAGAAGTTTTAGTGAACGAAGTCATTGATGCGTTTCGCGCCAAAGGCGAGGTTCAGGTTGAAATTGTTGAAACCGCACAAGAAAACGTGAATTTCAAAGTCCCGCAAGTTTTACGAGAGCCAGCATGACAATCGATCTGAAAACGATCGCGATCTATGATGAAAAAACCGACGAATACGCGACCCTGACCGAAGAGGTGCCACAAGACCTTGTGCGGTTTGACGGATACTTACCAAGGACTGCTCGCGTTCTTGATTACGGATGCGGGCCAGGAACATCAGCGGCATATTTGGCAAAACAGGGTCATACCGCAGATGCATTTGATGCATCTGAAAAAATGGTAATATTTGCGCAAAAACATCTAGGCGTTACCGCGTGGCAAGCAACATTTGATCAGTTCACCGCGCCGAACATATACGATGGCATATGGGCAAGCTTTTCTTTACTTCATGCGCCAAGAGAAGATATTCTAAAGTTCCTGAGACACATCCATACCGCACTTAAAAGTGATGGCGTGTTTTACATCGCGATGAAATTGGGCAGTGGGCGGCATCGAGACGAGTTGCAACGTTTATACACCTATGTCAGCGAAGCAGAATTGAGAAGCTGGCTGTCGGATGCAGGTTTTGATTGGATCGATCATACAACCGGTGAAGCATCCGGGCTAGACGGATCGATGAGTGCTTGGATCGGAGTATTTGCACGTGCTCGAACTTAAGGCATTTACTGATGGTGCATGTTCTGGAAATCCAGGCCCCGGTGGTTGGGGTGTGGTTCTTCAGGCGATCGATGCAGGCGACATCGTGAAAGAACGCGAATTGTCAGGGGGCGCGGGCGAAACCACGAATAATCAAATGGAATTGATGGCCGCAATTAGCGCACTAGAAACGCTAGACCGCGCAAGTTCGATCACAGTCGTGACCGACAGTTCCTATGTCAAAGACGGGGTCAGCACGTGGATTCATGGCTGGAAACAAAACGGGTGGAAAACAGCTGCTAAAAAACCTGTAAAAAATGTAGAACTATGGCAGAGGTTGGATGCCGCACAGGCTCGCCATAACGTGACCTGGGAGTGGGTCAAAGGTCATGCAGGACACCCAGAAAATGAACGCGCCGACGCATTGGCGCGTGCGGGCATGGGACCTTATAAGCCGAAATAACAGTTTAAAGGCCCAAGACATCCAACATCGAATATTCGCCCGCGGACTGTGCAGAAGCCCAAATTGCGGCGCGCACAGCTCCCCGAGCGAATAATGCGCGATCTGTTGCAACATGGCGCAAAACAATGCGTTCACCCGCTCCTGCGAACAACACATCATGTTCCCCAACAATGTCTCCACCACGCACCGCGACAAATCCGATATCTCCCGTTGTGCGCGCGCCCGTAATGCCATCACGACCTGAATCTTTTACATCGTGCAGGGAAACACCCCGCCCTGCGGCGGCGGCTTCACCTAACATTAGCGCGGTACCAGATGGTGCGTCGACCTTTTGGTTGTGGTGATATTCAACAACTTCAATATCAAACTCCTCGCCCAGGGCTGCTGCAACCTTCTGCGTCAGTTGGGTTAACAGGTTCACACCTAGCGACATGTTTCCAGCCCTGACAATCGCCGTTGATTGCCCCGCTTGCGCAATCGCGGCAAGTTCGCCATCGTTCATTCCCGTTGTCCCAATGACCAATGCGGTGCCTGTTTCGGCTGCAATTTTTGCATGCTGTACCGTTGCATGCGGTAGGGTAAAATCGATAACAACATCCGCCTGACGAAATACTGCTTTCATATCATCCGACACAATGATCCCATTCGCAGTTCCACCCGACATGACGCCCAAATCCTGACCAATCCAATCGCTGCCAATGCGATCAGCTGCAGCGACCAATTTTGCCTGATCGCTGGCCAAGACGGTTTGTGCCAACATTTGGCCCATGCGGCCAGATGCACCCAAAATTGCGATCGCAGGTTGTTGTGTCATCGTGAAATCCTCTCTTTCACTATGTGACATAACGCGCTAGGCGCCCCTTGGCAAAGCCAACCTATCGGCGTAGATAATAATTATGGGAAAAAATAAGTATCATGACGGGCCAGGACCCTCACAACGACAACTGCGCGTCGGCGAACTTATTCGTCGCACGTTATCTGACGTTTTGGCACGCGGCGATATTCATGATCCCGACCTAAACCGCGTATCAATCACTGTAGGGGAGGTTACAACGTCACCTGACCTGAAAATTGCAACGGCTTATGTCTGCCCATTGGGGGGGCAAGGTGGACAAGACATCATTGCCCTTCTTGCAAAAAACAAATCTGAATTACGCCGTGCGATTTCAAAAAACCTATCTTTGAAATTCACACCTGATCTAAGATTTAGGTTAGATGAAACCTTTGATCGGATGGATGAAACACGCCGTTTGTTTTCCCAAGATGACGTCATACGCGATTTGGACGAAACATGATCCGGGCGCTTTGCCTTTGTGTGTTTGCATCCCCTGTTTTAGCAGTTAATTGTGCAGATCGAACATATAACGAAATTTCCTATAGCACCTGTCAAGTGAACGTAGGTGAGGATAAGGTCGCGCTTTTCCTTTATGATGACAACGGTCAGCCCTATGGGCAATTCATGAATTTGGTTGAAGATTTGTCCGACAAAGGCAAAGAAGTTCTCTTTGCCATCAATGCAGGAATGTTTCATCCGGATCTGCGCCCAGTCGGACATTACATCGAAAATAACATAGAAGAGATGCGCGTCGTTTCAAAAGCGGGACCTGGGAATTTCGGCATGCTGCCAAACGGTATTTTCTGCATCACGGATATGAACTATCACATATATGAAACGCGAGACTACATCGTCCAAAAACCAAACTGTGTTTATGCGACCCAATCTGGTCCGCTGTTGCTTCACGAAAACAACTTTCACCCGCGCATCCTGAAGGGAAGCGCGTCAAAATACATACGAAACGGTGTGGGTGTATCATCAGATGGTCAAACCGCACATTTTGTAATTTCAAACCAACGGATCAATTTTCACGAGTTCACGTCATTTTTCCAAGAGGTATTGGGCGTTCAAAACGCACTATATTTTGATGGGAATGTTTCAAAATTATATGCGCCCGAACTAGGGCGTTCGGGCGTTGGTTGGTCAGTCGGACCAATGGTCGCCGCGATAAAGGCGACCGATCAGTAAAGATTAGTTTACTTTTGCATCCACAATTTCTGGTGCGACTGCTGAGGTTATTTCAATCCGGCGCGGTTTATAGGCCTCTGGTATTTCGCGGACCAAATCGACGTGTAGCATACCATTAGCATAAGTTGCCCCATGCACACGCACATGATCCGCCAATTGGAATCGTCGTTCAAACGCCCGCGTGGCGATGCCCCGATGCAGGTAGGTCGCGGCATCATTGGCCTCTGGTTTTTGCGCGGAAACAATCAAAGAGTTTTCTTTCACTTCGACGTTTAGATCTGTTTCGGAAAATCCCGCAACAGCCACGGAAATGCGATAAGAGTCGTCAGCCGTTTTTTCGATGTTATAGGGTGGATAACTGGATCCCGTATTATCACTGGCTAAAACGCGGTCCATCATTTCGGCGATCTGATCAAAACCAACGGTTGCACGATATAGGGGTGAAAAATCAAAATGTCGCATGGGTGTCCTCCTTTGAGCGAAACCATTTCTTTACCCTGCCCAACTGGCGCAGGAATTATAAACAACAGGCCCACTCGGTGGCGCCTACATCACATACGTGGGAAAGGCCCCAAAGGGTTTCAAGGGTTAGAGCGCTGAAACTTTGCGCCTGTATTTAAGCGCCTACCCGTATCAGAGCGCAGTTCATCAGTCGGGGTTAGTTTCGCAATCAAATCTGAAACAACGGGATTTACAGATGCACCAAGCGAAACAGGACGGCCGTCCATACTCGCCATCACCGAAACAACTGACACGATGCCAGTGCCATTCTGCGTGGTTGCAAATACTGGAGAACCAGACGAGCCATAATCCACGTCACAGGTCATGACCAGAACATTGTGTTGTTGTGCTGCTGCAAGGCAACGGCTTTGTACCGATAGTGCGTCCATTCGACCTTTGGCGTACGACACAACACCAATATCGCTGCCAATTTTGGGCAGTTCAGCCAAAGTCATTGGCGTCACATTTGGATTGCGAATAGGTGTTTCCAAACGCAAAAGTGCGACATCAAATTGAATGCGTTCAATGCTTGCTTCTTGTGCAAACTGATATTGTGAATGAACGGCAATTTCACGAATGCCACGATAACTTTCCGCGCGACCATTGCGCCAACTTGCCTGAAATTCAAACGATGACAGGTCTGACACTACCCCCGTTGTTTTATCGAAAACACAATGACCTGCTGTTAATACGATATCATCCGCAATTAATGTCGCCGTGCAAAACCCAGTGCCATTATCCAAAGATAGACGCCCGACTGCACTCCATTTGCGCCCCTGATCCATGGAGTTCAACAAATCCAAATCGCTCTCTGCAGCGACGGCAAAGCTACTCAGAAGCCAAAAAATACCACTTACTATGAATTGCACACCGATCACTCCTGATGAAGCCCGTAGACTTAGAACAGAGTTGAGGCAAGAATGTGACCAAGGTCAACTATCTAAGGATAGGAATTTCAGGCTTTTGGGATTTTGCCCCCGCGTTTAACGCTGTAGGTTTTGGCCCCCCAGTTGCCCAATCTATCAATTCGACTGTATGCAAGACAGGAACCTCGGCATCTGATCCCAGTTGCATCATGCATCCAATATTGCCCGCGGCGATAATATCGGGCGATTTGGCCATCAAACGGCGCAGCTTGTTCGTTTTCAATTGCCCCGAAATTTCAGGCTGCATCAGGTTGTATGTACCCGCTGATCCACAACACAAATGCGCATCAGCAGGCTCAACAACCTCAAATCCCATTTTGCGCAAAAGTGTTTTTGGATGATCCTTGATCTTTTGCCCGTGCTGTAATGAACAGGCGGCGTGATAGGCCACGCGCAGATCGGCATGCGCCTGTTCAGGTATATCTAAATCCACCAATACTTCCGAGATGTCCTTGGCAATTGCGGACACTTTGGCGGCCTTTTCAGCAAGTGGCGTGTCGCGGAACATATGCCCATAATCCTTGACAGTTGTGCCGCACCCGCTGGTATTGATCACAATTGCAT
>JBMTQO010000049.1:0-13507 GCA_049446275.1 Paracoccaceae bacterium | reverse complement strand
GTACCGGCCTGTCACGCCGGGGGTCGCGGGTTCGAGCCCCGTCAACCGCGCCACTTTCACAAAAAATTCATGCACAATATTGTGACCCAGGCCGCACCTACGGATATCGCTGTGACGGCCACTGCCGCGCTGCCTGCATCCTTGGCCTGTTTTGCTAGATCGCGGCGTTCCATACCGATATCGTCCACGACCCGTTCGATCGCCGTGTTTACACATTCGGCAGCTAATACCATAATACCGCCCATAGTAATGATCGCCGTTTCCGCGGCAGAAAGAGGAAGATAGAGCGCCAAAGGGGTCGAAATACAATTCGCAAAAATCCATTGTTTCAGGCTGGGTTCGGTTTGCCAAACATTGCGCCACCCATCCAGCGACCAAACCACACGATCGCAAAAGCGTTTCCATTGCTGCGATAAAACACCCACTTTAAACTCTTTTGCCCATCGTGTTTAGCTCTGCTGCACTTTGCTTTATGCCTTATAACAAGCGCAAGGGAAAACTATGCTATCACTTGTATCAAAGATGAATTGGCCAATCCTGATTGTTTCATGTGCAACTATTGGGTTGCTCCCTCTGTTCCCAGAACCGCATGTTTGGGAAAAACTGCGCATGTTGGTGGAAGGTAATCTGATACGGGCGATTGATTGGTTTGATTTGTTTATGCATGGCACGCCATGGGTTTTGGTGATGCTAAAGATCTGGGTATCCTTAGGCAGAGATGCTGGATAAACTTTTAACATCCAATGATGGCTTCCGTCTAAACGTGGCAGGACTTTTTTCACCTCGATTATACGCGGTCTGAGCCGATGCGCACACTAATCACGTTTGGTTCAGTCCACGCCTGTTCCATCAAACCTTCTGTTTGCCTTTAACAAAACTGTCAGACGCGCTCACTCCGCGGCCTCTGTTTCCGCCTCAATCTCGGCGGCGCGTTTTTCGACCAGCTCTACTATGTGATCGACCATATCGTCATTGCTGATTTTGTGGTCTTGCTTGCCGGCCCAATAAACCATGCCATGGCCGCTGCCGCCGCCTGTAAAGCCAACATCGGTCATTAACGCCTCGCCTGGACCATTCACCACACAGCCGATGATTGAGAGGCTCATGGGGGTTTTGACATGCTCTAGGCGCTGTTCCAGAGTTTCGACGGTTTTGATCACGTTGAAACCCTGACGCGCGCAAGAGGGACACGAGATGATGTTGACGCCTCGGTGACGTAGGCCAAGTGATTTCAGGATGTCATAGCCCACCTTAACCTCTTCCACAGGATCGGCCGATAGCGACACGCGGATCGTGTCGCCGATACCCATCCATAGCAGATTGCCCAAACCAATGGCGGATTTGATTGTTCCGCTCATCAAACCACCCGCTTCGGTGATCCCAAGGTGTAGGGGCGCGTCGGTTGCTTCTGCCAATGCCTGATAGGCTGCTGCCGAAAGGAAAACGTCAGAGGCCTTCACACTGATTTTGAATTCGTGAAAATCATTGTCCTGCAGGATTTTGATATGATCCAAACCGCTTTCGACCATCGCATCAGGGCACGGTTCACCATATTTTTCCAATAGGTGTTTTTCCAAGGATCCCGCATTCACGCCAATGCGCATGGAACAGTTGTTGTCCCGGGCAGCTTTGATCACCTCACGTACGCGCTCCTCTGATCCGATGTTGCCGGGGTTGATACGTAAACAGGCGGCACCTGCTTCTGCCGCCTCAATCCCACGTTTGTAATGGAAATGAATATCCGCAACGATAGGAACGGGGCCTTCTTTTACGATTTGTTTCAGCGCCTTGGAGCTGTCCTGGTCTGGCACAGAAACGCGCACAATGTCTGCGCCGGCTTCAGCGGCAGCTTGGACCTGTGCGATTGTGGCGGCGACATCGGTGGTCAATGTGTTCGTCATTGTCTGCACGGCAATCGGGGCATCCCCGCCAATTGGAACATTGCCCACATGAATTTGGCGAGATTTACGGCGATAGATATTGCGCCAAGGACGCACATGGTTCAGCGACATAGCAACCTCGTGTTTGCTGTTATGTAACTTATAATTGACAGAAAGTGCTCGCGCAATCAAACATCTATTGTTCTAATGGCAGATCAAAGCTTTCAAAGTTGGCTTGTGCAATCAATGTGCGCAACTCACCGTCATTGTCAATGATGGCAGGTGAATATGTTTCTGACAGGCTGGCCACTGACAATTCAACGTTTTTGACAACATTGCTGCCTGATCCTGCTGGGCCATAGAGTTCGCGGTTTACGCTAAAGTAGACGGATCCTGACATGCCCGCACGCATGCTTGGTGCGGACTCTGTCTGGGGCAGCGTGAATTCTTCACCCGGTTGCATGATTTTGGCCAAAATCACGGCACCGGTCGATGACGTAACCTGAACCCATGCTTCGCGTATTGCAACAATCGCGATCGTGGGCGGCAAATCTTCGACCACTTTTGGTGCGACACTTGCAACTTCGTCCATATCTACCTCTTCCACAACATCTGCGATAATTGCATCCAATCCCGCAAATGTGGGTGATGCCTGTTCTGCGATGGGTTCGGGGAAATTGGCAAATCGGTTAGGATCAAGGGTTGAGATCGGCGCATCACGCGCCACTAGGATCGGGGTATCAAGGGCAGGGGGGCGATACAAGCGTTCCAATTTATCAATGCGCTGATCAGGGGAGAGGCCAACGATATTAGTGGTTTCGGCACCCTCGGTTGCACCGTTGAAATCTGACAGAACGATAGGCGTATTTTCGGATGGAACGACCTGTACCTGTTGGATTTCTTGGAATACAGACCAAGCGCCATACCCTAGGCCTACCAACAATAGGGTCAAAACGGCGATTGAACCAACTGCAGCGGTTTCAAACTGGTCTGTCCAAGGCTTCTTGTTCGGGGCAATCGCAGAAGGGGATTTGGAAAAGATCGCATCATCCATTTCACTGATCATCGGACCAGCAACCGGGATGGCTTTACTAGTGCGAAGGGTCGAGGCCCCGTCCGCCAATCCGTGCGAGGGGGCGAACCCACTTTCGTCGCAGAACTGGCGATAGACTTGTTCCTCGTCCAGTTTTAGATAGCGTGCATAGGACCGTACATAACCAGCTACAAAACTGGGCGCTTCAAAAGCGCCACAATTACAGTCTTCAATTGCCGAAATATGCTTCGCATCGATCCGCAATTCGCGTTGAACATCCATCAGGGATTTGCCAAGGGTCGCGCGTTCACCACGCAGCAAATCACCCAGACGAACTTCATATTCGTCAAATCCTTTTAATCTGCGCCTTTCGTTCCAACCATCCGAGGTCAGATCTGTCCCTGCCATCTTACTACGCCCCTAGCGTTGCGTCCCCGAGTGCGATCCCATCGAATCAATGGTATTTATATTATTCATGCAATATCACAAAGTTACTCGATGTGCACTATTGCTAGGGTTATGCACTAATTGCGGCACGATTCAGCGCACAGTGGGACCACAGCGCGTCCATAGCCTTGACAAGGTCATCAATTTCTTTGGGTCCGTGCACAGGCGACGGTGTGAAACGAAGGCGTTCTGTGCCACGCGGAACAGTTGGGAAATTGATCGGTTGGACGTAAATGTTGTGCTCACTCAAAAGCATGTCAGACAGCTTTTTCGTGTGCACAGGATTGCCCACAATAACGGGCACAATATGGCTGCCATGATCAATGATCGGCAGCCCCATACCTTTGAGGCGGATTTTTAGAATTTTCGCCTGAAGCGTGTGTTGATCGCGTAGCGTTTGATCGGTTTTCAAATGCGCAACAGATGCCGCAGCACCCGCCGCTACTGCGGGGGGCAGTGACGTGGTGAAAATGAACCCAGGTGCATAAGAGCGTACTGCGTCACACATTTTTTCGCTGGCTGCGATATACCCACCCATCACGCCATAAGCCTTGGCCAATGTTCCGTTGATGATATCAATGCGATGCGCCAGGTTATCACGTTCTGTCACCCCGCCACCACGCGGGCCATACATGCCGACTGCATGCACCTCATCAACATAGGTAAGGGCGTTGAATTCGTCAGCCAAATCACAAATCGCCTCAATCGGGCCGAAATCCCCATCCATTGAATAGACAGATTCGAATGCGATCAATTTTGGCGCCTTGGCATCATCGGCTGCCAATAATTCACGCAGATGCGCAACATCATTATGGCGGAATACACGCTTACCCCCACCATTGCGGCGCACACCCTCGATCATCGAGGCGTGGTTCAATTCATCCGAATAAATGATCAACCCGGGGAACAATTTTGGCAAAGTCGAGAGTGTTGCGTCATTTGCAATATAGGCAGAGGTGAACAACAACGCCGATTCTTTGCCGTGAAGATCGGCCAATTCGGCTTCTAGGCGTTTGTGATAAACAGTCGTACCGGAAATATTGCGTGTACCGCCAGAACCTGCGCCAGTGGCGTCAACGGCCTCATGCATTGCATTTAGAACTACGGGATGCTGGCCCATTCCCAGATAGTCATTGCCACACCACACAACGATAGGCTTTTTGCTACCATCAGGGCAACTCCACATCGCTTGCGGGAAATTCCCCTTTTCGCGTTCGATATCGATAAAAGTGCGATAGCGACCTTCTTCGTGAAGGCGGGAGAGGGCTCCGTCAAGGTGCGCGGTATAGTCCATTTGATCGTCCTAATTCATCGGCTCGCCATAACATATTCATATTTTATTATGGGTCAAAGGTTTTTTTGTAGCTAACGTAGCAAAATGATAATTCGCGTTGGTTGGATTGCCAACCGATGCTAGCCTTATTTCGTAGATACATAGCAGGAGATTCGGATGTCGCTAGGTTCGGTGTTGGCGCGTATTGACGCAGATATAGAAAAATCCACGGATCGCTTGCTTGAGCTGTTGCGGATATGCTCCATTTCAACCGATCCGGCATATGCAGAGGACTGTCAAAAGGCGGCCGATTGGTTGGTGCGTGATATCGAATCGTTGGGAGCCGTTGCAACGAAACGTCAAACGCCGGGCCACCCCATGGTCGTTGGGCATGTAGATGGTACAGGGCCACATATTCTGTTTTACGGGCACTATGATGTTCAGCCTGTTGACCCCATTGAACTGTGGCATCGCGATCCGTTTGATCCTGCTGTTGAACAAACGCCAAAAGGTCCTGTAATCCGTGGGCGCGGGTCGTCCGACGATAAGGGGCAATTGATGACCTTTGTCGAGGCCTGCCGCGCGTGGAAAGAGGTGCATGGCACATTGCCTTGTAAAATCACCTTTTTCTTTGAAGGCGAAGAGGAAAGCGGATCGCCCAGTTTGATCCCATTTATGAAGGAAAACGCAGCAGAGCTAACATCCGACATCGTGCTAATCTGCGACACGGGGTTATTTGAAGGTAAAACACCCGCAATCGTGACCATGCTGCGCGGTCTTTTGGGGGAAGAGGTTAAGATCACGGGCCCGAACAAGGATTTGCATTCGGGCATGTATGGCGGTGTGGCGATGAACCCCGCGCGGGTTTTGTCAAAAATTTTGGCCAGTCTACATGATGATCAGGGGCGGATCATGGTGCCAAATTTCTATGATGGTGTGCATGAATTGTCCGATGCGGTTGCTGATCAGTGGCGCGATCTGAATTTTGATCATGCTGCTTTCTTGGGGGATGTGGGTTTGGCCGATCCCGCGGGTGAGGTGGGGCGCAGCGCGCTTGAAATGATCTGGTCGCGCCCCACTTGCGAAATCAATGGCATGACCAGTGGGTATACAGGCGAAGGGTTTAAAACCGTTCTGCCAAGTTATGCCTCGGCCAAGGTGTCTTTCCGTTTGGTCGGGGAACAAGATCCCTTAAAAATCCGTGAAAATTTTCGCGCCATGGCGCGTTCCATGGTGCCTGACGATTGTCAGGTTGAATTTTTGGAACACGGGACTGGACCTGCATCGCATATGGCAATCGACGCCCCCGAATTCGAAGCAGCGCGTTTGGCACTAACCGAAGAATGGGACATTCCCGCCGCCTTTATAGGCTGTGGTGGGTCCATCCCAATTGCGGGATATTTCCAAGAGATCACGAGACGTGACCCGCTGTTGATTGGATTTGGCAAAGATGACGACCAATTGCACAGCCCAAACGAAAAATACGACATGGAAAGTTTCCACAAAGGCATCCGTAGCTGGGCCCGCATATTGGACAAAATAGCAGGCTAGAGCTGTCTGAGCCAACCACACGCGAAGCGGTCGGTCCGCGACTGCCTAACTTTGGATAAACTGAGGGTTAATGACGGTCTGTATAAGGCAATTCAAATAAATCATGCACCGATACGTCCAAAACCTTGGCCAAGGTCAGTGCCAAAGAGGTCGACGGGACAAAGACGCTTTTTTCGATTGTATTGATAGTTTTACGCGACACATTTGCCAATTTGGCCAGATCCGCTTGGGTCAGGCCTTTGGCTTTTCTAATTTCGGTGACGTGAACGATCAGTTTCATAAGCGGCCTATTGCATCATAATAGTTGAACAGCAATAGATAATCCGCCCCCGTGACGGTGCCCATCGCACAAATGCCGTGGGCAGGGCAACCGCGCCTGTGGCCATGAATACCCCAAAGATCGCGTTCAACATCAATGCGATCCAAAAGGCATGTACTTCGCCTCGGCGTTTGTCCATGATGTGACCTTCATCAAAGGCCTGTTTCGCACTTTTGTGCCCCGCAGCTGCGGCCAAGGCAAAGATCGGTGCCGCAATGATACGGTCAAGGATTCCAGGGATCCAAAACGGAAAGGGATCAGGGCGCAACCACGCAATAGTCTTCAGCACATAGGCAAGGCGCGTCAATCCCGTAATCGCAAACATAATAAGATGAAATGTAGAAAGTGAGTCTGAAGTAGGCATAATAAAATTCCGTGATTGAGTAACCTATGGGTTTTATATAATGGGAGCGATAATGTAACTTAAAGGTTACTTTTAGAAATAAGTTGATTTGGGCCTAACATTGACGTGATAGTGCGTGAAAATTGAAAAAGGGTAGGTGGAAAATGTTCAACGGATTTGAAGAACAGGATGTGGATTTGCGCACTGGGCGCATCCATTATCGCATGGGCGGGGCGGGGGATACCGTTTTGTTAATGCATGGATTTCCGCAAACACACGCAATGTGGGGCTATATTGCGCCGATACTGGCGAAGGGGTATCGCGTTGTTTGTCCTGATTTAAGGGGCTATGGAAACACGCATAAACCTGCCGATGTGGCCGACTATTCGTTTCGCGAAATGGCCTCTGATCCGATTGCCTTGATGGATCATCTTGGGATTGATCGGTTTCATGTTGTGGGACACGATCGGGGTGGACGGACCGCCCATCGCATGGCGCTGGATGTACCAGAGCGGATCAAAAGCATCACTGTTATGGATATTGTCCCAACGCATTTACTCTTGAATGATTTGACCGCGGATGTGGCGCGTGCCTATTACCATTGGTTTTTTCTTGCCCAACCCGCGCCACTGCCAGAGGTGATGATCGGTGCCGATCCAATGACCTACTATAAATCCTGTTTGATGGGGTGGGGCGCTGCGAATGAGGATCAGTTTGATTGCGCACAGATGCAGGCCTACGGAAACGCATGGCGTGATCCCGATTGTATTCGCGGCATGTGCAATGATTATCGTGCGGCCTTAACCCATGATTTTGAATTGGATGCATTGGATTTGCACCGCCGCTTGAGCATGCCCGCCTGCGTGATGTGGGGACGTGACGGGATTATGGAGCGCTCCTTTGACGTGCCTGCCACATGGGAAGATCGTTTTTCAAACATCACAGCCCACGGCATGCGCGGCGGGCATTTTTTCCCCGACGAATATCCCCAAGAGACGGCAGAAACCGTCATGGCGTTTCTGGCCGCTCAAACATGAATAAGACCAACCAAATTTCTTGGGTGCGATACCACGTTTGGTGTGTTGTTTGTGATTTAAACAAGGTAAAACACGCGCCCATGGGTGGTTAATCGGGCTGAATGAAATGGAGCTTCTGCTACGTTTTGCCGTAGGCAAACCTATTGTTTGACGAGACGGGCGTTGGCTAGAACACGTGCGATTAGTCTTCGCTACGCTTCGACCGCATACGATCGGGGTGAACAAAGCCAGTTAAGCCTTATGAAAAATTTGAGAACTCAACGTTCGCTTTGCCTATGTCTTGTGAAACGCCATTCAACGGATTGCCATTCCATAGGACTTCCCGAACTTGGTTCACAGGATAAGCAAGTCACTGCAGAGTCACATGTCATCCACGCATTTTGCGCATACCCCATGAAACGGCCCAGAACATCAGGTAAAACACCAAAGCCGTGACAATTGTTGTTGCATAAAAATTCATCCGACCGCTAACGTCCATATTGTTGAGGAACGGATAGGTTAGGCCCGATGTCACACTGCCCACGGGTGTGTCGTTAAACGGACCCACAAACCCTTCTGTCCAGACCACAAAGGCCACGCAAAATGCCACTGTGACGCCAATGCCCCGCACCACTTGATCAAAGGCGCGAGAAATAAACAACGCCTCGATCAGGATAACCACAGGACCGATCAGGTGTAGGTAATATTCCTGAAACCACGCTGGCGTATTGTCCCCATTCACCAACGCAGGATCGATGAAGTATAGGCGCCAATACAAAAATACCACCATGATGTTCAAAACGGCCGTGGCCGAAATGAATGCTGGATACATAGCGGATCGTCCATTGCGCCGCGCCGCAAACAGCAAGTAATGTGCCACCATCGCTGCGGTTAGGCCCCAGATGGTGAGAAAACGGAATTGAATGCCCCACGCGCTGTAATCATGTGTGGTGAACTGATATGTGAAATACCCAACCGCAATAATAAGCGCAGCCTGACTGTAACGCATTGCCATCATGATTTATGTTTTTTATCCCTGTTAATCCTGACGCTTCGCGGCGACCAACGATGTCATTGTTTTTAGGTCCACTGCACCACGAACCAACTCGTCGTCAAATACAAATGTTGGGGTGCCGTTAATTTGCAGACGTGCAGCCAATCGGCGTGTTTCTGTGATCTCTTTCATCACGCTTTCTTGGTTCATTTGGTTCAAAATCGCCTGATCATCATGGCCCAAAATGGTTGCCAATCGGCGCAGGGTTTTTTCGTTGATGTCACCATTAAAGGTCAGCAATGTGTCATACGTCGCCTTATAGGCTGCATCCCCATGCAATTGTTTCACTGCCACAGCGAACGCCGATGCCATTTCTGATGCTTCGCCAAGGACAGGGAATTCTTTGACGATAAAGCGGATGTTGCCATCAGCCCTGATCAACTCTTCCACCGCGGCATGCACGCGTTTGCAATATCCGCAGCGGTAATCCATGAATTCCACAATGGTTATATCGCCCTCGAGATTGCCACCGACATAGGAAAAGCCATCACTGAAAATCGCATCTGCATTTGTAGCAACAAGGTTCAAGTCGGCTGTGGCCTCTGCTTCTGCCTCGCGCTGACGAAATACCTCAACAGCTTCGAAAATTGTTTCTGGGTTTTCCAATAGGTATTCTCGCACGGCTTTGCCAAATGCCTCTTTTTCGTCTGCGCTCATGTTGTTTAGCTCAAAAGCATGTGTGGGCAGTGCCAGTCCAATGAGAGCTGCAAAAAATGTTTTGCGAAGCATTATGATCAATCCTTTGTGCGTTTACTTACCGAATATCTATAATATCTTGAGCGCGTTGCCAGGCGGGAGACCCCAGGGGTAATCCAGCGGCAGCGCGATTTGCGTGCATTTTGGCATCCTTAATGCGGCCCTGCAACGAATAACGTTCTGCAGAGACAAGTGACGCCATGGCATGTTTGCCGAGTTTGGAATAGGCAACCCCCAAATCACGCAACAGCGCGCTGTTGCGGAAATCACGGACGCGCGCCTGTTCCAAAATATCCAAAGCCCGTGAAAATTTTCCTTCCGCTAGAAGTGCGCGACCATATCCTGCAAGGATGATTGCATCCTTGGGCCTTAAATGATGTGCTTTTTTATAGGAGCGCGCACTTTTAGAAAAGGCGCGGTTTCGCATATACAGTTCGGCCTTTAGATCCTGATAAAATGGATCAGCAGGGCGCAGGGCGAGGGCGCGATCAATCGATTTAATGGCCGATGTTAGTTTGCCCTCGCGTCCTTGTGCGATCGCAGTGCGCATATGTTTGATGTCTTCCGAGAGACTATCATTGATCCGTCCTAACGTCCAGGAAGGCGCGCGTTGAAACGCCGAGAGTTTGCCGATCACGCGGGCGTGCCAATAGACCATGTTGGGATCGCTGGACAAATCATCATGCGCCATGGCCATGGTTGCGACGCTGCGCATGCGATCGCGGGTGAGCGGGTGGGAACGCACATATGGATCCTGCCGCCCAGCGACCAAGTTTTCTTGCCCAACAAAGATATCTAATGTCTCTACCATCCCCATAGGATTTATCCCCGAACGCACCATATACCCAAGGGCAGATTGATCTGCCGAGCTTTCTTCGGCGCGGCTGTGCGACAGGAATTTACGCGTCGCGCTGCCACGCACACCCAATGCGATCCCAGTTGCAGCTTCACCCAAATCACTGGCGGCTCCAACTGCAACGGCCAGGGCCATTCCGAAATTGGCGGTATTTCTGCTAAGTAGCAGGGCCTGACGCCGCCGCGCGATATGGCCGTTTGCAATATGAGCGGCCTCATGCGCGATCACGGATTGCAACATTTCCGGCGTTGTAGATCGCAAAATCAGGCCAGAATGTAAAAAGATGTGATGGCGATCAATCACAAAGGCATTCAGGCGGTCATCATCCACTACCAAAACCTTGGTCGAAACGGGCGATAGTCCTGCGGCAATCAAAACGGGCGCAGCAATGCGCGAGAGGCCTGCTTCGATATCAGAATCACGCAACAGACCTGCGGATTGCGCAAGCTGTGCACAGGTGATTAGCGAAAAAAGGGCAGCAACGCGCATAGAAAGCATGAGATTTGGAATAGCCATTGACCTTTGCAAGTGAGATTGTGAAAACTTCTAGCTGAAGGCAACTGTGGAATGATGTGATGAAAAACTCAACCCGTGGAGCGGTTGCTCCGTTTATTGTGATGGATGTCATGGAAGCCGCGCGCCAAGCCGAGGGAGAGGGGCGTCACATTATCCACATGGAGGTTGGGCAGCCCAGTACTGCCGCGCCGAAAAAAGCCTTGCAATATCTGAAGGATAGAATGGATAGCGATGCGATGGGTTATACGGTGGCATTGGGTCTGCCAGCGCTTCGGCAAAAAATCGCTGGGCTCTATGCGGAGTGGTATGATCTGGATCTGAATCCTGCCCGTGTTGTTATAACTCCCGGATCGTCGGGTGCGTTTATCCTTTCGTTCACATCGCTGTTTGATGCTGGCGCACGTGTTGGAATTGGCGCACCTGGATATCCCAGTTATCGCCAAATTTTGCGGGCATTGGATTTGCTGCCAGTAGATATCGAAACCCAGCCCGAAAATCGCCTGCAACCCGTTGCGGAGGAATTGGTAGGGCAGGATTTGGCAGGGGTATTGGTGGCGTCCCCCGCAAATCCAACGGGAACCATGCTTAATCATGCGGCGCTATCCTCACTGATCCACGCGACCAAAGATGCAGGCGGAGCCTTTATAAGTGACGAAATTTATCATGGTATCGAATACCAGGCCAAGGCCGTCAGTGCATTGGAGATTACGGATGACTGTTATGTGATCAACTCATTTTCCAAATACTTTTCAATGACAGGCTGGCGCGTTGGTTGGATGGTTGTTCCCGAGGATCACATTCGTCAGGTCGAGCGGTTGGCGCAAAACATGTTCATCTGCTCTCCCCACGTCAGTCAGTTGGCCGCATTGGCCGCGATGGATGCGCATGATGAGTTGCAGGAAAACTTAAAAGTTTACAGCAAAAACCGCGCGTTGATGATAGCGGGCTTGCCTAAAGTGGGGTTCTACAAATTTGCCCCCCCTGATGGGGCCTTTTATGTTTATGTGGATGTGTCGGACTATACTGATGACAGCCTCGCCTTTTCCAAGCAGATTTTGGAAGAAGCGGGAGTGGCTCTAACGCCGGGATTGGATTTTGATCCTGCGCGCGGGATGGGAACCTTGCGTTTATCCTATGCCCGCAGTACCGCGGATATTGAGGAAGGTTTGAATAGATTGGAAAAATTCATGCGAAAACATGGGTTTATTTCGTGATCTTTAGGTTCTTTATAGCCCTGATAATCTGGTCCCAAATGGGTCTAGCCCAAGAAGAGTATTCCGTGTTGTCGCGCTTTATTCCAAATGGATCCTACGCCCGTGATGTAGTGTTTTCAGGTACTGAAATTCGAATTCAGCATACGCAGGGTGTGCCGTTTCGCATCTATACATTGGACGCCCCCAAACGCCTGATTGTGGAATTTAACTCTGTTATCTTTGCTGGGTTTGAGGAAGCGATGTTTTCGCGCAGTCAATCGATCACGGGAGTGCGCGCAGGGGCATTGAAATCGGGCTGGTCGCGCATGGTTTTTGATCTGGCGCGCCCAATGTTGGTCGAGCGCGCGGGTGTCACAGTGGCGCCCGAAACAGCGCAGGCAGAATTGATCATTCGATTGACCAAAACGAATGACGATCGCTTTGCTGCCGATGCGAAAAAAATGGTTGCTAAACAAACTGTTGTAACCACGACGGGTAATACATCAAACGCAGATCAGTTCGTTATCGTGTTGGACCCTGGGCATGGTGGTATTGACCCAGGCGCAGTTGTAGGCGATGCGCAAGAGGCCGATTTGATGCTCTCCCTTGCGCGCGAAATTCGTGATATCCTGCGCAAAAGCGATGGGGTGCAAGTACACCTGACACGAGATGAGGATGTTTTTGTCAGCCTGGAGGATCGCGTTAGCGCGGCACATGCGCTTTCTGCTGATGTGTTTTTATCGCTTCATGCGGATATCGTTACAGATGGTCAGGCTTTCGGCACAACCGTCTACACCCTGTCTGAAACCGCTTCGGATGAGGCAACGGCCAAGCTTGCCCTGCGGCATGATCGGGGCGAAATCCTATTCGGTGTGGACCTTCGCGGAGCAGATGATGAAGTGTCTGGAATTCTGATTGATCTGGCGCGGCTAGAAACAATCCCACAGTCCAAGGAACTGGCAGGTGCAGTTGTGGATGCGGTGTTGATGGAATTTGGCCGCGTGAATTCGCGTCCCATTCGGCACGCGAATTTTTCCGTACTTAAGGCGCCTGACATCCCATCAATTCTGGTAGAGGCGGGATTTATGTCGTCAAGTCAAGATCTTGAAAATCTTAAATCCCCAGAATGGCGCACGCGGTTTTCGCGCGCGCTGGTGGCAGGGATCTTGGATTGGTATCTATCTGATGCGGCCCTTGCCCCCCTGAGGCGGCAGTAAAATGCACGTGGATGGAAAGAGTTTTGACGAATGTCCGTGTCCCCCTTATAACCACGCGAAAACGTGAGGGGCACTTGGTTCGATTCACTTTATCCTTTTTTGGCGCGATCTTT
>JBMTQO010000048.1:0-14204 GCA_049446275.1 Paracoccaceae bacterium | reverse complement strand
GTTTGATCCGTTCCGCATGCCAACCGCATTTGCGTGTCGTCAGGGTGCTTATCAGGCGCAGATGTTATTGGACAAGCATAGCTGTTTACCCAAGACTGTCGCCCTCGTTTTGTGGGGATCAGACAATATCAAATCTGATGGTGCACAAATCGCTCAGGCCCTTGCGCTGATGGGAGCAAAGCCCCGTTTTGACAGTTTTGGGCGTTTGTCGGGTGCGGACCTTATCCCAATCGCTGACTTAGGGCGTCCACGCATTGATGTAATCATGACACTGTCTGGGATTTTTAGGGACTTACTTCCTCTTCAAACGCGGATGTTAGCAGAAGCTGCCTACAAGGCGGCAATTGCCGAGGAAGATCCGGCGCAGAATTTTGTGCGTGCCAATGTTTTGGCGCATATTGAAAGAACAGGCGAGGATATTGAAACTGCGGCGCTTCGGATATTCTCTAACGCAGAGGGTGCATATGGTTCTAACGTGAACCAACTGGTTGATAGCTCTGTTTTTGAATCAGAAGACGAACTGGCTGACGCCTACGAGGCACGCAAAAGCTTTGCTTACGGCCGTAATGGTAAACCAGTTCAGAACCAGAAATTGTTAAAGGATATGTTGTCCAAAGTTGAATTGGCCTATCAAAATTTAGAGAGTGTTGAACTTGGGATCACCACAGTTGACCATTACTTTGATACGTTGGGAGGCATTACGCGTGCTGTCAATCGCGCGCGTGACGAAGGTGAAGTTGCAGTCTACATCTCTGATCACACAAAAGGGATGGGCAAAGTTCGCACCCTAGCTGATCAAGTCGCGCTTGAAACGCGTTCACGATCCCTAAACCCAAAATTCTATGAAGCATTGTTAGATCATGGTGCAGAAGGCGTGCGCCAACTAGAGGCGCATGTCTCAAATACTTTGGGCTGGTCTGCGACGACCGGGCAAGTTGATCCATGGGTCTATCAACGCATTAGTGAAACATTCGTTTTGGATGATGAAATGCGCGAACGTTTGGCAGCACTCAATCCAACCGCGAGTTCGCGGATGGCAAATCGCCTGTTAGAGGCGACTGACCGCCAATATTGGACACCTGATCCCGAAACAATCGCAGCCCTGCAAAATGCAGCAGATGCGCTTGAAGATCGTATGGAAGGGATTGCCGCACAATGATCACTCGTAACCCACACAAAAAGGGGCATAAGCCATGGCACCACTAGATAAAACAATCCCGCGCCTAAGCGGTTTGGATGGTGAGGGTTCAGTCCAAGTTCACCAAGATCCTGATATGAAAATAGAAGGGGCTAAGGTCTTTTCTGTCTACGGTAAAGGAGGCATCGGAAAATCAACGACAAGTTCCAATTTGTCAGCTGCCTTTTCCAAACTAGGCAAGCGCGTGCTTCAAATTGGGTGTGATCCTAAACACGACAGTACCTTTACATTGACGGGCTCATTGGTGCCAACGGTGATCGATATTTTGAAAGAGGTCGATTTCCACGCAGAAGAGTTGCGTCCAGAAGACTTTGTTTTTGAAGGCTTCAACGGTGTCAAATGTGTAGAAGCAGGCGGGCCACCCGCAGGTACAGGATGTGGTGGGTACGTCGTTGGACAAACAGTTAAGCTGTTAAAGCAGCACCATCTGCTGGATGATACTGATGTCGTTATTTTTGATGTGCTTGGTGATGTGGTTTGTGGTGGCTTTGCAGCTCCACTGCAACACGCGGACCGTGCCTTGATTGTCACAGCGAATGACTTTGACAGCATCTATGCGATGAACCGAATTATTGCAGCGGTTCAGGCGAAATCGAACAATTACAAGGTACGTTTGGCAGGCTGTGTAGCGAACAGATCAAAAGAAACGAATGAAGTTGATCGTTACTGTGACGCAGTTGGGTTTAACCGTATCGCCCACATGCCTGACGTGGATGTTATCCGCCGCTCGCGTTTGAAAAAGAAAACTCTCTTTGAAATGGACATGGACGATGATGTCGCCATCGTTCAGGCCGAATACATCAAATTGGCGGAAACTCTTTGGAATGGAACCGAGCCTTTGGCTCCAGCACCGTTAGAGGACCGTGATATCTTTGAATTATTGGGGTTTGATTGATGAGCTATAATCAAACACTTTCACGCGTAGAGACATATTTTGACAAAACCGCGACAAAAACTTGGGAGCGACTAACCTCTGACGCTCCTGTTTCGCGTATTCGTCAAACGGTTCGTGCTGGTCGTGACCAGATGCGCGCGAAATTGTTGTCACAGCTTCCAAATGATTTGTACGGCGCAAGGGTTCTGGATGCAGGATGCGGTGTTGGTCAAGTGAGCCAAGCGCTCGCCGAGCGGGGCGCCCAAGTCACAGCAATCGATATCAGTCCGTCATTGATTGAAATCGCTCAACGGCGGATCTCATCATCGCTGCACAATCAAATTGAATTTGTTGCAGGAGATATGAACAACACAGCACTGGGCAGCTTTGACTATGTAATCGCGATGGATAGCCTGATTTATTATTCGCAGCGAGATCTGGCGAATGTGCTAAATAACCTCACACGCCGGACGTCGGAACATATTGTATTTACGGTTGCACCCAAAACACCACTTTTAATGATGATGTGGTATGCAGGTAAACTTGCGCCGCGCGGTGATAAATCGCCAATCATGGTGCCACACTCCCCAAGCTCGCTTTCGCGTGCGTTGGATGACGCGATTGCACTCATGGATTTGGGCCGGATCACCTCGGGCTTTTATATTTCACATGCGTTGAGGGTTCATAAATGACACAACGCACGCCCCATCCTTTAACAAAGCTAACGCGTCGAATGTTGCCATTCGCAGATGCAGCCAGTCAGGATTTGCCGATTGGACAGTTGTTACGTTTGTCTTTGTTTCAGGTCTCTGTGGGCCTTGCGAGTGTTATGTTGTTGGGCACGCTCAACCGTGTCATGATTGTCGAACTTAGCGTGCCTGCGATGATCGTTGCAATTATGATTGCATTGCCTGTATTAATTGCACCATTTCGCGCCTTTATCGGTTTTCGATCTGACACATATCGTTCTGCGATTGGCTGGAAACGCGTTCCATTTATTTGGTTTGGATCGCTTTGGCAGATGGGTGGGCTTGCCGTGATGCCATTTGCCTTGCTCGTTTTATCGGGTGATCAAACGGTTGGACCCTCTTGGGCTGGTGAAGTTTTGGCGGCCCTTGCGTTTTTGATGACGGGCCTTGGCTTGCATATGACACAAACTGCAGGCCTCGCCTTGGCAAGCGATCGGGCGAGCGAAGAAACACGGCCACGTGTCGTTGCCCTGCTTTATGTGATGTATTTGTTAGGTATGGGCCTCTCGGCGCTTTTGATTGGATGGTTGTTGAGAGATTTCACCAACCTAACGTTGATTAGAGTGGTTCAAGGTGCAGCCTTAGCAGGCCTTTTGTTGAATTTGGTCGCTCTTTGGAAACAAGAACACATGAGTCCAATGACCAAAGTGCAGCGTTCAGCACCGCGTCCTAGTTTCGCCAAGACATGGTCAGCATTCATGGCTGAGGGGACAAGTGCGCGATTGATCTTCGTAGTCTTCTTGGGAACCATGGCCTTCAATATGCAGGATGTTCTTTTAGAGCCCTACGGCGGAGAAATATTAGGGTTGGCGGTTGGTCAAACTACATGGCTAACAGCAGCTTGGGCATTTGGTGCACTTATTGGGTTGGCATACGCCGCCCGCAGACTGAACGCAGGTATCAGTTCTTATCGATTGATGTCTAATAGCATCTTTGTTGGGTTACTTGCATTTACTGCCGTCATAGTTTCAGCCCCTATTGGATCAACCTTACTCTTTTTTGCCGGCGCGTTTTTGATCGGTTTTGGGTCAGGTTTATTTGCTGTTTCCACTTTGATCGCTGCTATGATGCTTGGCGAAACTGAGCACACTTCGCACGGACTGGCGTTGGGTGCATGGGGAGCATCCCAGGCAACTTCTGCAGGGCTGGCAATTGCCCTTGGTGGAACCTTAAGAGATTGGATCAACACGCTCGCAATGCGTGGCGATTTAGGAGAAACTCTGGCTACCCCAGCCACAGGTTATTCATTTGTTTATCACCTCGAGATCGCAGTGTTGATCGTCACGCTCGCGATACTTGTCCCACTGGTGCGAATGGCGCAGCGCACTCAATCAAAATCTGATCACGGAAACTCGAGCATAAAGCTCGCTGATTTTCCAATGTGATTGGAACACCTGAGAAAGGAAAAAAAATGACGACGGCATTAATTGGAAACTTTGATTTGGCAAGCGCTGCGCTGTGGCTCTTCTGGATCTTCTTTGCTTTACTAATATTTTACATCCAACGCGAAAATATGCGCGAAGGATATCCGATGGAAAATGACGACGGAACGCAAGCCGCGAACCAAGGTCCGTTTCCATTACCTGATCCCAAAACATTCAAGCTGTCTCATGGTCGCGGCGAAGTCACATTCCCGAACAATGATGGCGAACGCCGCGATGTCGCATTGCGTCAAACCAATCAGGCGAATGGGTATCCATTCGAACCAACAGGTGATCCGATGAAAGACGGTGTTGGTCCTGCATCTTGGGCAGCACGTCGGGATGTTGCAGAACTTGACGCTCATGGGCACCCCAAAATCATTCCAATGTCACGCAGCGAAAAATTCTTCGTTGCGGCAGGCCGTGATCCACGTGGATTGCCGGTCGTTGCGGGTGACGGAAAAATTGTTGGTATGATCAACGATATGTGGGTGGACGAACCAGAACAATTGGTACGTTACCTTGAACTTGAACTGGATCCAGCACTTGGTAACGGGACACGTTTGGTGCCCATGACAATGGCGCGCATCCATTCAAATCGCGTGGTTATCAAATCGATCTTTGCAGAGCATTTTAATGATGTGCCTGCACATCGTTCAGAAAACCAAATCACCATGCTCGAAGAGGAAAAGATCTCTGCCTACTACGCGGGCGGAACCCTTTATGCTTCGGCGGCCCGTCTAGAGCCGCAACTGTAAACCAAGGAGGATACCTTTATGTCACATGATGATTTTGCGGCTGAACCAATCAATGGTTTGCCCGAGTTACCACCACGGGGCGAAGTCATCTTGTGGCAAGGGCGTCCAAATTGGTTTCGATTAACGGTTGAGTCACTAAACCTTTGGTGGGTTATTGCTTATTTCGCGGTTTTAACTGCGTGGCGGTTTATCACGGTGATCGATGTTCTGTCGTTTGATCGTGCGATCATCATGACCCTGCCATTCGTAATAATGACTTTGATCGTTGTTTTACTATTAATGCTCGTTGGTTTTATCCAAGCGCGCGCGACGGTTTACACAATAACAAACCGTCGCGTCGCGATGCGCATCGGCGCGGCATTAACGGTGACATTGAACATTCCCTACACCCAGATTGACAATGCTGCAGTATCAGTTGGCAAAGCTGGTTGCGGGAATATTGCGTTGGAAACAAAAGGGGACTCTAAGTTTTCGTATTTGGTTTTATGGCCACATATTCGATCCTGGAAAATCAGCAAACCTGAGCCAACCCTGAGAGCCATTCCAGAGGTTCAATCAGTTGCGCAAATTTTGGCAAAAGCGGCCAAGGCTCGCATTGTTGAAGTTGAAAATAGAGACATATCCGAGGCGCCTGAATTAGGCGCATTGGTGTGAGGAAATGGACGATGAGTGACATTCATATCCCACACAAAAAAGAAGAAGACACGGTATTAACCAATGCCTTGCGAGCGATGTTCGCAATGGTCGCCCTAGTGCTGATAGCGGTCGCCGCCTTTCAATTTTCAGGTATGCAAAAATCTGCGATCCCACCCAATGCGGACATTGTAGCTGAGGCACAAATCTCCATTGTGACCGACCAAACGGGCGCTGTTCGGGTTTTCAATGTCAATGGCGAAATCCTAGCGGATTGGGACGGAGATAAAGGTGGATTTGTGTCCGGCGTTACACGTGTCATTGAACGTGAACGCAAAAAGGTCGGAGCGATACATGACGCGCCCGTGATTATCAGATGGCGCGACAATAATCGTCTGTCTGTTTTTGACCCTCAAACCGAATGGCAAGCGGATTTGATGGGATTTGGCGCGGACAACGCGCGCGCCTTTGCCACGCTTCTAGCCAAAGCAACGAAAGGAAACTGAGATGGGATTTTTCACGCGAACCAAAGAACATGCACCTTGCACTGTCGAAATCAGTCATAAGTTCGAAAGCCTGCACGCACATGTAAGATTTAATAACGGTGCAGTGATCCATCCAGGTGATGAGGTCCAAGTTCAGGGACCCGAGATCATGGCGCCTTTCGGTGAAATTGTATCTGAGGAGCGTGACGCAATCATTCTTCGCGCGAGTACAATTGAACGCCTATGGACCAAAGCCACTGGTGACCTGGAAGTGATGGAGCTTTGCGAATTCTCATTCTCAGAAGAGGTGACGTTATGAACATGCATTCAGCAGACGCAACAACCGCAGAAGAAGCGCTGGCAATTCAAGAAACGATTGACAGCGACATGGCGACAGAAATCGCAATGCAAGACACCCTGCTTACCCCGCGTTTCTACACCACTGACTTTGATGAATTGGATGCAATCGACGTGTCGCACATTCGTGATGAATGGGATCCATTAATTGACCGTATGGTCAGTGATCCAAACAAAGGACACTTTAAGAAAAATGCAGACTGGGACGAAGTTGACTGGGATGGGATGGATCCACAGTTAAAGAAAGAGTTCATCGATTTTTTGATTAGTTCCTGTACGGCTGAATTTTCTGGATGTGTTTTATACAAAGAAATGAAGCGCCGCGGATCGAATGAGGAAATAACACAGTTATTCCAACTTATGGCGCGCGATGAAGCACGTCATGCTGGGTTTATCAATGATGCCCTACGGGAGGCTGGGGTGGCAGTGAACCTTGGGTTCTTAACACAGAAAAAGAAGTACACTTACTTCCGTCCAAAGTTCATTTATTATGCGACCTATCTATCTGAAAAAATCGGCTATGCCCGCTACATCACAATTTTCCGTCATTTAGAGCAAAATCCAGAATATCGGTTCCATCCAATTTTCAAGTGGTTTGAAGAATGGTGTAATGATGAATTCGCGCATGGTGAAGCGTTTGCATTGCTGATGAAAAGTGATCCCAAACTAACGCGCGGTGTGAATGTTTGGTGGATCAAGTTCTTTTTGACGGCAGTTTATGCAACAATGTACATCCGCGATCATCAGCGACCAGCGTTTCACCAGGCGCTGGGAGTGGATACGGATTGGTATGCACATGAGGTCTTCACGAAAACGTCCAAGCTAAGCGAGCAAATTTTCCCGATCACACTGGATATTGATAACCCGCGCTGGGAAACAGGGCTGAAGCGTTTGCAAAAGGCAAACGTCGATTTAGCAGATGCCAAAAAACAGGGACGTAAGGTTGCGCAATTAGGTGCCAGTATCCGAGCAGGTTTAGCCTTCGTGGAGTTATTTACGATTCCATCTAAAAAGCACGCGGTTCCTGCGAAAACACGATTGGAGCCTGCGTACTAATGGACAATCCGATCATTATAGCGTGCCTGGTGGCAGTATTTAGCTGGTGGTTTTTCACTGGCGCAATACTCTTGGCTGTGCGCCTGTGTGATCGCAATAGCGTTGGTTTTAGGGCCAAGGTTACTGCTGCTGTATCGCCATTCTATTTGTTTGGATTTTGTGGATTATGGTACTCGTCTACTACGAGCGATGTGCAATCCGTTTATCTTGCTTTCTTCTCTGCCCTTGCAATTTGGGGATGGATCGAATTTGCTTTTTTGACGGGCATCATCACCGGACCGAATACGACGGATTGTCCGCGGGTGTTAATGCCCTTTGAACGGTTCATTCGGGCCTGGGGTACGCTTGCATATCATGAAATTTTGCTTGTGATATCGCTAATCTTGACTTTGAAACTGTGTTGGGGTGCGGAAAATACATTTGGCATGTGGACGTTTATCGTTCTTTATGCTGCCCGCGTGTTTGCAAAGTTGAATTTGTTTTTCGGCGTTCCGCGAATAAATTTGGAATTCGTTCCAAAGGCGCTTGATCACCTAAAAAGTCACTTTAAAATTGCTGCATTAAATTGGTTTTTTCCACTCTCGGTCACGCTTTTGACGTTTGCTTTGGCCTGCTGGATTGAACGTATTTATGCACTTTCCGATGCTTCTGATATCATTGGCTTCACGTTGCTTGCGACGATGACCGCAATGGCATTGGTCGAGCATTGGGTGATGGTTTTACCCGTTCCAGACGCTCGCCTATGGCGTTGGATGCTTCCCGATAACAAGAACAGACAAGACATCTGTCGAAAGGACTACCATGGACTATGATGCATTATTCACCGAACAGTTAGATCGTTTGAAAAGCGATGGAAACTATCGAATTTTTGCCGAATTAGAGCGCCAATGTGGATCTTTTCCCAGAGCGAAGAGCTATGATCCAGATGCCCCAGAGGAGGTGACTGTATGGTGTTCGAACGATTATTTGGGCATGGGACAGCACCCTGTCGTGCGCAACGCTATGAAAGATGTGATTGATAGCTGTGGCTGTGGAGCGGGCGGGACGCGCAATATATCAGGTACAAATCATCATCACTTGTTATTGGAACGCGAACTCGCCGATCTGCACGGCAAAGAAAATGCTCTATTATTCACATCGGGATATGTATCGAATTGGGCGGCTCTAAGCACATTGGGATCTAGATTGCCAAATGCGGTAATTTTGTCGGATGCGTTGAACCACGCGAGTATGATTGAAGGCGTTCGTCATTCGCGTGCTGAAAAGATGATCTGGAAGCATAATGACCCAGAGGACTTGGATAGAAAGCTTGCCGCCATTGATCCATCCCGTCCAAAGATTGTGGCGTTTGAATCCGTTTATTCGATGGATGGTGATATTTGCCCAATGGAAGAGATTGTGGAAGTCGCCGAGAAACATGGTGCTATGACATACTTGGATGAAGTACATGCGGTTGGACTATACGGACCACGCGGCGGCGGCGTTTCTGAAGAGCGCGGGTTGTCAGATCGTATCACTTTAATCGAAGGCACACTTGGCAAGGCCTATGGTGTTATGGGGGGATACATCACTGGGTCTAACGAGCTGTGTGATTTCATACGTTCATTCGCCAGCGGCTTCATCTTTACGACGGCCCTTCCACCTGCGGTCGCAGCTGGTGCCTGCGCATCGATTGCCCACCTTAAAGTATCAGAAATGGAACGTGCAAAACAGCGTCGTCAGGTCGCAAAATTACGCGCTGGTTTGGATAAGGCTGGCATTCCACACATGGAAAATCCATCACATATCATTCCCGTGATGATAAAAGATCCTGTGAAGTGTCGCCAATTGGCGGACATTCTAATGCAAGACTACGGGATTTATGTTCAGCCAATCAATTATCCGACCGTTCCAAAGGGAACGGAACGCTTGCGTTTCACCCCGTCTCCCTTACACACTGATGCGGATATTGATCATTTAATTCACGCACTTACGACTCTTTGGAAACAATGTGCGATATCGCACGCGGTTGCGTAATCGTATCCTCTTGACTTTGGTGTGCGTGAACTAACTCAATTGCATCGAATAAGGAGAATACCATGTTTAAAACTGCAAAGATCACAGCAGCGCTATGCATCCTGGCAAGCAGCGCTCTTAGTGGAAGTCACTCTGCCGGTGATGCGGCTAAGGGTGAAAAAGTGTTTAAAAAATGTAAAGCGTGTCATGTTGTAGAAGAGGGCAAGAACAAAACTGGCCCAAGCTTGTATGGTGTTGTCGGTCGTGCAGCGGGTAGCATAGAAGGTTACAAATATTCTAAGGCAATGGCAGGTTCAGGTTTGGTCTGGGACGCCGAAACCTTGGACGCTTACCTTACGAACCCAAAGAAATACTTGAAGGGTACTAAGATGGCGTTTGCTGGCCTAAAGAAAGAAAAAGACCGTGCGGATGTAATTGCGTACTTAGCAACTACAGGGAACTAAGTTAGCTCAAAAAGTTTTTAAAGCCCTCGAGTGATCAATGGCGTTAGGATCTCGGGGGCTTCTTCGTGAATGAGGTGCCCGTACCCCTGAAATTCTGCACATTCAGCTGATGCGATCCGTTTTGCCCATTCTTGGGACACTGTCGGTGGAACAGTTTTATCACTGGCGCCAGTGACGAATTGTATGGGATTTTGGACGAGTGTAAGTTTAGATAAAAAATTGTCTAAATTCCAATCTGCCATCAATTGAAGCGTTCCTTGGACATGCTGTTTTCGTTGAAAAAGAAACTGATACCCGCGTAGTTGATCGTTAGATAATATTGAACCCGTGCTATCCATAAGTTTCCCAACACGGGTCGTGTCTTGGGCCATTTGTGCGATAAAGCTGGATGAGAAAGGCGCAATAGCTGCGAGCTTAGCAATGTATGGAAACATTATGCCGGCCATTCCAGAAAAATTACCGAATGCGGCATTGATACAGGTGACTGGAGTGTTTATTTGCGTTCGTGCCGCAAGCTGGACGGCAATTGCGGCACCTGCTGAATGCCCAACGATATGTGACGGCAAAATATCCAACTTCGTTAACAAATGGCTAAGCCCATCAGTAATCGCATCTAAAGTGCTACGACCAAAGCGCGGCACGCTTGAAAATCCATGACCGGGCAGATCAATTGCCAAGATTTGACAAAGCTCACTTAATTCATGAATCAATGGTGCCCAGCTATGTGTTGATGCACCCGTCCCGTGGATCAGTATAACAGTTGGTTTTCCCGCACCGATCAATTGAAAATGCCACTTATAATCTTGTATGGTAAGAAACCGTGAAGCGGATCTGTTTGACCACCAAGTTGGAATGTTGTCGTTCATGGCTATTCCAAATGTGATTGTGCTAAATCCGAAATTGCCTGTGCATTCGCCCGTGGAAGGTACAAGTATTCACCGCCCATTTTGTTTGCGATTTTCGCCAATTCTGGGTTTCCGCGACGTCCGCAATCAATAAAGATTGCAGGCACATTCAATGCTCGCCCCATCTCTGCAATTTGCGCAGCGTCGCTCATCGCCTTTTGACGTCCGGGTTGCCCTTCTAAATCAATGTTTCCTTTCCCATCTGTCAGAAATGCCATGCTAGGTGATTTACCACTTCTGCGCACAAGTGCTGCGAGGTTTAGTGCGCTGTTCATTCCCATTGCCAACGGAGTTCCACCGCCTGCGGCAAGTGCTGCTAGATTTTTCTTGGCTTGGACGAGTGATCTTGTCGGGGGAAGTAAGATATCGGCCCGCCCATCGCGGAATCCGATCAAAGCAACATAATCTCGTTTTGAATAGGCTTGGGCTAACATTAATTCAACGGCACCCTTCGCTTCTCCCAAACGAGCCATTGCGGCAGAACCCGATGCATCAACGGAAAATATGACCACACGTTCGGATCGATTTTCAAATCTTTGAATATGCAGGTCACTTGGGAAAATGATGATGCGCGCGTCATTAGACGACTGTGATTTACGAAGTTTTTGCCAAGGCGCAGCGGTGCGTAAGCTTGATAAAATATCGATCCGTACATGATCGTTTGGGCGCCCGATGAGTGCGGGGAGCGGTCGCCCACGAAGTGCCGATTTTTGAGCAAGGCCAAAGCCGTCACCATTTGATTTAGCCTTGGCACGTTTCTTTGCTGTGATCTGATCAAGGAGATCTTTTGGCAAAATGGCTTTGACCGCCTCAATCACCAAGTCTTCTGGCAATTCTAAAGTGTCATTTTGTTCCTTTGAGTCCGTGGGTTCATTCTGATTGGTTGGCTCATTTTTCTCACCCGCGGTCTCTTTCTGTGATGGCAGGCTAGTTACACGATGCGCATAAATGAGTTGCGCTGCCGTATCTATATCGTCCTGCGAAACTCTGTCTCGTTCGTCCATCAGGCATAAATACTGCGCTGCGCGCTGGACCATTGCAACGGGCCGCAGGGAAAATATGCCAAATTGCAACGCGACGGAAACAACCATTTTTTGTTGCTCTGGTGAAAGTTTTGGGATCGCTTTTTTAGCTAATTTAATGGGAGCAATATCGACCAAAAACTGATTTTGGCGTAGATTATTTAGATCAAAGAAAAACGCCATGCGTTCGCTCAGCGCGCTTAGATGATTTTCTTCGTTGGGTTCACTTTCGTCAAAGATACAAAATGGATCTGTGTGATTTGTATCCATATGCTGAGAAATCAAAACTGCAGTTTGCTGAGTAAGACGCTCAGCCATAACCACAACATTCCAACCAGAGCGCGCAAGCACCCCTGATTTATGGACAACCTTTCCAGCAGTAAGGCTTTCAATCGGGTCAATACCGCCGATCAGATCACAAACGCCCATATTGGGGTGTATGACTGTTGATCCCAACTTTGTGTTTCTTAGGGCGGTACGCACCGTGTCCATGTGTGCGCCCGCGCCTGTTTTAAACACAATGCCGCCGAATGTTTTTGGGTCCATCTGACAAAGTTGCATTGCCAAATTGGCGAGATATATCTTCTGATCAGACATCTCACCCCAAAACAGCATCTAATGTTCGCTCTACGCGAACACTAGATCCAGTATCATCCAATGGATCGCGGCGCAGTCGATGGCTAAGTGCCATCGGAGCGATACGTTTGATATGCTCATTGTGAACGATAAAATCGCCTTGCAGTGCTGCAAAGGCACGGGCTGTTTTAAGCAGAGTTAATTCACCGCGTAACCCATCGCTGCCCATCGCAACACAAATTTCAGCACAAATTTCTAGCATCTCATCATTCATGGTGACGCCGTTCAATCGTTTGCGACCTTCCAAAATAATGTTACGCACTTTGGCATTTTCCGCTGCCCATTTGGCACAGTACGCTTCAGGATCACGGTCAAATTCGTCACGTCGTTTGATAACGTCTACTCGATCCATGATCGTTTGCGGTGTTCGAACCTCTACCGAAAGCCCAAAGCGATCCAATAATTGAGGGCGTAGCTCACCCTCTTCGGGGTTTCCCGACCCAATCAATATGAAACGAGATGCGTGAGTGATTGACAGTCCCTCTTTCTCAACAGTGTTTATCCCAGACTGAGCAACATCCAGCAAAAGATCGACGATGTGATCTTCCAAAAGATTAACTTCATCAATGTATAGATAGCCGCGATTTGCCTTAGCCAATAGGCCGGGTTGGAACTCTTTAACTCCATCGACCAGGGCGCGCTCAATATCTAGTGCGCCAGTCACTCGATCCGCACTTACGCCTAATGGAAGATCAACGACTGGTGTATTAATAGAAATGATCTCTTGTTTGGCCGTTTTGACCCAATCGGGCACCTGCTCCATCTGTTCAGAGTTTACAGGACATCCTTGCACAACCTCAACATTTGGTAGCAAATCGGCAAGTGCGCGGATCGCTGTGGACTTACCCGTTCCACGATCACCAAACGCCAATACACCGCCAATTTTCGGATCGATTGCGGTTAGGGTCAGTGCCAGTTTCATGTCGTCTTGGCCAACAATTGCTGAAAAAGGAAATGCACTATTCATTTGTGTCTTCTTTCTTACGGATTGTGCCAAATGCCGACCAATGACCGTCAATCGCAGTGATGTTAAAACGCGCGTAAAGCTCTTCTTTGAACCAATCCCCTTGGCGCACTTTTTGAATTGCGCTGCGATGGGGATCAGATTGATGGGCAAATTCGCTCATTTGTTTTACGTCTGGCCAAATTGAAAAGGTGAGCTGCTGCCGCAGAGGTACTTCGCCGAGACCTATTTTGAATAAAACGTCTTCATTCATTCCGATCTTGCTGCTGATCGCTGGGGATTGCTTCCAAAATTGTACCATTTTATTCCAGTGCAATGTTGCCCGCGTCAGCACGGCGACGGGTCCAGTGTCGCGTTTACTTTTGGCGCGAAATGGCGGTTGCCCCGACCATTCTCCGCGCGTCGCATAGGGTTCCAGATGTATAGTGACACTTTCGGTCGCCATTTCATGGTACCGGCGGAAGACGCGCGAATCTTTCAGTGTTTTTTCGATATTCGTAGGGTCTTGCCAGACGCATAAAATCGCGTAAACGCCCCAATTTGGTTTTGGCGTGAACCCCTCACCCGTTCCAGATCCCAATAATTTCCAGAAAATAAGGTTTGGCATCAAGTTTAAGAGGGGCCTAGCAAGACCCATCATCACAAAGGCCCACAACTTATGGTGGGGCTTTTCAAATCGAAAGAGGC
>JBMTQO010000047.1:0-14271 GCA_049446275.1 Paracoccaceae bacterium | reverse complement strand
ACGGGTCCTTGGGCGAAATCTTTATCGATATGCATAAAGAGGGCGCAGGCTTCCGGGCAATGATGAACAACTTTGCTATCGCAGTATCGGTTGGTTTGCAATACGGTGTTCCACTAGAAGAATTCGTAGACGCCTTTACATTCACCAAGTTTGAGCCATCGGGCATGGTGCAGGGTAACGACAGCATCAAAAATGCAACATCGATCCTTGACTATATCTTCCGTGAATTGGCGGTCAGCTATCTGGATCGAACGGACCTAGCACACGTCAAACCAGAAGGTGCAAGCTTTGATGATCTACACAAAGGTGATGAAAGCACAAACGTTGTCGACGTGAGCGAAGATAGCGCAACTAAGTCGCTGGAAATGCTGAAATCTATCAGTTCAACTGGCTACCTGCGTAAACGCTTACCACAAGAGTTGATGACGCTGAAACCAACAGCAGAGGGTACACCAATGGCATTAGATGTGACAACGGAAACAGACGCGGTTGTTTCAGAACCTGTTGCAGCACCTGCAACAACAATGGACGAACGCACCAAAGCCAAAATGCAAGGTTACGAGGGCGAAGCCTGTGGTGATTGCGGCAACTACACGTTGGTACGCAATGGAACCTGCATGAAATGTAACACATGCGGCGCCACATCTGGCTGCAGCTAAACAGGACACGGGGCGGGTGCGCTCGCCCCTGACGATATTCAGGCCGCAGGTAAAAAATTGATCGAGCGGTATAATTATGAGCTTGAATGTCGAAACTCTATAGAGGGCCAGTGGCCCTCTTTTTTTATCCTTAAGCATGTAGAAATTTGCAGCCTTTAATGCTGAATCCCCAAGAATATCATATGAGCGCAAATCATGCGCACACAGGGGAAAATTCATATATAGGCGATCTTCGTAGATCGTGCTTTCCTCGGACACCGTAGGGAATATATCGCCATAACATATGGGATAGGTACAACGACCACCATATTGTGGTGACTAGTTATCTGGACCAAGTTCAAAACTTAAGCTGATTTTCACCAATTGCAAAAGGCCATGCGATGCCGCTCCAATTTTACGCATTATCCGCAGTGCCCTGATTGTATTTTAACATTGTGAAATGAGCCACGAGGACGGTTCCATCGGTGGCCAAACTTTAATGTTCAAACTGTTTTGCCCAAACGGGCAGGGCATTGGATGCCACTTCGCCCCCAATAACCACGATTGCAGAACAGTCTGCCGGCATAGGGTTAGCGCGTTTGTGAAAGAAGTCAGGTTAAATTTGATCAGATTGCAGTTGTTCTTCTATATCGTCGATCACGCGCTGCCACAGTTCTGGGGGATGCGCGCCTGGAACGGCGTGTTGTCCTGCGACGATAAATGTAGGTACCGAATTGATACCTATGTTGCGTGCAGCCTCATCCTTTTGGCGCACTTCGTCCAAATCAGCGTCAGACAACAACAATTTTCGTGTAACCGCCGCATCCATTCCATTTGTATCGGCAACATCTGCCAAAACGTCGATGTCACTAATATCACGACCTTCGTTGAAATAGGCTTTGAATAAGGCAGATACAATCGGGGTTTGCATACCATCAATTCCCGCCCAATGGATCAAGCGGTGCGCATTGATCGTATTCGGAGTGATCTTGATCCCCTCGAGATTCATTTTTAGTCCCGCTTTATCCGCGTGTTCTGCCACGGGCATATAGGCCTTGATCGCATTATCTTTGCCCCCAAATTTTCCCTCTAAATATGCGCGACGATCCATGCCACCTTCTGGCATCTCAGGGTTCAACTGAAATGGATGCCATTCAATCATAAAGGGGTGATTGGACCGGCTTTCTAAAGCGCGGTCTAAATGGGTTTTGCCGATAAAACACCATGGGCAAATGGGATCTGAAAAGATGTCGAGTTTGATCATGTGCTCAGATCCTTGGTTTGTTTTAGTCAGAATGACTTCTAATCCGCTTCGCTTTATTGTGCAATTTTATTCAATGCAAAGCTGCACTATTTTCCTTGCAACAGTTACCCTAACGCTCGACACAGAGCCTCTTTCGCCTCTTAACAAATCTGTATGCCGATATCATCCTCAATACCTCGATTTTTCTGTGCTGAAATTATGCACCATTGCTGCATCTTGCGAAGTAGGATCACGTTTGTTCCGTTTTGTTGAGGTAAATTAATAGGCGATCAAATGGCGCATCTCGCGCAAGGCATTGCGATTGATTTTACCGTTCGCGTTTTGAGGCAGAGCGTCCAGTCGCACATAGGCCTTGGGTCGTTTATAATCAGCCAGATGCCGGCGGGCAAATTCATGTATTTGTGTTTCAACATCTGCGGTCGCCGACGTGTAAAAGGCCACAATAATTTTTGCATCCGTCTTAATATAAACCTCGACACAGGCAAGGCCCGTGACGCCTTTAACTTGTGACAGGCTATTTTCCAACTCGATCGGTGACACGCGAAACCCACCCGCATTCATCATGTCATCCTTGCGACCAGTATAGTAATAAGCACCGTTTTCACCGATGCGCGCGTGATCGCCTGTCAAAAACCACCCATCCACAAAACGGTCCTCCGTTTCATCTGCTGCTTTTAAATATCCCAACATCAATCCTAAATCATCCTGATGAACGGCGATGATGCCTTCCTCACCTGAATTGGCCTCTTGCCTTGGATCATGTACTGCGCGCAGAGAAACCGTGCGTCCCCGTTGTGGCCAACCAAGCGCATGATCCTTACTGGAGCGATGGGGGGCGGAGGATAAGAACGTCGAACACTCGGACATGCCAAAGGCCTCGTAGATATCAACACCCGTTTTCATCCGCCACGTGCTGCGCACCTCGGGCGATAGTTTTTCGCCTGCGGAGAGGACATGACGCAATTTGGGAATATGGAACTGATCAGGTAGCGCTGCATTTAATTTACGAATAACCCCTGGTGCCGCCGCGAATAGAGATACATCATGGCGCGACAACAGAAGCGGCAAAATTTTCAAATCCACATTGGGTTCGGGGATCAGGGCGGTTGCTCCGACGCTCCAAGGATCCATCAATCCTGTACCAAGCGTAAAGGTCCAATTAAACGCACCCGCGTGTAACAAACGATCCTCTACACCCAAATCGTACCAATCACGGATCATCATCCGGCGCGCCCAAATCGCACGATGCGCATGCATAACCGCACGCGGATGTCCCGACGTACCAGAGGTATAAACGATATAGGCCAATCGGTTTTGATCACCGCGATGGAACTGTGCCGCTGGATTTGTTTTAAACGCATTAATCTGTCCAGCATTCAAAACGCGATGCACCGTAGCGGGCAGCGCGCATGCCCCGTCGTGTACAATGACAGCAGGATTAATGTCCATGATGATCTTGATAACTTCTGTTTCAGTCAATACACTTGGAGTGGGGACAGGCACCGCACCAATCGCGATTGCGGCCAGATAGGTTACAGGAAATTCAACCGTATTTCCCAAGCGCATCAAAATGCGATCATTTGGTCCAACACCAGATTCCAAAAAACCCTTTGCAACTCCTAAAACATCCGATTTCAGTTGCGCATAACTGATCCGCCGCGCGCCCGATTTGGACACGACAGATAACGCAACCTTTTCTGGTAAGATATCAGCATTCGCCAAAACATACTCCGCCATATTGAAATCAGAAGGGCAGGATGCATGTATGTCGCCAATATCAGGATAGATTTGCATGACGTTGTCCTAAGTCACACGCACCCGAGTTGCAAGCCTGCGCTGCAGGAGCTATAGGGTGCAACATGAGTGAGACTGATCCAAAACAACTGATTAAAATTGCGCGTAATAATGGTACTGAAGAGTTTGCAGAACCTCTTGATCTAGGATCGCGTGTACGGGATTTGCGCAAAGCGCGTAATTGGACGCTAGAACAAGCGGCACAGCAAGCGGGCCTTGCACGATCCACCCTGTCAAAAATTGAAAATGGACAGATGTCACCAACTTATGACGCGTTGAAAAAACTGGCTGTTGGCTTGGATATATCGGTCCCGCAATTGTTCACTCCGCCCATCAAGGATCAGATCAATGGACGCATGGTCATTACAAAGAATGGTCAAGGAACGGCGCACGCAACAGCGACTTATGAACATGAATTGTTGGCCGATGGTTTAACCAAAAAACAAATGCTGCCATATCGCGCGCGGATTCGCGCACGCTCAATTGATGAATTTGACGGTTGGGTACGCCATGATGGTGAAGAATTCCTATACGTCCTGACAGGTGTTGTACGCCTATATACCGAGTTCTACGAACCAATCGAAATGCGCCGCGGGGATACGGCATATTACGACGCAAGCATGGGTCACAATGTTGTCTCGCTCAGCAACGAAGATGCTACAATTCTATGGGTTACCGCCCTAACATAATTGTTGCGTTTGGTAGTATACTTTTCGGCGTAATCGTCGTACTTACTTTGACATTTTTACTTGGTTTTCCTTGTACTGTCATGCTGGGCTTAACTTGGCAGGCTCCAACGGCACAAATCACCACTAAGACTGAAAATATCTTCATTTTCTGATCCGTTATTTCTCGCTCCACCACACATCAGGAAAGAAACCAATGCGATCCCCGTATATGGGTGTATTGCTTGGAAATTTCAGGTGTGATTTATGTGCAATACGGCTGGGTCCATCGTGATAAATCGGAATGACATAGCGCCCTGCCGTGAGGACACGATCCATGGCGCGCACGACGTCTAAAAATTGCTGACGTGTCTTTGCGGTATTTAGGGCATCGATTAAAGCATCCATCGCGGGTGATTTCAGGCCCATCAAATTCCGAGTGCCTTCCACATCTGCATATTCTTGCCCCCAATACAAACGTTGCTCATTACCTGGTGAAAGCGAAAGGGAGCGCGCAAATGGTGTCATATCAAAATCCAACACCTTGCGTCGTTCGGCGTATTGGGCGCCATCTACCAAGTCAACTTCCACAGAAATACCCAAACGGGAGAGGGCGTCCATATACAATTCAACGATGGACAAATATTCTTGGGCACCCTGACGCAGTAGGATTTTAAACGACACGGGTTTACCCGCAGGACTGGTTAATTGTCCATTAATCACACGATATCCTGCCTGATCCAACAATGATGCTGCGCGGCGCATGTTTTTGCGGTTTCGCTCTGTTCCGTCACTGACCGGAAAATGATATCCTGAGATTGTGTCAGGCGGCAATTTATCCAAAAATGGTATTAAGAATGCTGCAACCCCATCTGCGGCGGCCCCATTCCGCATCCCAAGGATAGAATTGCCAAAATAACTTTGGATACGCTCCTGACGGCCACCTGTTTGCGCATCATTTATATATTCAAAATTAAACGCCTCAATCATCGCCTGACGCACACGCCAATCCGCAAATAACTCACGCCGTGAGTTCATGACCAATCCACGCATTCCTGTTGGGCGTTGGTGCGGAATTTCGGATTTGGTCATTGTTCCGTCCTGCATCGCAGGGAAATCATATAGCGTTTCCCATTTTTCAGCGTTGCCCTCGCGTATCATGTCGATATCGCCCGATTTAAATGCCTCAAAAAGAACGGTCGCATCACTGAAGTATTCCAGTTTGATTTCGTCAAAATTGTTTGTGCCTCTACGAAACGCCAAATCGGCACCCCAGTAATCTTTGTTTCGCTTTAGTGAAATACTGCGCCCTGGATCAACATTATCTATGACATATGGGGCAGATGTAATTGGAACCATATCCAAACCTGAAACTGTGAAATCCGCACCTTCCCATTGCGCCCTTTTTAGGATCGGACGCATACCCGCCAGTAGTGCAAGCTCTGGATTATCTTCGTTAAAGGTAAACCTAACGGACCGTGGTCCTGTTTGTTCGATTGTGTCAATTTTACCCCACAAACCGCGATAGCGCCAATGCCCAACGGTCCCTAACGTTTCGTAGGACCACAGCACATCATCAACAGTAACAGGCGATCCATCAGAAAAACGCGCCTCAGGTCGCAAGCTAAATTCAACCCATTCACGATTTGGTCCCGTTTCAATTGTTTCAGCCAATAGCCCGTATAGCGTAAAGGGTTCATCCCACGAACGCCCCATCAATGTCTCATACGCCCAAAAACGCAATTGCCAAGGCGCACGTCCTTTGATGATGTGTGGGTTCAGCGAATCAAAGCCTCCAACTTCGCCAAGAATCAGTGTGCCGCCCTTCGGTGCATTAGGATTCGCATAAGGTAGAGACACAAAATCTAAACCCAGATCAGGTGCTCCATACATTGAAATCGTGGACTGAGACTCTGCCAATGCAGGATTAGATAAAAATGCTACACCTATGGCGATAGCCTTGAATCGTTGGTGAATCTGCGAAAACTTCATGGGTTTCTCATTCTAGTGAATATGCTCTGTGCATCAGCCTAGTAACCTATTCCAAAGATTTCAAACTTTTAGCTTGGAGAGATCAAAGATTAACGGTATAAAGAAACTACTGCTCGATAGGTTTCTTGCCTGTATGAAACCTGCCTCAATGACTTGGCGCCTGCTTTTGCAGGCGCTTTTTTTGTCGTAAAGCCGCCAACTGCTTGTAACTGCAGCATAAACACGAAATAAAAAACTTATTGGATATAGCAGTGCGAGGAGATTTAAAGTGGACTTATCAGGAAAACGCGCCGTCATCACTGGATCAACATCGGGAATTGGTTTGGGGATTGCGCGCGCCATGGCAGGTGCGGGTGCCGATATAGTTCTAAACTCTTTCACAAATGCGGACGAGGACCACGCTTTGGCACACGCCTTGTCAGAAGAATTTGGCATTTCAACACGCTATATTCAGGCCGACATGTCAGACCCTGAGCAGTGCCGTGCCTTAGTCGAAGAAAGCGCAACCTGCGATATCCTGGTCAACAATGCGGGCATCCAACATGTTGCCCCAATTGATGAATTCCCGATTGATAAGTGGAACGCAATTATTGCAATCAACCTCAGCTCCGCATTCCACACAACGGCTGCGGCCCTGCCAAAAATGCGTGCTGCCGGGTGGGGACGTGTGATCAATATTTCATCCGCACATGGACTAACTGCATCACCGTTCAAATCCGCATATATTGCGGCAAAACACGGTATCATTGGCCTGACCAAAACAACCGCCCTTGAGACAGCTGAACAACCGATCACCGCCAATTCAATTTGCCCTGGATATGTTTTGACACCGCTGGTTGAGGCACAAATTCCTGCCACTATGGAAAAATACGATATGAGGCGAGATGAAGTTATCAAAAAGGTGATGTTAGAACGTCAACCCAGCCGAGAATTCGCAACCGTAGAACAACTGGGCGGAACCTGCGTGTTTTTATCTTCACCAGCCGCCGATCAAATTACAGGAACAACTATAAGTGTCGATGGTGGTTGGACCGCGCTGTAGCAACCTATAATTTTGTTAATTTTATTAATAGAAATTTACTCAGTAATCCCCTAATCACTGCCAAGACCTAATGAACGAGGCATTGAAAACATTGGCGTTGCTTGGCGATTGGGCAATCGCCACCGCTTCTTTCGTACTATTTTACAAAAGTTTCGGATGGGACATTGACGCTGAATGAACAGCGTTTGTTTTTGGGTCCGAGAAAACGTTTATGTAAGCCTAGAATCGTAATTTGGAGCGCATTCATGTTCTTCAGGCAACTGTGTTGGATGGCCAGATAGTGCGGGCATGACCACACTGACCACGGATGCTCCGCTCTCTTAAGGCAGTGGAGCGTCTAATCAACGCTTCCATTATTTTAGTCCTTCAATTGGACGACGTCGGAGTCATCAGGTAATTTCGACGGAGGATATACAAGCCCTGCTGAAATCACCAATTTCGCGGCATCTTCTATGCTCATGTCCAGTTCAATGATATCAGATTTTGGGAAAAACAATAAAAAGCCCGATGTCGGATTGGGTGTCGTGGGTACAAATACAGAAATAAGTTGATCACCATCGCCCGCACGTTCGGCTACTTCTCCACGTGCAACGGTGGAAATGAACCCTATCGCCCAAATCCCTCGGCGGGGATACTGTATCATGCAGGCCTTTTCAAAAGAGCGTTCCTGCTGCGCAAATACAGTTTCAGCAATCTGTTTAACACCGCTGTAAATTGAACGCACAACGGGCATACGATGGACCAGCGTTTCGCCATATCGGATAAGTGAGCGGCCAATCAAACCCTTAGCAAGCCATCCGATAAGGGTGGTAAAGAATAAGAAAAAAATCACACCTAGACCGCGAATATTCACTTCAGTCTCGGAGCCAAGAACCCGTTTGATCAGTGCTTCTGGCTGATAAATGTCCGGAACAAAGGGTAAAACAAAACCATCCACCCAGCCTATAACTGTCCATATTAACCAAACGGTCAAACCTACAGGCGCAATAACCACAATCCCAGTCAGAAAACTATTACGCAGTCCCGAGTACCACGGCGTGCGTAGTTTTGGTTGCGGGTCTTGATCGAACATTTGGGTCATGGTTGCCTTCTCTCGGCGTCAACATAGGCAGCAATCTGTTTCGTGACAATGGTCATTCGCCCATTGCACATGCAATTTCAGCGGCAAGTTGCGCATTGTTCAAAACCAGTGCGATATTGCTGTCCAATGAACGCCCATTGGTCAATTCAAATATTCTCTGTAATAAGAATGGTGTGACGGCCTTAGCTGAAACTCCCTGTGCCTCAGATTCCTTTAGGGCTTGGTCGATGATTGGTTCAATTTCGCCTTGCAGAATTTCTGCGTCCGCAGGAATTGGATTAGCCACAAGTTGCCCACCAGGTAGACCCATGGCAGTGCGCATCTTTTGCGCCTGTGCAATCTGCGCTGGATTATCCATGCGCAGGGGGGCGTTCAAACCGCTGGTGCGCGACCAAAAGGCGGGTAATTCATTTTGTCCATAGGCGATAACTGGCACGCCCAAGGTTTCCAACACCTCTAGCGTTTTAGGAATATCCAAAATCGCTTTGGCCCCCGCAGCAATCACAATGACAGGGGTTTGAGCAAGTTCTTGAAGATCTGCTGAAATATCAAAGCTATGTTCTGCACCACGATGCACGCCACCTATGCCACCTGTCGCGAAAACCTTAATGCCCGCCAAATGCGCTAAAATCATGGTCGCCGCAACTGTTGTCGTGCCTGTTTTCCTATCCACCAGACAAATAGCCAAATCAGCTCGCGACAGTTTGCGCACGCCTTGGGTTTGGGCCAAGATTTTCAGCGCGCTTTGGTCCAAACCAATCTTGATCCGTCCTTCAATCACAGCGATGGTCGCAGGTGTTGCACCATTGGAGCGGACCATATCCTCCACCCGATTGGCCATTTCATAATTTTGTGGCCAAGGCATGCCATGCGTAATGATCGTACTTTCCAGCGCAACGATGGGCTTATTGTTTGCTAATGCAGCTTGGACTTCGGCAGTTATATCAAGTTCATACATCTTACTTTCCTGCAACATGATCTGCGGCGGCGTGAACACCCGCCAAAAGTGCGTCCGTCCGAGAAAATCCGTTTATTTCCGCATGGATATGCGCAGCCACAAAAACATCGCCCGCACCTGTCACTTTTGCCAATGTACTCACCTGTCGCACCTGCGCGGTAAGCGTTTGCCCATCCTGCGAGGCATCTGCCACGGGATCAGGCCCATCCGTCACAATCGCGCGGGAGGCCCCTAGTTTGATAAGGGCATTCGCTGCTTCAATCGATGATGAAAATCGAGTATCGCAAATGATTTCTGCCTCGATCCGATTCACGTAAAACGCTGCTTTTCCGCTTTGCAAAAAGCAGTTCAATCGTTGTGCTTTGCCTGGGGACGCGGGCACGACGCGCAAGTCACAAACCGAAAATTCGGGCATTGTGGAAATTTGTTGCAACAAGGTTTCTGTTAAATTTCCATCCAATACGGCAATCCCAGAATAGGGTGCGAGGGCCGAACCAAGGGTTCCGTCGCAAAGGGGTTGTAATATCTGTGATCCTGCCTGTTCTAACGAATGCGCATCGGCAATCGCGGCAACAACGCCATTCGCATCCTCAATAGCCATATACACATCTGTATGCGCGTTCGGATTGCGATAAATTAAATCTGTTCTGATTCCATCACGATCACAGGATTGAATCAACTCATCACCCTCAGCGTCGTGTCCCAAACTGGTGAGAAGGGTAGGGTGAAGGTTTAGATTCATCAGCGCCTTGGCAATATTATAGGCAACACCACCCGGGTATCGGCGAATCTGGCCTGCGCGATCGAACCCGTGTTTCATCTGATCGGGACACCGTCCAATTACATCCCAAAGCACACTACCAATACAAAGTATGTCTATCATTTATTCTGGTACCGAAAACGTCATAGCCGCCCAGTCACTTTGCCAATAAACGCCATTGGCGTGATCTGCCTGATCTTCAACCTCGGTTAGGACCACATGATCAAGCAAATAATCATGCCCTTTCCGCACTGGGATCACAGCATGCCCCATTGAATCACTAGTCAGTTTAAATACATTCACGCTTCCATCTGCAGCCCGTTCAAACACCTCTATTTGACCATCGGCGATAGGATCGCCCAATTTTGTTAGCGTGACAGGCATTCCCTCGATCACATCATCTGTATAGGGGTTTTTTAATGCTGTGAATTCAACAAACAGGCCAAAGGTTTCATCCGCTCCCTGACCATGCCCAATATCAATCAACGCCTTTGAATAACGAAAATACCGTTCGGTAAACCGATCTGTGGGCCATTTGTTTTCCAAATGACGCTCTAATGCCCAACTAGCGTCCTTTTCCTCGACAAACGAAGTAAATTTTTTCAAACCACGGTAGGTGATGTTATCAATTTTCGACACATAAACGAACCGTGCTAAACCCGGTGTGTTGATCACCTGTTGAAAGGCGGGCAAATCTCCCAAACGCGATGTGGCATTGACGCGTGTATTGATTGAATAATATAGGTCAGACACACGGCGCGTGAAATAGGGTAGATTTACGCCATCGAACTTTGTACCGTTTATCAGAGAAATTTCGACTTTATCCCCAGTTTCATATTGAAAACTCTCACTATCAAGCCACAGTTCATGTGCGGACGCGACCGTGGAAATTAAAAAAAGACAAAGACTAGAAAGGCCCGAGCATATGCGCCTGTATTCCATTATAAACCCTATCCTAAGACTTATTACATTTACCTATTTGTTGATCGTCGGCGCGATGTCAAATGTCACCGCACACGAGGCTATTCCAACAATCGCAACTGTAACAGTAGAGCGCGACGCGGTGGATTTAAAGGTGCGCTTCATGTCAGAGGCCTATTTAGCGGGCATTGACCTATCGGAATTCAATTTCATGAATGATAGTGAAAAATCGGACACCTATGATCGCCTGCGCGGACTGGATGAAGCCCAGCTAAGGCAAGAATTCGATGTTGCATGGCCAAAACTATCTGCTGACATTAAAGTTCTTCAAAACGATCTACCCTTGGTATTTTCCCTAAAGGCATTTACCATTGATGACGTCGAAAATGATGAAATCGCACGTTACAGCGTTGCAACCATTTCTGCGACCACAACGGGGTCTGGACCAATCTCCTTGCAATTCCCAAAATCACTAGGCGAGGTTGTGGTGCGTCAGGAAGGCGTAGAAAACCCACTGACCCAGCTTTTGGAAGCAGGCGATGTATCTGATTCCATCATGGCTTCAGGCTTAGGAGCGGCGAAATCTGGCTGGGGTACATTTGTCGAATATATCCCAGTTGGTTTTGATCACATCGTGCCCAAAGGGTTGGACCATATCCTATTTGTTTTGGGGATCTTTTTCCTTGGGGCAGGGGCGCGCGCCCTGATTTGGCAAATATCTGCCTTCACCTTGGCCCATACAGTCACGCTTGCGCTGGGTGCGTTAGAGATTGTTATGATCTCTGGATCAATTGTTGAACCTCTGATCGCAGCTTCCATTGTATTTGTGGCGGTTGAGAACCTGATGACGACATCACTAAACAAATGGCGGCCTGTGATCATTTTTGGATTTGGCCTATTGCACGGTCTTGGCTTTGCCTCGGTCCTTGGAGATTTCGGTTTACCAGAAGGGCAATTCATCCCAGCATTGATTGGTTTCAACATTGGGGTTGAGGTTGGACAACTAACAGTTGTAGCGGTCGCCGCAATTTTACTGACCCTGCCATTTGGGAGATTTAATTGGTATCGTCACGCTGTTGCGATGCCAGCGTCCATATTGATCGCCTTGGTTGGTGCATATTGGTTTATCGAACGCGTTTTCCTGTAAATTAAGCGAGAAAAGGCAGAGTAGGGGGTTGTCAAACCTGTGATTACCCCCTAATGCGTGCGAGTCTAAATCCGCAGGCGGGGTTCGGGCCATTAGGGGAAACATCCCTAATAGTCCACCGGTTGAGGCATCTGCCTAACACCCTCGCCAAGGCATAAAACCGGAAAGGAAACGGAAAAATGGCTCTACCAGAGTTTTCATTGCGTCAATTGCTAGAAGCAGGCGTTCACTTCGGACACCAAACACAACGTTGGAACCCACGCATGGCGCCATATATCTATGGTGATCGCAACGGCATCCACATCATGGACCTAACACAAACTGTTCCAATGTTGGACCAAGCATTGCAGGCTGTGCGTGACACAGTTGCAAAAGGTGGCCGTATTTTGTTCGTTGGCACAAAGCGTCAGGCATCCGCACCAATCGCAGATGCAGCAGAGAAATGTGCACAGTATTACATGAACCACCGCTGGTTGGGTGGCACATTGACAAACTGGAACACAGTTTCACAGTCAATTTCACGTCTGAAAACAAACTCAGAAGTTCTTGCAACTGGCGCGGACGGTCTGACCAAGAAAGAGCGTCTGAACCTTGAGCGTGAAACCGAAAAGCTTCAGGCGTCATTAGGCGGCATCGCGGAAATGGGTAGCGTTCCTGAATTACTATTTGTCATCGACGTGAAAAAAGAAGCATTGGCGATTGCCGAAGCAAACAAATTGGGCATTCCTGTAATCGCAGTCGTTGACACAAACTGTTCACCAGATGGCGTTGATTACATCATCCCAGGCAACGACGATGCAGCACGTGCTATAGCACTTTACTGCGACCTTGTTAGCCGCGCGGCATTGGACGGTATGACCGCACAAATGGGCGCAGCGGGTGTTGACCTTGGCGCACTAGAAGATGCACCAGTCGAAGAAGCTGTTGCAGAGGCCTAAAAGCCCTTCATCAAAGCAAATCATAGCGCGGGTTTATCCCGCGCTTATCTTATTGTGAAAAAAGAGGATCCAAAGATGGCGATTACAGCTGCAATGGTTAAAGAGCTTCGCGAGAGCACAGGCGCGGGCATGATGGATGCGAAAAAAGCATTGACAGAAACTGATGGCGATTTCGAAGCGGCGATAGACTGGCTTCGCACCAAAGGTTTGGCAAAAGCGGCCAAGAAATCTGGCCGTGTTGCAGCCGAGGGTTTGGTTGCGATCGCAGTTGACGGTGGTTCAGCTGTTGCGGTTGAAGTGAACTCAGAAACAGACTTTGTTGCGAAAAACGCTGAATTCCAACAAATGGTTGGTTCATTTGCTGAGGCAGCATTAGGTGTTGTAGACGTTGACGCACTGGCATCTGCATCAATTGATGGCAAAGCGGTTAGTGACATTCTCACAGACAAAATCGCTACAATCGGTGAAAACATGACACTGCGCCGCATGGTCAAAATCAGCGGCGAAAGCGTTGCGTCATACGTACATAATGCAGCAACGACAGGCATGGGCCAAATCGGTGTTATCGTTGCAATGAACGGTTCAAACGAAGAATTTGGTCGTCAGATTGCGATGCACATTGCTGCGGCAAACCCAGCGGCGCTTGATGAAGGTTCATTGGATCAGGAATTGGTTGAACGCGAAAAAGCGGTTTTGACCGAACAAGCACGCGAAAGCGGAAAGCCAGAAGCCGTCATCGAAAAAATGATTGTTGGCCGTATGAAAAAATTCTTAGGCGAAGTCACACTTCTTGGGCAAGACTTTGTTGTGAACCCAGACGTGACAGTTGCACAAGCGGCGAAAGAAGCAGGTGTCGAAATCACCGGTTATGTACGCGTTGAAGTGGGTGAAGGCATCGAGAAAAAAGAAGAAGATTTCGCCGCAGAAGTCGCAAAAGCAGCGCAAGGCTAATTATAAATTCAGGACGAAAAAGGGTGGTGCACTCGAGTGCGCCACCCTTTTTATATGACCCAACACAATCTGGGCACGTAGGCGGGGTTCAGCATAAAAGCTTTGGCTGGCCGTCAAAAT
>JBMTQO010000046.1:0-15073 GCA_049446275.1 Paracoccaceae bacterium | reverse complement strand
GTCTCACCCGAGCCTTCGTTCAACATCCGCAGGCGATAATCCATTAGCTGCAGGGGCATGTCCGCAAAAGGCGTGTTCAACGTGATCTGAACCGTCATGTTGTCCAACGCCTCAACCCCAGTGATCATCTTGACCGCCGATCGAGCCGGGCTGTCGCTATTCGGGTCTAGCACGCGATTTAGTGAATACACCACATCGGCAGCTTCGAAAGTGCTGCCATCGTGGAATTTTACGCCTTCACGAAGTTTGAAGGTCCAAACGGTAGCGTCTGCATTGGCCTTCCAGCTTGTTGCTAGATCAGCCTGAGGCTTACCATCTAGGCCCGGGCGTACCAGACGATTCATGATCTTTTCGGTGATCTGAAATACCCTCCCTTTCGAGATTGGGTCCAGGCTGGACTGAGCTCCAAAGCCAAGCTCGTGCGCTTGGCGGAATGTGCCGGTAGGTTCGGCTGCTGCCATGCCAGCGATCAATGCTGACGCAGCGGCCATCTTCAAAATTTTTTTCATATTCGTTATCCTCCCAGTGATGCGATGCCGGTTATCGATCCGCTTTCACAAAATGTTCTTATCCGCATTGTCTTTGAACAAACGCAAATCGAATTTACGATAGATAGTATTTTTTTGATCTATCTTGGCTTTATAAATACTATCCCCTATTCCACTTTTGGCCTTTGACAGGCTTCAAACAAATACAGTTTATTGAGAGGTGCATCCAAAAACTGTATATGTGAGGCGCCGCAGATGAAAATAATCGCAATTGGTGGGGGTGGCTTTACCCATGGTTCGGAGCCCAATCTAGATGACTTCTGTCTGTCTGAAACTAAGTGCGACCGACCGCGCATGGCATTTATTGGCACGGCAAGCGGCGATGACCCGTTAAAGATCGAACGTTTTAGAACACGTTTTGCGGACGTCGCGTTGTCACTGGTGCACTTACCGATGACACTAAGTGCGGCCCAACTTGCGCGCAACCTTGAACAGGTTGATCTTGTCTATGTTGGTGGCGGGGATACAGAAAAAATGGTTAATGCATGGCGTCGGGATGGTTGGGATGATGCTTTAAGCAAAGCCTGCCAGTCCGGAGTCACACTTGCTGGGGTCAGTGCGGGAGCAGTTTGCTGGTTTGACACGTTCCTTTTCAACGCAGGCAACGGGATCATGCGCACTTTGCCGGGGTTGGGTCTGATCCCTATGGGAGCTTGTCCGCATTACACGAGCGAAACGAATCGTCGCACCGCGCTTCATGCTGCGGTCAACACTAAAACGATGCCTGCCTCTGTTGCGATTGACGATGGTGTGGCGGTTGCGTTTGAAAACGGGCACCCCACACGCGTTTGCATCGCCCAGGAAGGTGCGAGCGCTTACCTGGTCTGGCGGAGTCCGCAGGGTGTAACCGAAGAGATCTTGTCAATCGAGTAATCCGGCAGCCTCGTCCAAAAGCCAGTTTTGAACTACCGAAACCTCGCGCGTGCGGGGGCTGCTTGGGCGGCTAAGCAGGTAGAAGGATCGTTGGGGAAGCAGATCAATATCAAACGGTTTTAGCAACCGGGCGCTGTCAATATCGTTTTTTACGAAGGGAAAAACGCCAAGCGCAGCGCCTTGACCTTCAAGTGCCGCCTGTAGGACAAGGTTAGAATCGCGGATCGTGGTTTCTAAAACAGGCTGGAAATGAGTCACGCCGGCCAATTTGAACCATTCTGACCATTCCGACTTATCCCGTTGATGAATCAACGGGATCCGGGTCAAGTCAGATGGTTCTTTCAACCCGCCGCAGGCATCAACAACGTCGGCCCGCACAACTGGAGAATAGGTAATGTCGAGCAGTTTGTGACTATTGAGCCCAGACCAATCCCCGGTGCCCCAGTCCACCGCAAGGTGCGATGTCAGCATCGCCGCGTCGGTAATGCGCGGACTTTCATGCAACACGAGTTCGATCCGAGGGTGAGCCATCCGGAACCGGGCCAGTCTTGGCACCAGCCAGCGGGACCCAAAAATAGGTCCGACTGCCAGTGTCACGACCTTACGTGCCGGGTTCATATGGGTTTCTACCTCGGCCCGGATGTCGTCAAAAGCACGGGTGACAACCTGGCTAAGCGAGCGGCCTTCATCGGTTAGAATAACCGCGCGGGTCTGGCGGATGAACAGTTTGCAGTTCCAGTCTGCCTCTAGCTGTCTGATCTGGTTGCTAACTGTCGTGGCGCTGACACACAGTTCGTCGGCGGCATCCTTAAAGCTTAGGCGACGCGCGGCGACTTCGAAGGTGCGTAACGCCGTCAAGGGCAGGTTTCTGGGTTTTAAGGACAAGTGCGAATCTAATGGATGCTGTTTTCTTTATCTATACATGCTCGATAATTTACTTGTCGAGACTGATCACCATTGAGAGGCTAATAGATAAACCGATCAATGTGAGAAAATGGAAAATAGTTCCCGTCACCAACGACAACGCCGCCACCGTCCGAAAACCGACTCCGATCTGGCGCAACCTCGGTCTGCTCCAGTCACCGGTCGCCTGATGCCACTTGCTCAGGATGATATGGCGCGCATCAGCGAAGCGTCGTTTGATATTCTGCAAGATATTGGGATGAGTGAAGCCTCGCCCGAGGCCGTCCGATCAGTTATCGATCACGGTGGTCGGATAACTGAAGATGGACGACTTCTGTTTCCCCGGGCTCTTGTCAAAAAGGCGCTGGCCGGGTTGCGCCGTGATTTCACGCTTTGCGGCCGCGATCCTGCACTGGATATGGAAATGACCCAAGCGCGGGTTCATACCGGATCAGGCGGGGCATCACCGATGGTAGTCGATCTGGAAACTCAGGTATATCGCCCGGCGATGCTCACCGATCTTTATGATGCAGCGCGTCTTGTTGACACACTTGATAATATTCAGTTTTTCTCGCGGTCGATGGTGGCGGGCGACATGGAAAACTCTCACGATCTGGACATCAACACGGCCTATGCGGCGCTGTCAGGAACGTCCAAACACGTCATGACGTCATGCAGCACAGCCGAACACGTGTACGACATTTCCGAGATGTGTTTTCTTTTGGCAGGGTCTGCCGAAGCATTTCACGCACGCCCCTTCTTGTCACTTAACATCAACCATGCAGTGCCGCCGCTGCGGTTTGATCCCGAAGCCTGTAATGTATTGCTGGCCGGGGCAGAACTCGGGTTGCCGGTCATGGTCAACACCTTCGGGCAAATGGGCGCATCCAGTCCTGTCACCATCGCCGGCTGCCTTGCCCAGACCAACGCCGAGACCTTGGCGGGCATGGTGCTAGCGTGGATCGCCAACCCGAACGTAACGGCAATATACGGGGCCCGTCCAATGGTCACCGATCTGCGCTCGGGTGGAATGGCAGGGGGGAGCGGCGAACAGGCGATACTGACAGCGGCGGCCACCCAAATGGCACAGTTTTACAACCTACCGAACTCAACAATCGCCGGGGCAACCGACAGCAAAATTGTTGATGCACAGGCCGGATATGAAAAGGCCCTGTCCGTCACTATGGCCGTACAGGCCGGTGCCAATCTGGTGACACAGGCGGCGGGCACGCAGGCTGGTTTGATGGCCACATCATTCGAGGCTTACGTCATCGATAATGACATGTTGGGTGCCATTCTAGGTGCAGCCAACCCGATTTCAGTTGATGCTCAGACGCTGGCCGTTGACGTTATTGCGCAAACCGTGCGCGGCGAAGGCCATTTCCTTGGGCATCCTGACACCTATGCCCGGATGAAATCCGATTTCGTTTATCCCGAGCTTGCCAATCGGCAGGCTCCAGATGCGTGGCTTGCCAATGGTGCGCCGACAATCAACGACACGGCCCAGCGAGCCGCCAAGAAAACGCTAGCAGAGCACTTTCCCGATCACATACCTCCGGATATCGATGAGCGAATTCGAACCCGTTTCGATATTAAATTACCAAGAGAACGGATGTGCCAAGCATGAAAATTCTGGTGATGGGTATTGGTGCCATGGGGTCGGTCTATGCAGCACTGCTGGCTGATGCCGGGCACGAAGTCTGGGCGGTCGACACGTGGGCGGATCATGTCGATGCCATAAATGCCAATGGTTTAAGGTTGGAAGGTGCCAGCGGGGATCGGGTACTTACATCCATTCGCGCAACGACCGACGTCACGCAGGTTGGCCGTTCTGATCTGTGCCTTATTGCTACCAAGGCCTCGGGCGTGGGACCCGCGGCAAGAGCCGCTGCTCCAGTAATTGGGTCAGATGCTCTGGTTCTAACCATTCAGAACGGATTAGGGGCCGGAGACAGGATCAGTCAGCATATTGCGCCAGACAATGTGTTGCTGGGCGTGGCTGACGGCTTTGGCGCCTCAATCAAGGGGCCAGGACACGCGCATCACAACGCCATGAAGCTGATCCGCATTGGCGAATTGCAGGGCGGGCTGACACCACGGCTGAAGTGTTTGGAGAATGTCTGGAAAGAGGCCGGTTTTGACGCACGCGCATTTGAAAACATAACCCAGCTGATCTGGGAAAAGTTCCTCTGTAACGTCACCTTTTCAGCGCCCTGTACCGTGTTTAATGAAACAGTCGGAGAGTTGATGGCAAATCCCGAGCATTGGGCAATCGCTCTGGGTGCGATGCGCGAGGCCCACGCAATTGCAGTTGCAAAGGGTATTCCACTTGGGTTTGATGACCCGGTCGACTATGTAACAGCATTTGGCGCGGGCATGCCCAAAGCGCGCCCATCAATGTTGCTTGATCACATGGCGGGACGCACTTCGGAATTGGATGCGATCAATGGGATCGTCCCAGTTTTGGGCCTCGAGACCAAAGTGCCTACCCCTTATAACAATATCCTGAGCGCCATACTGCGTCAGCGTGAAAGCCAGTTTTTGAGGCAAAGCACATGAATATTGGTTCCTTTCTCTTGGGAACAAAACCGCTTTATGGCGTATTTTCCAGTGATGTCGTTACCCCAGTCAACGTTGATTTCTTGCTTCACTATCCGACGCTGCGCGACGTACTGGACGACAGTGCATTGGATCTAATGAGACAGAATATCGAGCTTAATCGCCCGATTGCGCTATCAGATATTAGGTTCCTGCCACCTATTCCCAACCCGCGTAAGATCGTCTGCGTTGGAATGAATTATCGCAAGCCCTACCCGGTTGATGGTGTCGCCCCACCAGATCCAGAAAATATCATCCTGTTTGGCAAAGAGCGCGAATCGATGCTTGCTCATGGAGACGCACTCGAGAGCCCAACGGGTGAGGCTGCGCATAGCTTTGACTACGAGGGCGAAATCGCTGTAGTCATAGGCCGGACGGCACGGCGCGTAACCGCCGATCACGCCATGTCGCATGTGCTGGGTTATAGCGCTTTCAATGACGGATCCGTGCGCGACTGGCAGAAGCACTCGGTCTATGCCGGTAAGAATTTCGCCCGTTCGGGTGCCTGGGGTCCTTGGATCACAACCTCAAATGAACTACCTCCACCCTCGGATTTGGAACTAACCGTCACTTTGAATGGCAAGTTGGTGCAACATGCCTTTGGTCGCGAGATGATTTTTTCAGTCGCCGAACAGATTGCCTATGCATCCAATATGTTCACGTTGCGGCCTGGCGACGTCATCGCTACCGGCTCGCCAGATGGGACTGGCGGCAGCCGAAGTCCGAAACGCTTTCTGACACCCGGAGACACAGTTACAGTCTCAGTCGGGGCGGCCTGCACACTGATGAACTCGGTTTGAGGCGGTTTCGATCTCGCGGCTCAGATCGCTAATGCTTATGCGATCCGCACGCGCTAGCGGAATAGTTTGGCCTTCACGCCCGACATGTCTACCACCAGGAAACATAAATCTCGCTATTTGGTGTGCATTCAAACACTGCATGTTAACATGGCATTTAATTATAAATGACCAAACAGTACTGTGGAAACACCTGATCCCAGAATCCCAACAGACAAACACCACAAAAAGTGTGCGTTTGGTGTGTTTTTGAATCTCACACGAATTGCGTTAGTAAACAAAAATTAAGCCATTGATATTGTTTTGGAAAGTGGTGCCCGGGGGCGGAATCGAACCACCGACACGAGGATTTTCAATAGAGATGGCAATAAATAACTAAATTAATACAATAATTTGTATCACTATAAAATAGGTGTGCGTAATAGTGTGTTTATGAGTTTTTGATAGTTTGGATCAAACACTGTGTCGATAATCAATGGCAGGACACAGTATTTGGCAAGACTTAGGTATACAAGTGACAGTTGAATGCGCAGGCGTAATACTTCGATGTTCAGCGGTATTTCCAATAAATTTCATATTCGCTTCGTAATCCAATCGGGGGTTATTAATGAAGAGCTGCAATACGCCTGAGCATCGTGACCTGCAAACATACCGTCTTGGGTGACTAGAACAGTGCGCCAACCACGTGCGGCGGCGCCAATAATGTCGGTGTGCAGCGTATCACCGATCATAGCAATGCGATTTGGAAGAATGCCGGCCAGCGACACCTCAGCCAGCGTGTAAATCTCTGCGAAGGGTTTACCGAAAAACTGAATTTCGTACTCCATTTGGTCAAGTAGCAAATGCCCAAAATATCCAGGCTCTTGCGAAAAGCCGTTTTCGCGCGGGGCGGCAATGTCGGCATTGGCAATTACCAATGGTCGCGGGTTATCGCGCAGCGAACGTTCAAGAAGCGCTTGACGCGACGCCGACCACTCCGCGGATGACAAAAACAAGAAACCTTCCGCTTGATCATAGAGTAACTGATCATCGCCCAATCGTAGTGTCTTGGTGGGAATGTCACTAAGATCATCGTTTATCGCAGCGATGCAGCCAAATGTCCGCGCATCCAAACCAATCAATGCAGCATCCCGGCTAGTAATGATCTCTTCCGATTCAATCCTTATGCCAAGACGCTTAAATTTTAGGACCGCGTCCTCATGCTTATAGCTTGCTGCATTAGACAAGATGCGAATTGCGCAGCCTCGCGCGCGCAATTCATCAAGACGCTCCGCCGCTCCCTGGATTGGGGTTTCGCCAACATTTAGGACGCCGAAAGCATCAAACACAAAGGCATCTATTTGATCTGTTATATCCAAAAGCGAATTGATGGAAATTATGCTTTGCGCAAACGTCGCCGTGGGCAAGCGATCCCTGACGGACTGATAACGATCAAAGATTTCCTGGACAGTTAACATAGGATCTGTGACTTTCAAATATTCGGCCTGGCAGCTTTTTTATTTTCTGGCTTTTCGTTCTGCGGACAGTCGTGTCGACAGAAGATCGCCAGAGCGCTCTGCAATTGGTTTACCTATTGTTGCAAATGCAGCGTTGATCGTTTTGAGCGTCCGTAGTGTGTCTTGGTGGATGTGGCTTGTTTCAAAACTGGCAGGGATATTTTTTCGCAACCGCACGAGATGTCGTTCTTGTAGCATTTGCTCTACTTTGCGGACCTTGTCTTTGGCATGAAGCAGTTGGCGTGCTGCGTCTGGTTCACCCGTCATTAACACGCTTAAGGCAAGCTGTGTATTGCTCAGAATGCGGTCGTGAAAATCTTCAAGATCCGACCATCCATCTTCCGAAAATCCCAACCCATCAGAATTTAGCCGCTCAGCGTTCATAACAAGACTCTGTGAAATCGCACTGGCTGCAGTTTCTAAATTTAACGCGATTGACGCCAGTTCATTAGCTTTGTTCTGTTCAGTCTCTGATAAATCTTTGTGATTTAACCCAGCTAGGAATCCTTTAATGGCCGAATGCATAGTGCTGACGTCCTCAGACTTTTTGATGATAGCTTTTGCTGCATGAACATCCCAGTTTTGGAATAAACCCATCGACGTACGCAGCATGACCTCAATTGCCTCTCCCATCTTCATTATTTCGCGTGCGGCGCATGGTAGAGCGCGCGATGGCAGGTGAAGCGTTGACGGATCAAGGGCAGTGCTGTGTGACAGTGGGTTAATCTTATCTTTGCGTTCAGACGTCAGCTTAAGCGTAGCATCCGAAATCAAGCCCAAGAAAGGCACACAGACCAGCGCCAGCCCGATATTGAACACCAAGTGTAGGTTGATAATCTGTTGCGCTGTCTCGGTGCCCAGCCAGCTTAAGATTCCCAAGCTTTTGGACAAAATCACAAGAACCAGCGCAGCACCTCCGCCACGCAGCACCATGTTTATAATGACTACGCGTCGTGCGGTCAAAGAGGCGTTCAGCGTGAGCGCATAAGCTAATATCGCAGCGCCTCCATTTGCCCCCAGAACCATCGCAGCCGCCCCGCTTGCCGGCAAAAGCCCTTGCCCTGTGAGAGTGACAAAGAACAGAACCGCAGCAACCGACGAATGCACAGCCCATGCAAATAACCCGCCAATTAAAAATGACGATACAAGATCGTCAGCCAAATAGCCCATGACATATGCCGTTGCGGTGCTTTCAATAAGTGGAGCAGTTGTAGCACGGAGCATATCAAGCGAGACTAAGATAAGTCCTAACCCGATCAGGATGCGTCCAGATTGGCGGATTTCATTGCGTGAACTGCGCAAGAATAAGATAACACCACACAGCAAAAAAAGTGGGATCAAAAATTCTTGGCGGATCAGCAAAATCTGGGATACGATAGCAGAACCGATGTCGGCACCAAGTAATATCGCTGTTCCCGCCAACAATCCAACGCCACCTTTTGTTGCAAAATTCGACAACAAAACAGCCACCGCCGTGGCACTTTGTAAACACAATGCGGCTATCGCACCACTAATCAGGGCTTGCAGTCTGTTTGCATTAGATCGACGCAGAAAGGCGCGTAGTTGCACCAAAAATGCGCGCTCGACCCCAGTGCGCAACAGGCGGACCGCCCAAATCAAAAGTGCAGCGGCACCCGCGATATGTAGCGCGAACAAAATGATGCTTGAATCTACCATCAATCAATCATTTGTCTGGGTAGAACAGGTATGGACCAGGGTAATCCCCCACAGGAATATAATGGCTGGTGATGACGCCACGTATTTCGTGCAGCATAAAGCCACCCGGTTCTTTGGTTAAACAATTTGGCGCAGCTTCTCGCAAATCCATTGTGACAGCATGGGATACACCTGGTGCGATCTGACAGATAACGTTACCAAAAGGAGCAACAATATTGCGGTGAACATGTCCGCAGGTCAGGCGCAGCTCTCCGGTGTAGCTAGACAAAATCGCCTTCAGCTCTTTGCTGTGGCGCAGATTTTGAACGTCCATCTTATCGATGCCAGTCAAAATTGGCGGGTGGTGAGTCATCACGATGGTTGGCTTACCGCCGTTGGCCTCCAGTTTTTTCGACAAAAATGACAATGTCTCATCGCTTAGATGGCCATGGGCTGCCTCTGCAACGCTACTGTCCAACCCGATTACGACCAGGTCATCAAAGTGTGCGTCCCAATTGATAGGACCAACGCTTGGCATCCACGGCTGGTCAGCGAAACATTCCCGCATAACTTCGATGTTGTCATGATTGCCTGGGATGACGCGGTACGCCAAATTGAGAGGCTCCATAAGTGCCCGAAACCGTTCATATTCTTCGACCGTACCAAAGTCGGTAAGGTCACCTGAGACAAAGACCATATCAACAGGGCCGATCATTGGCAGGCAGCGGTTAATGGTTTCGATGCAATTGGACAATCCTTCAGCGGTATCGACTTGGCCATAGGCCATTTGGCCGTACGGAACGATATGCGGATCTGAAATTTGGATGATTCGTGTCATGCAACATCTACCTCTTGTGGAAGCAGCATTAGGGTTTCCGGCTTGATCGCGACATTGATCATGTCGCCCACCTTCGGTGCGTTCTGCCCAGCATGGATTGAAGCGATGGTATCAGGTGTGATGCCGGAAATGCCAATCTTGTAGTGGGTGCCCAGAAACGTCACAGTTTCAACCTTACCCCTCAAGGGGCCATCGTCTCCGATGCAAACATCTTCAGCGCGCACGAATACGGTTTGACCTTCGCCACGCGCAGGCAAGGTTAACGCGCCACCATCAAGGTACAATGTTGCGCCATCGGCCTTGCCGCGCAGCGACATCGCATTGCCTACAAACCCTGCTACGAAGGGCGATTTTGGATTGCGGTAAAGTTCTTCTGGCGTGCCGGTTTGTAAAACACGACCTTGGCACATAACAGCAACACGATCAGCGATGGCCATCGCTTCATCTTGGTCATGGGTTACGAATATCGCAGTTATATCGAATTCGCGTAGCAGCACCGCTAATTCTTCACGCAAGGTTCCGCGCAAAGATGCGTCCAGCGCCGATAACGGTTCATCCAGCAACAACATTCTGGGTCGTGGTGCGATCGCACGCGCAAGGGCGACGCGCTGGCGCTGCCCACCAGAAAGCGCCGTAATCGCGCGAGCCGCGAATGGTTGTAGCTGACACATCTCCAAGACTTCGGTGACGCGGGCCTCGATCTCGGACTTAGGTAGTTGTTGCATTTTCAGCCCGTAGCCGATGTTGGCACGCACAGACATGTTTGGAAACAGGGCGTAGGATTGGAACACCATACCGACTTGCCGGCGCTCAACCGGCAGTGGAGTCACATTGTCATTGTCAAACCAGATTTCACTTCCTGCGTCGGGTGTCTCCAAACCCGCAATGATGCGCAACAAGGTAGTTTTACCGCAGCCTGATGGGCCAAGAAGCGAGACAATCTCGCCCTTTCCAACTGACAGATCAGTGGGTAACAGCGCTTTGGTGCCATCGGGGTAGGTTTTGGCAGTATGAGTCAGTCGTAAGGTCATTGTGTAATCCTTTGAGCGCGTGCCGAAGCCCACTGCATGGCCATCAAGAGCGGAACAATCAGTATGAAAAAAACAAGAGTGTAAGCTGAGGCGATTTCTAGCCGCATTGAAGCATAGCTGTCGGCAAGACCGACGGGCAGCGTTTTTAGGTACGGCGTATGCAACATCCAGGTAAGGTTGAACTCACCAATAGACAACGTGACAACGGTTAGCGATCCCGCCAAAATGCCGGGCATAGCATTAGGCACCACAATGTCTCGGAACCGCTGCCAAGGTGAGGCACCAAGCGAAGCGGCCCCCTCTTCAAGTGTTTTGAGATCAATAGAGGCCAGGACCGCAAGAATGGACCTTACCATGAAAGGTAATGTGTACAGTACGTGCCCGACAAGTATAAATGTCCAGGATGCACGGAACCCTTTAATCGAACCATAGAGTTGCAACAACGCCAAGGCGAGCGCCAAACCTGGGATCGCAAGTGGCAACGAGATGAATTCCTCCAGCAGCCGCGACAACCATCCAGGGTGGCGGGCAAGACCGTATGCAGCGGGCAGTCCGATAATTAATGTGCAGACCAAACAGGCGATAGCCAACCACATGGATAGGAAAATACTGTTTGCATAAAGCTCCCATACTTCGATGACCCATTTAAATGTCAAACCGGATGATATGCCTTTAAAATAGTTTGCCGTCAGACCCGCGAGAACTGACAAGATGATGGGCACGAAAAGGAATGCGCAGGCCAGCAGCGTGACGGCAAGTTGCATTATCTTCACTTTGGATTTGAACATGTCAGCCACCTCCAGCCACAGTTGAACCTGACAAGGAGCGCGCGATCAGCAATAAGATCCATGTGATAATGCCCAAAACAATGGACAACGCAGAGGCCATCGCGATGTTCGCGGAAAGAGTAAATTCGGTATAAATAACCATAGGAATAACATCAATATCGGTGGCAAGTGTGAAGGCGGTTCCAAAAGCGCCCATCGCAGTAGCAAAAGCAATCGCACCCGAAGCAATTAGCGAGGGCATTAGACCGGGTATGATAACATCCATCACAACCCGATAGGGTGTCGCCCCCATTGTACGGGCGGCTTCCTCAAGAGAGGGGTCAAGTTTTTCCGCTGCGGCCATCACCGTGAGCAAGACACGCGGAATTGAGAAATAGAGATACCCAAGAAACAAGCCAATTGCAGAATAAGCAAATACAACATGTCCAGGGGTCAATTGGTTCACCAGCCCTTGGCGACCACCCAGTAGGATAATCAGAAAGCCTATTACAACACCTGGAAACGCTAAGGGTAAGGTAAGGACCGACAGAACTGTGCCCCGACCTGAAAACCGATTGCGTACTAAGAACATGCCCGCAGTTGTAGATACAGCAAGGGCTGCAAAGGTGGTGGCCAGAGACACCAGAACTGTCAAAACAAGCGTGTTCAAATAACGTGGTTTGCGCAAAATATCGAGGTAAACTGCCCACCCAGCGCTACCTTCCCCGGATACCACAAACAGACGGATCAGCGGTAGTGCCAAAAACGCGATGGCAAAGATGAGAAGTGGCGTCAGGCACGCCAATATAAAATTGCGATCTGTCATACGAATTCCTCGTAGGGTCACGCTGACGCAACCCTACTGGTTAAAACATGTGATTAGTCAACTTCGGACAAGTAACGCTCACCAAAGCCAGCTTGTACTTGTTCCATCTTTGCATAATCGACTGCAACAGCACGCTCATAATCGCTTGCGGGCAGGAATTTGGCCGCTACGTCTGCTGGCAATTCAACAGGACGTGCTGGCTGAAGATAGGCATTTGTCCAGATTGCTTGACCCTTATCTGATAAGATAAAGTCCAGCACCTTTTTGCCAAGCTCGGGTTTTGGACCGTTGTTTACTAAGCTCATAACGTAAGGCACCCTAACCGAGCCTTCGCAGGGCATCACAAACTCAAAGTTACCATCTTCTTCGTACTTTCCGCGATAAGCGTTAAAGTCATAGTCAAATAGGATTGGGATTTCGCCTGATACCACACGCGCATAGGACGTTTGCTTTGGAACAATTGGCGAATTTTCACCCAACTCTTTAAAATATTTGATTGCTGGGTCAAAGTTGTCCAGATCGCCACCAAAAGCCATGTTCACTGCAACTGCGCCGGCGTAGCCAACAAATGCAGATGACGGGTCAAGATATCCAACCATGCCGCGATATTCAGGTTTTTTCAGATCCGCAAAGCACTGAGGTACTTCCGCCCCACCAAGCGCATCAACGTTCACAAAAAAACCGAGCGAGCCATAGTGGATTGCAAACCACTTGCCGTCCGGATCCTTTAGCCCGTCAGGAATTTCATCAAATTTTGCTGGCTTGTAAGCAGCCGCCACGCCTTCATTGCCGGCCTTAATACCTGTCGTCACCCCATAATAGGCAACATCTGCTATAGGGTTATCTTTTTCCGCCAATAGTTGGCTCAGCGTCTGGCCAGAATTCTTGTTGTCATGGGGCATCTGAACATCGATTTCTTTATCAATCGCTTCAAGCATTGACGCCCAGTCCGCCCATTGTGGCGGGCAGTTATAACACACAGCATCTTCGGCCAGCGCAGGTGCTGCGAATGCTATTGTCAAAAAGGCTGTTGCAAGTTTATGTTTCATGTTGATCTCTCCTGTTGGATTTTAGCTTTCTTGTAGGTTTGGTCGTCTGACGGCGGAAAGGCTGCAACCTTTTCGCCGTCTTTGCTTTCGGCTGCCAAAGGCATCAGACTGCCTCCGGCGCGGAAACTGAATGTTTGTTCTTTTAGAGGTAATTGGGGCGGCGTTGACCCGGTGATCATCGAAAGGATCGTCTGACTCGCGCCTGCACCCAATTTGCGGGGAGCTGTTACAATCGTCGCGAGCGTTGGATCAATCATCTGACCAACTTTGATGCCATCAAACCCGACAATTGACATGTCACGCGGCACGTCTATCGACAATTGTCGCGCACTGCGAATGGCTGCAAGGGCGCGGTAATCATTTGAAGCAAAAATGCCTGTGATATCCGGGTGGCGCTTCAAAAACGCGTCTAGTTGAGGTGTCAAATCATCCTCGTCGTCACCCACCTCCAACAAGGCAGGTGGTGTCATTTTGTGATTGGCACACCCTTGTGAAAAGCCTTCGAAACGCTGGCGCGCGCGGTCAGAACTTAAAAAGTCCAAGCCAAGAAAGCCCGTGTGTTTATGGTTATTTTCAAAAAAAACATCTGCCACTTTCATGCCGGCCGCATGGTCATCCACTGCCCAACTGAACTGCCCCGCAGGCGCAGTATTATACAGCAAGCAATGAGGCAAAGTCCGCGAGCGGATCAAATCCAGCCCTTCACTGTTTTGAACATCACCAACAGTCAAAATAATCCCGTCGACTTGCTTGGCGATCAATGTCCGAATGGCATGAGTTTCCATTTCAGCGTTGTAGTTAGTGCAAATCAGTAGCATTTGATATCCAGCGTCTAAGCACACCTCTTGCGCGCCTTGCACTGCATCCGCATAAACAGGGTTTTCAATAGACGGGACTACGCATCCAATTGTGCGCGTAGTATTACTTTGGAGGGATCGGCCTACTTCGCTGAAGTGAAAATCAAGTTCCTTGACCGCAGTCATGACCTTCGCGCGCATCTTGGCACTCGCGGAACCTTTGTTGTTCAACACCCGGCTTACAGTTGCGACACCGCAGCCTGCACGTTGAGCAACATCCTTAATTGTGGCCACTTGACCCAACGCTCACCTCCGATTGGAAACGTTTCCAATTATACATACCTAAAATCTGCTAATCACGCAAGAAATTTCCGGGCGCAAAAAATATTCCGTTTGAAATCAACGCATAAGTGTCGAACGACGTCTCACCAATTTATCTACAGATGCATTGCACGTGACTAAATCACGCGTGGAATGCTGGATAAAATGATGATTCGTTAGCGCAATTAGAAGTTTAAGTTAATCTTAGAGCTGGAGCACACTGCGTGTCACATCCTCAAAAAACAAATAGGGTCTTTTTTGTTGCGGAAAAGCATTGGGAACAGATAGAACAAAACTATATCCCAATGAATTTTCTGCTCTATGACTAAAGGCCGTGGTCCAAGGCGCATGGTCCTAGATCCATCGCCCCTGGTCCAAGGCCCTGCGCCCAAACTCCAATTTTTGGCCAAGTAACCCCGGTCACACACTAGTCACACACTCTTTGACTTTAAGCACAAAATTTGGGTAAAATATCCTCACATCAACCAAGGTGTGGCTGCTAATTTTATTGCTTTTTCTTGAGTTTAGTGGTGCCCGGGGGCGCAACCATACTTTTTCAAAATATCATTTAAT
>JBMTQO010000045.1:0-15238 GCA_049446275.1 Paracoccaceae bacterium | reverse complement strand
GAAGAAGTTTTTCTTCTGGTGTCATTGGGCTTTCGCCTTTTGGTGTGATTTTACCAACCAAAATGTCACCTGGCTGAACGTCGGCACCGATATATACAATGCCCGCTTCATCCAAATTTCGAAGGGCTTCTTCACCTACGTTTGGAATATCACGTGTGATTTCCTCTGGGCCCAATTTCGTGTCACGCGCGGCCACTTCAAATTCCTCGATGTGAACAGATGTGAATACGTCATCTTGTGCGATGCGTTCGGAAATTAGGATCGAGTCCTCATAGTTATATCCGTTCCAAGGCATAAACGCGACAACCACGTTTTTACCCAAGGCCAATTCACCCATGTCGGTCGATGGACCATCTGCAATCACTTCGCCCTTACCAACAGTTTGACCAACTTTCACCAATGGGCGTTGGTTGATACATGTGTTTTGGTTTGAACGTTGGAATTTGCGCATGCGGTAAATGTCAACGCCTGCATCGCCCAACTCAAGATCACCGGTCGCACGGATAACAATACGCTGTGCGTCGATCTGGTCAACGATACCACCACGCTTCGCCATGATCGCTGCACCAGAGTCGCGTGCAACAACGCCTTCATTACCCGTACCAACCAATGGCGCTTCAGCACGCAAAAGTGGCACAGCCTGTCGTTGCATGTTTGAACCCATCAATGCGCGGTTCGCGTCATCGTTTTCCAAGAACGGGATCAATGATGCTGCAACTGAAACTAATTGTTTCGGGCTAACGTCGATCAGGTCAACATTTTCACGCGGTGCAAGTGTATAATCACCATTTTGACGCGTTGATACCAATTCATTGATAAAGTTGCCGTCGGCGTCCAATGTCGCGTTGGCCTGCGCAACTGTGTGACGCATTTCCTCTGTCGCCGACATGTAGGATACATCATCCGTCACCTTACCATCAACAACCTTACGATATGGTGTTTCAATAAAGCCGTATTTGTTGACGCGTGCGAATGTTGCTAATGAGTTGATCAAACCAATGTTTGGACCTTCCGGTGTTTCAATTGGACACATACGACCGTAGTGCGTGGCGTGAACGTCACGTACCTCAAAACCTGCACGCTCGCGTGTTAAACCGCCTGGGCCCAACGCAGACAAGCGACGCTTGTGGGTTACTTCGGACAATGGGTTTGTCTGGTCCATAAACTGCGATAGCTGTGATGAGCCAAAGAATTCGCGCACTGCCGCAGCTGCGGGTTTCGCATTGATCAAATCCTGCGGCATAACAGTGTCGATTTCAACACTGGACATACGCTCTTTGATCGCACGCTCCATGCGTAGCAAGCCAACACGGTATTGATTTTCCATCAATTCCCCAACAGAACGAACACGACGGTTACCAAGGTGGTCGATATCGTCAACCTCACCCTTACCGTCACGCAGTTCAACCAATGCTTTGATACAAGAAACAATGTCCTCCGAACGAAGAGTACGTTGTGTATCTTCGGCATCCAATGCCAAACGCATGTTCATTTTCACACGACCAACCGCTGATAGGTCATAGCGTTCGTGGTCAAAGAATAGCGTGTCAAATAGACCAGAGGCCGCTTCAACCGTGGGCGGTTCGCCTGGGCGCATCACGCGATAAATGTCAAGAAGCGCAGTTTCGCGGTTCATGTTTTTATCTTGCGCCATTGTGTTGCGGATGTATGCACCCACGTTCACGTTGTCGATGTCCAACACTGGGATATCCGTAAACCCAGCATCCAACAGATCTTTCAGTGTTCCACCGATCAACTGACCGTCTTTGTCATACTCAACAGTTAGTTCATCACCTGCTTCAACGTAGATTGCACCGTTTTCTTCGTTAATGATGTCTTGGGCGACGAATTTACCGACGATGTGATCGAATGGAATCAACAGATCCGTAACTGCACCGTCTTCGATCAATTTTTTCACAGCGCGCGGTGTGACTTTCTTACTCGCTTCTGCGATAACTTCACCTGTTGCGGCGTCGATCAAATCATAGGTTGGGCGTGTGCCACGAACACGTTCAGGGAAGAACTTTGTAACCCACCCACGACCTTTTTCATGGCGAAATGACACAGTGTCATAATAGGCCGACATGATGTCTTCTTGATCCATGCCAAGCGCATAAAGAAGCGTTGTGACAGGCAATTTACGACGACGGTCGATACGCGCAAAAACGATATCTTTCGCGTCAAATTCAAAGTCCAACCAAGATCCACGGTATGGGATGATGCGACAAGCAAACAACAACTTACCGGAGCTGTGAGTTTTACCTTTGTCATGGTCAAAGAAGACGCCAGGCGAACGGTGCATTTGTGAAACAATCACACGCTCTGTGCCGTTAACGACAAATGTTCCGTTTGGCGTCATCAAAGGCATGTCGCCCATGAATACGTCTTGTTCTTTGATATCTTTCACCGACTTGGCGCCAGTGTCTTCGTCAACATCAAACACGATCAAACGCAATGTCACCTTAAGCGGCGCGCTGTATGTCATGTCGCGTTGCTGACATTCTTCAACATCATATTTCGGATGCTCAAGGTCATAGCCCACGAATTCTAGGATAGAGGTTTCGTTGAAATCCTTAATCGGGAAAACAGATTGGAATACGCCTTGGATACCCTCTCCATCAAGTGGAGCTGGTTGATCACCTGAATTCAGGAATAGATCATAGGACGATTTTTGAACCTCGATCAGGTTCGGCATGTCTAGGACTTCGCGGATTTTACCGTAGTATTTACGAAGACGTTTTTGGCCAAGATAGCTTTGCGCCATGGTCGGTGTCACCTTTCTTTTCTCAACAGAAACACGAAACCGTCGGGCACCGGTCGCGTTCCCCAATGAGACAGCACAAGTTCGATCAATTCCCGGCGCACTTCCCGTAGAGCGCCTCCCGATCTTTGAACTCTGCCTTAAAAAACACCATCATCGGAATGGCCCTTATTAAGACAGACGAAGCTGGATGCGAAAACTCGCACCCAGCTAAGCTTTGTAAGCCCAGGTTTCCCTGGCAACTTGGCTTATGCCAATTCGACCTCTGCGCCAGCTGCTTCCAGCTTGCCTTTGATGTCTTCTGCTTCGGCTTTTTCAACGCCTTCTTTGATCTTGCCGCCAGACTCAACCAAGTCTTTTGCTTCTTTAAGACCAAGGCCTGTGATGCCGCGTACTTCTTTGATGACTGCAATTTTGTTGCCGCCTGCAGATTTCAGAACAACGTCAAATTCTGATTTTTCTTCTGCTGCTGCACCGCCTGCGTCGCCCGCTGCGCCTGCAACCATAACTGCACCGCCAGCTGCTGGCTCGATGCCGTACTCGTCTTTCAAGATTGTTTTTAGTTCTTGTGCTTCAAGCAGTGTTAGACCTACGATCTCTTCTGCTAGTTTTTTCAGATCAGCCATTTTAGACTCTTTCCGTTACTAAAGGTTGTGTTCCAACGATGGGGTATATCCAACGCAGGTAATCAAATTGCTTATGCAGCTTTCTCTTCGATGGTTGAAAGAATGCTTGCGATGTTGCTTGCAGGTGCGCCAATTGCGCCAGCGATGTTCGAAGCAGGTGCGCCAATACAACCCACGATAGACGCAATAAGCTCTTCGCGAGATGGCATTTTCGATACCGCTTCAACGCCAGCACGATCCAATGCGTTTTCACCCATTGCACCGCCTAAGATCTCAAAATTTGAGTTTTCTTTGGCGAAGTCTTCGGCCACTTTGGCTGCTGCCACAGGGTCCTCAGAGAAGGTGAGCACTGTCATGCCTGTTAGGTATTGGGTCATGCTTTCGCATGGCTTACCCTCAAGGGCGATTTTGGCGAGCCTATTTTTGGCAACACGCACAGATGCTTCGGACGCACGTGCACGTGCGCGAAGATCTTGCATATCAGCAACTGTCAAACCTGCGTAATGGGCTACGACCACAACGCCAGAGCTTTCAAAGATTTGGCCGAGTTCCTCAACCACTTTCTCTTTTTGTGCTCTATCCACAGTTTCACTCCAATTTTGGGGATCACTCCCCGGCTCAGTTTTGCCAAGGATACCTTGGCGTTCGGGGTCCGTGATAAGGGGCCGAGGCCAAAATCACCCGAAGGCCATGCCTTGCGGTGAAATTCCTACTCATTCCCATCTCAGGAAGGATTTATAGAGAAAACTCCACCCTCCGTCTCGGACAGACAATACCCCAGTCGTTTGCTACGCTGGGGCATTGGGGGTGACATAAGGGATTCTTTTACTTTTGCCAAGGGGGCAAAGCGAAAAAGATAAAGCACTTATGTCACCCTTACTTTTTTGAAAACAAAAAAGGGCGCGATAAACGCGCCCTCTGACTTCACGACAGCGTAAAATTATTCAGCTGCTGCGTTGTCCACATTCACTGTAACGCCTGGACCCATAGTTGAGCTAAGCGTGATGCCCTTCATGAAGGCGCCTTTTGCGCCTGATGGTTTTGCTTTCGCAACGGCACCAACGAATGCGCGGATATTTTCAACAAGCTTGGCTTCGTCGAATGACGCTTTACCAACGCCTGCGTGCACAACACCGCCTTTTTCAGCTTTGAACTGGACTTCGCCGCCTTTTGCCGCCTGAACTGCTGCTGCAACATCCATGGTCACTGTGCCAACTTTTGGGTTTGGCATTAAGTTGCGTGGACCAAGGATTTTACCCAAACGACCAACAACCGGCATCATGTCAGGTGTCGCGATGCAACGATCGAATTCGATTGTGCCGCCCTGAACAGTTTGCATCAAATCTTCTGCACCAACAACATCTGCACCCGCTTCGCGCGCTTCGTCTGCTTTTGCGTCACGTGCGAAAACTGCAACGCGAACTGATTTACCTGTACCATTTGGCAGACCAACAACACCACGTACCATTTGGTCCGCATGACGTGTATCAACACCTAAATTCATAGCGATTTCGATGGTTTCATCGAATTTAGCAGATGCATTTGATTTCACCAATGCAACCGCTTCTTCTACTGTTAGGCTATCTTTGCCCTGAAAGGCTTCGCGCGCTGCGCGTGTACGTTTACCCAATTTTGCCATCTTACTTCACCTCAATACCGATTGAGCGCGCAGAGCCAAGGATAATTTGCATTGCAGCTTCTACGTCGTTTGCAGATAAATCTTTCATCTTTGCTTCTGCGATTTCGCGAACTTGCGCCGCGGTCACGTAACCCGCAACCTCGCGACCCGGTGTTTCCGCACCCTTCGGACGGTTGCGCTTACCGACTGGCTTCAGACCAGCTGCTTTTTTCAGATAATAAGACGCAGGAGGTGTCTTGATGTCCATTGAGAAGGATTTATCCTGGTAATACTCAATGATTGTCGGGCACGGTGCACCCTGCTCCATGTCTGCTGTTTTCGCGTTAAACGCTTTACAGAATTCCATAATATTTATTCCGCGCTGACCCAATGCTGGACCTACGGGCGGAGATGGATTAGCGCCACCTGCAGGGATCTGCAGCTTAAGCGTACCAACCAATTTCTTGGCCATATCGTTGTTCCTTTTCCAACGCCCCATTGCCGCGTCGCTGGGGCAAGTTACGTTGTGTGGTCCGGTCAAACCGCCGCGGCGACCCAACCTCCCACAGATTTGCTCAGACCTGCTTTGAGACCTGAGTAAATTCCAATTCAACCGGCGTTTCGCGACCAAAAATAGACACGGTCACTTTCAAACGCTGGTTAGCATCGTCAACGAATTCCACCAAACCGTCGAAATCTTCGAATGGACCATCATTGACTTTAACTTTTTCACCGACTTCAAATGTCAGTAATGTACGCGGTGCTTCTTCGCCTTCTTGAACACGGTTCAGAATGGCGTTTACTTCCGCGTCGCGCATCGGCATTGGGCGACCCTGCGGACCCAAAAATCCCGTAACGCGGTTCATAGAATTTATTAAGTGATATCCCTGATCCGACATTTCCATACGAACCAAAACATACCCCGGCATAAAGCGACGCTCGGTGGTGACTTTTTTTCCTCGACGCACTTCGATCACTTCTTCAGTGGGCACCAACACTTCTTCGATCTCGTCCTCTAGACCAGTCTCGATGACAGATGTTCGAATTTGCTCGGCGATTTTTTTTTCAAAATTTGAAAGAACACTGACCGAGTACCACCGCTTTGCCATATGCTTTTAAATCCTTATTATTTCCGCAGCTTGCGCCACATTTCGCATGCTCCACACAAATTCTCACGTCGCGTTAGCACCAAAAAAACCGGCGTGCAACGCGAATCGTCGCACGCCAATCAAATGTTAGTCGGAGCGTATAGCTGCAGGCCCACTGATTTTCAAGGCCGATCAATCAACCAGTTAAATTATGGGATGAAATCATAATAAGTTACTTACGCGCGCATGGAGCACATACAATACGCTGCACATATTTGCTTGAACGACACGTGATTTTGCTGATTCAGGCGAAAAAGCTCCACAACATCTGAAGGCCCGAGCGGAACAACCAATCAAATATCCCAAAGAATGTCGCGGCAAGCGCGCTCATCACGAAAACCATACCTGTCGTTAACAAAACTTCGCGGCGTGTTGGCCACGTGACTTTTGAAACTTCCGAGCGGACTTGCTGGATAAACTGGAATGGGTTTGTCGTAGCCATTTGCGTACTCTCTGTGAATTGCAAGCTTGACCTATCGCTTTGAGCTAAAGAATTCAAGAGGACATCTTTTGCGTGACGAGTAACGACTCAAAATTAGTGTCATTATGAGTGTCTTATTGGTGCCAAGTTGCACCCTAATCTGAATTAGTTAATAGGCTTCACCAACAATAGTATAAGGGTATTAAATTGCTACAATTGAGCGCTATGAAAAACCATAAACACGTTTAAAACTGTGCATTTTCTTCTCGATTTTAGAAAACTTGCTGCATTCAGCGGATCGGACACGATTCATTAACACCGTCAACTGTTTTATAGTCTACGTGTGCAAAAACCGATATCATGACGCAGACGAAGTTCGATAATCCAAGCCCATCAAATCACATCAGAAAAGGCATGGATGCGCGTGCAATTTAACGACTGTCAGATTTTCTCTTCCCTCCCAAGCTCAAACAGAAAGAAAGTGAAATTTTCCCATAATTGCTTGCTGGCAATACAAGAGATGAGATTGCATCATCCCTAAGTGCATCGCCCTGAGCGGTAAAGTTGCACGCGCGTACGATGCTTCCTAGATTTGGTGCTGAAAATGTTCGTGATGGGTTTTACGATATGAACCTATAACAATCTCATTATGGGGTAGGAAGGCAGGAAATTAATCGTTTAAAGAACCTGTTTAAATGCGTATGCGAAATCCTGCCTGGACGTAAAGACGTTCGGATCACAAACAATCTCAACATTACTGTGATGCAGGCTGACTTTTCAGAGTTCAAATTTAGATATGTTGTCAACAGTTGGATTGACTATGCAATAAGAGCTGGAAATTTGCTGGACGGACCTGCCGCAACTGAACATGCCCATTACAATTAGGATTATTCCAGTAACAACATAGGATTATAAGCCGAACTAGCGACCTATCCTGCGCTTATATGTGAATACATTATTGTGTTCGATCCAACGGACGTACCCGACCGTACCGAATACGACTTGCTAACTTGAACGCACATCATAGAGAACCATCTCCTAGAACTGGAAACAAACGGATCAGCATTATCGATCGCCTACAAAACGCCGAGAATATAGATGAGTCTGCGCATAAAATGGGCTGAGACGGATAGTAGTCTCCAGATGGCAGGGGCAGCAGGGTTCGAACCCGCGACCTACGGTTTTGGAGACCGTCGCTCTACCAGCTGAGCTATACCCCTGTAGACGTTGTGGATACGATGCTGTGCACGGGAATTCAAGCACAAAACGCTCAAAAATTTGATTCTGCACTTGTATGCATTAACGGCTGTTTAATCTGTTGATGACCACACTGAGAGGCATGCACCTGTAACATCGCGAATGGTGTAGAAACGACTTGCTCCTGCACCTTCGGTACACCGTCATAAGTCTCTGAACAAACCCCAATAAAATCTATAATCGAAAATTCGAATGCAGGCTATGAAATTGACAGTTATTTATAACAATGAACGACGGTTTTCGCGCGCCAATGTGGCACTGAAGGAAACTGGAACTTTACCCCCAAAGGTATCCGCGAACGACAGCTAAACAACAGTAGACCGTTTGCAAGATTTTTTGGGACCCCGAAATAAATTTCTGAATTACCATATTGGCTTAGTCTCAAATCGACTGGACCTGCGCCCATCACCACATAGCTCACCAACTAATTTTAATCCAAAATCAAGAGTCGTATATTATTCTTTCTAATTCTATACCAAGAAATCTAAATTGCCTGCTTGTCAGCAGCATCCATGGGGGCATATGGTGCAGCAAACGTCACAGCGAAGGATGATTTGATGGCGATTCAAACTGTTGGTGTGATTGGCGCGGGTCAAATGGGGAATGGCATTGCGCATGTACTTTCACAGTCTGGCTATTCCGTTCTATTAAATGATGTGAACCAAGACGCATTAGAACGCGCTATTGAACGCGTCAGAAAAAATATGGATCGACAATTGCGCGGCGGAAAGATTTCAGAGGGTGAAATCGACGCCGCGATGGGGCGGATCAAAACGACGCTGGATTTAGCGGAATTGGGCACATCGGATTTGATCATTGAGGCCGCGACAGAAGATGAAAGTGTCAAACAAAAGATTTTTGACAATGTGTTGCCACATCTGAAGCCAAACACAATATTAACGTCTAATACGTCTTCGATTTCTATCACGCGCTTGGCCAGCCGCACAGACCGACCTGAAAAATTCATGGGGTTTCATTTTATGAACCCTGTGCCCGTTATGCAGTTGGTTGAACTCATTCGCGGCATCGCAACAGACCAAGAAACATATAATTCATGTCTCGAGGTCGTTAATTCCCTTGGGAAAACTGCAGCAAGCGCCGAAGATTTTCCCGCGTTCATCGTGAACCGCATCTTGATGCCAATGATCAACGAGGCGGTCTATACCCTATATGAGGGTGTGGGGTCTGTTAAATCAATTGACCAATCCATGAAATTGGGGGCCAATCATCCTATGGGTCCTCTTGAACTGGCGGACTTTATTGGGTTGGACACATGTTTGGCGATCATGAATGTTCTGCACGATGGATTGGCCGATACTAAATATCGCCCCTGCCCGCTGCTGACGAAATATGTGGAAGCAGGTTGGTTAGGCCGCAAAACCCAGCGAGGTTTTTATGACTATCGCGGGGAAACCCCAGTCCCGACACGATAGGATCAAGCGGTTCCAATTGTTTTTGCGCGCAGCCACTTCATGAATCCGCGCGGATCATCGGACCACGCTTTGATTTCATCACGATCAATCGCGGCACGTACGATAGGGGCCTGCGGCTTATTCATTGCAATCACAACTTCGCGGATCAATAATCCCTGCCGCAAAGTTGCGGAAAATTGGTTTGCAATTTGATAAAGCCGTGAATTTGCACCTGGGAAAAACACAGTAACCACAGTGGCATTGGAACGTTGGATCATTTTCGCAGTAAACGGATTCCATTCACGTTCTACAACAGGTCCCATCATTGTATCGGATGAAGCAACCTTACCAGATGGAAAAATCACGATTACGCCGTCATTTGCCAAATGTTCCATTGCACGCTTTCGCATTTCAATGCTTTTGGCGATTGCATCTTCTTCGTGGTCAAACGGCACTGGGATCATGAAGTCCTTAATCTGAACCACGTCGGTCAAAAGCGAACGCGTCAAAATTTTATAATCTTTACGTACACGCCCGATCAATTCGGCCAGCACCATTCCATCGACCAAGCCGTGTGGATGATTGGCCACGATGATCACAGGACCCGACTCAGGAATATGAGCCAATTGTTCCGCAGGAGTTTGCACATCAATTCCCATGACATCCAGCGCCTGGGCAAAAAACGCATGACCTGTTGGAACTCCACGACGTTCAAACGCACGAATGCGGGATAACAAACGCCATTTTCCTGTCAAAAACTCGATCGTTTGAATTGTTTTGCGCTGAAGCACATTCGGGAAGGTTGTGGCATAGGACAGTTTGCGGCCGTCATAGGGCTGATCCTCCGCAGCGGCGCGCTCCTGATCCGATGTTTGCTCTGTCTCCATGATTATTGGTCTTCACCAAAGCGATTGGCAATGAGTTCGCCAAGAGCGTTCAAAAGCTCCTGCGCTTGTGCCCCTTCGGTTTGGATATCGACCTGCGTGCCTTGGGACGCAACCAACATCAATAGCCCCATAATACTGTCGCCGCAGGCGTCAATACCGTCTTTTTCAATCGTTGCACTGGCATCGAACTGTTCAACCAATTCAACGAATTTTGCTGATGCACGCGCGTGCAAACCTTTTTCGTTTACTATGGTAAATGTCCCTTGAGAAGTGCTCATGCGTAATCTGTCCCTATTCGCCATCAATGCTATCAAGGTATTTTCGTCCCGCGTCAATGGAGGCCGTGATTGCGGCCTCTAACGGCAGATGACGCGATTTGGCAAGCTTCACAAGAACAGGCAAGTTCACACCATATAAAATTTTACGGTCATCCCCCCGACAGGCAGGCAGTGCAAGGTTTGAAGGGCTGCCTCCAAACATATCCGTGACGATCACAACACCATCGCCTGTGTCAACCTCGTCAGCAAGAGCACAAATTTGATCTTGTTTTTCACGCCGATTATATTCGGCCTCGATGGCGACGTAGGCCATGCAAATCTGTCGGCCAACAACATGTTCGACTGCTGCCAGATATTCTTTGGCAAGTCCTCCATGCGCAACGATAACGATCCCGATCAAGATTTGCCCTCAATTCCAACACACGGCTATTTTTTAGCCCTGCGCTCTAACTCTCTGTGTCGTAATGACACCACCCAACCATGATTTGCAAGCGTCTTAGCCACGGTTTCCGCAAGGGCAACTGAACGATGTTGACCACCCGTACAGCCGAACCCAATAGAAAAATGAGTTTTGCCCTCATCCACATATGCTGGCAAGAGGAATACAGATAAATCCATCACTTTTGCAAAAAATTCATCAAATCGCTTGTCATTTTGGACAAAACTTTGCACGCTTTCTGATCTTCCATTTAGGGATCTTAGCGAAGGATCCCAATAGGGGTTATTCAAAAAGCGACAATCAAAGACCATGTCGATTCCTGCTGGCGCGCCACGTTTGTAAGAAAAAGAATGGATCGAAATCGCCAGTTTGCTTTCACCACCCCGATTAAACAACCGCTCGACATGTGCACGCAAATCATGAGGCGACATGTCCGATGTATCCAGGACGATGGTAGCCGCATCTTGGATTTCGTTCAACAAATCGCGTTCACGATCAATTCCGTCCTGTGGCGTTTCAGCAGGGGCCAATGGGTGTCGACGTCGCGTTTCAGAAAAACGTCGCAACAAAATCGCGTTGGATGCAGCGACAAAAACAACTTCCAACGACAACCAGGCATGCGCAGATAGGTCTGCAAACATGTCCAACACCGCCTTTGTCGTAAAGTCACGTGTTCGCGTATCTAGACCAATTGCAATTTTGGCGCCTGGCATACCGGGGGCAACGACACGCGACACCAAAGAAATTGGGAGGTTATCAATAGTTTCATATCCAAGGTCTTCAAGACATCTTATCGTGGTTGTTCGCCCGGCTCCTGACAATCCAGTCACAATAACCAGCTTCACAATCGAATCTAACGACATTTCAGACATGCAAACCTCTATAGGTTTTTGACGATACCGTACCTGGCTAAGATATACAAACTTTGCGCAAACGCATCCAGTTTGTAATCATAATACAAAGGAATATCATGCCCCATAATATTGGCGGTGCGCTTTTCAGGAAGACGTTCTGTTTCCTTTTGGCCCAGGTCAACAATTAAACCCAATCGCGCATTGTCCTTCATAGGCGCACGTAAAATTCCAATTCCGCGTGCTTCGATCCCCATTGGCAGGTTTGGGGGCCGCTCAACAGTTACACCACTTTCGTTGCCGAGCAATAGACAGCGATCATCCCCAACCAAAAATGCACCCAGCGCGATTAGCTTCATCGCAAGCGTGGATTTGCCCGAGCCTGATGGCCCAACAATTAGAATGCCAACGCTATCCACTGACACACAGGTGGAATGCCTAATTTCACGATCACTAATAATCACAACGTTAAACCTACTACAAAACGGGTGCCAAGTGGAGCAGATGTTGCTTCCATTTGTGTCAAACGAATATTTTCAGCCAAAATCGCACAATCAAGCGCTTTGACTGTCTGTTAAAGAGTTGCCAATCCCAATCCAGAATTTTTGCCAAACTCATTTTCAGGACGTTCTGAATAAGACCTGTTAAAGACTTTCTTCCGCACGCCTGTTGGTATATTGGGTCCAGTGTATTAAATAAACCAGACGCGAGTTTTAAGTAAACGTATACAAACGCGGATTACGCCAACCTCCTCATAAAATCTAATTGCAGTAGTTATAAGGTACACAACAACCTGTGCCAGCCTGGCCTAGCGCCTATGTATCAAAATGGTCAGGACAGGCAAATCCGTGATAAAATCGTCTCCTTTACCTTCTGCATCCGCACCTTTTACTACCCTAGTTATTAGGGACCATTATGCCCGCTTTTTAGCCTGGCAATCAATAAATAAACCCGATTCGTCGTTTCAGCAGTCATTTGTGTTTTTTCAGCATCTAAAACAAATCTCTCGTGCAAAGTCGTTAGCGCAAACAGACCAATCAAGTTTCCAAGCGAGACGCTGTTATCGCTACCTTTTGCGCTAACATAGGATGTTTGCGCTAACGGTGACAAAAGTGTCCTGTTCACTCGGATAAGCATCATGTTAAAGCATTTTTGTGGGTGCCGTTCCTCGAGCGCATTTTGGAAAATTTCACCATGTATTCCCACACTTAGAAAAACCGCCAGAGTGGCATAAGGAGTTATAAAATGACATCAGGACGGGTAAACCCGAATTTCCGACTCGACGATCAAGGCATCAGCGGTCTGGGGAATGTCTATTATAACTATCTAGAACCCGCACTGATCCAAGAGGCGCTAAAACGCAATGAAGGCACCTTGGGACAAGGTGGTGTATTTTTGGTAACAACTGGCAAGTTCACTGGCCGTTCCCCAAAAGACAAACACGTTGTGAAAACACCTTCCGTAGAATACAGCATCTGGTGGGAAAATAATGCAGCCATGTCACCTGAGGGGTTTGATGCTCTGCATAATGACATGCTCGAGCACATGAAGGGCCGTGATTATTTTGTTCAGGACTTGATTGGCGGTTCTGATCCAACGGTCTCAATTAACGTGCGCATGGTAACCGAACTAGCGTGGCACAACCTGTTCATTCGTCATTTACTTCGCCGTCCCGAGCAAACGGCGCTTGACAGCTTTATCGCGGACTTTACCGTCATCAATTGTCCAAGTTTTCAGGCTAACCCAGAAAAGCATAACTGCCGAAGCGAAACTGTAATCGCACTGAACTTTGACAAAAAGCTAATCTTGATCGGTGGCACTGAATACGCGGGCGAGAATAAAAAATCTGTCTTCACTCTTTTGAATTATTTGCTGCCTGAAAGGGGTATCATGCCAATGCACTGCTCGGCCAACCATGCAGTTGGCAATCCTGTTGATACGGCTGTTTTCTTTGGCCTATCGGGTACTGGTAAAACAACACTTTCTGCTGATCCACATCGTGTGTTAATTGGTGATGATGAACACGGTTGGTCTGATCGCGGTACCTTCAACTTTGAAGGTGGATGTTACGCCAAAACAATCAACCTTAACCCCGAAGCAGAACCCGAAATTTTCGCAACGACTAGCAAATTCGGCACCGTGATCGAAAACATGATTTATGATCCAAAAACATTTGAACTGGATTTCGATGATGACAGCCTAACTGCAAATATGCGTTGCGCTTATCCGCTTGATTATATCTCAAACGCATCAGACACCGCTTTAGGTGGGCACCCTAAAAATGTTATCATGCTGACATGCGACGCATTCGGGGTACTTCCTCCCATCGCGCGTCTAACGCCAGCACAGGCAATGTACCATTTCCTATCTGGTTTCACGTCCAAGGTTGCGGGTACTGAACGCGGTGTAACGGAACCAGAACCAACATTCTCAACATGTTTTGGTGCACCATTTATGCCGCGTCGTCCGGAAGCATACGGTAACCTATTGCGCGAAAAAATCGCCAAACACGGCGCAACGTGCTGGTTGGTGAACACTGGGTGGACTGGTGGCGCATATGGCACGGGATCACGTATGCCGATCAAAGCAACCCGTGCGCTGTTGACCGCCGCGTTAGATGGGTCTCTGGCCGAAGCAAAATTCCGCAAGGATGAAAATTTTGGTTTTGACGTTCCTGTTGAGGTTCCTGGTGTTGACACAGCGCTTCTTGACCCGCGCAGCACATGGAGTGACGCCGAGGCCTATGACGCGCAAGCGGCTAAACTGGTGCAAATGTTTGCTGATAATTTTGAACAATACGTTCCCTACATCGACGAAGATGTTAAAGCTGCAGCCATCAGCTAATTTGCAAAAGAAACAATTGCAAAGGACCGCTGGTTGCGGTCCTTTTTTATTTAGCATTGCAGTAGGCCCGTTCCACCTCTAGCAATTTTTGCTTACGACAAGGCCCTCCGCCATAGCCCGTCAATGACCCATCAGCGCCGATGACACGGTGACAGGGGATTACGATGGCTATTTGGTTGGCACCATTGGCACGCGCCACGGCCCGTGTTGCTGCCGGGTTTTCAATAATCTGCGCTAGCTGGGCATAGCTGAGCGTTTGACCTGCGGGGATGTCACATAAAGCCCGCCAAACTCGTTTGGAAAATGCCAATCGCCGCACTTTGTTTGGATCTGGCTTGCGTCAAACACACTAGGAACAAATTGTTTTACTAAACCAAATTGTGGTACAGCAAATCGACACGTGGTTACGCGCATAACATGTAAACAACAGGTGGTTTGATCTAAATGCCGAGGTTCAAAAATATTCGCTCGAATAAATCGAAGCGCCAATAAAAGAGTAACAACATTCCCTGTTGTAATATTCCCCTCAAACCTTACTTGAGGTGCAACAAACGCTTGATTTTTCCATGGTTTGCACATAAACGCCCGCGAAGAAACTAACCGGGTCAGTTCGGCCCCCAAACAACGAGGCGCACACAGCCATGGCAAAGGAAAAGTTTGATCGCAGTAAGCCGCATTGTAACATCGGTACGATTG
>JBMTQO010000044.1:0-15386 GCA_049446275.1 Paracoccaceae bacterium | reverse complement strand
TCGTCCACAGCGCTGTGAACATTGGATAATATCGCGCCCGCTTCAACGATCGCTATTTTTGCATCTTTACGAATTTCACGGATATTGGACATGCGTTCCAAACTGATCACAATGCAATCTTCTGCGCGCGTTGCCCCCGTGAGGCCCGTATTGCCACCCATTGGCACGATGGATAATTTGTTCTTATCTGCAAATGCGACGACGCGCGCCACCTCATCCGTGCTGCCAGGGCGCACAACGGCGAGCGGTGTCCAATGATATTGTTTTAACCAATCTGCGCTGTAACGTTCTGCGTCATCCCCGTTCAAAACATGTGTTTGCCCTACGATTTCGCGCAGATGATCAAGTATATCCATCTAATTAAATCCACTTTGCAAGAGGCGGCAGACTCATCAAGACGGCATCTGCGTCGTGACCTGTTGCCAACCCAAATTTTGTCCCTCTATCATAGACAAGGTTATATTCCGCATAAAGTCCGCGGTGCACCAATTGGGTATCTTTATCAGCTTCATCAAAATCTTCGACGCGGCGTTTTTCAACAAGCGGTACATAGGCAGGCAAAAAGGCTCGACCGATATCTTGGGTTAATTGGAAATCAGATTGCCAATCCCCTGTGCAGCGGTCATCCATAAAAATGCCGCCAACACCACGCGCACGGTGACGGTGTGGAATATAAAAATATTCATCGGCCCAGGCTTTTAATTCTGGATACAAATCTGCGCCATGTGGATCCAAGTGCAGTTTTTGTTGATTGTGGAAGTGCTGCGTATCTTCGTCAAATTCAATACAAGGGTTCAAATCCGAACCACCGCCAAACCACCAGGCATGAGGTGTCCAAAACATTCGCGTATTCATGTGAACTGCTGGGCATTTGGGGTTGCGCATATGAGCAACAAGGCTAATGCCACTTGCCCAAAACCGCGGATCAGTTTTCATTTCCGGAATATTTTTACGCGCGGCCATCGCCATTTGCGCTTCTTTTCCCAATGTTCCGAACACCGTTGATACATTGACCCCCACTTTTTCAAAGACGCGACCACCCCGCATAACGCTCATTAAGCCGCCACCGGCATCACTGCCGTCATCACTTGTTCGTCTGGTTGTTTTGACTTCGAATTTCTTAGGAGCAAGATCGTTGAACGGGCCTTCGCTATGCGTTTCTTCTAACGCCTCAAAGGCTGCAACAATTTGATCTCTTAAAGAGCGAAACCAGCCGTTGGCGAGTTGTTTTTCTTCTGTAAAATCGGTGGTCATATGGTTTCGTTCCTTCTTTGTCGCGCCCAGGCGTGGCGCAGATATCCTACATGATTGTGAGCTTGTTTTCGACGAGATCGACGCGTCGAATTAGGTTTTGACGTTCTAACCTGCGCGCCGCTTGTTGGATAAAGCGATCTTCGTTTGGTTTGTTGAATTTGTCGTTGCTAAGAACAGTGATCCTTTCGCGGTCAGCATATCGAATAAGCAATGCATCTGCGCCATATCCCTTTTTTGAAACAGTGACGTTTGATCGATCACGCTCCATCACGCGGCAGACTGCCATCGGTACAGTTTCGTTGGGGATCATGAGATCATTCTCTTTTAGTGTGCGGCGAATGCTATAGTCAAAAAATAGATGTGTCTTTAGTCCGTCACTTTCGAGTTCCCGTATGAACTCCAAAAAACGATCTAAGTCCCAATCGACCAAACCAAGTAAATTGTTCCCATCCACTGCAAAGGTAAATTTCTCAGTTTTACCAAGTTGTTGAGAATTCTGATATCCACGTTTTATTTGAATATAGCCTTGAATTAAAAGCGATGCGGTCAATAGATATATGACCAGCGTTACGATGCTCTCACGATCAAAGACATATAAAAACAACACGGCAAAGGTAAGCGATGTCCATAGCCATAGACCACGCAAAGTTAGGCCGATCAAAATTGCGATCAGGCTAATCAAAATGGGAAGTTGGCTATAATCAAACGCTGGCAATGGCTAAGTGATCCTCTGTCTTTGCTATCTTAGAATAGACGTGTGTCATTATCCACTGTTTCCAGAGATCCAGTTTCGCGCATTTTTACGACGTGATCATAGAATGTATCTTTGCCCGTGCTTGGCGTACGTTTAGCATCGTAACACCCATTCACGGCGTCCCAAACCAACATGGACTCCGTTGCATAATATTTTCCAATATTCATCAACTCAGATTTATCTCGTGCCCAGCGACTAATTGGTACGAGCGGGGTGAAGAGTGCTCGAAGGACGTCAAATATCTTTGGTGAAATGGATCGCGTCCTTGGCGGCTTGTCATAGATTTTTGAAATAATCGCTGCCATGTCCGCAGGCGTCAGCGCAGGTTGTGGCCCGCCGATTGGTAGAACCTTGTTCCACGACGCAGGTTCCCCAATGGTGTCCAACATAAACTCTGCCAGATCGCCCTTGGAAATTGGTGTACATGCTGTTTCGCTTCCTGTTCCAAAAAACAGAAACGGTCGATTTTGTTGCACACGTTTGACCTGACCAGTCAGTGATTTGAAATACGCAGTGGGTCGTACAATAGAATAATTCAGCCCAGAGGTTTGTAGGGCGTCTTCAAATTTCAATTTCGCGTGCTGAAAAGCGAGCTTTGGTTTTTGGACGCAGATCGCGGACAGAATTAAAAAAATCTTAGCATCACTTACGCGCGCGCAATCGAGCAAAGACATATTCATCTGATAATCAATATTATATGCGTCCTTGGCGGTTCCTGTTCTGCTAGAAATGCAGGAAATCACTGAGGCGCCTGTGGGGACATTGAATATCGTTTTCTCCCCTTCGCTTCGAAGAATGTCCAAAATCAACCGATCATTTTGTGGCAGTGCATTTTTTGAATTGGGGCGCATAGATGCATGTACAGTATACCCACGTTCCAGGGCACGTTTTACAATTTCACAACCTATGTAACCCGTTGCTCCTGCGACATATAATATATTTTCAGGCATCTGCTAATTCACCTAAAGAACGGAATTGACTTTGTCGAACCGCGCTACATTTCCCTTCCGGAGATGGAGAGTTTGATATGACAAAAACAGAGATGAAAACACGCTACAAATCCGTACTTAAAGAGATCGAAGACCAAAAGCGTGCAAGCTCGGCGCAGTCCTATTCAGCAGGTGCGTCAATCTTGCTGTATTTGGATAGCAAGGGTTTTGAAACAGCGGCAGTATATGCAAAATTATTCCTAATAGTCCTTGGGCTATTCGCTGCATTTTATATGACGACCCAGAATTAAGTCACAGCTTCTTTGAACCCTTTGGCGAACAATGCGTCAAAGTGTTCACGGAAGTAGATTTTAAGCCATTCGGTGTGCTGATCAGGTGCAGTTGCGATCAATCGCTCTAATGTGATTGGATCAACCCAGTTGTATGCCATGACTTCATCTGGATTGGGTGTAATGCTTGGTTCGTGTTCACAAACTGCGACGAAGGTTTGAACGACTTCATGTTCGATCAAATCGTTTCCTACATGAGCACGATATTCAAGTTCGCCAGCGGACACCAAAGTCATATTTCGCATACCAAGCTCATCCTCGAGGCGGCGATGTGCACAGGCAAGATCATCTTCGTCCCATTCTGGATGTGTGCAACAGGTATTCGCCCATTTTCCAGGTGAATGATATTTCGACATCGCCCGTTGTTGGATCAAAAGCTGGCCTTGATAAAACACAAAAACTGATACGGCTTTGTGCCGAAGCCCTAATTTATGGACCTCAAGTTTTTCAACGGGTTGTAACGTCCCATTTTGCCAAGCGGGTATGTAGATTGTCATGTGAACTCCTCGGATACGAGCCCAGTCAGGTGCATCAGGTTCTTAAATGAAATCTTGAGGTGCGCAAGCGGTCTCGCTTTACCCAGCTTTTTATTCATATAGGCATCAAAGGTCATGGTTTGGACATCAACGTCGTGACAAAGCGACACAAACCGTTCTCGACGAGAGTCTGTTTTATAATATGCATTCTGCATTGCCTCTAACACGCGAAATACTGTTCCGTGTTGTTTGACAAAATGCTTTCGCGCTAAGCGCAAATGTTTTGGGTTATGTGTGCGGAGTGTCTCAGCAACTGCATGTGCCGCCTGGCGACCCGAACACATGGCATAGTAAATTCCTTCTCCTGAACTGGGGGCCACGACGCCTGCTGCATCACCAGCGAGTACGACGTCTTTATCGTTGTCCCATTTTTTGAGTGGCTTTAACGGAATAGGGGCGCCTTCTTTACGGATCGTTTCACACTCGTTCAATCCAGAAGCTTCTCTTAGATCTGCTGTTGCTTTCTTCAGGTCAAACCCGCTAACGCCTGTTCCCATGCCAACGGATACGGTTTTGCCGTGCGGGAAAACCCATCCGTAAAAGTCAGGTGAAACAGCGCCATCATAAATAACATCGCAGCGATGTCCTTGATAGTTTGCACCACTTTCCGGGGCATTGATGATTTCATGATAGGCAATGACGTATGGAATTTTTTCAGCACCAGGGACTTCGGCTTTGGCAACTTTGCTGCGTGCACCATCTGCACCAATAATCAGCTTGGCAGAAATCTGTTCCTGCTGTTTTGTATCATGGCTGAAGTATTCGATAACTGGATTTCCAGATGTGCGGTCAACCTTTTCAAATGTGCCGCGATACAGAGTAACGCCCTGATCTTGAGCACGGTCGCGCAAAAATTCGTCAAATTCTTCACGATCGACCATGCCAACAAATCCGTTTTCAATTGGAATATCCACACTGCGTTTGGTGGGTGAAACCATACGGGCCGTTACAATTTTGGCCTTTAACAGGTGATCTGGTATATCAAACTCTCGAATTAGAATGGGTGGTATCGCACCACCACATGGTTTGATCCGTCCTGGTCGATCAAGCAAAGCAACTGAATACCCTGCTTTTGCTAAATCCTCAGCGGCGCTTGCCCCGCACGGGCCACCCCCGACGACAAGTACGTCATACATTTTCTAACCTCCCAGTCAGTGGTAATTCGGATTTTTTATGTGTTCGGTTTATGATGGATGAACTCGCGATCAATGCAGCCCAAACAAACAAAGCAGCTTCAAATGTGAATACGGCACCATAGGCATTTGCAACGCTAAGCCCGCCCAATCGCATCATGTCCACGAGTATGGTTCCAAGAAGGCCGCCAAAACCTGCCGCGATTGCCTGCGCCGCGCCCCAAAGTCCCATGCGTGTCCCTTCGCGTTCTTTTTTGCCGTCACCTGCCAATGTCATCATTGATCCGATCGCAGCAACGGCGAACATTCCATTGAACACGCCCAATCCAACGACTGCTAATTCCAATGGTATCGTTAATGGGATTTGTCCAAGTGTCATAATGGCGGTCAGCATAACTGCGGAACCAATGCAGCCAAGCTGCACCCAAGCGCGCATGGTGCCTATTTTTAACCCGCTGGCCAAAATCCCAACGCAGAGCATTCCACAAAAAACGCCTGCATTCTGCAAGCCAGAAAGCGAGGTTGTTTGACTGGGCGTGTAGCCAAAGACCAACCCTGCGTAGGGTTCGAGGATCAATTCCTGCATAAAGTATGCAGTCATCGAAAGAAAAACAAAGACTGTGAACTTTCGTGTTTCATCATGTGCCCAAACATCTCTTAATTCACTCATTAATGATGTTGATGGGTGTTGAACTTTTTGAACGGACACCAATCCACGTTCAATGCGCCAAGTTGCCAAACACGTCAGGCCGATTGTGATCGCGGTTAAACCCAATACGACATTTGTTAACCGTGCATGGCTATATGGTGCAATTAATTGCCCAACCAACCCCGCAGTCATCGCAATACCAAAAATCATCATGAGCCAAGTGATCATCGCAGCCGCAGGACGTCGGCGTTCAAGGGTATGTTTTGCCATCAGTGCCAAGAGTGACGTACCAGAAGCCCCAACCCCAATTCCAATGAACGTATATGCGATAATTGAGAGTGCAAATGCGAGCATGTAACTGCTTGAGAAAATACTCAGGCTAAATGTGGCCAAGTTCGCACCAAGTGCGAGTATCAGCATACCCAAGATAATCCATTTGGTTCGGTTGTTATCTACATCCGATGCCAGGCCCCATTTCGGCCGAGAAAGTTGAATAACGTAATGCAGGCCGACCAGAAACCCAGGGATGGTTGCTGCCATTGATAGCTCAACAACCATAAGTCGATTGAGTGTTGAGGTCATCAAAACCACAACGGAGCCTAGGCACATTTGAACCAAGCCTAATCGAAAAATAGAAAACCAACTTAGCGTCATTGTGGTCCCTTTTAAGTTTAAATACTCGTTAAATGTCTTAGACCCACGGCACAGACCATCATCCCCGAGACGTACATCAGGACACCTGTCGCATTGTACCAAGGGGCGAACTTTTCAGGATCTTTCAGTAGTTTTGCCATTGCTGCCAATTGCCCGATCAATAGCAGTGCAATGCAGAGACCGCTGATCACCAAGCCCCACGAAAAGAGACAGGTGATGATGATTATTTGTGGAATCGCCATCACGGCACAGGCAGCGAGTGCTGCATTTTGGGGACCCAGTGAGACTGGAAGTGATTTTATCCCAAGTTTGGTATCGCCCTCAATCGCTTTGAAATCATTCAGCGTCATGATCCCGTGCGCCCCAATTGCATACAGAAAGGCGGCAAGCAAAATTTCAATCTGAGGCAAATCCTGCAGCATGACCGCCGCGCCAGTGAACCATGGAACCCCTTCATAGCATAGTCCTACAAGGCCTGGCCCCCACCATCCTGAACGCTTTAAGCGTATCGGTTCACAAGAGTAGGCCCAGGCGGCGGCGACGGCAAAAATCGTCGCATAAAATCCCCAAAGCCCTAGCCACCATCCAACATATATCGCGAATGTGCTCATACTAAGGGCAATCCATAGCCCCCAGCGGCCAGGCATTCGGCCAGATGGAATGGGGCGGCTTGGTTCGTTTATCGCATCAACATGACGATCACACCAATCATTGGCCGCTTGGCTCATCCCACACACGATTGGACCGGCCAAAATAATACCCAAAATTAGAAGTGGTAGATTGTTGTATATGGGTACGCCAGACGAAATGACCCCGCAAGCATAGGCCCACATGGGAGGAAACCAAGTAATTGGCTTGAGCAACTCCAAGGCGACCGATGGTCTTGGCAGCGTCGGAGAGTGTTTAATATTGGTTACACTCATATGTCTATTAATATTGACATAAACTGAGTCACGCAACCAAAACTTATGATTGCAATGAAATCATCGCATTAATTTAAAGCCAAAATGAGGTTAGTGATTAGATGCCTAACTTGCTCAGTTTTACATAAAGGCTCTGACGAGACAGCCCAAGCATTTCTGCTGCCGCGGCGCGGTTATTATTTGTGATTTCAAGCGCAGCTTCGATACAAATCTTTTCTATTACGTCTGTTGTTTCTGAAACAATCTCTTTCAAAGACGCTGTGCCTACCAAATCACGCGCGGACATTTCGTCCTGCTGGGCTTGCGTCGTGAAGCGCGCAGCGCGCGCACGTGTGTCGTCAATATTCGTAACCTCACGTACGATAAATGCAATCAATGCATCGCGCGCGCCATTATTTTGAGAAACTGATGTTTCGACGTCGATCTTCGTGCCAAAACCACTTTTCAAATGTGTCGAGTAAACCTTGACGGAACCAGACTTTGCAACGTTTTCAAGCATAAGTGCGAGGTCAATTTGCCCACGCCCAAGATACTCTGCGAGGTTGTTTGAAATCACTTCGTTTTTGCTGCCAGCATGGATGAGGTCCAAGAATCGCTCGTTTGCGTATTGGATTGTGCCCTGATTATTGGTGAAGATGATCGCATCACTAGAGTTGTGGAATGCAGATATAAGGTTATTCACAAATTCTCGATTGTCTTCGGGCTGAATTACCTCTTCCATTAGCTTGCACATCAACACACGAGTGCCTGCGGTGCGATAGATTTCAGACGTAATTTTCACGTCCCTTGGCCCATCCTCGCCGGCGAAGGAGGTAGCCAGTTCATATTTACCTTGTGCAGCCAAACTCAGATTTTCAGCAAAATCACGCTTTCCCGATTTGTCAGCAAGACAGGATTGAAGTTTCATTCCCTGCAAATCTGCATGGTCCTTGCCCAGCAGATCCGCAAGCGCATGATTGGCGTGCAATATGGTGCCAGAGTCGGCGTTCAAAAATGCGATGGGTTCTGAACTACCATTGAGCAAGATTTTGAAATGCGCGTCAAACTCGCGCTTCTCTTCGATGCTGCGTTCCACTGCCAGTTGAGATTGAATAAGGCGCTGCTGATTTTCCGAAAGAGAGCGTAAATCACGTCCGAGTAGCAAGATTTTGTCCGGGTCACCCAAAGAGTGGATATTGTAGCGCACCGGGAATTGCCATAGTGCGTTATCCTCATGGTTGAGCTCAAGCCCATAAAATATCGTTTCACCAGCTTTGATCCGATCAATGGCGCGTTGTAATTTAGGTTTACTTTCACCGGTGAGGAAGTTGTTAAAATTACACCCCTCCCAGTGAGACAGATTTCCAAAAGTTTTTTCAGAACTGTTGAGCAGGATGGAGTGCACTGTTGCATTCTGATCGATGAGCAACGCGATATCCGATGATGTCGCCAAAATACCGCCTAAGTATTCTGGTTCAATCATTGGAATTGCGCCGAATTCCCAATCTAAATCAGAACTGCTCTTCATGATCTATTGACCTCCGACACCATCACAGGCGCACTTTCGATACTATTTACAATGACGTCAAGTTTGTTGGTCACATAATCAAAAACATGGGGCATATCTTCCCGACCCAATGTAGATAAGATAGACCCACCTAAGAAGAAAACTGGCTGATAAGCGTAGTTCTGTCTAATTAGATTGACGCATTGTGCTGAAATTTTGACTGCTTCGAGAGAGCTAGCGGAAAAGAGTACCGCATCAAACTTGTTTTCAAATACACTATTTGCGACGTCTTCTGCAGGCCTGCCTAGGCACATTTTTACGGAGAAATCTAAGCGCCGAAGTTGGTCGGCTAAGACAAGCGCCCCAAGTGTATGTTGTTCAGGGGCTGGTGCGGCCAACAATAGGCATTTTCCCTCGCCACCTAGTACGTTAAATCCACGCTGATGAATAATGTGTTTCAGGACCAATTGTAGGTGGGCGCATCCCACGGAGACGGTTGCAAAGCTGAGTGAATCATTGGCCCATTCTTGGCCATAAATGCGCGCAATTCTGGGAATGCAGTAATCAACAATCGCATCCGCGTGTACGCCACGAGAAATGAGTGTGTTGACGGCAGTCGACGCATCGAATTTGTTTGAAAGACAGTAGCGTTCCAGCCAATCGGATGCGGACTCAATGCGTATGCTCGTTTCGGGGTTTAAATTTTCACGTGCCACATTCAAAACATCCTTAGCGAGGCCCTGAATGCCCCCGCTTGATAGTTTTTGTCTTATTGGCCTTCGGTTGGTTCTATCCATTATTGCCCTCAGTCATAGCTAACAGTGGCGACGCGGCAATTGGTTCCAGTTAAGTATGTACTTGTCTTTGATTGTCTCAAAACCAACGCAAGCTGTCAAATTTAATCTGTTTCCGTAAATGAGCAAATCCTACGCCTCTTTTCTCTATTTAGCAGTTGTTTGCGGTGCCCAAACTGCAAAATGTAAATATAACAATACATATTTGCGGTAAAAGTGTAAGAAAATATTGACATTTTTTGCTGCCACGTAATACTTGAAGTGCCAGAAAAAATGGGAGTCGAATACCGGTGCGGGCGCAAACCAAGACTATACCGGGGCCTGAGCCACTCTACACGCCGTCGCAGCGCAGGCGTCGGGATGAGACTATTTGGACATCGGTTCAGGGGGTTTTGGCGCCACTCCAATTTTTAGTTTTTTTGATCTCATTGGCACTTGTTGTACGATATCTCCTTACGGGTCTGGGATACGAGATCGCCGCATTTTCAATCGTAATAAAAACCGTTGTGTTGCTGGCAATTATGGTAACAGGGGCGATCTGGGAAAAAGTTGTTTTCGGGCAATATCTACTTGCGCCAGCTTTCTTTTGGGAAGATGTTGTAAGCTTTTTTGTTATTGCATTGCACTTGGCATACGTATGGGCGTTGTTCGCAAATTACTTTTCAGAGCAACAACTTATGCTACTCGCGCTGACGGCTTATGCTGTTTATTTAATCAATGCTGTGCAGTTTGTTTGGAAGCTTAGGGTCGCTCGGTTGCAAACAGTTGTGGAGGGTGAATATGCCTAACGATTTGTCACCATCTGCCTGCAGTGCAGCCCCAATATTAAAAGAGCGCGGACAGCATGAAGTCTTCTGTGGGCTGACCTCAATTATCTGGTTGCATCGCAAAATGCAGGATGCGTTTTTCTTGGTCGTTGGATCGCGCACTTGTGCTCATCTTTTGCAAAGTGCAGCGGGGGTGATGATCTTTGCTGAGCCGCGTTTTGCAACCGCTATTTTGGAAGAAACGGACTTGGCCGGAATGGCTGATGCCCACCAAGAGTTGGAGCGAGTCGTTTCAGATTTGTTGTCAAGGCGATCTGACATAAAGCGTTTATTTCTTGTCGGCTCATGCCCGTCCGAAGTCATTAAGATTGATCTTGCGACAATGGCAAAAAAACTTTCACAAAAATATCACCCAGACGTGAATGTTGTGAATTTTTCGGGTTCTGGCATCGAAACGACCTTCACTCAGGGAGAAGACGCGTGTTTGGAAGCAGTGATTCGCGACCTGCCTAACGATGACAAAACACAACTCGCAGTGCTTGGTGCCCTGCCAGATGTCGTGCAGGATCAGATGATGCGTCTTTTCACTGACATGGGCATTGATGACGTACTTGTTCTGCCTCAGCAGACTGCGGGAATCCCCGCGGGTGTTGGAAAGAATACACATTTTATTTGTGCTCAACCATTCTTGGGCGCGGCTTATGATGAAATGGTCCGCCGAGGCGCAAATGCAATTCATGCACCTTTCCCTTTTGGCGCAAATGGGACAACCGAATGGCTCGCTGCTATTGCGAAACGTTTTGGCATTGATCAGGATAAATTTGACGCAGCGACCGCGGGGCCCAAGGCACGGGCAGAGCGAGCGATTGCTAAGGTTTCCGAAACCTTGGCGGGCCGTAGTATTTTCTTTTTCCCAGATAGCCAACTTGAAGTGCCACTGGCGCGCTTTCTAAGTGATGAATGTGGGATGAAACTCACCGAAGTTGGAAGCCCATACATCCATCGTGCACTTGTCGGGGAAGATTTGAAGTTGATTGAACACGAGGCCGTGATTTCAGAAGGCCAAGACGTTGAAAAGCAGCTTGATCGCGTATCCGCGTGTAATCCTGATTTGACGGTTTGCGGCCTTGGTTTAGCAAATCCACTCGAGGCGCAAGGTTTTTCAACGAAATGGGCGATCGAATTGGTATTTAGTCCAATCCATTTCTACGAACAGGCTGCTGATCTTGCCGGATTATTTGCCCGTCCAATTGTGCGCTCTGATCTTTTAAAAGTTGGGGGTGCGGCGTGAAGTTATCAGTATGGACATATGAGGGTCCGCCACACGTAGGTGCCATTCGCGTTGCCACTGGCATGAAGAAAGTACATTTGGTGCTGCACGCGCCCCAGGGTGATACATATGCCGATTTGTTATTTACGATGATCGAACGGCGCAATCATCGCCCGCCCGTGACTTACACAACATTTCAGGCGCGTGATTTGGGATCTGACACAGCGACTTTATTCAAGGATGCATGTCTAGAGGCCTATGAGCGTTTTAAACCCGATTTGTTGTTAGTTGGCGCGTCATGCACTGCTGAATTAATTCAGGATGACCCAGGTGGCTTGGCCGAAGCGCTTGGCCTACCTGTTCCCGTTGTCGCGCTAGAGTTACCGAGTTATCAACGGAAAGAAAATTTTGGTGCGGATGAAACATTCTATCAGATTGTCCGCAAGCTCGCGCATCCGGTTGAACGCTCTGCTGAAATCACCTGTAACCTGATTGGCCCAACTGCGCTAGGATTTAGGCATCGTGACGATATCGTCGAAATCACCAAATTGTTGAGCAAACTTGGTGTTCAGGTGAATGTATGCGCCCCAATGTATGCAACACCTGATGATATAGCGAACCTTGGTCGTGCGCATTTTAACGTACTCATGTATCCAGAAACTGGTGAAACGGCGTGCCGTCACATGGAACGTACGCTTGGATTGCCCTTCACGAAAACGGTCCCTATTGGGGTCTCAGCAACCAATGAATTCGTGGATGAGGTATTGGGCCTTATTGGTCGCGCGCGCAATGAAGGTCCAATCGACTCTCGTCTACCCTGGTACTCTGCCTCAGTCGACAGCACTTATTTAACCGGAAAACGTGTGTTCATTTTTGGAGATGGCTCGCATGTGATGACAGCCGCGCGCATCGCAAAAGAAGAAATTGGTTTTGATGTTGTGGGCATGGGCTGTTACAATCGTGAGCTGGCGCGGCCCGTTCGCGCCATGGCCAAGGAGCTTGGCCTAGAGGCATTGATCACCGAAGATTATCTAGAGGTCGAAGCCGCAATTGCCGATTTATCGCCAGAGTTGATCCTTGGCACCCAGATGGAGCGCCATATTGGCAAACGTTTGGGCATTCCTTGTGCGGTCATTTCCGCACCGGTCCATGTGCAAGATTTTCCAGCGCGGTTTTCCCCGCAAATGGGAGCAGAAGGCGCCAATGTGATCTTCGACACATGGGTCCACCCACTTGTGATGGGCTTAGAAGAGCATCTGCTGACAATGTTCCGCGAAGATTTTGAATTTTCTGACACTGCAGGCCCCAGCCATCATGCAGCCCATTCTCCAAACCAAGAGATAGTAGATCAGCCAACATCCATCGCCACATCGGATCAGGGTGCCAACATCATATGGCTAAGTGACGCTGAAAAAGAATTGCGCAAAATTCCGTTCTTTGTGCGTGGAAAGGCGCGTCGGAATACCGAAAAATATGCCACCGATCATGGTGTTGCACAGATTTCAATAGAAACATTATACGAGGCTAAGGCCCATTATGCGCGATAACCCCGCTCATATCACGCCGTATCGGATTGCGATTGTCACCTTGGATTCGCATAACGCGCGTCCCTGTGAACGGGCGCTTGCAAATATGTGCGTGGATTATCCGGGTTTAGAGGTAGATATTTTTGCGGCTGCAACCTGGTCAGACAATCCAAATGAGTTTGATAAAGCAAAAGAGGCGATTGAGCGAGCTGATCTGATCGTGGCAAATCTGTTGTTCTTGGAAGAACATGTAAAGCCTTTGTTGCCAGTGATCGAGGCGCGCCGTGATCACTGCGATGCTGTTGTTGGGATCATTTGTGACGCTGCATTGGTTAAACAAACGCGGATGGGCTCCTTAGATATGCAAGCCCCTGAAAGCGGGACTATGGCCCTGCTAAAACGCCTGCGGGGCTCATCCAAACCCTCGACCGAGACGGGCGAGAAAAAGATGCGGATGCTTCGCCGTTTACCGAAGATCCTAAAATATATCCCCGGTAAAGCACAGGATTTGCGCGCTTGGTTCTTGTGTATGCAATATTGGCTGGGCGGTACGGATGAAAACATTGAAGCCATGCTTCGCTTCCTAATCTCGCGTTACGCAGGCGTTTCTCGATGGCGTGGTGGGATTGTTGACTCACCAATAGAATATCCAGACGTTGGTCTGTATCATCCCGATCTTGCGGATCGTATCACTGTCGATCCAAATGCATTGCCAGTTGTAGAAAGTCCAATTGGGCGCGTGGGCTTATTGCTGATGCGCTCCTATGTCCTGAGCGGTGACACAGCACATTACGATGCTGTCATTCGAGAGTTTGAGAAAAAGAATATTCAAGTCGTTCCTGCGTTTGCTGGTGGGTTGGATGGTAGACCCGCAATTGATGGATTTTTCGTCAAAAACGGGATCGCAAACATTGATGCAATGGTTTCACTGTCTGGATTTTCTTTGGTCGGTGGGCCGGCGTACAACAACACGGACGCTGCGGTCGAAACGCTTAAACACTTGGATATTCCCTATGTCGCAGCGCACCCATTGGAATTCCAAACTCTATCACAATGGTCGAATTCACGGGGCGGTTTAGGACCCATTGAAACGACGATGCTGATCGCGCTGCCCGAATTGGACGGTGCAACCAATCCGACGGTTTTTGCAGGGCGGCATGGTGACGGTGGTGGTTGTAACGGCTGTCATTTTAACTGTGTTGCACAGGAAAAGCGTGCAATGGCGCCGTGCTATGAGCGGATTGAGGCGCTGGTTGATCGCACGCGCAAGCTCGTCTCGTTAAAAAAGTCAGAGCGTGCTTCACGCAAAGTTGCCATTGTGCTGTTTGGGTTTCCGCCAAATGCTGGTGCAGCAGGAACGGCAGCCTATTTGGATGTGTTCCAATCGCTTCACAATACAATGAAGGCGATGGCTTTAGCAGGCTATAATCTTGAGGTTCCTGACAAAGTTGAAGATTTGCGCCAATTGGTGCTAGAGGGGAATTCTACCTCTTTTGGTCAAGACGCAAATGTTCACGCGCGCGTGAGTGCGGATTGGATCGTGAAAAATACACCATGGCTCTCTGATGTCGAAGATCAGTGGGGATCGGCACCTGGAAAGATCCAATCTGATGGAAGCTCTGTTCTGGTTCTTGGCAAACAGTTTGGAAATGTGTTCGTCGGTGTCCAACCTACATTTGGATACGAAGGCGATCCAATGCGTCTGTTGTTTGAGGGAGGGTTCGCACCGACACATGCATTTTCAACCTTTTATCAATGGTTGAAACGCGACTTTGACGCAGATGTTATTCTGCATTTTGGAATGCATGGTGCGCTTGAATTTATGCCCGGAAAACAGGTTGGTGTGAATGGCTCTGATTGGCCTGATCGTCTGATTGGCGACTTACCTAATGTATACCTATACGCATGCAATAATCCGTCCGAGGCCAGTCTGGCAAAACGTCGTAGCAATGCAGTTACGATCACACATCTTACGCCGCCTGTCGCTGCGGCCGGGCTTTATAAAGGCTTGTTGGATCTGAAAGACAGTTTGATCAGATGGCGTGAAATGGCGTTAGATGATCCGCTTCGCGATGAGTTGGAAACATTGATCAAAGAGCAAGCAGACGCTGTTGATTTCGCGGAAGCGGATTTAGAGGATCTCTGGATGAAGCTCCTAGAAACAGAAGACGCCTTGGTCCCAGAAGGATTGCACGTTGTCGGTCGATCCTTATCAAACGAGCAGCGGCAATCTTATGTGGATGCGGTTGAGCATCTCGCTCCTGAAGCCAAAGCAGAGCTATTCGATAAATTAGGTCAAAATCAGGAAATAGATGCAATTTTGAATGCACTGGACGGTCGATTTACGCCCCCTGTCGCAGG
>JBMTQO010000043.1:0-16762 GCA_049446275.1 Paracoccaceae bacterium | reverse complement strand
CAATGTACAAATCATGATCAATACAATACGGGAAGCTTAGGGTTAAAAGGATTGGTGGATGCGGAATATTCTAGAAATTAATGAATTATCGAAAACGTATGAAAATGGGTTCTCGGCACTTTCAAGTACGTCGCTGAACGTGAAAGAAGGTGAAATCCTTGCGCTTCTGGGGCCGAATGGAGCGGGAAAGACAACGCTAATTTCAACGATCTGTGGAATATCCGTGCCAACATCGGGTCAGATCAAAGTGGGTGGTTTTGATATTCAAAGCCAATACCGAGAGGCGCGTAAATTGATTGGCTTAGTGCCGCAGGAAATTACCTTAGAACCGTTTGAAAAGGTGATTAATACGATCCGTTTTTCGCGCGGTTTGTTTGGGAAACCCAAAGATGATGCATATGTCGAAAAAGTTCTGCGTTCATTGTCATTGTGGGACAAAAAAGATAGCCGGATTATGCAGCTTTCAGGTGGTATGAAACGACGTGTCTTGATTGCAAAAGCATTGGCGCACGAACCCCGTTTGCTTTTTCTTGATGAACCAACGGCAGGCGTTGACGTTGAGTTACGTCAGAGTATGTGGGCAGTTGTTGAAGAATTACGCAAAGACGGTGTTACGATTATTCTAACAACCCACTATATTGAAGAAGCCGAAGCCATCGCTGATCGCATCGCAGTTATCGCCAAGGGAAGCATCCGTTTGGTCGAAGAAAAGGCAGCGTTGATGAAGCGGTTGGGGCAAAAATCTCTGACATTAGAATTACAAAATCAGATGGATCAGGTGCCAGAAGGGTTAAGCGAATTCCGCGTTGTATTGGGAGATGATGGCACCCAGTTGATTTACGAATATGATACCCAAGCCGAACGCACGGGTATCGCGCGACTTATGACGGCATTGGGAGAACAGGGGATTGTTTTGAAAGATTTACAAACCAATCAATCCTCACTTGAGGATATTTTTGTGAACCTATTGAAGGAGGAGCAGCCATGAACCTTCGTGCAATTGGCGCAATCTACAAATTCGAAATGGCGCGTTTTTTTCGCACCCTTACCCAAAGCTTTATTTCGCCCGTGATTTCGACATCGCTCTACTTTGTTGTTTTCGGAACTGCAATTGGGAGCCGCATCCAAGAGGTCGAAGGCGTAAGTTATGGCGCCTTTATTGTACCAGGTTTGATCATGCTAAGTGTCATGACGCAGGCAACGTCAAATGGCTCTTTTGGTATCTATTTTCCCAAGTTCATTGGAACGATTTATGAACTCTTATCTGCGCCGATTAGCTTTTTTGAAATTCTGTTGGGATATGTCGGCGCTGCAGCCACCAAAGCTCTGTTCATCGGATTGGTGATATTGTTTACCTCAGCATTTTTTGTTGATTTGGTAATACAAAACCCTGCTGTGATGTTTTTGTTTTTGGTGCTTACTTGTGTGTCATTTTCACTACTTGGATTTATCATTGGGATTTGGGCAAAGAATTTTGAACAGTTGCAGTTGGTGCCTTTGTTGGTGGTAACACCCTTGGTGTTTTTAGGTGGCGCGTTTTATTCTACTTCAATGTTACCACCGATTTGGCAAACTATTTCTATGTTTAATCCAGTCGTATACCTAATTTCAGGGTTTCGTTGGGCATTCTTTGGATTGGCGGATGTGCCGATTTTGTTCAGCCTTGTCGCCATTGGTGGATTTACCGCGGCCTGTATCGCCATTGTCGCTTGGATATTTGCAACAGGGTGGCGGTTGCGTAGCTAATAACGTGATAATTTCACAAATTTTGACAAAAGAATTTCCTGATGCCTTGTTTGTGAAGCATGTCGAGTCTACATGCGAGCTATGAATATACGGTTGCCCTTTTTGAAAAAAACAACGTCAGTCAATGTTGTGCGGTTGCACGGTTTGATAGGTACAGGTGGTCGCAGCGCATTAAACGATGCGGCATTCTCCCCAGTTATAGAGCGCGCATTTTCCAAAGGAAAACCTGCTGCGGTTGCCATTTCCGTAAATTCACCAGGTGGATCACCAGTTCAAAGTTCGCTTATCGGGTCACGTATTAGGCGCCTGTCCGAGGAAAAGGAAATCCCAGTTTTCGCGTTTATCGAGGATGTTGCGGCATCTGGTGGGTATTGGTTGGCGTCCTGCGCCGATGAAATTTTTGCGGACCCCGCATCTATTGTGGGGTCAATTGGCGTGATTAGCGCAGGGTTTGGTTTGCAGGACTTGATCGCCCGCTATGGGATTGAGCGTCGCGTTTATACAGCTGGTAAATCTAAATCTATGCTCGATCCGTTCCGTGAAGAAAAGCAAGAAGATATTGATCGCCTAAAATCCATTTTGGGGGATGTACATGACGTTTTTATCCAGCATGTCAAAACCTCACGTGGCGATAAGCTTACCCAAGATATGGATGTCTATACTGGCGAAGTTTGGTTGGCTCAGCGGGCAAAAGAATTGGGTTTGATCGACGATATTGGACATCTGGTTCCAACGCTTAAGGAGCGTTTTGGCGACAAGGTTAAATTGCGCATTATCGAACAGAAACGTTCATTTTCGCAGCGGTTTGGCCTATCAATTTCAGATAGTGTTGTTGGGACATTGGAAGAACGCATCGCCCTATCTCGGTTTGGGTTGTGATATGATCATTAAGGTTGTCTCAATATTTTTGGTCGGGATGATTGTCCTTGCTATGTTTGGAAAACTGCGCTTTCCGGGGCAGGGAAAATTGAATCCACGGCGTTGTGGAAAATGTGGAAAATTCTTGATCGGCGCGTCTCAGTGCCGATGCGATAAGGGCTGATAAAATGGTTTGGATATTGTCCCTTGTGGGGTTGGCAATTCTTCTCCTGTCAGGTGACTTTTTGGTGCGTGGTGCTGTAAACCTAAGTTTGCGCCTTGGAGTACCTGCGCTAATTGTTTCCTTAACTATTGTGGCATTTGGAACGTCTGCACCAGAATTATTGATTGCGATTAGCGCCGTTGATGAGGGAGCATCGGGCATTGCGGTTGGCAATGTTATTGGATCGAATATTGCCAATGTGCTGCTGGTGCTTGGGATGCCCGCATTGCTATCCACTTTGGACTTTTCAGAATGCGATACACGACGAGATTTCTACATCATGCTGGGCTCAACTGTCGTATTTATTGCCCTCGCTGCGACAGGGCAGTTTGGTTGGTGGCAGGGGGCCATTTTGTTAATTATGTTGGCAGGTTTCCTAGGGTCTGCTGTGTGGCGCGCCAAGTGTCAAACAGAAGTTTCATCGTCTGAGGGCGATGATCTCGAGGGCCTAGACCCGGATTTACCTATGTGGAAGGCCTTGGGTTTTCTCTTGCTCGGACTTATTGGTTTGCCAATGGGTGCGGATATTTTGGTCGATAATGCAGTTTATATCGCGCGTGCCTATGGCATCAGTGAAGAGATTATTGGTCTAACTTTGATCGCAATTGGGACATCTTTACCAGAACTTGCAACGACAGTGATGGCAGGCCTGCGCAATCAGGCTGAGGTTGCATTGGGCAACGTTATTGGTTCCAACATTTTCAATGTATTGGGGATCATTGGAGTCACAACGCTCTTTGATGAAATATATGTTTCCGCTAGCTTCTTTGCCCTAGATATTTGGGTGATGCTGGCATCGGCGTTAGTTTTGACACCCTTTGTATTTCTAAATTGGCGCATTTCTCGCCACTTTGGGGCGTTGTTTCTGGGGACCTACACGCTATATCTTTCATCTATGATGTAGGGCAGGAGGCCAATATGCGGGCATTAATCACGGGTGGTGCAAAACGACTGGGACGTGACATGTCGCTATATCTTGCCAAACGTGGTTATGATGTCGCTGTCCATTACAATAGCTCTGACGATGACGCGCGGGACGTGGTTAATGAAATCTCTGCAATGGGATGTCGTGCAACGCAGTTGCAGGCAAATATTTTAGATGAAAACCAAGTAGAAACATTGGTATCACGTGCTGCTTCGGCTTTGGATGGTCCGATCACTGTTTTGGTAAATAATGCGTCGATCTTTGAATACGATAATATAGCATCAGCGACCCGAACATCGTGGGACCGCCATATAGAAAGCAACCTGCGCGCGCCATTCGTTCTGACTCAGAAATTTGCAGATCAAATTCCTGACCCAAGTTTTGACGATAATTTCGAGCCGGTTGCGGGGGGATTGATTGTGAATATGCTTGATCAAAGGGTAAAAAAACTTACGCCTGAATTCAGTAGTTACACAATTGCCAAAATGGGATTGTGGGCCTTAACACAAACATCTGCGCGTGCGCTTGCGCCCAAAATCCGAGTGAATGCGATCGGTCCTGGCCCCACAATCCGAGGCGATCTCGAAGATCCTGTCCGCTATCAGCATCAACGCGATAATACCGTCCTTAATCGCGGATCAAATCCGTCTGACATTTCGGCTGCGCTTGGGTATTTCATAGATGCACCTGCGGTGACCGGACAGCTTTTGTGCGTGGACGGGGGACAGCATTTGAGTTGGAAAACGCCTGATATTTTGGGGATTGTGTAGCGTGATCGTTGCCAAACACGTTGAAGTTGTTCCACCTGTCAAAAAATTGTTAAATAACTTTTATAAAAACTTAAGAAAAACAACAGTTTGGCAAATTAGGAAAAAAATAACAAATAAAAACAAATACTTAAAAATCTGCCTATTTTTTGTGCAAATTTGTGAAGTGACCTGAAATCAATGGAAAAATTGCTATTTTCGAAAGTTATGCTCAGAGTTATCCACAGAAACAGTGGACAGCTTTTAACTTGAATTCGACGTATAATAATTGCAGCGAAGATAGAATCAAAACTTTGGGTGTAGTTCAAATTCAATGGGAAGCAGTTAATTGAGTCTTACGGGTGGGAAGCTAATCCAAAAGTATGTTCGGCAGTTGGATGCATCGCCAGGCGTGTATCGCATGTTGGACGCACAGGCGCGTGTTTTATATGTGGGCAAGGCGCGCAATCTACGGGCGCGTGTTTCAAATTATGCCCGTCTTACCGGTCATTCACCGCGGATTGCACGAATGATTTCGGAAACGTCGCAGATGATGTTTCTGACGACCAAAACTGAGACAGAAGCACTTTTACTTGAACAAAATCTGATTAAGCAACTTAAGCCACGCTATAACGTCCTGTTGCGTGATGATAAGTCATTTCCAAATATTTTGGTTACCACTGAACATGAATTTCCACAAATCAAAAAACACCGTGGAGCCAAAAAGGAAAAGGGCGCATACTATGGTCCGTTTGCCAGTGCTGGCGCGGTAAATAAATCTTTGAACCAATTACAGCGGGTGTTTCAACTGCGGAATTGCTCGGATGCAATGTTTGAAACGCGTACTCGACCCTGTTTGCAGTATCAGATTAAACGGTGTTCGGGACCCTGCGTTGGGCGCATCAGCGCGCGTGACTATCTGGCGTCCGTGAAAGATGCGCAAAGATTTTTGTCAGGAAAATCAACCGAAATCCAAGAGCGCCTTGCATCGCAAATGGCGCAAGCTAGCGAAGCAATGGAGTTCGAACGTGCCGCAGCGTTGCGTGATCGCATTCGTGCTATGACCCAAGTTCAAGCGAACCAAGGTATAAACCCGCGTATGGTCAGCGAAGCAGATGTTATTGCCCTTCATATTGAAGGGGGACAGGCTTGCGTTCAGGTATTTTTCATTCGTGCAAACCAGAATTGGGGAAACCGTGATTTTTATCCGCGCATTAGCGCAGATCATTCTCACGCAGAGGTGCTTGAAGCCTTTGTCGGTCAGTTCTATTCCAGTAAAGAGACACCGCGCCAACTGATCCTATCCCATGATATTGAAAACGCAGATTTGGTGAGTGCTGCGTTGAGTGAGGAGGCTGGCCGCAAGGTTGAACTGATCTATCCACAGCGTGGCGAAAAATTCGAACTTGTTTCTGGTGCATTGCGAAACGCCAAGGAAAGTTTGGCACTACGTATGTCCGAAACAGCGACGCAGGCCAAACTCTTGCGTGGCATTGCCGAGGCCTTCGATCTGGACGAAGCGCCAAAGCGGATTGAGGTGTTCGATAATTCTCATATTCAGGGTGCGCATGCTGTGGGTGCCATGATTGTTTCAGGACCAGAAGGGTTTTTGAAAAATCATTATCGTAAATTTAACATCAGGGGTGATGACCTTACCCCTGGTGATGATTTCGGCATGATGAAAGAAATTATGACTCGCCGTTTCATCAGGCTGATCAAAGAAGATCCAGAGCGCACCTCAGAAAGTTGGCCGGATCTTTTATTGATTGATGGTGGCGCAGGTCAGGTCAGTGCAGTTGCTGAAATTTTGGAAACGCTGGGTGTAGATAATGTCCCAATGGTTGGGGTTGCTAAAGGTGTGGACCGAGATCACGGAAAAGAAGAGTTCTATATTCCAGGCCGTTCTGTTTTTGCTTTACAACGAAATGATCCTGTTTTGTACTTTGTGCAAAGGATGCGAGATGAAGCACACCGTTTTGCAATCGGAACGCACCGTGCAAAACGGGCCAAGGCGATTTCGGCAAATCCGTTGGATGATATTTCGGGAGTTGGTACGTCGCGCAAACGTGCGCTTTTGGCACATTTTGGATCGGCTAAGGCGGTATCACGTGCGAATCTTGCGGACCTGAAGGCCGTGGATGGCATATCGGCTGCAATGGCTGAAAAAATCTATGACTTCTTCCATGAAAAGGGCTGATTAACTGTCTATCAGCTGGCGAGCTGTGGGTTTTAAATCACCATCCTCTACCTGTGCATGAAAGACACCGCGCGCAACTGCACGGGCAACACAATTCGCCGCAGCTGACGAAAGTGTACTTAACAAAACAGGGTCTTTAGGTTTTGCAAGTTTTCCGGTTGAAACGGCAAAAATTAAATCGCCATCATATGGCAGATGTGATGGATAAATGGCCCGCGCTAGCCCGTCATGTGCGGTGATTGCCAGCCGTTTAAGCTCTGCTTTATCAAGGTTAAAATCGGTGGCGATTACACCGATTGTGGTGTTGGCCTGGGGGTGCAATGCGCCCAATTTACTTTGATCGATACCCAAAGAGGGGGTTATGTTTTGGGATATACCGTACCCCCCGAATTCATTTTGAATTTCAAATGGTGCTGCCCAAAAATGTTTTTGATCGGGTGTCAACGCGTTTCCAACTGGGTTTGCAGCGATCAATGCGCCCACTGTGCCGCCAGTCCGTAACTTAAGAGAAGACGTCCCTAGACCTCCCTTGGTTATCCCACATAGGGCTCCAAATCCTGCTCCTGCGCTGCCAATATCAAATTTGGTACCCGCTGCTAAATATGCTTTGCGACCCAGCTCTGCATAGGGTGCAACTTCCCAGGCTTTTTCACCACCGTTTGCCATGTCAAACAGAATCGCAGTGGGAATTATTGGAATGGTGACGTCGCCAACGGCAAATCCACGCCTTATCGCACGAAGTTCGTGCGCAACGCCGCCTGCGCTATCTAATCCAAACGCACTGCCGCCCGATAGGACTATTGCATCGACCGACTGAACGGTTTTATCGGGTTCTAATAAATCTGTATCCCGTGACCCCGGTGCGCCACCCACGACAGCGTAGGACGCAGTAAAAGCTGCATCACCTGTCAAAACGGTTACGCCCGTTTTAACTTTGGAATCTATTGCGTTGCCCACACGCAATCCGGAAATATCACAGATTGAATTTAGGGGTCCTGTCCGTAATGTGCTCATCTTGTATCCTGAAAAAATCAGCATTTATTAGCCGAAATTACATCCATTTTGATCAGTGTTTAACGAATAGCGTGGCGGAGTAAGAGTCAATTGTTATGTTATGAGTACTACGAAGTTACTCGCGGTGTGCTTTTGTAAGTTATTTAATTAGGAAACTGACTCTGGCCGAATTCGGCGTCCTAGCAAAAAACGCTGTTTCGCTACAGTGTTTTTTTCTAATTCAAAACTTTGGCAAGCACGGGAAAACGACTTGTTATTTCACCCACGTTTCTAAAATCAGTTAATTTCTCAATCTGTTCATTGTTATCAGGGTTTGAAATATCAGCGCTGATGAAGCCCGTTTCCAGAGATTTGACGAAATCCGCCAAATTGGACGTATAGGGTGCCGACTGCAGCTGTACTTTGACTTGTAGTTTGGTTTTTTCATACACGACCATACCATTTTCCGCGATTTTGCTTAGCTGAAGGTAAAGCGTAATTTCACGGCCCTGTGGTGGAATTATAATGGCAACTTGCCCATGTTTAATTGTTACGCCATTCTCTAGGGCAATATCAGTTGCCTCCCAAACAATTCGCTTAACTTCGTTTTCTTGTTTAACAACAGATGCACGATTTTGGGATGTTGTAACGTTGTGCCCAACGAATTTAATTTCATTCGAAAACGCCAAGACAAAATGTTCTTGTCGATAGGCTAGGCGCATAATTTGAAGTACATCAGTTTCAAAAATCACAAAATCGCCATCCGCTATTCTGAGGTTGTTCAGTGTCACATCATAACGGTTTGGAAAGCCAACTTGGCGGATATCTGAATATGTCGCAATGACTGAGCCACCTTTCACCCAATTCTCTATCAACGCTTGGTTCGGTCCGGCAAACCAGAACCAGCGGATGCTCCAAATGACTGAAAAGATCAGGGTGATTACAATTAGTCGTAACATAGTGCTCTCTTTTCCTTTGTTCAGATACGCAGTAGATGGGTGGAAAGACAAGGGAAGAGGCAAATTAATGTGGGTTTTCGGATACGGGTCATTGTTGTGGAACCCTGGCTTTCCATTTGTCGAACAACGTGCAGCAACACTCAGCGGATATCGGCGCTCATTTTCGATGCGATCAATCCATCATCGGGGCACTGTAGAGGATCCGGGTTTGGTTTTGGCCCTTGATGTAAAAGAGCAGGCCGTGTGCGAGGGTGTTGCTTTTTTGGTAGCCCCTGAACATCAGGCAGAAACGCTTGAATATTTGCGGGAACGCGAACTCATTTCCTCGGCATATATCGAAAAAATATTGATTATCGATGTAAAGGGCATCGGTCGTGTAGAGTCTGTGGTCTACGTGATAGATGAAATGCACGATCAGTATTGTGATTTATCGTTAAACGAACAAGCAAACATCATCGCGCACGCAGTTGGCGGGCGCGGCCCCAATTGGGAATATTTACGTAATACAGTGAATTTTTTGAATGATTCAAAAATTTATGATGCTGATCTGCAATGGTTAGAGGGCGAAGTCACGAAAATCCGCAGTCAGTGACTTGGCGAACCTAAATATAGTGAGTAGACTGCGCACAATTACTAATAGTAGTGAGGGCTGTCCCGCATGGACAAGCAGGCATTAGAGACTAAGCTTCATTTCTCTCAACCTATCCGTCAAATCATTATGATGATGTTGGCTATTGGATTGGCGAGCATCGGGTTATTTATGGCGCTGAATGATGTGATCGCGGTTGTGACGGCTAACCTTTATCTGAATGGCTTCATCTTTTTTGTATTCTGCGTTGGCATCATCAGTTGTTTTGTGCAGGTATTCCAACTGATTTATTCCGTCCGATGGATTGAAAATTTTGCACGCGATCCTGGGCATTCATCACTCCCTCCGCAGATACTTGCGCCATTGGCAACCCTGCTGCGCTCGCGTGGGTCGCGCATGCAAATTGCGGCATCGTCTACAAGGTCGATTTTGGATTCTGTCGCGACCCGTATTGAAGAAGCGCGTGAGATTTCTCGCTATATTGTCAACTTGCTCATCTTTCTTGGTCTATTGGGCACATTTTACGGGTTGGCAACAACGGTCCCGTCTTTGGTGGAAACCATTCGATCGCTTGCCCCAGAAGATGGGGAAAGTGGATTTGAAGTATTCAACCGATTGATGAACGGTCTGGAAGGACAGCTAAGTGGGATGGGTATTGCCTTTTCCTCATCATTATTAGGCCTTGCGGGCTCACTGCTGGTGGGATTGTTAGAGCTATTCGCAGGACACGGGCAAAATCGATTTTACCGTGAATTGGAGGAATGGTTGTCATCGATCACGCGATTGGGATTTTCCTCAGGTGATGGCGAAACCTCTACGGAAAACGCATTTTTCACTGCAGTTATGGATCAAATGTCAGAGCAAATGGATGCCATGCGGTCGATGTTTAAACAATCGGATGACACACGAACTATGGTTGATGAAAAAATCAGTATTCTGGCAGAAAATCTTTCAAAACTGACTGTTCAATTAGAGCAAAGCGCACCCAGCAATGCTGCCCTTGAACGAGTGGCTGCAGGACAGGAAAAATTGCTCGAGGTTTTGAGTAACATGGAAAAGAACGATGCCGTTGACGCAGAAAGCCGTATGCGACTGCGTTCAATCGATGTTCAAATGCTGCATTTAATGGAGGATTTGGCCGCTGGACGCCAAGAAACCATCGCATCAATACGCGCTGATGTGCATGCACTGACGAACGCATTGGTGCAGGCCACCGCTGAAATTGAAGCCTCTGGCAAACCGCATCGATAAAGAGGCGTAATATGGCATTATCGCGCAGAACGGGACAACGATTTCAGGGATCAATCTGGCCCGGATTCGTGGATGCGATGACAGGGCTTTTATTGGTCCTAATGTTCGTTCTGACGATTTTCATGGTAATCCAGTTTGTTTTGCGCGAAACAATTTCTGGCCAAGAGTCAGAGTTAAATACGCTTAGCGTCGAAATTGCTGCGATCGCCGAGGCCTTGGGATTAGAGCAGGAACGCGTCAAATCGCTTGAGTCAGAATTGGGAACACTCTCTTCCAATCTCAGTGACGCGGAGACCCAGGTTGCGGCCCAATCCGCATTGATCGCACAACTGACGTCAGAGAGAGATCAGACCGCAAATGCGCTGGCTGACGCGAATTCCAAGATCACAGCGTTTGAGGCGCAAGTTGCGGGTTTGCTGGCCTCACAACAAGAAAACCTTGCAAATATTAAAACCCTAAAAAATCGACGTGACGAACTCATGAGCGAAGCCGAGGCATTGAATCTGGCTCTTGCCCAAGCGCGAGATGAGATTGATGTGGCAGCTGAAGAAGCACGTCGTAAAGCCAGTGAACGAGAAGCTTTAGAAGCACTGATTGCATCCTTGCGCAAAGATAAAGCGGATGCCTCAACAATGATCGAAGAACAAACACAGCGATTAGAAGACTTGACCACGCAGTTAAGTAAAGCAGACGCTGCAAAATTAGTATCTGCTGCCGCTGCCGAAGAATTACGCAAACGGCTGGCGAATTCGAACGCTGAGCTGACCGCGATGACATTGGCGTTGGAACAGCAACGCAAAAAGGCTGAGGATACACTGACATTATTAGCTGCGGCCAATGCCGCAAAGGATAGCGTTGAAAAGAAATTGGAAGAAGCGCTGATCACGATTAACGCAATGGACCGCGAGCAAACTCAAACTTTGGCAAGCTTAGAAGCGGCACGCAAAGAGGTAGATCAAGAGGTTCAGAGGTTGCAAATCGCGCTAGCCGCATCACTGGCGCGTCAGGATGAAATGGCCCGTCAATTAGAAGCTGTGAACAACATGTTGAAAGAGTCAAATACGCGGGGACGTGCGCAATTCACGGAATTGAGTGATTTGCAAAGTGATCTGGCTCGCGCGCTGTTGGATTTGAAAAATCAGCGTGATGCAACAGATGCCGCGAATTTGCAGAGGAACCGTGCAGAAGAGCGGATTGTAGAGTTGGAAAACGCGCTGGAACAGCTTGCGGGTCAAAATGTGGGTGCGTTAAGATCTCTTGAACACCAATTGGCAGAAGCGCTTGCCGCCAAGGTGAAAGCAGAAGGCGAACGCCAAAACATAACCGAAGATTTGCAAGCCGCACTGGCAGCACGACTTGCAGCAGATGCACTGGCAAACGAACGGCTAAGCGCGTTGGATCAGCGTGAAATTCTCTTGGCCGAAGCGCGTAAATCGCTGGGTGTTTCCGAAGATCTCTCAGAGAAACGCGCAAATGAATTGATCGAAGCGGCCAAACAAAAAGAGTTGTTAAACCAACAGCTTTCGACACTGCGTGCAGAATTAGGAAAATTGCAGGAACTTTTGGCGCTATCGGAAAAAAAAGATGCTGATTCACAAATCCAGCTGCAGAACCTTGGGAACCGATTGAACGCCGCACTTGCTCGCGCTGCCTCAGAAGAGCGCAAGCGTCGTAAATTAGAAGAAGTCGAGCGTGTTCGCCTTGAGGCCGAAGCCAAAAAGCTTGAGGAAGAACGCAATCAATTGGCGGATCAAGCAAAGGATTTGGCAAATTACAAATCCGAATTTTTCGGCCGCTTACGCGAAATTTTAGCAGGCCAAGAAGGTGTGCAAATCGTTGGCGACAGATTTGTTTTTTCCTCAGAGGTTTTGTTTGAGCCAGGTGCCGATGATTTATCCGAAATAGGTCAGCTGGAAATCGATAAGGTCGCCAATATTCTTTTGGGGGTGAAGGATAGTATCCCTGATACAATCGAATGGGTCATCCGTGTTGATGGCCATACGGATAATATCCCCCTTTCAGGAACGGGGGAATTTCAGGATAATTGGGAGCTGAGCCAAGCACGTGCCCTTTCGGTGGTGCGATATATGGTTGAGTCATTGCAGTTTCCAGCCAATCGTATGGCAGCCAATGGTTTTGGGGAATTTCAACCTGTGAACAATGACGACACACCGGCGGCGCGTGCACAAAACAGGCGCATTGAAATTAAACTTACGGAACGGTGATAAACGATTTCAGTCCTAAAATAGTCTCGCCATCGAGTACCATTGTGGCCGTTGCGTGGTAATTCCCGGAGCGTCACATCCGCCGTGAAAGCTTTTCCTGTCCGATCGCAAGAATTGCGCGTGATTGCGATCCATGATGACGGTACGTTAAAACAATGTGTAGCGTGGTCTATGGATGCGCAGCGTTTAAATTTTTGGCAAGTGATCAAAAAAAATCGCAAACTCAGTTGGCCGCGCTAATCATATTCGGTTGGAGTATCCCACAATGTGTTTAAGGATGCGTCGCATGATAATCGCCCGGATGGTGCACAAGGATCAATGCGGTTGCCATTGCGGCGGACATACATGCACGTGTCGAGATAGCGTGAACCTGACAGACAGGTTTTCCCTGAAACATCGCCAGCCTGAATCCTGTCAGTGACTTGGACTGCAATGGTCCTACAATGAGAAATGGGCAGCGTATGCTGCCCAAATTATTACTGTAACCCGATACAGGATTAGTCTGCCGTCAATAATGGTGGCTTTTCCCCCGTGATTTGGCGTTTTTGAGGGCCGCGAATTTCCAGTTTTAATTCGCCTTCACGTACTGTGACGCGTACCAGCCCACCTTTGACCAATTTACCAAATAGTAACTCTTCGGCTAACGGACGTTTGATGTTTTCTTGGATAATCCGCGCAAGAGGCCGTGCCCCCATCCTGTCATCATAGCCTTTATCACCCAGCCATTCGGCAGCCGATTTGGTTAATTCGATCGATACGTCGCGGTCCATCAATTGCGCCTCTAACTGAAGCACGAATTTTTCAACCACCTTCAAAATGACTTCTTTCGGTAGAGCACCAAAGCTGATCACTGCATCCAAACGGTTGCGGAACTCTGGTGTAAATGTCCGCTCGATTGCTGCTGTGTCCTCGCCCTCGCGGCGTGTACGACCAAATCCAACAGCTGCTTTGGCCTGTTCGGCCGCACCCGCATTTGATGTCATGATTAGGATGACATTTCGGAAATCCACGGAACGTCCATTGTGATCGGTTAGTGTGCCATGATCCATAACTTGCAACAAAATATTATAGACATCTGGATGCGCTTTTTCGATTTCGTCAAGCAACAACACACAGTGTGGGTGTTGATCAACACCATCGGTCAATTGGCCGCCTTGATCGAAACCAACATATCCCGGAGGGGCACCGATCAAACGACTAACAGCATGTTTCTCCATATACTCGGACATATCAAATCGCAGCAGTTCAACGCCCAATGTATCTGCCAATTGTTTGGCAACCTCGGTTTTACCGACGCCTGTTGGACCCGCGAACAAATAGGTGCCAATTGGCTTTTCAGGCTCGCGCAAACCGGCACGCGCCAATTTAATTGCAGACGCTAAAGCTTCGATGGCATCGTCCTGACCAAAGACCACATGCTTTAGGTTCTTTTCCAGATCCCGCAATACAGCAGTATCGTCCTTGTTTACGGTCTTGGAAGGAATTCGTGCTATTTTCGCAACCACATCCTCGATCTCTCTCAGGCCGATGGTTTTGCGCCGCTTGCTTTCTGGCAACAGATGTTGTGCAGCACCCGCTTCGTCGATCACATCAATTGCCTTGTCTGGCAATTTTCGATCCGTGATGTAACGTGCGGCTAGTTCCACTGACGCTTTTACCGCATCTGCAGTGTATTTAATGCCATGGTGTTCTTCGAAGTACCCCTTAATCCCTTTCAGGATTTTGATAGCATCCTGAACACTGGGTTCATTCACATCAATTTTCTGGAAACGGCGGCTCAGGGCGCGGTCCTTTTCAAAATGCTGACGGAATTCTTTGTATGTTGTTGACCCCATTGTGCGTAATTTGCCACCTTGCAACGCAGGTTTCAGAAGGTTTGATGCATCCATTGCGCCCCCTGATGTGGCTCCCGCGCCGATCACCGTATGAATTTCGTCGATAAACAATACTGCATCTGGATGTTCTTCTAACTCTTTTACAACGGCTTTCAAACGCTCTTCAAAATCGCCACGATAGCGTGTGCCTGCAAGCAGTGCGCCCATATCAAGCGAATAGATCGTCGTTGCATTTAGAACATGAGGAATGTCACCTGATACGATTTTACGGGCTAATCCTTCAGCGATTGCGGTTTTTCCAACGCCTGGATCACCGACCAAAAGCGGGTTATTTTTACGACGACGGCACAAGACCTGTACGCAGCGTTCAACTTCATTATCACGACCAATCAGGGGATCAATGTCTCCTTCGTTCGCCTTGGCATTCAAATCCACGCAGTATTTCTGGAGTGCGCTTTCTTTCTTTTCGCTATCTGCTGCAGCGCCTTCACCCATCTGTCCGTCTTCGCCAATTCCGTCTGCACCAGCGACGGAGCGGCTTTCGCCAAAGCTTGGGTTTTTGGCGACACCGTGCGAGATGAAATTAACCGCGTCATAGCGTGTCATGCCAAGATCTTGTAAAAAGAAAGCTGCGTTTGACTCGCGTTCAGCGAACATCGCTACCAATACGTTTGCGCCTGTTACTTCGGTGCGCCCAGACGATTGCACGTGGATCAGTGCGCGTTGGATAACGCGTTGGAATGCTGCGGTTGGTGCGGCCTCTGCACCATCGATTTCTGTAATCAGTGATGTTAAATCTTCGTCCAGATATTCAATTAATGTTTCGCGCAATGACGCGATGCTGACATCGCACGCCAGAAGGACACGCTCTGCATCGGGCTCATCCAAGAGTGCCAGTAACAAATGTTCAAGTGTTGCGAATTCGTGCTGTCGATCATTCGCAAGTGCAAGCGAAGAGTGGATTGCATGTTCTAGTGTTGGTGAAAATGAAGGCATTTCCGCTTTCCTTTCGATGCTCGATCGCCATCCTGGGTTATTATATGTCTTATAAGTAAGTTTGGTCGCTTCTTGTCAGTGTTCAAGACTTGATTTTACAAATTCCTTAATTTTCACGCGAAAACAGCTGTTTTTCGCCTGTAATCTTCTAAAAGCTGTCTTTTCGTGATCGGATTTCGCCGAAGACTTCTGCATCCGTTGCAGATAGCATGCCAAGGTGTTTGCGGATCGCGGGATCGTCTGGGCGCAAAAATGGATTCGTTTGCTTTTCCTCACCTAAATTGCTTGGGACCGTTGGCGTACCATTGGCTCTCGCTTGTTCGATGCGCGCGATGCGGTCTAGCAATGCGGGATTATCTGGATCGACGGTCATGGCAAAACGGGCATTTGCCATGGTGTATTCGTGACCTGAACATACAATTGTTGCGTCTGGTAAAGCGCGCAGTTTATTGAGACTGTTCCACATCAATTCTGCGCTGCCCTCAAACAGGCGGCCACAGCCCAATGCCATAAGACTATCAGCGGTAAATACAATACCCTGTTCGGCAAAATGCACGGCGATGTGCCCAATCGTGTGTCCCGAAACATCATACACATCACCAATGGCGGACCCGATTGCAATACGATCACCTTGTGAAACCGGTTGATCCAAATCGGGTAGGCGGTTGGCGTCTGCCATGGCACCAATCACGATCGGGCGGTGGTTGGCAAGAATATCGGGTAATCCTTGCACGTGGTCTGGATGATGGTGTGTCAATAGAACGTGTGTAATATCCCAACCCTTGGTGTTGACGACATCCAAAATTGGGGCTGCTTCTGGGACATCGACTAATAATGTAGTGCCGTCATCTGGATCATGCATCAAAAATGCATAGTTGTCAGATAAGCAGGGAACGGTGATAAGTTCAAAAGCCATGGTCATTCCGTATTTTTATGTGCATCATGTGGTCAGCTTTGCGGAAGACGTGAGAAGGTGCAATGCATCTTGATGTTCAAGACCTAAAAAATTTTTATTACCGCCAGTCGCTCGGACGTGCTGTTCAACGTGTAGTGCGCAAAGAGGTTGTGCGCCACTGGCCTGACACAACAGGTCAAACTGTGGTAGGTTTTGGATTTGCTGTTCCGCTTCTGCGTCCGTTTCTGGCAAAATCACGGCGTGTGATCGCATTAATGCCGGGGCCACAGGGGGTTATGCATTGGCCAGCAGGTGCGCCAAATG
>JBMTQO010000042.1:0-16807 GCA_049446275.1 Paracoccaceae bacterium | reverse complement strand
AGCCCCGCAGATGACAGAAACGCCAAAATCAACCAGAGCACTGAATGCACCGGATTGCGGCTGATGACTGTGAACAGTCCACCCGCAATCGTGCAGAGTGCAAACAGGTAAAATGCAAATGCCATTACGCTCATTTCTCTGTGTCCTCTTTATCTTCCATGACCTCTTGGGCCAACTGCATCGCACGTGTCATCGCTGGCAGCCCTGCAAACATCGACATCTGTCCGATGGTTTCAATAATCTCTTGATCGCCTGCACCCGCCTCTTTAAGGTGGCGCACCGTTTGGCGCAGGGCGATGTCGTTCTGTGCCCCTTGCATTGTTAAGCCTGCCAGGGTCAGCAACAAACGGGTTTTGGCGTCTAAACCTTCGGTGTTGAAGGTATTGCCAAACACCATTTCCATCATGTCCTTAGGCATTTTGGGCATCATCGCCTCGAACCCTTTAGGAGAGAACGTCTCAAGCGCAGGGTTCATGGCCTTTGCCATATCCTGTGCAGCGCGCATCATCGCTTCAAATGGGTTCTTGGCAGTGTTCATCGGTAAGGTGCATCCAATTCAAGGTTGCGTGCGATTTCCGCTTCCCAACGTTCGCCGTTCGCCAAAAGCTTGTCTTTGTCATAGAAAAGCTCTTCACGGGTTTCTGTTGAAAATTCGAAATTCGGACCTTCAACAATTGCATCCACTGGGCAGGCCTCTTGGCAGAAACCGCAGTAGATGCATTTTGTCATGTCGATGTCATAGCGTGTGGTTCGGCGACTGCCGTCATCACGTGGTTCTGCATCAATTGTGATCGCTTGTGCAGGGCAGATCGCCTCGCATAATTTACAGGCAATGCAGCGTTCTTCACCATTTGGGTAACGGCGCAGGGCGTGTTCTCCTCGAAAACGAGGCGACAATGGCCCCTTTTCATGTGGGTAGTTCACCGTTGCCTTAGGTGCAAAGAAATACTTTAGCCCCAATTTCATTCCGACCCAAAAATCCTGCAAAAGGAAATATTTAGCCGCGCGGGAATAATCGATCTGGGTCATCTTATCCTCCAATTGCCCAGCGTGCATATGCTCCGCCGAATGCTTCGAATTTTGCTAGGAACGAAACCACCACAACCCACACAAGGGATAGCGGTAGGAAAACTTTCCAACCTAGGCGCATCAACTGATCATAGCGGTAACGAGGCGTGATTGCCTTAACCATCGCAAACAAGAAGAAGAAGAACGCCATTTTGCCAACCATCCAAAGTGGACTATCGGGAATACCTGGGATTGGGGATAGCCAACCACCAAAGAACAACAATGATGTCAGCGCACACATTAGGAAAATCGCAATGTATTCACCCGCCATAAACAAGAGGAATGGGGTAGAGCTGTATTCCACCTGATAGCCCGCAACCAATTCGGACTCTGCCTCTGGCAAATCAAATGGTGGGCGGTTTGTTTCCGCCAAAGCCGAGATAAAGAACAAGAACACCATCGGCAAATGGGGCAACCAGTACCAACTAAAGAACCCATATGATCCATCTTGGGCGCGTACAATATCACCAAAGTTCATGGACCCTGTTGAGATGATTACGCCGATAATAATCAGACCGATGGATACCTCATATGAAATCATCTGCGCAGCAGAACGCAGCGAGCCAAGGAATGGATATTTCGAGTTTGATGCCCAGCCCCCCATGATTACGCCGTAAACCTCAAGCGACGAGACCGCAAAGACATACAATATCGCAACATTGATGTCTGACAAAACCCACGTGTCATCAAATGGAATAACGGCCCATGCTATCAGCGCCAAAACAAAGGATGTCAGCGGCGCCAACATAAATACCGTTCTGTCAGAACCCGCTGGAACAACGATTTCCTTGACCACATATTTCAGGGCGTCCGCCACAGTTTGTAGCAATCCCCAGGCCCCAACAACGTTTGGCCCACGGCGCATTTGGACAGCGGCCCAAACTTTACGGTCTCCGTAAACCAGAAACAAAAGGCTTATCATCACAAAGGCGACAACAGCCAAACACTGTGCCACGATAATTAGGGCAATTCCACCCTGCGTATTTAGAAAATCAGCCATCGGTCCTCACACCATTGGTATGTTGTCACGTGCGCGTGCATCCGCGACAACTTCTGCTTCAATTGTTTTCGTTCCCTGCAGAAGGGAACGCGATATCGTGTAAACGGCATCTGCGCTTAAGTGGTCGGCTTCTTGGCCGATGCGTGTGCGCACATGAAGTGCAAATCCAAGCCCACAGATCAGCGTATATTGTGCCGCTGCGCACTCTGCGTGGCGTGCCACCTGCTCTGAGGGTTTTGTGCCATTCAGCGTCACGTGAAATTGCACCAAATCATTATCCAACAGCCGGTTTTGTACGTCGTGATAGCGCACGAGCTCTTGGGTCATGGGCGATGTGCTTTGGCCTGCAGCCAATGTCAGCGCGGCCATCACCGGCAAAAAGGATATGTACGGGGCAAATTGCATCACTCAGCCGCAACCTTTTCCATACCGCGCGCTTTGGCATTGGCGGACAGTTCCGCCATAACCTCAGATGCGCGTGCGACCGGGTTTGTTAGGTAGAAGTCTGAAATCACATTGCGGAATGCTGCATCGCTAAGTTTCCCCGCGGCTATCGCAACCCATTCGTTTTCTGCAACCTGATCAACACCTGCCAAATGGGGATGTGCAGCAACCATCGTCTGACGCAATTGCGCAAGACTGTCATACGGCAATGTTTCACCCAATGCCGCGGACAGCGCACGCAAGATCGCCCAGTTTTCCTTGGCCTCTCCTGGCGCAAACCCTGCACGCATGGCAAGCTGTGGGCGGCCTTCTGTGTTGACGAACAATCCGTTTTCTTCGGTGTAGGCCGCAGCGGGAAGGATTACGTCTGCACGGTGCGCACCGCGATCCCCATGGCTACCTTGGTATATTACAAATGCGCCATCATCAATTTCAACTTCATCCGCGCCAAGGTTGTAAATGACTTCCGCAGCATTGACGCCATCCATCCCATTATCATTGACCGCGTTGACATCCATCGCACCAACACGTCCCGCAGCAGTATGCAGAACCATCAATTTACTATTTGTCTCTGCCGCCAATTGCATCGCTGCACCCAGCACAGCAGCTCCATCCGCCTCACGCAGGGCACCTTGGCCCACTATCACTAAAGACGGCGCATCCTTGACCACGCCATACTCTTTGCCAAGCAGGCTGTTCAATGCTGCGCGATCTGTTCCTGCATGAGCGTAATCATAGGTTAAACCTACCGCCTCACCGATAAGGCCGATGTTTGCGCCATTGGCCCATGCTTTGCGAATGCGCGCATTCAAAACTGGTGCTTCATCGCGTGGATTTGTGCCAATCAACTGAATGTATTGCGCACTGTCTACGTCTTCGATCGTGGCGGTGCCGACATAACCCGAGCGATTACCCACTGGCAATTTGGCTCCATCTGTCCGGCATTCAACAACGCCACCCAATCCCTCGATCAGATTTTTCAGGGCAAATGCCGCTTCGGTTGATGCCAAATCACCAACAAGACCTGCAACTTTTTTTCCCTTCATCGCGCTGGCCGCGGCGGCCAATGCGTCGGGCCAGGATGCGGGGCGCAATTTGCCATTTTCGCGGATATATGGGCGATCCAAGCGCTGACGGCGCAGACCATCCCAAACGAACCGTGTTTTGTCGGAAATCCATTCTTCGTTCACACCATCATGGTTGCGAGGCAGGATACGTTTTACTTCACGCCCTTTGGTGTCAACGCGTATGTTGGCCCCCATTGCATCCATCACATCAATGGTTTCTGTTTTCGTCAATTCCCAAGGACGCGCAGTAAACGCATATGGTTTTGAGGTAAGCGCACCAACAGGACACAAATCAATGATGTTGCCTTGCATGTTGCTGTCCAGTGTTTGGTTCAGATAACTGGTGATTTCGCTGTCTTCGCCACGGCCCGTCTGGCCCATCTGTGTAATACCCGCAACCTCGGTCGTGAAACGAACACAGCGCGTACAGCTAATGCATCGCGTCATTGTGGTTGACACCAAAGGACCCAAATCCAAATCTGTTGAGGCGCGCTTGATTTCTTTATATCGGCTGTCGGCCATACCATAAGCCATTGCCTGATCCTGAAGATCACATTCCCCACCCTGGTCACAAATAGGACAATCCAAAGGATGATTAATTAGCAAAAATTCCATCACGCCTTCGCGCGCCTTTTTCACCATAGGTGAATTGGTTTTGACAACAGGCGGCTGTCCCTCTGGTCCAGGACGCAAATCACGCACTTGCATAGCACACGAAGCCGCGGGCTTGGGTGGGCCGCCAACAACCTCGACCAAACACATGCGACAGTTTCCCGCAATCGACAAACGTTCGTGATAACAGAAACGTGGCACTTCGATCCCTGCGAATTCACAGGCTTGGATCAGCGTCATTGCGCCATCCACTTCCACTTCGTTCCCGTCGATGATGATTTTCTTTAGGTCTGTCATCGCATTCACTTCTTAATCTGCCGCATCCATTGAGGGCGGTCGTTTCTAGTTGATATCACGCGCAAATAGCGTGGACGCAAAACAGGCGCAGGTTGAAAAAACGCCTCAACACGCGCCATACATCTCCAAAAAATACTAATCATTTTGGATCGCACCTTCCGGCTAGGGTCAAAGATCTGTTCGACAGTGAAGCCTCGTCATCGGGACCAATTGACCAAATAATGTCTGATGTTCCAAACTGCTCGATGCAGTAAATTGTCGCCTCATAACGGGCCGCTTCACGCGCGCCAGAAATCGACTTGGCGGCATTGCGGATACGCACCGTAAATCCAACAGGATCGGCCTGAACTTTTGAAGCGCGCCCTGCAAAATAATGTCCGTCAAACTTCACCGCATTGACTTTGCGACTGGTACCGGTACAACCCGCGACCAAAACCGACACAACCAAAGCAAAACAAATTGCGCTACGCATTTTGCAACCAAGTTTTGGTTTTTTCTGTTCAAATAATGTTGCGCCGTTCTGTAACATCTGAACTTACTCTGCCGCCATGGCACCCAAGCGCCCTGTTTTTTGTGCTTTAATCCGATCTTCTATTTCTTCACGGAAATTTCGGATCAAACCTTGGATCGGCCATGCCGCCGCATCGCCAAGTGCGCAAATTGTATGTCCTTCGACCTGCTTGGTTACGTCCCATAACATGTCGATTTCTTCTGGGTTTGCCTCGCCTTTGACAAGACGGTCCATGACGCGCATCATCCAACCTGTACCTTCACGACAGGGGGTACATTGACCACAGCTTTCATGTTTATAGAACTTGGATAGACGCCAGATCGCCTTGATGATGTCCACGGATTTATCCATGACAATCACTGCAGCGGTTCCCAAACCCGATCCCAAATCACCACGAAGATAATCAAAGTCCATGATTGCATCGCGCATTTTTTCACCGCGTACGCATGGCACCGATGATCCGCCTGGAATTACTGCCATCAAATTATCCCATCCCCCACGAATGCCGCCGCAATGGGTTTCGATCAATTCTTCAAAACTGATCGACATCGCTTCTTCCACCACGCAAGGATGGTTAACATGGCCTGAAATCGCAAACAATTTGGTGCCCGCATTGTTTTGACGACCAAATCCTGCAAACCAATCTGGTCCACGGCGCAAAATCGTTGGAACAACAGCAATCGATTCAACATTGTTCACAGTTGTTGGGCAACCATAAAGGCCCGCGCCCGCAGGAAACGGAGGTTTCATCCGCGGCATGCCCTTTTTACCTTCAAGGCTTTCGATCAATGCGGTTTCTTCGCCGCAAATATAGGCTCCTGCCCCGTGGTGTAGATGCAGATCGAAATCCCAGCCTGACTTGGCCGCGTTTTTCCCAAGAAGACCTGCCTCGTAGGCCTCATCAATAGCGTTTTGAAGTGCTTCTTTTTCGCGGATATATTCACCGCGGATATAGATATAGCAAGCATTGGCATTCATCGCGAATGATGCAATTAGCGCCCCTTCGATCAGCGTGTGCGGATCATGGCGCATGATTTCGCGGTCTTTACAAGTGCCGGGTTCTGATTCGTCGGCGTTGATCACCAAATAGGCTGGACGACCATCACTTTCTTTTGGCATGAACGACCACTTAAGCCCTGTTGGGAAACCCGCACCACCGCGACCCCTCAGACCAGATGCCTTCATCTGATCAATAATCCAGTCACGACCATTTTGGATCATATTCGCAGTTCCGTTCCAATGACCCCGAGCCATTGCACCTTTGAGCGTACGATCATGCATCCCGTAGAGATTAGTAAAGATCCGATCCTGGTCCTTTAGCATGTGACAATCATCCTTTGTTCGCTTGGCGCTTGCGCCAAATTTGTGCAGTTACAACTATTGACCAAAACAGCGCGGCCAAAACCAGCAGATCTAACAAAATCGCAACGCGACCTGATAGACCGATCTGCGGTCCGATATACTGAGCAGCAAGCCAAAATAGCATCGATCCGGCAATCACCAGCGCCACAATACGCCCCTGTTTGGATAGATGTTGTTCGTCGTCCTGCTCCATCATGTTCTCCTAATATACATCTCCATCAGAAACGCGTTTGGAAAACCCTGTATCTCGGCCAGAGGCCAGGTTGCGGGCCTGATTGACCCAATTATCGCGGCTGACACTGCCCTTCAACCCAGTCAGGTTATCACTGACCCAAGCCACTTCTGCCGGACTCCAACCTGCGATTTGATCGAAATGATAAAACCCAAGCTCGTTCAGCATGATTTCAAGTTTTGGCCCAATACCCTTGATCATTTTCAGGTCATCCGCTCCCGCTTTGCGAGGCGCTTTCATTGTACGTGGCTTTTTCGCCGCAACTGTGGCTTTTTCAACTGATTTGGGCGCCGCCTTTGACTTTGCGGCGGCTGTGACTTTCGGCAATGCAGTCTTGGCCACCAATTTTTCTGATTTCACCCATGGTGTGATCAGCGGAACCTCGGTACCATCGATGCGCTTGACTGTATCACCAATATCAGAGGCCAGTTGTGCTGAAGCGTTATACTTTGTCTTACCGCTGTCAAATTCACCAAGGGATGTCAAACCGCCCAACGGCTCTGCTGCGTAACGGCCATTTTGTGGACCCGGTATTGGAACACGGCCTGCGGCCAGCTCATTCAAAATCCATGCTAATTTTTCAGCGGTCAAATCTTCGTAATAATCTTTCCCGATCTGAACCATTGGCGCGTTGGAACAAGACCCAAGGCATTCCACCTCTTCCCAGCTGAACTTGCCATCTGCAGAAACTTCATGCGCCTTATCTGCAATCTTTTCTTTGCAAACGCCGATCAAATCCTCAGCGCCGCAAATCATGCAAGATAGTGTGCCACAAACCTGAACATGCGCCACGCTACCCACAGGCTGCAGTTGGAACATAAAATAGAATGTCGCAACCTCAAGAGCGCGGATGTAAGCCATACCAAGCATTTCAGCGACGCCCTCGATCGCTGGACGCGTTAACCATCCCTCTTGCTCTTGGGCGCGCCACAACAGCGGAATAATCGCGGATTGCTGACGCCCCTCTGGGTATTTCTTAATTTGCGCTTCTGCCCATGCTTGGTTCGCAGGGGTAAAGGCAAAGCTTTCGGGTTGGTCGTGGTAAAGACGGCGTAGCATTAGCGGTCAATCTCTCCGAATACGATATCCATGGTGCCGATAATTGCGGCAACATCGGCCAATTGGTGGCCTTTTGCCATGTGATCCATGGCCTGAAGATGCGGAAACCCGGGTGCACGCAATTTCGCGCGATAGGGTTTGTTGGTGCCATCCGCGACAAGATACACACCAAATTCACCCTTTGGCGCCTCAACCGCGGCGTAAACTTCACCTGCTGGTACGTGGAAGCCTTCGGTGTAAAGTTTGAAGTGGTGGATCAATGCCTCCATCGAGGTTTTCATGTCTGAACGTTTTGGCGGTGTCAGCTTGCCACGCGCCAATACATCACCGGGACAGTCGCGCAATTTTTGAACAGCTTGCAAAATGATGCTGACAGACTGGCGCATTTCTTCCATGCGCACCAAGTAACGGTCATAGCAGTCGCCGTTTTTACCGACAGGAATTTGGAATTCAAATTCGTCATAGCATTCGTATGGCTGCGCACGACGCAAATCCCAAGCAAGTCCCGAACCACGCACCATAACACCTGAGAAGCCATAGTTTTGAATGTCTTCTTCTGTCACCGTGCCGATATCGGCGTTACGCTGTTTAAAGATGCGATTTTCTGTCAACAGATTGTCAATATCGTCCAAAATTGCTGGGAACTGATGCGCCCATGCTTCGATATCGTCGATCAACTCGGCTGGAAGGTCCTGATGCACCCCACCTGGACGGAAATAAGCTGCGTGCAAACGAGCACCGCAGGCGCGTTCATAGAAACACATCAGCTTTTCGCGCTCTTCAAATCCCCAAAGCGGCGGCGTCAATGCACCCACGTCCATCGCCTGTGTGGTGACGTTCAACAGGTGGTTCAAAACCCGTCCGATTTCTGAATAAAGAACCCGGATCAGGGATGCACGACGGGGCACTTCGACACCCGTCAATTTTTCAATCGCAAGGCACCAAGCGTGCTCTTGGTTCATAGGAGCCACATAATCCAGCCGATCAAAATACGGCAGGTTTTGCAGGTATGTGCGGCTTTCCATCAGCTTTTCGGTGCCGCGGTGCAGCAATCCAACGTGCGGGTCGCAGCGTTCGACAATTTCACCGTCCAATTCCAGAACCAGACGCAACACGCCGTGGGCAGCAGGGTGCTGGGGACCGAAGTTGATGTTAAAGTTGCGGATTTGCTGTTCGCCTGTTTGGGCGTCTTCGAAACCTTTTGATCCGTCCATCATTTCGCGGCCTCTTTCTCATCACCCGGAAGGATATATTCCGCCCCTTCCCATGGACTCATAAAGTCGAATTGACGATATTCTTGGGTCAATTTCACGGGTTCATAAACCACACGCTTTTCCGCCTCATCATAGCGTACTTCGACATATCCCGTTGTTGGGAAATCTTTGCGCAATGGATAGCCCCGGAAACCATAATCCGTCAGCAGGCGGCGTAAATCAGGGTGGTTCGTGAACAAAATGCCGAACATATCGAACACTTCACGTTCAAACCAGTTCGCGCTTGGATGCACGTTCACGATAGAGGGCAACATATCCTCTTCACGGATCGAAACGCGCAAACGAATGCGGTGGTTTTGATACATGGATAGGAAATGATAGACCACATCGAACCGCTTGGCCCGCTCTGGGTGATCAACGCCTGTGATATCCACAAGGGTTGAAAATTTACAGCGTTGATCCGATTTCAGGAATTCCACAAAATCTTCGATGTTTGAGGGCGCTACATCCACCGTCAATTCATCATGTGCGATGGACCATGACAAAACGCAATCATTACGTTTCAGCGACAGGTATTCACCCAATTGTTGCAAGGCAGCCGTCATCGTACCAATGTCCCCGTGCGTCTGATTTTACGTTGCAATGCCATCACCCCATAAAGCAGCGCCTCCGCAGTTGGAGGGCAGCCCGGGACATACACATCAACGGGAACGATCCGATCGCACCCGCGCACGACAGAATAGGAATAATGGTAATATCCACCGCCGTTTGCGCATGATCCCATGGAAATCACATACCGTGGTTCTGGCATCTGATCATAAACCTTGCGGAGCGCAGGAGCCATTTTATTGGTCAATGTGCCCGCAACAATCATCAAGTCAGACTGACGAGGTGAGGCGCGCGGCGCTGTCCCAAACCGTTCAAGGTCATAGCGCGCCATGGCAGAGTGCATCATTTCAACCGCGCAGCAGGCCAGACCAAATGTCATCCAGTGCAGCGATCCGGTACGCGCCCAATTGATGATATCCTCGGTTGAGGTTAACAAGAATCCTTTGTCTTGTAATTCACGGTTCAGCTCTTGAACAGCAACGTCGCGGTCATAGCCCGCGGTGTTTGCTCCGGTCATCACTCCCATTCCAAGGCTCCTTTTTTCCACTCATAGGCAAAGCCGATGGTCAAAACTCCCAAGAACAACATCATTGACCAAAACCCAACCATGCTCACATCTTTGAACGCGACGGCCCAAGGAAACAAAAAGGCGATTTCTAAATCAAAAATGATGAACAAAATCGACACTAGATAAAACCGGACATCAAATTTCATCCGAGCATCATCAAAAGCGTTAAAGCCACATTCATAGGCCGATACTTTTTCTGGATCAGGATTACGAACGGCGATTACAGCGGCAGCAAGGATCAAAACAAGTCCCAGTCCAATCGCAATTGCCAAAAATACAAGGATCGGGAGATATTCCCGCAGCATCTCTTCCACAGATTGCTCCTTTCGTGTGCTACAATCGAAAACGATTGCAAATCATGTTGGCTTGCGCGTGGTTTACTCCTGCCACTGCATGGGGTCAACAGATACCCATAACATTCATTTTCATGAATATGTTGTTGGCTAAAATTACGGTGTGATAACGGTAAAATCCCATGTTATTTGAGTCTGCTGACATTATTTTATGCGCGCCCTAGTCGCAGTAGAAATAATTTACGGCAACTTGCCATAGGGAAAAATTCCAAAAATTTGTTTTTTGACTTCGGAAAGTGCACTTATTCTGCATCCTGCGGTACAAATTGAATCAATAGATCACCTGCTTGCACCTGTTGTTCGAGATGGCACAACACCTCTTCTATTACGCAATCGCGCGGAGCGCGTAGGATATGTTCCATCTTCATTGCTTCCAACATCAACAATTGATCACCTTCTTGCACACCTTGGCCAGCGGAAACTGCAACCTGTTTCACCAATCCGGGCATAGGGGACTGGATACCCGTTTGTGATGTTCCCGCATCGCTTTTGCGATCCAATGGATCAATCAGTTGAAAATGATATGGCGTTGGGCCAAAACAACTCACATGCCCGCCAATTTTGCGTGCAAGTGGCAGCCGGACACCATCAATTTCAAACCCGTTCGGGGTCTGCAAAAGCATATGAGATTGCCCAGCGTATTCAATTTGGGTTTGATCCGCCTGAGAGCTAATCCGCGCTTCGTAGCTCCGATCCGCGCTTGCAAAGGACACAGTTTGCGAAATACGACCCCATTGTGTAAAGCCAGCGAAAGGGATATCTAAAGGATCATAGAGCGCCATGAAGGCTGCCAACAAAACCTGCATCGGCGGCTCATCGGGTCCGATTAGTGCCGTTATGTCTCGTTCGATCAATCCCGTATCAACACGACCGTGTGCAAAGTCAACATGCCGACATAGCGCGGTCAAAAATCCGACATTCGTCGTCACGCCCGCGATTTCAGTCTGCGCCAAAGCGTGGTGCAGTTTGTGCAAGGCCTCATCCCGCGTTTTACCATGGGTAATAACCTTGGCAATCATCGGATCATAATAGGGTGAAATATCGTCGAATTGACGCACGCCTGTGTCATTTCGTGCCGCGTTGGAGAAGACCAAATGATCAATGTGACCAGTGGCCGGTAAAAACCCCGCAGGCACGTCCTCAGCATAAAGGCGCGCTTCAAATGCATGGCCATTGATCTGTAGGTCTTGCTGGCGTGCAGGCAATGCGGCACCCGCCGCTACGCGCAATTGCCATTCAACCAAGTCAATACCTGTGATCGCCTCGGTCACAGGGTGTTCAACCTGTAAACGAGTGTTCATTTCCATGAACCAAAAGCCATCCATGCGCAGGCCATTTGATCCATCTACGATGAACTCAACCGTCCCTGCCCCTTTATAACCAATCGCCTTGGCCGCCTGAACGGCCGCCTGGCCCATCGCGGCACGCACCTCATCTGTCATACCCGGAGCTGGGGCCTCTTCAATGACTTTTTGATGACGGCGTTGCAGGGAACAATCACGCTCAAATAGATGGATTGCATCAGTGCCATCGCCAAATACCTGCACCTCTATATGACGGGGTGACAGAATGTATTTTTCGATCAAAACATCCGAATTGCCAAATGCAGAGAGGGCCTCGGCACGGGCAGAGGCAAGCGCTTGATCAAAATCGCAGGGATCATCGACGCGGCGCATGCCCTTTCCACCGCCCCCTGCGACAGCCTTGATCAATACGGGATAGCCAATCTCAGAGGCCGCAGCAAGTAGATGTTCGTCCCCCTGATTCGCGCCGTGATAGCCTGGGACAACAGGAACCCCTGCCTGTTCCATCAGTGCTTTGGCCGCATCTTTTAAACCCATAGCGCGGATCGCTTCACTCGATGGCCCTATAAAGGTTAGTCCAACCGCCTCGACCGCCCGAACAAAATCTGGGTTTTCAGAGAGGAAGCCGTAACCAGGGTGGATCGCCTCGGCCCCGCGATCAAGGGCTGCGTGAATAATCACATCACCGCGCAGATAACTTTCGCTGGGTTGGGCACCCCCAATATGCACCGCCTCATCCGCGCAGGCCACATGCAAGGCATTGGCATCTGCATCCGAATAAACAGCCACGGTTAGAACACCCATCTCCCGCGCAGTGCGCGCAATCCGACAGGCGATTTCGCCACGATTGGCGATCAGAATTTTTTTAAATAGCGACATAAGTATTTCCCCTACCTACATTCTAAAGACGCCGAATTTGGTGTCCTCAATCGGTGCGTGCAGCGCGGCATGCAAAGATTGATAGAGGACTTGGCGCGAATGGCGGGGGTCAATGATCCCATCATCCCAGAGCCGCGCCGAGGCATAAAGCGGGTGGCTTTGGCGCTCAAACATATCAATCGTTGGCTGTTTGAATACGGCTTCTTCCTCGGCACTCCATGTGCCACCCGCGCGTTCAATCCCGTCGCGTTTAACCGTGGCCAAAACGCCCGCCGCCTGTGCACCGCCCATCACAGAAATGCGACTGTTGGGCCATGTCCACAAAAACCGTGGTTGATAGGCGCGTCCTGCCATCCCATAGTTGCCTGCCCCAAAACTGCCCCCCACCAACATCGTGATTTTAGGAACAGAGGTTGTGGCAACGGCTGTCACCATTTTTGCGCCGTGGCGTGCGATCCCTTCGTTTTCATATTTTTGCCCAACCATAAAGCCCGTGATATTTTGCAAAAAGACCAGCGGGATTTTGCGTTGTGAACACAGTTCAACGAAATGCGCGCCCTTTTGCGCGGCCTCAGAAAACAGAACACCGTTGTTGGCAATGATCCCAACAGGGCATCCCATAACATGGGCAAACCCCGTGACCAATGTTTCGCCAAAGCGCGCCTTAAATTCATCAAAGCGCGATCCATCGACCAGTCGGGCAATCACTTCGCGAATATCATAGGGTTGGCGCAGATCATTTGGCACCACACCCAACAATTCAGCGGGGTCATAGGCGGGATCTTCTGGAGTGGCCCAGTTGTCCATATTGAGCGAGGGGCGGTTCAGGTTTGACACCGCCTGGCGCGCCAATGCGATTGCATGGGCATCATCCTCAGCCAGATAATCCGCAACGCCAGACAGACGTGTATGCACATCGCCGCCACCCAATGCTTCTGCACTGACAACCTCGCCCGTTGCGGCCTTGACCAAAGGGGGACCCGCCAAGAAAATTGTTCCCTGCTCTTTCACGATAATGGTGACATCAGACATCGCAGGGACATAGGCACCACCCGCGGTGCAGGACCCCATCACAAGGGCGACTTGTGGAATACCCTTGGCACTCATCCGCGCTTGATTGTAAAAGATGCGGCCAAAATGATCGCGGTCTGGGAACACCTCATCCTGATTGGGCAAATTGGCCCCACCGCTATCGACCATGTAAATACAGGGCAGATTGCATTCCTCGGCGATTTCCTGGGCGCGGAGGTGTTTTTTGACGGACATGGGGTAATAGGTGCCACCCTTTACCGTCGCATCATTGCATAAGATCATGCAGGTGATGCCTGAAACCGTGCCAATGCCCGCAATCATCCCCGCAGCTGGCGCCGCCCCATCGTAAAGGCCATGCGCGGCCGTGGCCCCAACCTCAAGAAATGCGGATCCGTGATCCAACAGGTTCGCGACACGATCACGGGGCAACATTTTTCCACGCGCAAGATGGCGATCGCGCGATTTTGCGCCACCCCCTAATTGTGCAAGCTCCACGGCGTTACGTACTTCTTCTAGGGCCGCTAAATTGGCATCCTGATTTTGACGAAAACTTTCTGAGGCCGAAGATATATTGGATTTCAGCTTCATTGTTCGGCTCCTTCATTTTCTGCACGCGCACGGGCACGCAATTCCTTGCGGATAACTTTTCCTGTGACGGTCATGGGCAATTCATCCAAAAAACTGATTTCGCGGGGATAAGCGTGTTTGGCCAAACGCTCTTTCACGTACATTTTTAACGCATCACGCAATTCATCAGATGCCGTAAATTCAGGCTTCAAAACCACATAGGCTTTTACAATTTCGGTACGCATGGGATCAGGTTTACCCACGACCCCAACGGTCGCCACGGCAGGATGTGTGAGCAGACAATCCTCAATTTCAGCGGGACCGATGCGATAGCCCGCTGAGGTGATCACGTCATCATCCCGCCCGACAAAGCGGATATACCCCTGATCCACAATGCCACGATCCCCGGTCAGCATCCAATCCCCACGGAATTTTTCCTGCGTCGCGACGGGATTGTTCCAATACTCAATCATCATGCTTACAGCCCCACATCGGATGGCGATATCGCCCTCTTCAATCGTTGGGGACCCTGCATCATCAATTACACAAACGTCAAACCCAGGTACAGGTTTCCCAATTGCCCCGTTTTTAACTGGGAAGGCAGCCTGACAACTGGACACCACCATGTTGCATTCGGTTTGTCCGTAAAATTCATTGATCGTAACACCCAGCGCATCGCGCGCCCATTCCAGCATTTCTGCGCCAAGTGGTTCGCCCCCACTGGCAACCGATCTCAGACCCGTGATTTTACACTCTGCCGCCTTTATCATGCGCAGCGCTGTTGGTGGGAAAAAGACGTTTTTGACATCCAGCGTTTCAATAATCTCTTTCGCGGCATCAGGCGTGAATTTCGTCAATCGTGCCGCCACCACAGGTACGCCAAGCGCAAGACCCGGCATCAACACGTCAAACAGGCCACCAATCCAGGCCCAATCAGCGGGTGTCCAAATTATGTCTTCATTTTGACCGAGGAATTCATGACTAACCTCGACCCCTGGCAGGTGTCCCGTCAACACGCGATGCGCATGAAGCGCACCTTTGGATTTCCCCGTGGTGCCAGAGGTATAGATCAAAACGGCGGGTGTTTCCGCGGATGTATTGACACAAGCGAATGGTTGATCTGATAACGTCAGCTCCTCTGGCAGGACCTGCGTCACGTTCAATGCACTCAACCCTGAATGCCCCTCTTCATCCACAATCACGCACTTCGCGCCTGCATCTAATATGCGCGATGACAAAGCTTCGGGTCCGAACAGTTTGAACAGCGGGATCGAAATGGCCCCCAATTTCCAAATCGCGATATGCGCGGCGGCGGTCCACAGGTCCTGACTGCGCAGCACACCGATCCGATCCCCTGAAGAGACCCCTAAGCCTTTCAGATGATGCGCTAACGTATCCGCCGCGCGCGACAGATCAGCATAGGTGCAATGTTTGATATTCCCCAGATCGGTTGCATCAATAATGGCGGTTTTGTCGGGGTCACGTTCACACCAAAGATCACAGACTTGCGTCGCCATGTTCAGATGTCGCGGCACATCCCAACGAAAATCGGCATATGCCTGATCATAATCCAGAAAGGGCTCAATCATGCATCACCCATTCTGCGCGTCCGCCAATCAACTGCCCCCAGTGCCCCGTACGATAGGACACGGTTCCTCCATCAGGATGCGCACATTTCACAATGATGCGTTCCCAAAATGTTTGTCCCACTTCGCCATGGCACGCACTGCTGTCGGTGACGTGATTATTAGCGGCCATTTCCGATAGGAATTCCCCAACATAGTGGTCAATTATGTCTGTCTCACTCGTTGTGGCGACCTTGTACCCAAGGCGCAGACCAACAAAGATAAGAAACACCGCCAAGGCAATCACGCCAGCCAATGTGGGGGAAACAGACATTTTAGCGCTGCAATCCCATCAATTCACGGCCAATCAACATTCGGCGAATTTCCGATGTGCCCGCGCCGATTTCCATCAGTTTGGCATCACGGAAAATGCGGCTAACAGCGCTGTCGGACAAAAATCCTGCGCCGCCCATGGCTTGCACCGCCTGATGGGACACTTTCATCGCCTCTTCTGAGGCATAGAGCACGCAGGCCGCCGCGTCCTGACGGGTGACTTGACCGCGATCACAGGCTTTGGCCACCTCATAAACATAGGCACGCGATGTGTTCATCGCCGTGTACATATCGGCGATTTTACCCTGCATCAGTTGGAAATCCCCAATGCTTTGGCCGAATTGTTTGCGCTCTACCATATAGGGCATAACCTCATCCAAGCAGGCGGCCATGATACCTGTTCCAATCCCTGACAGAACCACGCGTTCGTAATCCAATCCTGACATCAAAACACGTGCGCCTTTGCCCTCCTCCCCCAGAACATTTTCGAAGGGAACTTCGACATTTTCAAATACCAATTCGGCGGTGTTTGATCCGCGCATGCCCAGTTTGTCAAAATGGCGCGAGGTTGAAAAACCAGTCATTTCCTTTTCAACAATAAATGCGGTAATCCCTTTGGATCCTGCATCGGGATCGGTTTTGGCATAAACCACCAATGTGTCCGCATCGGGTCCGTTGGTGATCCAATATTTGTTCCCGTTCAAAACGTAATATCCGTTGCGTTTTTCCGC
>JBMTQO010000041.1:0-18253 GCA_049446275.1 Paracoccaceae bacterium | reverse complement strand
CGGGCCAAGGCCTCCATCACAATTTCACCGATCATTTTGGACTGAATGTCGGTTTCACCCATGCTTTCCAAACGACGTACGATACCAGAAATCATCTGTTCCATACGTTCATGTTCAACAGGACGTTTTTGAAGCGCGATGCGAATAGACCGCTCTAATTTCTCGCGTTCAAAATCCTCGCGGCGCCCATTAGATTTGATCACGACCAAGTCGCGTAACTGCACGCGTTCATAGGTGGTGAAGCGGCCTCCACAGGCAGAACAAAATCGACGACGACGGATTGAAACGTGATCCTCAGCGGGCCGTGAATCCTTGACCTGAGTGTCGATATTACCACAAAACGGACAACGCATGCCTGCACCTTTCATAATCTTTAGTCGTTTTGACACCACTCAGGGGTCATCACATAAACTTATCCACAGCCACTATAGGACATCCCCTAGGGTTTGGGTAGACCCGAATTTCGGCCGCTAGATTTAGAAACAGGTGCAGGCTGACGACCTAGACAAGGGTTGCGATCACGCAACGATGGCACGGCGCATCACGGTGTTCAAATAAATATATTCCCTGCCATCGACCCAATGCCAAGCGCCCTTCCATCACAGGGATCTGAATGGATACGGGTAACATCGCCGCCTTAATATGCGCAGGCATATCATCATCCCCTTCATAGCGGTGGGTTAGGTAGTGCATTGAGGGATCATTTGCAGGTGGAACAAGCTTGCGAAAGTAGTTGGTTAAATCCGTGCGTACCTCTGGGTCTGCGTTTTCCTGAATCAAAATGCTGGCTGACGTATGCTGAATAAAAAGTGTCAGCACACCAGAACCCCGCACCCAAGACGTCACCTGATCCGTGAATTCGTAGAGGCTCTGACCATTGGTTTGGATTTTAAAGGTGGTCTGCATCATTGTTCAAAATCACAAACAGAGCACCCAAATTTGAATGCCCTGGTGAAATTTATTGGTCTAGGAAGGACCGTAATTTACGCGATCTGCTTGGATGTTTCAGCTTGCGAAGCGCTTTCGCCTCGATCTGGCGGATACGTTCGCGCGTCACGCTGAACTGTTGGCCCACTTCTTCCAATGTATGGTCGGTGTTCATACCAATCCCGAAACGCATACGCAAAACACGTTCCTCCCGTGGGGTAAGAGATGATAGGACGCGTGTTGTGGTTTCCTTTAGATTTTCTTGGATGGCACTGTCTAATGGAAGGATTGCGTTCTTATCCTCGATGAAATCACCCAATTGGCTGTCTTCTTCGTCCCCAATTGGTGTTTCCAGTGAAATCGGCTCTTTCGCGATTTTCATAACCTTGCGCACTTTTTCCAGCGGCATTTGCAGTTTCTCTGCTAATTCCTCTGGTGTTGGTTCGCGGCCAATTTCATGCAGCATTTGACGCCCGGTGCGGACCAATTTGTTAATCGTTTCGATCATATGTACAGGAATACGAATTGTACGCGCCTGATCCGCGATCGAACGTGTGATCGCCTGACGGATCCACCATGTCGCGTAGGTCGAGAATTTATACCCACGGCGATATTCAAACTTATCCACCGCCTTCATCAAGCCGATGTTCCCCTCTTGGATCAGATCTAAGAACTGAAGACCGCGGTTGGTGTATTTTTTGGCAATCGAGATCACAAGACGCAGGTTCGCCTCAACCATTTCTTTCTTGGCCTGCCGCGCTTCTTTTTCACCTTTTTGCACTTGTGAAACAATGCGGCGAAATTCAGAGATATCCAGACCAACATACTGACCAACTTGCGCCATGTCAGAGCGCAAATCTTCTGCTTTCTCGCGCGAGCGTTCTATGAACATCTGCCAACCACGGCCAGTTTTTTCGGCCATATCATCTAACCAACTGGGGTCTAGTTCGCGTCCGCGATATTCTTCTATAAATTCGCGGCGGTTGATGCGCGCTTGGTCGGCCAATTTCACCATTGCACTGTCAATTTGCATAATCCGACGGTTGATACCATAGAGCTGATCAATCAAAGCCTCGATACGGTTATTGTGAAGGTGCAGTTCATTCACCAAATCCACAATTTCGGACCGCAGGGATTGATAGGTCTCCTCTTCTTTATCCGTCATTGCAGCACCTTCATTTAAGGTCGCGGAAATACGGATGTCTTGCATTTCGGACAAAGCCTCATAATCGATGGCAATGCGTTCTAGCGTTTCCAAAACCTTGGGCTTTAATGCCGCTTCCATTGCAGCTAATGACATGTTTGACTGCTCGTCTTCATCATCATCATCGTCTTTCGAAATCGGATTACCGTCTGCGTCGTATTCAGGTTCTTCTGTTTTGTTGGCCGCTGCGGGAGCCGCACCCGTGCTGTCGATAACAGGTTCAACACCATCTTCGTCCATTTGATTGCCAAATGTCGCCTCAAGATCGATTACATCGCGCAATAGAATGTCTTCGCTCAACAATTCTTCGCGCCAGATGGTAATCGCTTGGAAGGTCAATGGGCTTTCGCACAGGCCCAGGATCATCGTATTACGCCCTGCCTCGATCCGCTTGGCAATTGCAATCTCACCTTCACGACTGAGAAGTTCAACAGACCCCATTTCGCGCAAATACATTCGCACAGGATCATCGGTGCGATCCAACTTTTCTGTTTCACCTGTGGAAACCGCAACATCTTTGGTGCCTGTTGTGACTAAATCCGTTGGGCCGCGATCTTCGTCTTCGACTTCATCATCCTCGATGATGTTGATACCCATTTCCGACAGCATCGACATTACATCTTCGATCTGCTCAGAAGACACCTGATCCGGTGGCAAAACAGTGTTCAACTGATCGTATGTGATGTAACCCCGCTCACGCGCCTCGGCGATCATACGCTTAATTTGCGCTTGACTCATATCAAGGGAAACTTCTGTTTCCTGATCATCCGTTTTGCGATCTTCGTTCTCAGAAGCGGCCATATAGGTCTCCTAACTTGGGCAGAGCGATTCGATTTATAGAATCAATAACGATTTGTCGTGATTCGGACACCCTCTTAGCCCTATTTCTTTGACGAATCTTTAACAAATCATCATTTTTTTGTTTTTTGAAATCGGATTGCGCCGATAAGGTCGTTCAATTTATTGCGCTCATCGCGGCTGATTCGTGCGCCGTTGTCGGCAACGTCATATTGCGTTTGGTCATCTTGGTCCGCGCGTTGTGCACGATTTGCGGCATCCGCCGCCTGCCCTAGACGATGAAATACCCATTCATCTAGGCCATCTTCGGGGATTTGCGAACTTTCCTGAAGTTCAGCTTCTAACCCGCGATGGGCTCCCAGTTTACCTAATTCCTCATTCATTGTCAGACGGGCCATATCAATGTCGCCCAACCGACGTAAACACGGCACCACTGTTAGGTGGCCAAGGGCCATAAATTTTTCAAGTGAATCCGCCCCCAAATTTTCGGACAGAACCTCGGTTGGGTCAAAATCCACATCATGGGAATGGCGCATCAATATCCGCAACATCGATGGATGATCACTATGTTCAAAATCTAACATCGCCAATTCGTCCATATATTCGTACACCAATTCCGGATAGCGAATTAGGATGGCCAAAATCACCGCCTCGCGCAGATACTGTGCAACATCTCCTTCCCCTGCCGCCAAAACAGATCCCTTGGTCGATGACCCCGCTTGCTGAGGAACATTGCGTGTGGACCCAAACTTAAAGGAACGCGCGGCACGAAAAAAATCCCAACGCAAATCTTTGATTGCTTGGTCATAATGTGAACGCAGGTTTTGATCCTGAATTTGGCTGGTCGAGCCGCGAAGACGCTTGTCCAAGGCCGCCTTTCGATCTGGGCTGTCAAAGGTTTGGCTTTCGGTTTCACGCCGCCACAGCAATTCAACCAATGGCATCGCATTATGCAAAATGGCTTGCACAGCACCTGCCCCTTTGGCAGACAACAGATCATCGGGATCCTGTCCCTCGGGCATCAAAGCAAACCGCAATGCGCGCCCCGTTTGCAACAGTGGCATGGCCAAATCAATCAAACGATAGGCCGCGCGCAAACCTGCCTTATCCCCATCCAGCGCAACGATGGGTTCAGGAGTGATTTGCCACATCATCGCCAGTTGGTTTTCGGTGATTGCTGTCCCCAGTGGCGCAACCGCCCCTTCAAACCCAGCGCGCACCAATGCAATCACGTCCATGTATCCTTCGGCAATAATCAAGGGATGACCCCGTCCCACAGCTGCACGTGCAGGCCCGTGATTATAAAGACTGCGTCCCTTATCAAACAGAATGGTTTCGGGTGAGTTGAGGTATTTTGCCCGCGCATTCGGGTCCATCGCGCGACCACCGAAGGCCACGCAGCGGCCTCGCGCGTCGCGAATGGGATACATAATGCGACCACGAAACCGATCATAGCTAGTTCCGCCATCTTCGGGTTTGATGACCAGTCCTGTATCGACCAACTGCTGCTCGGAAATTCCGCGCCCCATCAGCGCAGATTTCAAACCGGTGCGATCATTTGGAGCAAAGCCAATTTCAAATTGCGTCAACGCGTCGCCATTTAATCCACGATGACTCAGGTAGGCCCGTGCATCCGCCGCAACACCCGTTTTCAAGACCATTTGGAACCACCGCACGGCTTCATCCATGACGTCGGCCAGTTCTTTGCGTCGATCCGCCTTTTCTGCCATTTTGGGATCGGGTTTGGGGACACTCATTCCCGCCTCAGAGGCTAGGATTTCAACAGCCTCCATGAACCCAACATTTTCAGTTTCTTTGATAAACCCAATAGCATCCCCTTTGGCTTGACAGCCAAAGCAATAATAAAACCCCTTGGTGTCCTGCACGTGGAATGACGCGGTTTTTTCCTGATGAAACGGACATGGTGCCCAATAATCGCCTTTGCCCTGATTTGATTTGCGCATGTCCCATGACACCTTGCGCCCAACAACTTGGGATATGGGCACACGTGTGCGCAGTTCATCAAGGAATCCGGGTGGCAGGCTCATTGCGAAAATATGAGGGGCGCGCGGTGCGAAGTCTAGGGGGATAAACGGATTTTTCACCATTGCGTCGATCGCGCGAGCGTTTTAATTGACTTAAATTATGCCCGCGACGCAATATATCGCATGGCGCGATCAATATCATGGACCATGGTTTTTGCCATCGAGCGGAACCCATAGATATCAAAACTATTGTCACTTACACGGTGGTAAATCGCATTCATATGTTGCAGTTGGGAACGCACCACCTGTCCCTTTTTCATAGACTTCAGGCGCATGTCCACACTGCTAAGGCGGGCAAGGACCGCTTCGACATCTGCGCCTTTCAAGTTCAAAACACACCAACTGTCGCTTTGATCCACGATTGCTGCGTAGTTTGACAGGTCTGCATGTGGTTGTGGGCCCACCAAAAACACCGATGGCCCCGCCCATATCGCACGTGCGCCAACGCGCCCCGTGGCCTGCCCCGTTTTGGGCAGAGCCATACTATGATGCTCTTTCAGTATCGAAGAAAGCGCATCCACATGGCCCTCAAAGCAGGCAATAGATGTGATGGCCGCCGGAACAACTTCACTCAGTTCCATCGTGCCGACAGAGAGTGGAACCAGGCCCTCGGCCGGAGATTTTGCAACGAGTTTAAGCACGAAGGCGTCCTCCCTCTGGATCAAAGGCGACAGGATCAATCACCTCGCATACAGCCTCAACACCGCGCAGGTGATCGACCATTTTCACATGCTCGCCAACACGGTTTGGACCATTGCGCAGAAACCCAAGCCCAATGGAATGCCCCAACGTGGGGGAATATCCAACCGATGTGATATACCCCTGATCGTTCACACGTGTGGCCGCGTCGCCCTCATTAAACAAATGCGCCCCAGCGGTCAGTTGTTTGACTGTTCCAACGGGTTTTAATCCAACCAAGCGCTCGCGATCTGGATCAATCATACCCGGACGGGCCGCCGCCGTTTTTCCGATACAATCCTTGTTCGCGCTGATCATGCGCTCCATACCGATATCAAAGGCTGTGGTGCGCCCATGAATTTCGGCGTGTGTAATGAACCCTTTTTCGATGCGCAGCATGTTCAACGCCTCCATCCCATAGGCACCACCGCCCAATTCCTTGGCCTTGGCCACCAGCAATCTAAACAGGCTTTCGCCGTAACGCGCAGGAACGGCAACCTCATACCCCATTTCACCGCTGAAGGAGATGCGGAACAAACGCCCTGGAACGCCCATGACATCCATGGCCGCGCATTGCATAAACCCAAAGGCATCATTGCTAATGTCATCCTCAACAAAATTGCTAAGCAAATCACGCGCCTTGGGTCCCGCAACGGCAAATTGTGCCCATTGTTCGGTGACGGAAATGAAACTTACATCAAATTCGGGATGCAGGCATTGAGTGACGAAATCCAGATGCCGCATCACCAAACCCGCTGCGGCAGTTGTGGTTGTCATCACATAGTGATTTTCACCCAAGCGCGCAGTTGTACCATCATCCATCACATGCCCATCTTCACGCAGCATCAAGCCATAACGCACGCGCCCTATCTTAAGCGTGCTGAACATATTGGTGTAGATGAAATCCAAGAGTTTGGCGGCATCTTTGCCCTGAATGTCGATTTTGCCCAAGGTCGACACATCACACACACCGACATTTTCACGCACCATCAAGACCTCACGATCACAGGATTGACGCCATGAGGTTTCGCCATGTTCGGGGAAATAGCTGGGGCGATACCAAAGGCCCGCTTCGATCATTGGGGCGGCCATTTCTTTTGCAACGGCGTGGGACGTGGTGAAGCGTTCGGGCGCAAACCCCATACCACGCGCTTCGCCTCCCATGGCGGCAATCGCAACAGGGGAATAGGGGGGACGGAAGGTTGTGGTTCCCGTTTCCGGAATGCCCCGCCCCGTCGTATCTGCCAGCAACGCCAACGCCGCGACGTTAGAATTTTTACCCTGATCCGTCGCCATCCCTTGGGTGGTGTAGCGTTTCATATGTTCGACAGAGCGGAAGTTTTCTTGGGCCGCCTGTTTGATATCCTTCACAGTGACATCGTTTTGATAATCCAACCATGCCCGCGCCTTGCCCGGAACCGCCCACAGCGGTTCAATCGCATACGCCGCATTTTCCGCAGCGGGTAGCGGATCTGAAGGTGTGGCTTTCCCCAAATCACCCGCAACACGCACGGCGATATACTGTGCGCTTTCAAAACAGGCAGCTGTAGACATGTGGCCCGCTGCCGAACCCACAACGGACATCCCCGGAATTGATCCCGCGGTCGGAACAAAGCTGGCGATAGTTTCATTCCATGTCGGACGACCATTCATGTGACAGGTCATGTGAACCGTCGGGTTCCACCCACCAGAAACCGCTAAACAATCTGCGGCGATGCTGTGGTTTCGTCCACCGTCGGTGATCTGAACCGATGATAGACCCAGTCGCCCTTTAGTGTCCGTTACATGCGCCCCACGATAAATCGGGAAATTCCCCTCAATCGCTGCATCTGCGCGCGCATCCACGTAGGCCGCAACCTCGACCCCCGCCGCAGACAAATCATGTGCCGTACGAAAGGCATTGTCGTTATTGCCAAATACTACCACACGTTTCCCAGTCGCAACACCATAGCGGTGCAAATAACTGCGCACGGCACCCGCTTGCATGATCCCAGGACGGTCGTTGTTTGCATAACCAATGGTGCGCTCCAATGCACCCGCCGCCAATACCGCACGTTTCGCATGAATACGCCAAAAAGTTTCCAGTGGGCAATCTCCACCCCGATCACTCATGTGATGGGACACACGTTCAACCGCGCCATAGGTGCCGCCATCATAGGCGCCCGTGACAGTTGTGCGCGTCATTAGGCGCACGTTGTCCATTTGATCCAATTTAGCAACTATCTCGGCCGCCCAATCCGCGGCTGGTTTGCCGCCGATTTGATCCGCTTCGCTATTCAGGCGTCCGCCCATGCGGAAATCTTCGTCCGCAAGGATCACGTCCAATCCTGTTTGCGCCAATTGATAGGCGGCCCATAATCCCGCAGGGCCCGCACCGATCACCAAAACATCGCAATGGGCGAATGCGCGTTCATATGTATCCTCATTCTGTTTTTCACTCAGCGCACCCAAACCAGCAGCGCGGCGAATGACGGGTTCGTATAGTTTTTCCCAAAACGCCCGCGGCCACATAAAGGTTTTGTAATAAAAACCCGCCGACAAAAACGGCGCCATCAGGTCATTTACCGAGAGCAGGTCATATTTTAGGCTGGGCCAACGGTTTTGGGAATTGGCCTCAAACCCATTGTAGATTTCCTGAACCGTTGCGCGCACATTAGGGTCCTGATGCACGCCTGAACCAACAGTGACAATTGCGTTTGGCTCTTCACTACCCGCGCTCAGGATACCGCGGGGACGGTGATATTTGAAAGACCGCGCCACCAAACGCACGTCATTGGCCAAGAGTGCTGAGGCCAACGTATCGCCCTGAAAACCGCCATAGGTTTTACCATCAAAGCGGAAACTGACGGCATTGACGCGATCAATTTGTCCATAATCAGAAAGCCTCATCGCTGCTCTCCTTTTACCTTGGATGCAAGCTCTGCGCCCAAGACCTCGTGGGTGACGGTATTGCGTGTCACGACCAACCAATTTGAACAGCCTGCTTCGTGATGCCACAAATCGCTTGTGACGCCCGCAGGGTTGTCGCGATTGTGAATATAATCATTCCACACCGCATCCCCTGCATCAGGATCAGGGCGGTTCAGTGCCAATGCATCGCCCTGATAATAAAACTCACGTCTGTCACGTTCCCCACAAATGGGACAAGGAATACGCATTACCCGCTCCTAGTGTAAGTTGTGCTGAGACCCGGTGGCCTCTTCGTCCATCAAACCATATCCCGTTTGGAACCGATCCAAACGGAAGCGCGCCGCAGGTTGATGATGACAATCGGTTGCAATCAAATGCGCATAGCTGAAGCCTGATCCAGGCACGGCCTTAAACCCGCCATAACACCAGCCACAATTTAGATAGAGCCCATCAATATCCGTTTTATCGATGATCGGGGATCCATCGGGTGACATATCCATGATACCCCCCCAAGAGCGTAGAACCTTGGCCTTGCCGATCATGGGCATCAGGCTCATACCCGCCTCCATCACGTGTTCCATCATGGGCAGGTTGCCGCGCGATGCATAGGAGGCATAAAAATCAATGTCACCACCAAAAACCAAACCGCCCTTATCCGATTGGCTTATATAAAAATGGCCCATCCCAAATGAAATGACATGATCAATGACGGGCTTGATCCCCTCGGTCACAAAAGCCTGCAAAACATGACTTTCAATCGGTAGGCGCATGCCCGCCATCGCCGCTGTCTGGCTGGAACGGCCCGCCGTGGCCAAGGCAATTTTCTTCGCACGGATTGTGCCGCGGCTGGTTTCAACACCGCGCACCTTTCCGTTTTCGATGTTGATGCCTGTAACCTCGCAATTCTGGATCAAATCAACACCACGCTGATCGGCACCGCGTGCGAATCCCCATGCCACTGCATCATGGCGTGCCGTCCCCCCACGAGGATGGTAAAGGCCGCCGTAAATCGGGAAACGTAGGCTGTCAAAGTTCAGATAGGGGATCATGTCGCGCACCTGATCGCGGTTCATCAGGATCGCATCATCCCCTTGGTTAACCATGGCATTGCCCCGACGGGCAAAGGCATCGCGTTGACCATCGGAATGGAACAGATTGATGATCCCGCGTTGGGAATGCATCACGTTATAATTCAACTCATCCTCTAACTGTTCCCACAGTTTCAGTGAATGTGAATAAAATTCGGAATTTCCAGGCAGGCCATAGTTTGCCCGCACAATCGTGGTGTTACGCCCGACGTTTCCGCCGCCTATATATCCACGCTCCAGAACCGCAACATTGGTGATGCCATGTTCCTTGGCCAGATAAAACGCCGTGGACAGGCCATGCCCGCCGCCGCCCACAATCACAACATCGTATTCATCCTTGGGATCCGGATCACGCCAATGCGCACTCCACCCCTTGTTACCAGTCAAACCCTCTTTCAGAATGCGAAGCGCAGAAAAGCGCATAGCCGTCTCCTTTGTTCGTTGACGCAGAGACAACCAACTTCACACCAGAAAATCAATACTTAGCGACGACAAGAATGTACAGTTTACGACATAGGCCGTGCCTTAATAAACGCCTATGCGAATATAGTCGTTCTTGACCATGCCCATTAAGGTTGGATTGGGGCAGTCCGTCTATTTCGCCGATTTATTGAAACACATATGACCGCCCAAAAAAATCGAACGGCCTATCATTTCAACCGATCCACCCAAAACGGTTGTCGGCAAAGAGCCCTTATTATGCGCGTCATCAGCTGTACCCAGCGCCGAAAAATTGGTACCGAAACCAATCGAGTCCCTCGTTTTCGGCCAAATTCTGCAGAAATGTGATCTTTCCAGTTGGTCTTGCGCAGGGTAATAGAAGCCATGAGCACAAATCCACCAAACCTCCGCCCCGATCTGGCAAACGCAAAAGTCGCCGAAAGCCGCAGCGCAAACCAACCTACCATCGGGATGGTGTCATTGGGCTGCCCCAAGGCATTGGTAGACAGCGAACGCATTTTGACCCGCCTACGTGCAGAAGGATACGGTATATCCCCCGACTATTCGGGGGCGGATGCGGTCATCGTGAACACATGTGGATTTTTGGACAGTGCCAAAGCAGAAAGCCTTGAGGCCATTGGCGAGGCATTGAATGAAAATGGACGGGTGATTGTGACCGGATGTTTGGGGGCAGAGTCCGAATATATCACAGGCCACCACCCCAAGGTTTTGGCCGTCACAGGCCCCCATCAATATGAACAGGTGTTGGATGCGGTCCATGCCGCGGTACCCCCAAATCCAGACCCCTTTGTTGATTTGTTGCCCGCAAGCGGCGTGAAATTAACCCCACGCCACTACAGCTATTTGAAAATCTCAGAAGGCTGTAATCACAAATGTAAATTCTGCATCATCCCCGACATGCGCGGCAAATTACAAAGCCGCCCTGCCCACGCAATCATACGCGAGGCAGAAAAATTGGTTGAAAATGGTGTGCGCGAATTATTGGTAATCTCGCAGGATACGTCTGCTTATGGGGTCGATATCAAATATGCCACGGACCGCGATCACCGTGCGCATATCACAGATTTGGCCCGTGATCTGGGATCATTGGGGGCATGGGTGCGGCTGCACTATGTCTACCCCTATCCACATGTGCGCGATCTGATCCCACTGATGGCCGATGGGATCATCCTGCCCTATTTGGATATTCCATTTCAGCACGCCCACCCCGATACACTGCGCCGTATGGCCCGCCCCGCAGCGGCGGCCAGAACACTGGATGAAATCGCAGCATGGCGGTCAGCCTGCCCTGATATCACATTACGTTCGACCTTTATCGTGGGCTATCCTGGCGAAACCGAAGCGGAATTTGAAACGCTGCTCGATTGGCTGGATGAGGCGCAGTTGGATCGCGTCGGGTGTTTTAAATATGAAAACGTTGATGGCGCGCGATCCAATGATTTGCCCGATCACGTTCCAGATGCCGTGAAACAAGACCGCTGGGAACGGTTCATGACCAAGGCACAAGCTATTTCAGAAGCCAAGCTACAGGCCAAGGTTGGCCTCAAAATGGATGCGATCGTGGATGAGGTGGACCAAGACGCAGCCACCTGCCGCACCGTGGCAGATGCCCCTGAAATTGACGGCAACCTGTTCATTGATGACGGACATCAGGATTTGAATATCGGCGACATTGTCACGGTTGAGGTGGATGAGGCCGGTGAATATGACCTGTGGGGACGTTTGGCGCTTGCGCCATAAGTCCAACTGCGACATTTGCGTAAGCCCCAATGACATTTTGGCCCAACCTATTACATTTTACGCGGAATAGGAGATACCGTCATGAAAACACGCGCCCTCTATAACGCTGATTGTCCCGTCTGTAATTCCGAAATGTGCCATTACGACGCCTATGCCAAGTCGCGGGATTTACCCATTGAAATTGTAGATTTGAACAAAACGGATTTGTCGGAATGGGGCGTTGACGAAGATCGCGCAACGCGCCTGTTGCATGTGATGCATGATGGCAAAATCCATGTCGGGCTTGCGGCGTTTTTGATCCTATGGGATCAAATGCCCCGCTATCGGTTTATGGCTCGGATTGCCCGCATTCCTGGGTTATGTCAGATCTTGGATTGGGGATACGAACACATCGTCGCCCGCATCATCTATGAGCGCCACTTGCGGCGTAAGGCCAAGGGATTGGTGAATTCGGTGCATGAATAGGATATTCAGGTTTCATTGAGGTTTCACGCAAACGTTAAAGCACACACCCGAGGGCGGTGAACAAGGCTGAGGCAACGAAGTCCAAAAACCAATCTTATTCCAAGCCAATCGCCAGATTGGCGAAGCGCCGACCTCCCCCAGGGAGGTGCTTTCGCACCTTCTGAGGTCGGCTTGGAAATAATCCCTGACCCTTCACATGCCTCATAATGCGGGCTACTCGATATCGGTATTCTGACAAAAAATAGTCTGACAAGTGACGACCACCCTATCCCTAAAACATCCATATCCCATCGCGCTTTGCGCACCGACGTGATACCGACGTATTACCGACGCAAAACAGACCCAGGATTTAGGATGTTTTGGGGATCAAGCGCGCCCTTGATCGCGTGCAGCGCCGACAGTTTCGCAGGATCGCCATAACGTTCCAAGTCATCCACCTTAAGCCGGCCAATCCCATGTTCCGCACTATGCGATCCCCCCATCGAAACGACCAAATCATGCACCGTGCGTTTGATCTCATCCCGCAGGTTCCAGAACTCTTTCTTATCCCGTCCTTTGGGTGGAAAGACATTATAATGCAGGTTCCCATCCCCCAAATGACCAAAGCAATTGATGCGCATATCGCATAGTTTTTCCAAATGGTTTGGGGCCACCTTTATGAACTCTGGGATCATCGAAAGGGGTAGTGAAATATCATGACTGCTAATTGATCCGATGCGGCGGTTGGCTTCTGGAATGGTTTCGCGGATCGTCCATATCTCTTGCGCCTGCTGTTTGGATTGTGCGATGACCCCATCGCTGACCAACGCAGCCTCATGTCCCAATTCAAACAGGCGTTCAAGCGCATCTGATGCGGATTGCACACCCCCCATACCCAGTTCAATCAAAACCATCCATTCTGGTTTGCCCTCAATCACTTGGCGCACATCTGGCATGGTTTCCGATAAAAAATCCAACCCCATTTTAGACATCAATTCAAAGGCAGAGACCGCCTCGCCCACCTCATCGCGTATCATCGCCAAAAGGGAGAGGGCCGCACTTGGATCAGGCACGGTGAACAGGGCCACACCCACATCCCGCGGACGCGGCGCAAGCTTTAGGGACGCACCCGTGATGATGCCCAATGTTCCTTCGGATCCGATCATCAGATGACGCAGATCATAGCCAGTATTATCCTTACGCAGACGTCCCAAACCGTTCCAAATTGCGCCATCGGCCATCACAACCTCTAAACCCAAACATAGATCCCGCGTGTTGCCATAACGCAGAACATTCACGCCCCCTGCGTTCGTTGCAAGACACCCGCCAATGCGTGCACTACCCCCAGAGGCCAAAGACAGCGGGAACAGGCGATCAAAATCTTCAGCCGCCTGCTGGATATCCGCTAAAATGACACCTGCATCCACGATCATAACGTTTTCTTCAGAATACACGGCGCGAATTCTCATCATCTTTTCAAGGGATAAGATCAAAGGAACAGCCCCAGCTTCAGCAAGCTGTCCGCCCACTAATCCCGTTCCACCGCCATAAGGAATAATAGCCACACGATGGGTGTGGCAAAGTTTGACGAGCGCGCTGACATTCTCGGTCGATTTGGGACGCGCGACATATTCCGCCTGCCCCTTCCAACGGCCACGGGGTTCTTCGATATAGCCGGGTTCTATGGGAAAGAGCAGATGCGCTAACCCTGCATCTGACGCGATCGTATAGAAGTTTTTATCCGCTGGTAAATAGGTATTCATGCCATGCCCACTGTTGTCCGGCCACGCCGATCCGCGCGTAAGGCAGCATATAGGACGTGTGTGCGCCAACGGCCATCAATTTGGATATACGCCTGGGCAACACCTTCGTATTTATAGCCACATTTTTCCAAAACACCACGCGATGCAACGTTTTCGGGTAAACAGGCGCTTTCAATACGGCTGAGGTCCATTGTGCTAAAGGCATAGTGGACCATCGCGCGCAGGGCTTCTGTCATGTACCCGTGGCGCGCATAGGGGTGGCCAATCCAATATCCCATAGTCCCCGTTTGCGCAGGGCCATGGCGTATATTGTCCAGCGTGATCGCGCCCACCAATTGCTCATCTTCACGTCTAAACATGAACAGTGGAATGGCTGTGCCGCCGTTGATGTTTTTCTGTGACCAATAGACCCGATTAGAAAACGCCTTACGCGACAAATGATCAGGTGACCATGTGGGTTCCCAAGGGGTCAAAAACTCTTTGGAGGCATTGCGCAATTCAGACCATTGACGATAGTCAGTCTGAAGAGGCGCGCGCAGGTATAAACGTTCGGTGTCGATCCATACTTTGCGCTTAAAGAAAAACATTATGATGCTCGTTGCGCCTCAAGTGCGGCTAAATCGGGCGCCCCCGCGATTGGACCGTAAAGAGCGGTTGCCATCTTGGCACCACTTGCGACCGATTGCGCATATGCACGCAATTTGTCCAAGTTCACAGCGTCGATGCTAGCCAATGTTTCTTCTAGACTTGGAACCTTGCCCCAAATCTGAACCATCCGGGCCAAACGCTCTGCGCGATTTGATGCGCTTTCCAATCCCATCAAAAGACCAGCTTTCATTTGCGCACGTGCACGGTCCAGCTCGGCTAGGCTCAGCGTGTCTGCCGCGCGCTTTAGCTCATCAATTGTGATTTTGGCTAATTCCCCGATTTGTGCATCCGATGTACCCGCATAAATCGTGGTCATACCCGTGTCGTTATAGGCGCCTGCTTGGGCAAAGATGGTATAACACAGCCCACGTTTTTCACGCACCTCTTGGAACAGGCGCGATGACATCCCCCCGCCAAGCGCGATTGAATAAATCTGCGCCGTATAAATATCGTCATCGCGATAACTTGGACCCTCGAGTGCAAGTGTAAAATGCGCCTGTTCTAATTCCTTTTCGCGGCGCAATTCGCCTCTGTGGAATTGTGCATCACCATCAGTTTTTATTGCGGGAATGATCGGCAAATCACCGAATGCATCCGACAACAATTGATAGAGTTCATCGTGATTAACGCCACCTGCGGCAGCAAAAACCATCCGATCGGGTGAATAATGTGACGACACAAATTGAATCAAATCATCCCGATCAAACCGCGCGACATTATCAGACGGGCCAAGGATTGATCGACCCAGGGATTGTTGGGGATAGGCGGTTTCCTGAAGCCAATCAAATATGATATCATCAGGGGTATCCAATGTTTGACCGATCTCTTGAAGGATCACACCGCGCTCAACCTCGACCTCACGCGGATCATAAATAGAGTTGCGCAGAATATCGGCCAAAATATCCACGCCCAAACACACATCCTGGCGCAGCAGGCGCAGGTAATATGCCGTCGCTTCGCGCGAGGTATAGGCGTTGATATAACCACCCACATCCTCAATCGCTTCGGCGATGTTCACAGCACTGCGTGTGCAGGTCCCTTTGAACGCCATATGCTCCAGAAAATGCGCAATACCGGTTTGGGATTGTGTTTCGTTTCGCCCACCGGCCATTACCCAAACCCCAAGCGCCACGGACTCAAGGCCTGGCATATGCTCAGTCACGATTTGGAACCCATTGGGCAATATGTGTTGTTGAATGCTCAATTTGCGATCCGATCTTTTACAATGGCCTTTAGCGCATCAAGGTTATTGTCAACGCGAGTCACGCGTTCTTCCCGCTCAAAGAGGTCGGACATGCGCGGGGGTAAATGAGGGCGAATACCTGTCGCGGCCTCGACCGCGTCAGGGAATTTCGCAGGATGCGCCGTGGCCAAGGTAATCATGGGCGTATTCGCAACGCGCAAGCGTTCCGCAACATGTGTTCCGATTGCGCTGTGAGGACACAAAAGCTCTGCGTGCTCCACGAGACTGTGTTTGATTTCGGCAGATGTTTCTGCCTCACTTGCGCGGCCGCTGTCAAAGTTATCGCGCAATGCATCCATTATACCCTGCGATAAAGCAAAGCCGCCATTGGTTTTCAATTCATTCATGACGTTGGCAATTGCGGCCCCATCTCGATCATAGGCGTCAAACATCGCGCGTTCAAAATTTGAACTGATCTGAATATCCATCGATGGACTGATGGATGGGATAACACCACCCATGCGGTATTCACCCGTACTTAGGCAGCGGTGCAAAATATCGTTTTGGTTTGTCGCAACAACCAAACGATCAATTGGCAGGCCCATGCGTTTCGCGATATAGCCTGCGAAAATATCACCAAAATTTCCGGTTGGAACGGTAAAGCTTATCTTACGATGGGGCGCTCCCAGTTGAACCGCGGATGAGAAGTAATAGACAACCTGCGCCAAAACACGCGCCCAGTTGATCGAATTCACACCCGCCAGCTTCACACCATCGCGGAATTCAAAATCATTGAACATGTCCTTCAGGCGTGATTGGCAATCATCAAAGGTTCCATCAACGGCCAAGGCGTGCACATTGGATTCTGTCGGTGTTGTCATTTGACGACGCTGTACATCTGACACGCGTCCGTGTGGATATAGGATGAAAACATCCACGGCATCTAGACCACGAAACGCCTCGATCGCGGCGCTGCCTGTGTCGCCACTGGTTGCGCCCACGATGGTAACACGATCACCACGGCGGTTTAGCGCCACTTGAAACAATTGACCAATCAGCTGCATTGCAAAATCTTTGAACGCAAGGGTTGGCCCGTGGAAAAGTTCCAACAAAAAATGGTTATTGTCCAACTGAACCATAGGCGCGCGCGCAGAATGACCAAAATTCGCATAGGCCTTGGCAATGATATCAGCAAATTCGGCGTCCGTGAATGTGTCACCAACAAAGGGGCGCATGACCTGAAACGCAATCTCTTCATAGGATTTGCCCGCCATTGCAGCAATATCGGCATGAGACAAAGTTGGCACTTGCTCCGGAACATAAAGCCCCCCATCACGTGCCAAGCCCGTGAGCATCGCTTCTTCGAAGCTAAGGATCGGTGCATTGCCGCGGGTTGAGATATATTGCATGTCTCTTAACTCTTTCTTCTGCGTGTCCCAAAAAGGAAAAGGCCGCTCATCCCTGCCCAAACAGCGACAAGCGAAAACCATGTAATTGCATATTGCAGATGATCGTTGGGAATACCACTGCTAGAAATAGGGATCGGTGAAACTTTTTCACTGCTGGGGGTAATTTCACGTGCAATCACCAGAATGGGATCGGCGTTCAACGCGGCAGCCAATTTTGGAACATCGCGCGCAAACCAAATGTCGCGTGTTAGATCAGGTTCGGGGGTGTATTGATCCACCTCTTCCGGCCAATGTAAATTGCCCAAAATAGTCGCCTGATCATTTCGCAAATCTTCGGTTTGGTCAATTTTAACGAAACCGCGGTCAACTAGAATGACACGACCATCCGTCTGAAACGGTTGGATAATGCGATACCCTGCCCCGATCAGTTTTTGGCTTACCAAGACACGGATACGGGTTTCAAGAAACCGCCCAGAAACTTCGATGGGTTGATATTTGTGGGCCTCTACTCTTGGCGAAAGCGGAAGTGCACTTGGCGGCCCCTCAATTTTCGCATCAATCTCGGCCAGAATACCCTCTTTCCAAGCAAGACGTTTGACCTGCCATGTCCCCAGCGATAGCAAGACTGCAATCCCCACCAGACCGATAATCAGAATAAAAATCGTGCGCCTCACCACTGTCCCCCAAGTAGGAAACGCGCGAAGTCAGACTTCGCGCGCTTTCAATAATAATTTACATGCGTAACATGTAGGGAGCCTAGCCGCCCCAAACGTAGACTGCTGCAAATAGGAACAACCAAACAACGTCAACAAAGTGCCAATACCATGCCGCCGCTTCAAAGCCCAAGTGTTGTTCTGGGCTAAAGTGACCGCGCATCGCACGTAGCATACAGATGAACAAGAAGATGGTACCAACGATCACGTGGAAGCCGTGGAAACCAGTCGCCATAAAGAA
>JBMTQO010000040.1:0-18397 GCA_049446275.1 Paracoccaceae bacterium | reverse complement strand
CGGGTGCAGATAAGGTTTCGTTTAATTCCGCCGCTGTGGCCAATCCCGATGTGGTGCGTCAGTCCGCCGATCATTTCGGCAGCCAATGCATTGTGTGTGCGATTGACGCAAAAACCGTATCACCCAGCAAATGGAAATTGTTCACTCATGGGGGCCGCAAACCCACAGGGATTGATGCAGTTGAATTCGCACAAATGATTGCGGAAAAAGGTGCTGGTGAAATCCTGCTAACTTCGATGGATCGGGATGGTACGAAATCTGGTTTCAACCTGCCCATGACACGCGCAATTTCAGATGCGGTGTCTATTCCTGTGATTGCATCAGGTGGTGTTGGCAATTTGGATCATTTGGTGGATGGTGTAACCCAAGGCGGTGCATCCGCCGTACTGGCGGCCTCAATCTTTCACTTTGGAGAATATACTGTCCAAGAGGCCAAAGCACATATGCAAGCCGCGGGCATTCCGATGAGGATGAATTAATGAACCTAAATGATTTGTTTGAAACCGTAAAACTACGTGCCGCAAGCAGTCCCGAGGAAAGCTGGACCGCAAAATTGTTGGCCAAGGGCCCCGAAAAATGCGCCGAAAAATTTGGGGAAGAAGCGATTGAGGCCATTATTGTGGCTGTGAAAAACGACCCCACAGCCCTGACCAGCGAGGCGGCCGATGTGATATTTCACCTAATGGTCATGTTGCACGCCCGTGGCGTTGAATGGGGCGACGTCGTGAACGTATTGGCCCGCCGTCAGGGACAATCAGGTATCGCCGAAAAAGCGTCGCGTGAGTGATTTCGTATACCTAAGAGCAGTTCTTGAAAGATCTCAGGTTAAATCTAATTTATTCCTACGCAATCTGTCTGTCGCATTATCAAATCCCAAAGCTATATGGCATTGACTAAATTAACTCTCGCGGGCGGTTGGCGGGGCTTAGGTAACGCAACCCTTGCTCCATTTTGCAGCGGGCAAACCTCCGATTTGACGGTACGGTCGTGGGCTCGATTATGCTCTATTGGTCTAAGCTGCGCGATGAACGCGCTTGATCAAAGCACTTAAATCAATGACCACTCAAAAAAGTTTCTAAAAACGCCATGTTATTTATATACCAGTATTTATAGTGTCAAAATTAGCCAGACTCAGTTGAGCTTTGAAGATATGACACCTGTAGTGAACCCAGCCATGCGCAATTCCCAGAATAGGCGTTGATATTCAATTTTAGGGCATCGGTTCATGATAACTTCAATCCCATGTGCCCGCGCTTTCTCTGCGGCTTCGGAGTGGGTGACGCCAATTTGCATCCAGATTGTTTTAAGATCCGTAAACCGTTCCATAGCCCCATCAACAATCGGCGGCACAGAATCTGATTTGCGGAAAATATCCACCATATCAATGGGTTCATCAATCTCTGACAGAGATGCACGGATTGTTGCACCAAACAGCTCTTTTCCCGCGTGTGCTGGATTGACCGAAATCACATTAAAACCCTTTAATCCCAAATATCGGGCCACAAAATAACTTGGTCGCTGTGGGTTCGGGCTAACCCCGACCACCGCGATATTTTTTGCACGCTTGAGAATATCGCGCAAATATGCGTTGCTATAGTACTCGTCCATGGGCCCCTCGTTAATCTTTCTGGCACAGTGTGATGGGGCCATCCCCAATGTCAATTGCGATCCGACACTAATGAATGAAACCATTCAAAACTTGATAATTTCGCCTGCTGTTTTGCACGCACTCAAATCAAGCGTCCATACCAGCGCAAACTGCCAACGCTCTGGGCCTTGGCGTTGATACGCAATTCGGTGTGCCTGTCTCGTCCGCCTCCTGGCGTTCGAGGGCTTAGGCCGCTCGTGTTTCAATCAAGTCAAGTGCATTATTCGGCGGCCTTTGGCGCGTCATTTAGCATTTGCCAAACGCGATGCGGGGTAAATGGCATGTCTGCCTGGGTCACACCGCGATCCCACAGCGCGTCTTGTACCGCATTCGCAACCGCCGCCATTGATCCAACAGTTCCTGCCTCACCACAGCCCTTCATGCCCATAATGTTTGCAGTAGAGGGAACTGGTTCTACTTCAAATTTAACAAATGGCATATCCACCGCGCGAGGCATTGCATAATCCATGAAGGTCGCTGTCAACAACTGACCATCTTCATCATAAACCACATGCTCACAAAGTGCTTGTCCTAGGCCTTGGGCAACACCTCCGTGCACTTGACCTTCCGCCAATAGTGGATTGATAAGGTTTCCAAAATCATCAACCACAACATAGCGATCAACCACAGTTTTCCCTGTTTCTGGATCAATCTCAACCTCGGCAACATGCGCTCCATTTGGGAAAGAACGCGCCTCAAGCGTTGCGCGAGCCTCTTGGACCAACAGATCGTCACGCCCATCCACGCGCGCCATTTCGGCTGCCTCAAGGAAGGTCGGCGTTAGGTTTGATCCTGCCGCGCGGAAGGTTTCATCGTCAAAGGAAACGTCCTCAGAAGCGACACCCATTTTATCGGCAAGATACAGGATAAAGCTTTTGATCATTTTATCGACTGTCGCCAGGGTGGCGTTGTTTTGCACAGTGACTGAACGCGATCCGCCTGTACCACCACCCTGTTTGATCAAATCACTGTCGCCTTGAACGACAATAATATTATCCAATGGAATGCCCGTTTGATCGGATAGGAATTTTGCATAAACTGTTTCATGCCCCTGCCCGTTTGACTGAGTACCGACAAAAATGCAGACTGTTCCGTCCTCATTAAACTCGACGCGCGTACTTTCGCTTGGGTCACCAAGGATGGATTCTATATAAAAACATAGGCCCTGACCGCGCAGTTTGCCTGCCGCCTCAGATGCAGATTTGCGTGATACAAATCCAGCGCGATCACAGGCTATTTCAGCATGGTTCAACACGCGTGAGAAATCTCCGACGTCATAGGTTTCGCCCGTCGTTGTTTTGTACGGAAATTTATCCACGGGAATAAAATTTTTGTGGTGCAATTCCCAAAGATCCACACCCAACTCGCGCGCGGCACGATCCATCAGGCGTTCGAGAACATAAATCGCCTCAGGGCGGCCTGCGCCGCGATAGGCATCCACTTGTGTCGTGTTGGTATAGTAACCCTTCACGCTTAGGTAGGTTGCCTGCACATCATAAGTGCCCATCAAAACGCGTGAAAACAATTGTGTTTGAATGGGTTGCGCAAATTGCGAGTTATAAGCCCCCATGTTACAATCCGTATGCACGCGGTAGGCCTGAATGCGGTGATCCGCATCAAATGCAAACTCCGCCCATGATACCAAATCGCGCCCTGCATTATCGGTTAACATCGCTTCTGTTCGATCTGACATCCAGCGCACCGGTCGGCCTAATGTCATTGCGGCATGTGCCAAAACATAGGCCTCGGGATAGGCCATGCCCTTCATCCCAAATCCACCGCCGGTATCTGGGTTGGTAACGCGGATGTTCTCTTTGGGCATGTTCAACATCTGGCTAAGGCGGTTCCAATGCGGCCACACACCCTGAGCGTTCAAGGCAACATGCAACCGTTCGCCGTCAAATTCCGCATAACATCCACGCGGTTCTATGGAATTCACGATGACGCGGTTGTCCCCCACCTCCAACTTCACCACATGCGCAGCCTTATCAAATTCCGCTTGGGTTTTTTCGGCGTCCCCCATCTCCCAATCAAAGGCCAAGTTGCCAGGCGCCTCGGCATGGATATCTGTGTCACCAAGGGCCAGTGCCAATTGGACGGGCAATTCATCATAATCAAATTCAATCAACTCGGCCGCATCGCGGGCCTGTTGCATCGTGTCGGCAATAATCATCGCGACCGGTTCACCAACATGGCGCACACGATCAACTGCCAACAAGGGGCGTGGCGGTTTTGCCCCATCCGTGCCGTCACGGTTTTTCACAACCGTGCCTTCCAAATCCATGGAAATGCCTGCCGTAATCAGATCAGCCGCCGTAATAACAGTGGCGACACCCTCACTCCCAAGCGCATCGCTAACATCCAAATTGGTGATCACACCATGCGCAATGGGTGAGCGGAAAACAAACGCATGCAGCGCATCGGCAGGTGCGATATCGTCAATGTATTTACCAAATCCTGTTAAAAAACGTTGGTCTTCCAGGCGTGTAATGGGTTGGCTTTTCCCGAACTTATTCATGTGGTTTCTATCCCGTTGATCCGTCTTTGATTTGTGCGAACACTACTCATAGATTTAGGGCTGTCCAACCCTTTTCCACCATTTAATGAAAACTCCTTTGTATTCGTGACGCAACGTGCAGAAATTCTTGGCAATGTTGCTTTCCCTTTTGCGAAAATCGGGTTAGACCGATCCGCGCAAAACAACACGATGAATAGGCATTTTCATGGCACTGGAAAAAACCTTCGACACTGGCACGGCAGAAGCGCGCATTTATGCTGCGTGGGAACAGGCAGGATGTTTCAAAGCGGGCGCAAATGCCACGCGGGATGAAACATTCACCATCATGATCCCGCCCCCCAATGTGACGGGTGTGTTGCACATGGGCCATGCATTCAACAACACCTTACAGGATATTTTGATCCGCTGGAAACGCATGCAGGGGGTTGATACCCTGTGGCAACCTGGAACGGATCACGCAGGGATTGCCACGCAAATGGTTGTCGAACGTGAATTGGCCAAAGCGGGTGAACCAAGCCGCGCTGAACTGGGCCGTCAGGTGTTTTTGGCCAAAGTCTGGGAATGGAAAAAACAATCGGGTGGCACCATCATCAATCAGCTAAAACGCCTTGGCGCCAGCTGTGATTGGGACCGCACTGCATTCACCATGTCAGGTGCACCCAATGCCCCCGCGGATGAGGGTGGTAATTTCCATGACGCCGTCATCAAAGTTTTCGTTGAGATGTACAACAAAGGCCTGATTTATCGCGGCAAACGTTTGGTCAATTGGGACCCACATTTTGAAACGGCGATTTCAGACCTTGAGGTCGAAAACATCGAAGTTGCGGGTCACATGTGGCATTTCAAATATCCGCTGGCAGATGGTCAAACCTATACCTATGTCGAAAAGGACGAAGATGGGAACATCACACTAAGTGAAGAACGCGACTATATCTCAATCGCTACAACGCGCCCTGAAACCATGTTGGGCGATGGAGCGGTTGCGGTGCATCCCAGTGATGAACGCTATGCGCCGATTGTTGGTAAACTGTGCGAAATTCCCGTTGGACCAAAGGAACATCGCCGCTTGATCCCGATCATCACCGATGAGTACCCCGATCCAGATTTCGGATCAGGAGCGGTTAAAATCACAGGCGCGCATGATTTCAACGACTATCAGGTGGCTAAGCGCGGCGGCATTCCGATGTATAACCTAATGAACACACACGCCGCGATGCGCAGTGATGGCCGTCCTTACGCGGAAGAGGCCGCCGAGGCGCAGCGCATTGCAAATGGCGAAATCGAATGGGACGAAAATAAAGTCGCCGCCATGAACCTTGTCCCCGATGAATATCGCGGGCTGGATCGGATAGAGGCCCGTGACCGGGTTGTGGCCGCCATAACGGCCGAGGGCAATGCCGTCATGATCTCCAACCCCAAAGCGGGTGAGGACGGCGAAGCCGACCTGATCCCACACGTCGAAAACAAACCCATCATGCAGCCCTTTGGTGATCGATCAAAAGTCGTGATTGAACCCATGATGACCGATCAATGGTTTGTCGATACCGCCAAAATCGTTGGCCCCGCCTTGGACGCGGTGCGGGATGGAACAGTCAAAATCATTCCAGAGTCAGGCGAAAAAACCTATTACCACTGGCTGGAAAACATCGAACCCTGGTGTATTTCACGCCAGTTGTGGTGGGGCCATCAGGTGCCTGTTTGGTTTGACGAAGAAGGCAATCAATACTGCGCGGCTACCGAGGCCGAGGCGAAGGCACAAGCGCCCGGCAAAACCCTAACCCGTGACCCTGATGTTTTGGATACATGGTTCAGCTCTGGCCTATGGCCAATCGGCACGTTGGGCTGGCCCGAACAGAATGCGGCGTTGGACAAATATTTCCCAACCTCGACCCTGATCACGGGGCAGGATATTTTGTTTTTCTGGGTTGCGCGGATGATGATGATGCAACTAGCCGTTGTCGATCAGATCCCATTTAATACGGTGTATCTGCACGGGCTGGTCCGCGATGCCAAGGGCAAGAAGATGTCAAAATCCACGGGCAACGTGATTGACCCATTGGACATCATTGATGAATACGGCGCGGATGCGTTGCGGTTCACCAATGCCGCCATGGCCTCTATCGGGGGGGTGTTGAAATTGGACATGCAGCGGATCCAAGGATACCGCAATTTCGGCACCAAACTGTGGAACGCCGCCCGTTTTGCCGAAATGAATGAGGCCGTGCCCTCCGATGGCACCATTCCAATGGCCGACCAAGCGGTCAACAAATGGATCATCGGTGAAACCGCCAAAGTGCGAAAGGTTGTGGACGCGGCCTTTGACACCTATCGGTTCAACGATGCGGCACAGGCGCTTTATGCCTATGTTTGGGGCAAGGTGTGCGATTGGTACGTGGAATTGTCAAAACCGCTTTTGAACGGCGACGATGAGTCAGCAAAAGAGGAAACACGCCGCGTGATGGGCTGGGTGATTGATCAATGTTTGATCCTGCTGCATCCGATTATGCCATTCATCACAGAAGAGCTGTGGGGCGCATTGGGCGAACGGGCCAAAATGGTCGTACACGCCGATTGGCCGACATACACCGCCACCGAATTGGTGGACACCGCCGCAGATCGTGAAATGAACTGGGTGATCAGCCTGATCGAAGGGATCCGTTCCGCCCGTTCACAAATGCGGGTTCCTGCGGGTCTGCGCATTCCAATGATCATGACCGAGTTGGACGTTGCAGGTCAGGCCGCATGGGAAAGAAACGAAGCGATGATCCTAAAACTCGCACGTGTGGTGGACTTGACCCATGCGGATGCCTTCCCCAAGGGGACAATCACCGTGGCGGTTCCGGGTGGCACCTTTGGCCTGCCCCTTGCGGATATTATCGACATTGATGCGGAAAAAGAGCGCCTTGAAAAATCCCTTGGGAAATTGGCAAAGGAATTGGGCGGTTTACGCGGACGGTTGAACAATCCGAAATTCGTCGCCTCTGCCCCTGATGAGGTGGTCGAAGAAGCGCGTGCCAATTTGGCCGAGCGAGAAGAAGAAGAAGCCCAACTAAAAACCGCAATGGATCGGTTGAATGAGATTTAACAACACCCTGCCTCAGCTACCCGGCTGAGGCAGACGTGATAAAAGCTGGTTGGGTCTCGGATGTATTGCGGGCAACTTTCACCTCAACGTCTACGGGTTTTTCATCGCACTAAGCCGACTGCGGGCAGTGACGAAGACACCGCCCATGGGGGCGGTCGATGTCTGCCAATCTAGCGATTGGCTGGAGCAGAACTCATCTAGACTATATTTTAGAAAATCACACCAACACGAAACTCAGTACCAAGGGCGCAACGCCGATGGTCATGAGGGTGGAGACTACTACCAATCCCGCCACCGCATCAGCGTCCACCTTGAACCGTTCGGCCAGTAGATAGGATGTCACCGCAACGGGGGCCGACATTTGCAGGATCAACACGGAATAGGCCACATCGGGCAAATCAAAAACCGCGCCGACCGCAATGGCAACGCCCGTGCAAATGGCGATTTTCGCAGCAGACAGCCAAATAGCGTTCACAATCTTCGCAGCTTTCAATCGCGCAACCGCAACCCCCAGCGTGATCAGCATGATTGGAATGCCAATCCCCCCGACAAGATTGAAAGTATTGGCCAGAAATTCGGGCAACTGCCAGCCCTGCACCAAAAACACCAACCCCAAGAGGGTTGAAAGAACCAAGGGTTCACGCGCCAATTTGCGCAATGATGTGCCCCCCGTAATCACATAAATCCCGATGCTGAAGGCAAAGACAGATGTCACACTGAACAAAATAATCGCATAGCCAAACCCCGCCTGCCCAAAGGCAAAAAGGCACAGTGGCAATCCCATGTTGCCTGTATTCCCACTGACAAACGGCGCAAAATAGCTGGGCATGTCCAAGCGGGCAAGTTTGACAAAAATGTAAACCGCCAACATCGTCCCGCCATAGGTCGCGAGTGAGGCCCAGAACATGGTGGCCAAGGCCTCGGGGTCAATGTTCGTGTTGACCAGACTATCAAACACCAAACAGGGAATCGCGATATTTGTCGCCAAGCGGGTGACAAACTCGGTTGGGTACTCCAGCCCCCGCTTAACCCAGAGATAGCCGCTGCCAGCGATCAAAAAGACAGGGGCAACAACATTGAAAATGATCAGGAACAGGGCCATGCCCTAGCCAGCATCGCGGCCCTCGGGGCCAGTCATGTCAAAGCCAAGGTGGCGTGCAACGGTAAAGATATCTTTGTCCCCACGCCCACACATGTTCATGCAAATGATGTGATCAGTCGGCAGGGTTGGTGCGATTTTCATCACGTGACCCAGCGCGTGTGAAGGTTCCAGCGCGGGAATGATCCCTTCGGTCGCGCAGCACAGTTGGAACGCCTCTAGCGCCTCTTTATCAGTGATCGACACATATTTTGCACGCCCAATGTCATGCAGCCATGCATGTTCTGGGCCGATACCTGGGTAATCCAGACCTGCTGAAATTGAGAAGCCTTCTAAAATCTGACCATCCCCATCCTGCAACAAATAGGTGCGGTTGCCGTGCAATACGCCCGGACGCCCACCCGTTAGGGATGCGCAATGTTCCATGTCGTCATTGACGCCTTTGCCGCCCGCTTCAACACCGATGATGTTCACATCCTTATCATCAAGGAAGGGATAAAACAGACCCATGGCATTGGATCCACCACCAATTGCCGCTATCAGCGTGTCGGGAAAACGCCCCTCTGCCGCCATCATCTGCTCTTTGGCCTCTTTGCCGATGATGGATTGGAAATCGCGGACCATCGCAGGGTATGGGTGTGGGCCTGCAACGGTGCCAATGCAATAGAATGTGTCGCGCACATTGGTAACCCAATCACGCAGTGCATCGTTCATGGCATCCTTAAGCGTGCCGCGTCCTGATGTGACGGGCACAACCTCTGCACCCAAAAGGCGCATACGGAATACGTTTGGCGCCTGACGTTCCACATCATGTGCGCCCATGTAAACCACACATTTCAAACCAAATTTCGCACAGACGGTCGCAGTGGCCACGCCGTGTTGGCCCGCCCCTGTTTCGGCGATGATACGGGTTTTGCCCATGCGACGCGCCAGAATGATTTGGCCCAACACGTTGTTGATTTTATGCGCGCCTGTATGGTTCAGCTCGTCCCGCTTCATATAGATTTTTGCGCCACCCAAATGATCAGTTAAGCGTTCGGCAAAATACATGGGACTGGGGCGGCCAACATAATGCGTCCACAGATCATTCATTTCCGCCCAAAACGTATCGTCCGTTTTGGCGCGCTCATATTGCTCTTCCAGCTCTAGGATCAGTGGCATCAGGGTTTCCGACACAAAGCGGCCCCCAAATTTACCAAAACGCCCCTTATCATCTGGGCCTGTCATAAAGCTATTGAAGAGATCGTTTGCCATTTTTGGTCCTCCGCCATTCACCCGCCAGGTTTAGCCTGTCATTCGGGTATGGTAAAGCGCCCGCGCAATAAATCACGCGATGTCACAGGAAAAATTTACGCACGGCTGCTTTGCACGAATTTTTGGATCAATTCTGCGTTTTTTTGGCCCGGCGCATCTTCGACACCGCTGGACACATCCACCTGTTTCGCGCCCGTCATTTTGACCGCCTCGGCCACGTTTTCAAGGGTTAGCCCGCCCGCCAACATCCAGGGACACGGCCAACGACGCCCTGCAATTAAGCGCCAATCAAAAGACAGGCCATTGCCGCCTGGCAATACTCCACCCTTGGGCGGTTTTGCATCCACAAGAATTTGATCGGCAACACCGAAATAGCTTTCCAGTTTGGGCAAATCATCCCCATCCGCAATCCCAACCGCCTTCATCACGGGCAGGCCATAACGCGCCTTGACCTCTGCCACGCGTTCGGGCGTTTCACTGCCATGAAGCTGCAACATATCCAGTGGAACAGTGGCGGTGATCGCATCCAACTCAGCGTCGCTGGGGTTCACAACCAAGGCGACTTTGGCCAATCCCAAGCGGGCTGCCAATGCCAATTCACGCGCCGCTGTAATGGTGATATTGCGGGGGGATTTTTCAAAAAACACCAAGCCCATATAATTCGCACCCGCATCCGCGCAGGCGCACACATCATCCACAGTGGCCAGGCCACAAATTTTCACGGATATAGGATTTGTCATACGGATTATGCAAGATCTTCAATTAGGGCGAGGACGTCATCTTGGTCCTTGTACTTTTCACCCTTTATCTTAGCGAGCTCTCGCTCGGCCTTGCGCAGGGCACGGCCATTGCGTGACGCTTCGGCACGCAGTTTATATTCACGCAGCCATTCCCATGCAAATCCAACGCCAATACCAAAGAAGATGCCCAAAAAGAAAACGGAAAACACAGGCAAATTGATAGAAAACGCGAATGGCGCGATTTCGTTCAATTCGGCTGGCAACAACGACAGTGTTGTCATTTCACGGTTTGCAACAGCCAACAAAACCATAACAAAAGCAAGGCAGGCTAAAAAGGCATAGCGCAAATACCGCATTATGGCTCTTTCCCATTAAGACGATCGCGTAGCAATTTACCCGTTTTGAAAAACGGCACTGCCTTAGCATCAACCGAAACGGATTCGCCTGTGCGTGGATTGCGTCCAACGCGTGCGTCACGCTTTTTCACCGAAAAAGCACCAAATCCGCGCAATTCAACGCGTTCGCCTTTAGCAAGTGCGTTGGTGATTTCTTCAAACACGGTGTTTACGATGCGTTCAACGTCGCGCTGAAACAAGTGTGGATTTTCATCTGCGATTATCTGGACCAATTCCGAACGGATCATAGCGACGTTACCCTCCCAAGTGTTACATCCCCATTATAATAATAATGCGAGTGCTGATAAACAATTTGTGAAAATTTGTGTCTATATTCTCACGTTTTTGCCAACTTAAGCTATACTATATCTGAAAATCATCCTGTAAAAGCAATGTTTTCTTCAGATGGGAAGTTATTCAGCCCTTACATCATAACCTATTTACGAATCACAGAGCGGTCACACAAGGAATGACAACATGTCTAATTTTATTACTTCAGCCCCCCGAGATACACACCAGATTAGCCAAAGTTGATTCAGAAAATTCAGATGCTTATGACTTTTCGCAACTCTAACAACAAAAATACCCCCTGCTAAGGCAGAGGGTATTTAAACGAAATCTATCGCTTGGATTTATTCGTCGCCTTTTAGCGCAGCACCTAAGATGTCGCCCAATGATGCACCAGAATCTGATGAACCATACTGTTCGACTGCTTCTTTCTCTTCTGCGATTTCGCGTGCTTTGATCGACACACCCAATTTGCGTGTTTTTGAGTCAATATTTGTTATGCGTACGTCGATTTTGTCACCTGCTGAGAAACGCTCTGGACGCTGCTCTGCACGATCGCGTGATAGGTCTGAACGACGGATGAATGTTTTCATACCTTCGTATTCAACCTCGATACCACCATCTTCGATTGCAGTAACTTCAACAGTGATCACAGAGCCGCGTTTCACGCCGCCTGTTGCCTCTGCGAATTTGTCACCACCCAATGCTTTGATGGACAGGCTGATGCGTTCTTTTTCAACGTCTACTTCGGACACAACCGCCTGAACCATGTCGCCTTTGCGGAAGTTTTGGATTGCATCTTCACCGCGCTCATCCCAAGAGATGTCTGATAGGTGAACCATACCGTCGATTTCGCCATCCAAACCAATGAATAGGCCGAATTCAGTGATGTTTTTAACTTCACCTTCAACTTGGCTGCCTTCTGGGTTGGTTTCAGCAAAGACTTCCCATGGATTTCGCTGACACTGTTTTAGACCCAATGAAACGCGGCGCTTGACGCCATCGATTTCCAAAACCATCACTTCAACTTCTTGCGATGTTGAAACGATTTTGCCTGGGTGTACGTTTTTCTTGGTCCATGACATTTCTGACACGTGAACCAAACCTTCAACGCCCGCTTCCAGTTCAACAAAGGCACCATAATCAGTGATGTTTGTCACTGTACCTTTGTGCACCGATTCCAGCGGGTATTTCGCCGCAACGATTTCCCATGGGTCTTCTTGCAACTGCTTCATGCCCAATGAGATGCGGTGTGTTTCTTTGTTGATCTTGATGACCTGAACTTTGATTGTTTCACCAATTGTCAGGATCTCAGATGGGTGGTTCACGCGGCGCCAGGCCATGTCAGTGACGTGCAATAGGCCGTCAACACCGCCTAGATCCACAAAGGCACCGTATTCAGTGATGTTTTTCACAACACCTTCCACGTCCTGACCTTCACCTAGGTTGCCGATGACTTCTGCACGCTGTTCTGCACGTGATTCTTCTAGGATTGAGCGACGTGATACAACGATGTTGCCACGACGACGGTCCATTTTCAGGATTTGGAAAGGCTGCTTGATGTTCATCAATGGGCCCGCGTCACGCACAGGGCGTACGTCAACCTGTGATCCAGGCAAAAACGCAACTGCGCCGCCCAAATCAACAGTAAAGCCACCTTTGACGCGTCCAAAGATTGCGCCATCGACGCGCTCTTCGTTTGCGTGTGCTTTTTCCAGACGATCCCAAGCCTCTTCGCGGCGGGCCATTTCGCGTGATACGACTGCTTCGCCTTTGGCGTTTTCAGCGGCGCGCAAATAAACTTCAACTTCGTCGCCAACGGCAACTTCTGGGGCTTCACCTGGGTTTGCGAATTCTTTTAGTTCAACGCGGCCTTCCATTTTATAGCCTACGTCGATAATGGCTTGTCCCGCTTCGATTGCGATAACTTTGCCTTTGACAACTGTACCCTCTTGGGGTGTGTCCATTTCGAAGCTTTCATTCAATAATGCTTCGAATTCTTCCATAGATGTGTTTTGAGCCATGTGGTCTCAGTTTCCTTTACTAGCATTTATTCAGGCCAAGAGGTTGTCTCCTCTGGTCTTAGGGTTCATTGGTCAAATCGATTTTCCCAAACGTAAAAGGGCCAGTTACTGCCTGACCCTGCTCAACACTCTAACGTTCTTGCGGTTATTACCGTTCTGACAGCGCCCGTTTAGCCTTGTTTTTATAAAGGATCAAGGGGTTTTATAGGATTTGGTTGGGAAGTACGTGGTAAATAGAAAAGTCCTCCAACATAAGGCCAACAATTCATGAATTCACCAAACTTAATTCACCTTTTTTGGAACTCCTAGACTTTTAATCTAGCCAATCTCTAGATTGGCAAGGCGCTGCCCGCCCCACAGGCGGCGTCTTGCTGGCCTCAGCCTTGTTCACCGCCCACAGGCGGGTACACAGAATCACGAAAGTGGTGTTTGCGACACCAATCGGCTGGCGTATAACACAAAAACAATCCTACTAGGACATCGCATCGATTACTCGTCGCCCCTTACCCGCGCTTTGCCTCGATCAATTCAATCGCTTCGGCCACCGCTTCATCAATGCTAAACTCGGTTGTATCCAGATGCATCGCATCATCCGCTGGACGCAGGGGTGCATCGGCGCGGTTCATGTCGCGGTCATCCCGTTCTTTCACCTCGGCCAATACCTGATCCAACGACGCATCCTGCCCCCGTTCGATCAATTCGTCATAGCGGCGTTTGGCGCGCACCTCGGCGCTGGCGGTGACAAATAATTTCACAGGCGCATCAGGGCAGATCACCGTGCCAACATCACGCCCATCCAATACAGCCCCACCCGCACGTGCGGCAAAAGCGCGTTGGAAATCCAGCAATGCGGCACGCACCTCAGCAACAACGGCCACCTTGGACGCAGCTTGGGCCACATCGGCTGTGCGCAAATCATCGCGGGCCAAATCATCCTCGGACAGGGTCAAGGCCGCCTCGATCGGATCAATGCCATCCATCATTTTGCGCCCCACCGCCCGATACAGCAGGCCCGTATCCAAATGCGGACACTGAAAATGCACAGCAACGGCGCGGGCGATTGTGCCCTTACCCGCCGCGGCAGGTCCGTCTATGGCGATTGCAAAGGGCATTTTAAACGCTCAGCCGTTCAATATTTGCGCCCAAATCCCCCATCAATTGTTCAAAAATGGGAAAGGATGTGGCGATGGGGCCACCATCATTCACCGCAACCGCGGATTTTGATGCAAACCCAAGGATTAGGAAGGACATCGCAATGCGGTGATCAAGGAATGTTTCGCAGGTTGCACCACCCGGTACATTCCCTGACCCCAAACCTGTGACAGCCCACCAATCTTCGCCCTCATCAACTGTAATGCCATTTGCCTTCAATCCTTGGGCCATGGCGTCGATGCGATCACTTTCCTTGACACGCAATTCATGGACCCCGCCCATATGCGTGACCCCTGTAGCATTCGCCGCAACAACTGAAAGGATGGGGTATTCATCAATCATACTAGCCGCACGATCTTCGGGCACATTAATGCCCACCATATTGGGCGAATACCGCGCGCGCAGATCAGCAACTGGCTCACCGCCTTCTTCGCGTTCGTTTTCAAATGTCAGATCTGCGCCCATCTCTTGCAAGGTGATAAACAACCCTGATCGTGTAGGGTTCAGGCCAATGTTTGGCACCAACACATCTGATCCCGGCGTAATTAGGGCAGCGCATACGGGAAACGCCGCCGAGGATGGATCACGAGGTATATGAATCGTTTGAGGCTTTAGCTCTGGTTGCCCAGTCAGGGTGATTACCCGTCCCTCATTCGTATCTTCAACCGTCAATTGCGCACCAAAGCCACGAAGCATTCGTTCGGTGTGATCACGCGTTGCCTTGGGTTCGACAACTACGGTTTTACCAGGCGCGTTTAGTCCGGCCAACAATACGGCCGATTTCACCTGGGCAGAGGCAACAGGCAGATGATATTCCACAGACACGGGATTTGCAGCCCCAACAATCGTCAATGGTAAACGCCCCTTTGATCGCCCGACAGATCGCGCCCCAAACAGCGCCAATGGATCTGTGATCCGCGCCATCGGGCGTTTATTCAAACTGGCGTCCCCCGTAAAAGTCGCCGTGATGGGCGATGTCGCCATCATCCCCATGATCAATCGCACGCCTGTTCCTGAATTGCCACAATCAATCACGGTGTCAGGTTCGGTCAAACCACCAACACCCACACCAAAAACTGTCCAATGCCCCGACCCGTGCTGCGTGACCTCGGCACCAAAGGCGCGCATGGCCTTGGCCGTGTCCAACACATCTTCACCCTCAAGCAGGCCAAAAATTTCTGTCTTGCCCACCGCCATTCCACCAAACATCAAAGATCGATGTGAAATCGATTTATCCCCAGGGACATGCGCCGTCCCCACTAGGGGATTTGCGTGACCCGCTTGCATTGGAATGGGCGTGCCGTGTCCAGACATGTGGCATCCTTTACGTCTTGATTGCTTAAAATTTGTGTCTTGTTAGCGGAACCAGTCCCCAAGGTCTAGGCGTGGGGTTTCTTAAACGTCAAATAATGTGCGCGCCGACCCTCACGAAAGGCTTTTTGCTCATATCGCGTGGAAATCCAATCCTGCCAAGGGGTGCGCCAATCAGTAGGTCCGTCTACCAACCATTCAAATCCTGCCTTGGGCACCTCTTGCAATGTTTGGCGCACGTAGTCGGGAATATCGGTGGCCACCCGTAAAATGGCACCCGGTTTTAGGATATCACATAGGGGCAACAAATGCTCTTGCGTCACAAATCTGCGTCGGTGATGGCGCTTCTTGGGCCATGGATCTGGATATAGCAGAAATGCCTTAGACACAGATTCTTTTGGCAACACATCAAACAAATGGCGCGCATCGCCTGGATGAATGCGTACATTCTCACAGGAAGTTTCGCGCAGTTTTTGCAACAACATCGCAACGCCGTTCAAAAATGGCTCGCACCCAATAATGCCCACCCCAGGATTTGACCACGCCTGATGCACTAAGTGTTCTCCGCCGCCAAATCCTATTTCCAACCATAGGTCTTTTTCACCAAACATGGACTTTAAATCCAACTGAGTACGATCTGGATTAACGTCCCAGGACACGTTTGGAACGCTCAGACGACCCAAATCTTCGTCCAAGGCTTTAGTCTGCGCAGGACGCAAGGTTTTGCCCTTAAACCGCCCATAAAAATTGCGCCACGGAGATCCGCTGGGGTGAGGTGTGTTGTCCATTAGACGGGACTTAATCATTTCGCTCGCGCCCTGCAAGCGCGAAGGCGAATCCGTTGCAGGATGCATCCATGAGAGAGATAGAACATTGCACCCAAAAGGGCGCGTCATCACTAAACTTAGACGGCCGATTTCAGCGCATCAATCAGATCGGTGCACTCCCAGCTGAAACCGCCGTCTGCGTCAGGCGCGCGGCCAAAGTGGCCGTAGGCAGCTGTGCGTTGATAAATGGGTTTGTTCAGTCCCAGATGCGTGCGTATACCGCGTGGGGTAAGGTCCATACTGTCCGACACCGCTTTTTCGATCTGCTCTTCGCTAACCTGACCTGTGCCAAATGTATCAGCGTAAATCGACAATGGACGCGCAACACCAATCGCATAGCTCAGCTGGATCGTGCATTTATCTGCCAAACCTGCGGCCACCACATTTTTCGCCAAATAGCGCGCCGCATAGGCCGCCGAACGATCAACCTTTGTCGGATCTTTCCCAGAAAACGCGCCGCCTCCGTGGGGGGCTGCACCGCCATATGTGTCCACAATGATCTTACGCCCCGTTAGGCCCGCATCCCCATCTGGTCCGCCAATCACAAATTTCCCAGTGGGGTTTACGTGCCATGCCGTGTCTGCGGTAATCCATCCCTCGGGCAGAGTTTCGCGGATGTAGGGTTCAACCACCAAACGCACATCATCGGATGTCATCGCTTCATCCACGTGCTGTGTCGACAAAACAATTGATGTCACGCCCACGGGCTTCCCGTTTTCATAGCGTACTGACAGCTGGGATTTTGCATCCGGTCCCAATGTTGGTTCTGTGCCATCCTTGCGCACCTCTGCCAAACGGCGCAGGATCGCATGCGAATACTGAATGGGTGCGGGCATCAATTCTTCAGTTTCATTCGTGGCATAGCCAAACATGATCCCCTGATCGCCTGCGCCTTCGTCTTTGTTATCTGCTGCATCCACACCTTGGGCGATATGCGCCGATTGTTCGTGCAGCAGATTTGTCACCTCGACGGTTTCGTGGTGAAATTTATCTTGCTCGTATCCAATATCTTTGATGCAGGCGCGCGCGATATCATCGATGCGGCCCATATAACTTAATAATTTCTCTTTGTCAGACAGGCCAACTTCACCACCGATCACAACGCGGTTCGTTGTGGCAAATGTTTCGCAGGCCACCCGTGCCTCTGGCTCTTCTGCCAAAAAGGCGTCCAAAACCGCATCAGAAATGCGATCGCAGACCTTATCCGGGTGTCCCTCAGAAACAGACTCCGACGTAAATACATATGCGCTTCTTGTCATGTAAAATGCTCCATTAGATGTGCTGCGTCACGCCAGGAAGCCGTTGTGACGACGTTAATCCCCATTAGGCCCGAGTGACCGGCGCGTCAATCCCTAATTCCACCTCGACCAATCGCCAGAACCAATAGTGCGGCCCATGCTACCCAAAAGGCCCAATTCCCAAACCACGCATAGGGAGTTTTATAATGCCTCAACGGCACCTGCACATCCAGATGACCTGCCGTATTCAACCTCATTTGATCGACGATTTCACCACGTCCATTAATCACCGCACTGACGCCTGGGTTTGAGACGCGCACGATCGGCATACCCTGTTCAATCGCGCGCAGTCGGGTGATTTCCAGATGCTGTGCAGGACCTGAAAAGCCACCAAACCAAGCGTCATTTGATATCTGCACAATTACGTCTGCATCCCGACGTGCCGCCGATACCGCACGTGGGAAAATAATTTCATAACAAATCATCGGCAGGATTTTAACCGAATTGGACAGGATCATGGGGTCGCCAGATTGTCCTGCCGCGAACCCAACACCAAATAATTCAGGAGCAAATCCAAATCCCAAGCGCACCAACCAATCCTCAAACGGAAGGTATTCGCCAAAGGGCACAAGGTGACGTTTGTCATAAATCTGTGACGTTTGGTCATCCCGTGAAAGCACCAGCGAATTATATAGACGATCACGTTCATCGATCCGCAAAATACCAAAGATCACATCCGATCTGCCCGCAGCGCAGCGCAGGCGATCAAAGTGGCGATCCGCGTAATTCAGACCGCTGTAAATCGCGCATTCTGGCCA
>JBMTQO010000039.1:0-19276 GCA_049446275.1 Paracoccaceae bacterium | reverse complement strand
CTAAGGCACGTGGTTTTCTAATTTCGGCGCCGTCATCAGGGACAGGTAAAACAACTGTGACGCTGGGTTTATTGCGCGCCTTTCGCAGTCGGGGCTATGCAGTCCAACCTTATAAAAGTGGCCCCGATTATATTGATCCTGCGTTTCATCGGTTCGCCTCGGGGCGTGCATCCTATAACTTGGATACCTGGGCCATGGGGGCAGGTGTCTTGCAGGGGGTGATTGAAACATCTGTGGATGCAGATATGGTAATTGCAGAAGGGTCGATGGGACTGTTTGACGGGGTGCTGAGCCAAGGTGCCATGGGATTTGGCAGTTCGGCAGAAACCGCAAAATATTTTGGCTGGCCTGTGATTATTGTGATTGATGTCAGTGGTCAGGCCCAATCTGCGGCCGCTGGGGCATTGGGATTCAAACTCTATGATCCTTCATTGCCGATCGCGGGGGTCATCCTAAACCGTGTCGCAAGCCCGCGCCACGAACGCTATGTTCGCCAAGGGATGCAGGATGCGGGCATTAGAGTCTTTGGATCACTTCCTCGGCGTGGTGATTTGGCCTTGCCCGAACGCCACCTTGGATTGATCCAAGCGGTTGAACATCCCGATTTGGAAACGGCGATTTCGGATTACGCCAGTTTTGTGAGCGAGCATTTGGACCTTGACGCGATTGAAGAAGCAGCCGCACAAACAAATGTACCAGATGCGCATACGCAGTTTATTGACCCACCCGCACAGCGCATTGCATTAGCGCAGGATGAAGCATTTTCCTTCACCTATCCACATATCCTAAAAGGATGGCGTGAAAAGGGGGCAGAGGTTTTGCCCTTTTCCCCATTGGCCAATCAGGCACCGGATCCTACGGCGGATTTGGTATGGTTGCCCGGTGGATACCCAGAATTACACGGCGGCAAAATTGCCAGTGCAGATGTGTTTTTGAATGGCCTGCGCAAACATAGCGAAACGAAACCCGTCCATGGTGAATGTGGGGGGTATATGGTTTTGGGCGAAACACTTATCGATAAGGACGCTACTTATCATAAAATGGCGGGCCTGTTGGGCTTGGTGACCAGCTTTGAAAAACGTAAATTCCATTTGGGCTATCGTCAGGTTTTGGCCACGGAAAATATTTTGAATTTCGCGGCAGGCGATCGGTTGCGGGGGCACGAATTTCATTATTCGCGAATTATCGAACAACCTGATCAACCCCTGTTTGAGGTTTCAGATGCAGATGGAAATCCCGTGCCCGAGACAGGATCGCGCCGTTGCCATGTTTCAGGAACATTTTTCCATTTGATTGCGAAAGAACGCGGATGAGCGGATTTGTAAGTTTTGTGGGCTCTGGCCCCGGTGATCCTGAATTATTAACGCTGAAGGCCGTTGATCGTCTGCGCCGTGCGGATGTTATTTTGTTTGATGATCTGTCGTCGGGTCCAATTTTATCGCATGCTGCGTCGTCCTGCGAATTGGTTGCGGTTGGGAAACGTGCGGGACGCCCATCGCCCAAGCAGCACCACGTCAGTCGCCTATTGGTGGATTACGCGGAAACAGGTGCGCATGTTGTGCGCTTGAAATCAGGCGATAGCGGATTGTTTGGCCGTTTGGAAGAAGAACAAGATGCTCTGCACGCAGCGGATATAAAATATGAAATCATTCCGGGTGTCCCTTCGGCCCTTGCGGCGGCGGCGGCGGCGGGCATTCCGTTGACACGGCGCTTGTCGGCGCGTCGCGTGCAGTTTGTAACAGGGCACAACGTGGATGGTGTCCTGCCCGAAGATTTGAATTTTCCCGCCCTTGCAGACCCGCTGGCCATAACGGTTGTGTTCATGGGGCAGCGCACCTTTCCAAAATTTTCTGAGCGTTTGTTCGCAGAAGGATTACCTATCGATACGCCCGCTCTCTTAGCTGAGGCGGTGTCCAAACCCGAACAAACTTTGCGTTTTACCACCGTGGGTGCATTAGCAGATGATCTGGCGAAAGAGGTTTCGCCAAAACCCGCCCTGATCCTGTATGGTCCGCTTGCCCAATATGATGAGTCGGACGGATGATCGAACTTTTGCTGATTGGTATTGGGACAGGAAATCCCGATCATATTACCCGTCAGGCGGAAAAGGCCATTGCCAGCGCCGATTTGATTATGATCCCAACCAAAGGGGATAATAGGGCGGATTTGGCCGATTTGCGCCATGATATATGTGCCCAGATTGTAGGTGTTGATCTGTCACGTATCGTAGAGTTCGAATTGCCTGTGCGCGATCCTGCGGTCCCCTATGTGGACCGTGTGCATCATTGGCATGACGCGATTGCCGATGTATGGCAGGATACCATTCAAGGAAACATAAAGACGGGTAAAGTGGCGCTGCTGATTTGGGGTGATCCATCGCTTTATGACAGCTCATTGCGCATTGCATCGCGGCTGAACCCTGAACCCAAAATTACGGTTTTACCAGGGCTGACATCATTGCAGGTTTTAACGGCTGCGCACGCCATTCCGATCAATGAATTGGCCCGCCCCTTTGTGGTCACAACGGGGCGTCAGTTGCGTGACAATGGTTGGCCCACGGGCGTAGATACTGTGGCCGTTATGCTAGATGGCGAATGTTCGTTTCAAAGTTTGGAAAACCAAAATTGCCAGATTTATTGGGGTGCATATGTTGGCATGAAGGAGGAAATCTTGATTCAAGGACCGTTGTATCAAGTGACAGAGCAGATTGTTGAAACGCGCGCGAAAGCCCGCGAAAACCATGGCTGGATCATGGATATTTATATTCTGAAGTTGCTGAACTAGCCTGTCCGGTTTGCAAGACGCACCAGTTCCGAATCGGGTAAAATTGCGCCGCGGTGCTGGACCACCCGTGCTGCCAAATTATGTGCCTGTATCAGGCGTTCGCCCACAGATGCACCCGCAATGTAACCTGCCAAAAAGCCTGCATTAAAGCTATCGCCCGCTGCGGTGGAATCCACGACGTTTTCTGCCGCGCCATAGGTTTGCACGGTGTCTTGTTCCAAATCATATGGTCCCAAATTTCCTTGTTTCAGTGCACCGACACGTGGCCCAAGTTTGCACATTCGTGCAATCACATCCGATGCATCCGCATCGTTAAAAATGCGCATTTCGTCATCGACTGAAGGGAGAGCAAGCGTTGCAAAATCCCACATCACCGCATTCGTTTCACGCGCGATTTCGGGGCTTTCCCACAGTTTTGGGCGATGATTGCTGTCATAGGCCACAATGCCACCGCGTGCCTGATAATATATCAGCGCCTCGATCAGGGCGTGGCGTTGTGTGGGCGGTAAGATGGCCAAGGATATGCCCGAAACATAGACCAAATCAAACTGTGAGAGGATGTTTAGGTCTATTGTACATTCGGGTTCAAACAGCGTGCGTGCGGCACTGTCAGATCGCCAATAGCCAAATCGCCGTTCGCCCTGATCATCTGTTTCGATCGCATATAGTCCGGGTGTTTTTGTTGGATGACGCCCAACGAAATTTTGGGCAATTCTGTGGGTTTGCATGTGTGCCAAAATCCGATCAGAAAACGCATCTTGCCCCAACACTGTTACATAATGAACCTCCGCGCGACCCTTTAGAAGGTGCGCTAGATAAACTGCGGTGTTATATGTGTCGCCTGCGATGCCAATTTGCGCTGTCTCTGCTGTTTGCAGGGATAGTTCAATCATGACTTCGCCGATGCATGCAATTTTGGTCAAGAAGGCTCCTCAAACTCTCATCTCGATGGTTTCAAAGTTGGTTGAAAAGAGCAAGGACAGAAATGCGTTACAAAAATAATTTAAATTACATATTTCGTAACATAAATGTTGAGTGACTCTGTGAATCGTGTTATTTTGAGGCAGAACAAAAGGAAAATGGCATTGGACGCATTTATCTGTGATGGGGTTCGTACCCCAATTGGGAAATTTGGCGGCGCACTTTCATCAGTGCGTGCAGATGATTTGGCGGCCTTGCCAATTGCGGAACTGATGGTGCGTCATCCGCATGTGGACTGGTCCCAAACGGATGAGGTTATTTACGGCGATGCGAACCAAGCGGGCGAGGATAATCGCAACGTTGCCCGTATGGCGGCCCTGTTGGCTGGATTGCCGCAGGATGTGCCAGGGATCACATTAAACCGTTTGTGCGCCAGTGGTATGGACGCCGTTGGTTTTGCCGCGCGTGGGATCAAATCGGGGGATTACGAATTGGTGATCGCAGGCGGCGTTGAAAGCATGTCACGCGCGCCCTTCGTTATGCCCAAGGCCGAAACCGCATTTTCCCGCAGCAATGCGGTTTATGACACAACCATTGGTTGGCGTTTTGTGAACCCGAAAATGAACGCGGCCTATGGCACAGACAGCATGCCCGAAACCGCAGATAATGTTGCCGCTGATTTTGGGATCAGTCGCGCGGATCAGGACGCCTTTGCCCTGCGCTCTCAGGAACGTTGGGCGGCGGCGCAGGCGGCGGGTAAGTTTGCAGATGAATTGTGTTCTGTCATCATCCCGCAGCGTCGGGGGGATCCCATTGTTGTTGATACGGATGAACACCCACGCCCCCAAACAACATTGGAAAGTTTGGGAAAACTGCGCGGCATAAATGGCGCGGAAAAATCGGTAACTGCGGGCAATGCTAGCGGTGTGAACGACGGCGCAGCCGCGCTTTTGTTGGCCTCATCCGCGGCGGTGCAGTCCCATGGGCTAACACCGATGGCGCGGGTGGTGTGCATGGCCTCTGCAGGCGTTGCACCACGCGTTATGGGCATTGGCCCCGTTCCAGCCAGTCAAAAGGCACTTGCGCGTGCGGGCCTAACGATTGCAGACATGGACATCATTGAATTGAATGAGGCCTTTGCAAGTCAGGGATTGGCCACGCTTCGCGCCTTAGGCGTTGCGGATGATGATCCGCGCGTCAATCCAAATGGCGGTGCCATTGCGATGGGGCATCCATTGGGGATGTCGGGCGCGCGCCTTGTTTTGGGCGCGGCGCACCAATTGAAACGACGTGGCGGGCGCTATGCGCTCTGTACAATGTGCGTCGGTGTGGGGCAGGGAACCGCCCTAATCTTAGAACGTGTATAAGGAGTGATCTGATGTATGCACAAATGGTAAAGTCGGAAAATACGGATAACGGTCCTGAACTGGACGCCTTCCAAGCGCGCATTGATGCAGGTGAAAAGATTGAACCAAAAGATTGGATGCCCGCACGCTATCGTAAAACCCTTATCCGTCAGATCTCGCAACATGCGCATTCGGAAATCGTGGGGCAACTGCCCGAGGGCAATTGGATCACCCGCGCCCCAACCTTGGAACGCAAGGCGATTTTGCTGGCCAAGGTGCAGGATGAGGCGGGACATGGGCTTTACCTTTATTGTGCGGCGGAAACATTGGGTGTTAGCCGCGATGAGTTGACCGAGATGTTGTTGGATGGACGCATGAAATATTCGTCGATCTTTAACTACCCCACGCTGACATGGGCCGATATCGGCGCGATTGGGTGGTTGGTCGATGGCGCGGCCATCATGAACCAAGTGCCGTTGCAGCGCACATCATACGGCCCCTATGCCCGTGCGATGGTGCGCATCTGTAAAGAAGAAAGTTTTCATCAGCGTCAGGGCTATGACATCATGATGAAAATGGCCAAAGGATCAGAGGCACAAAAGCGTATGGCGCAGGATGCGTTGAACCGTTATTGGTATCCGTCGCTGATGATGTTTGGCCCCTCTGACAAAGAAAGCGTGCATTCCGCACAATCCATGAAATGGCGGATCAAGATCAATTCAAACGATGAATTGCGCCAAAAATTTGTGGATCAAACGGTGCCACAGGCGGAATATCTGGGCCTTACTGTTCCTGATGACAACCTGCGCCTAAATCCAGAAACAGGTCATTATGAATTTTCCGAACCCGACTGGAGTGAATTTTTTGAAGTGCTGAACGGAAATGGCCCCTGCAATAAAGAGCGACTAGAGGCTCGTAATAAGGCGTGGGATGACGGACAGTGGGTGCGGGATGGTATGATGGAAAATGCCCGCAAAAAAGCGGCTCGCGCCGCCGCATCAAAGGTTGCCGCAGAATGAGTGATCAAAACACAAACCCCCGCAAGGAATGGCCGCTTTGGGAAATTTTTATCCGCGGTCAGCATGGCATGTCACATCGTCATGTCGGTTCGCTACATGCACCAGATGCGGAAATGGCCATCAAAAATGCGCGTGATGTGTACACGCGTCGCAATGAGGGTGTCAGCATCTGGGTGGTTGAGGCAGAAAAAATCACTGCCTCGTCCCCCTCAGACAAGGGGCCGTTGTACGAACCATCGCAATCCAAAGTGTACCGTCACCCAACATTCTTTGATATTCCCGATGATGTAGGGGCGATGTAATGGGCGATCATTTGTTTGAGTTCCTGCTACGGCAGGGGGACAACACCCTGATCCTATCGCACCGCATCAGCGAATGGTGTGGGCACGCGCCGATTATCGAAGAAGATATCGCCTTGGCCAACATTGCGCTTGATCTGTTGGGACAGACGCAGATGTGGCTTGGATTGGCTGCCGAGGTTGAGGGCGCAGGACGCAGCGCCGATGATTTAGCGATGCTACGCGATGCATGGGATTTTCGAAATTCGATTTTGGTTGAACGTCCAAATGGGGATTTTGGCCAAACAATTATGCGGCAATTTTTGTTTGATGCCTATCACGTGGAATTACTGAACAAGTTGGTCAGCAGCTCGGATGAACGGATCGCTGCAATCGCCGCCAAATCGTTGAAAGAGGTGGAATATCACGTTGAACGCTCTGCCAGCACGGTCATTGCATTGGGGGATGGCAGCGAAGAAAGTCATGCGCGCATGCAGGCGGCGTTAGATGATCAATGGACTTTTGCAGGCGAATTATTCGAAACGGACGCAGGTGATCATGCATTGAACGATGCAGGCATTGCCCCATTACCATCTGAATTACGCGCTGGGTTTAACGCACGTGCAAAGGCCGTTTTGGGGGACGCAACCCTTGTGAGTCCTGAAACAACATTCGCCCATTCGGGTGGTCGTTCGGGGAAGCGCCACAGCGAACATTTGGGCCACCTGCTGACGCAGATGCAGTGGTTACAGCGCGCCTATCCGGGGGCCACGTGGTGAAGACCGCCGATATCGATACTGTTTGGCAGTGGTTGGATGAGGTGCCTGATCCGGAAATCCCCGTAGTCTCTTTGGTGGATTTGGGGATTGTGCGCGATGTCGCCTATCAGGGCGATAGGTTACGTATCACGCTGAGCCCAACATATTCAGGATGCCCCGCAACCCGCGTGATCGAAGAAGATGTGCGCACAGCCATGCGTGATCACGGGATCGAACAGGTGATCATAAATCAGCAAATTTCGCCCCCCTGGACCACCGATTGGATGTCCGACAAGGGCAAGGCGAAATTACAAGACTATGGTATCGCCCCACCCAGTGCCAAGGGACAGCCAGAGGCCTGCCCCATCTGCGGTGCAGGTGCGGTTAGCCTTGTGTCGCAATTTGGGTCCACCCCCTGCAAGGCGCATTGGCGGTGCGACGAATGCCGCGAGTCCTTTGATTACTTCAAATGCATTTAGGAGCGTACGAATGGCAAAATTTCATTCCCTGATCGTGACCGATGTTGAAAATACGATCCGTGACGCGATTGTCGTGTCCTTGCGCCCTGAAGCGGGGGCAGAGGCATTTGATTTCACCCAAGGTCAGTATCTGACATTTCGCCAAGAGATTGAGGGCACGGAAATCCGCAGGTCTTATTCAATCTGTGCTGGCAAGGGCGAGGGACTCAGGGTTGGGATCAAACGTGTCGACGGTGGGGCTTTTTCCAACTGGGCCAATGATACGCTTACCCCTGGCATGCGAGTTGAGGCGATGCCGCCCATGGGAAATTTCCACACGGCAATCGAGCCTGAACGCGAAAAAAACTACATCGGGTTCGCAGGCGGGTCGGGAATTACACCTGTTTTGTCGATCCTAAAAACCACGCTACGCGCAGAGCCGCAGTCAAAATTCACGCTGGTCTATGCCAATCGCGGTGTGAACACGATCATGTTCAAGGAAGATCTTGAAGATCTGAAAAACCAATTCATGGGGCGTTTGACGATCCTGCATATTTTAGAAAGCGATGCGCAGGACATTGATCTGTTTCAGGGGCGCGTAGATCAGGAAAAATGTGATCTTTTGTTCAAGCATTGGATTGATGTTGCGGCCATGGACACCGCCTTTATCTGCGGGCCTGAACCTATGATGTTGGCAATTGCTGATGCCCTGCGTCAGCATGGATTGAGAGATGATCAGATTAAGTTTGAGCTGTTCGCCTCGGCCCAACATGGACGTTTAGAGCAACGTAAAAACGCGGTCTCAAAAACCGAAAAACCAACGGAATTGGGGGTCACAATCGACGGAACCCAACGCACCATCACGATGGAGGCGGGGCAATCGGTTTTGGATGCGGCACTCGATCACACACTGGATGCGCCCTATGCCTGTAAGGCGGGTGTCTGTTCAACGTGCCGCTGCAAGGTCACCAAGGGCGCGGTTGAAATGATCGCCAATCACGCGTTGGAAGATTATGAAATTGAACAGGGGTATGTCCTGGCCTGCCAATCCTACCCCACAACTGAACAGGTTGATGTGGAGTTTGATCACTAAGTGTCATGTTGGATTGCGGCGATATAAATTTCGACAGGACACCAAAATGCCCTTGACCAACACGGGTACTTAACAGGGCTGAGGTAACGCAGCCCCCGCACCGTTTTGCCGAAGGCAAACCTAGGGTTTGACTGGACGGGCATGAGCTAGATCATCCGCGATTAGTCTCCGCTGCGCTGCGACCACGAATGATCTGCAGCTCAGGCAGTAGAACACAGTGAGCAACGTTGAAATTGTTGTGCAATCTACCCTATATTGCTCACCCCACCCATGGTCATTTGCGCCACGGTCTGTGCATAGGCCGCGCGTCCTTTGGCATCTTGTCGTGTGTTCCACATGTAAAACCAATTCAGCATCCCAAAAACGGACATCGCTGCTGCGCGGCGGGTTTCGCTGTCGGCTTGTAAATCCTTATTCGATACGATCAAAAACGCCTCTAGGTGGCGCACCATATCGCGTTGATATCCTTTTAGTGTGTTTTGCTGATCCTCTGGCAATAGCGGGATGCCTTCGGTCTGGATTTTATGTTCATCATCCATACCCTGATAAGCATCTAAAATTTCAACGCAGAGTGTTTCAAGAGAGGTTTGGACGTTATTGGCATCCAGCTGCACCGCAATGATGCGATCACGCAAACGGCACAGATAACTGTTCAAGATATCAAACAAAATCGCCAGTTTGCTGTCATAGTAGTGATAGATGTTCCCCTTTGATATGCCGCAGGCTTTGGCGACCTCTGCCATTGACGCGCCTGCCACGCCGTGCTGGGCAAACACCCCAGCTGCAGCGGTTAGGATTTTGTCGCGTTTGGCATCATAATCTTTGGCAATCGTGCGGACCATAGCATTAACGATTGTCTACGACACGGCGGGCTTTGCCTTGCGAGCGTTCTACCGTGCCTGGATCGCCCACGGTTATCTTGGTTGATACGCCCACTATATCCTTGATCCGTTTGTTCAGCATGGATGCAGCCTCGGCACGTTCTGTCTCTGTTGCGGCGTTGGGCAATGCCTCGACGTGGACATGCATGGCGTCCATGCGCCCCTCTTTAACCAGCTCGATTTGATAGTAGGGGGCCAAACCAGTGGTGGCCATGACCTGTTCCTCGATTTGCGTGGGGAATACATTCACCCCGCGCAGGATGATCATATCGTCCGAACGCCCAGTGATTTTTTCAATCCGTCGCATGCTGCGGGCTGTACCGGGCAATAGGCGTGTCAGATCTCGTGTGCGATAGCGGATCATCGGCATGCCCTCTTTGGTTAGGGATGTGAACACCAATTCCCCTTCGGATCCATCAGGCAAAACCTCGCCAGTTTCAGGGTCGATGATTTCAGGATAAAAATGATCCTCCCACAGGTGCAGGCCATCCTTCGTTTCCACGCATTCATTGGCGACACCAGGGCCCATCACCTCAGACAGGCCATAGATATCAACGGCATGCATATCAAAAGCCTGTTCAATTTCTTCGCGCATGGAATTGGTCCATGGTTCTGCGCCAAAAATACCCACCTCCAGGGATGTGGCCCGTGGGTCCAATCCCGCGGCGCGATATGCCTCAAGAATATTCAACATATAGGATGGGGTCACCATAATCGCTTTGGGTTTGAAATCTTCGATCAGGGTAATTTGTTTTTCTGTTTGTCCGCCGCCCATGGGAACCACGCGCGCGCCCAAGCGTTCAATCCCATAATGCGCCCCAAGGCCGCCTGTGAACAATCCATACCCATAGGCACAATGCACCAAATCACCGGCTCGCACCCCTGATGCCCGCAGGGACCTGGCCACCAAATCGGCCCAGACATCAATGTCTTGCTTCGTATATCCAACCACCGTAGGTTTGCCCGTTGTCCCAGAAGAGGCATGGACACGAATGATTTTTTCATCAGGCACCGCAAACATGCCAAAGGGATAGTGATCGCGCAGATCGTTTTTGTAGGTAAACGGGAATTTTGCCAAATCAGACAGATCACTCACATCATCAGGATGCACGCCCGCCGCATCAAAGCGTTCACGATACATCTCAACATTGTCATAGGCATGACGCAAGGACCATTTCAAACGGTCTAATTGCAACGCGCGAATTTCGTCTATGGATGCGATTTCGATTGGATCAAGGTCCGATTTGGCTGGCGATAAATCCTTCATGTGTTGTGTTCCCTGTGCTTATTCTTTGAACAATTGACCCTTGATCGCGCGGCTCATCCCGCGGAATTCGGCAATTGTTGTATTGTTCTGATTGGTGACTGTGACGTCATAAATGCCACTGCGCCCGCTCAGCGATACTTCACGTGCATGCGCACTCAGGATGTCGCCCAATTGACTTGGCGCGATATAGCTGATGGTGTTGTATTGTGCGACGGTGGCTTGATTTCGGCTATTGCAGGCAAAGGCAAAGGCGCTGTCAGCTAGAGTGAAAATCACCCCGCCATGACATATGCCGTGGCCGTTGCAATGATGATCCTGCACTCGCAATTCAAGGGTGGCTACACCTTCGTCCACATTTGCGATTGCCATGCCAACCCATTTGGATGCTTTGTCATTGTCCCACATCGCTGCCGCGGATTTTTTGGCACGTTCTTTTGGTGTCATAGCTAACGTCCTTTGAATTCGGGTGCGCGCTTTTGCAAAAAGGCACTGACGCCTTCTGCGTAATCCGCGCTCTCTCCACAGCGTTTCATGTAATCGGCCTCTTTGTCGATATGGGTCAACAGATCATTGTTCCATGATGTCTGGATCGCCTCTTTCGTAAGGGCAAGGCCAAGTGTCGGCCCCTTTGCAAATCCTGCGGTCATATCACGGGCGATCTGCATCAAATCTGTTTCCTCAACCGATTTCCAGATCAATCCCCAATCTTCCGCCTTCTCAGCGCTAAGTGGCTCTGCTGTCATCGCCAATCCTTTGGCGCGCGCCTCGCCAATCAGGTGCGGCAGATGCCAGCTGCCCCCTGTGTCCGGGATCAGACCCACCTTGGCAAAGGATTGAATGAATTTGGCACTTTTCGTCGCCAAAACGATGTCACACGCCAGCGCAAGGTTTGCCCCAGCCCCCGCCGCAACACCATTCACAGCGCAGACTACGGGGCAGGGGAGCTCGCGGATCTGTTTGACCAGCGGCGCATAAAAATTGCGCACAGTTTCGCCCAAATCGGGTGGTCCCGCCATCTTGGTAGGATCGCGATCCCCTAAATCTTGACCCGCGCAAAACCCGCGGCCCGCACCTGTCAACAGAACCGCCCGCGCAGATGTCTCTCGTGCCCGGTTCAAACAGTCACGCAAGGCAAGGTGCATTTCCTCATTAAAACTGTTCAGCCGATCAGGACGGTTTAGGGTGATTTCAAACCAGCCCCCGTGGTCAATGCATTGGATTGTTTCGCTCATTGATATGAGGCTCCATGGTTAATTTAAGATTGATCGTTGCATAAGCCGACCAAGTGGTCAATTATTAAACCGGCATGAGAGAGGAGTCCTAAATGCGTGATATCCAAAGTTTCGTCTGCGGGGGTTGGATAGGCCCTGACAGCAGCGCGCGCGGTGTTTTCGATGCAGTTGATGGAACTCAGATTGGGGTTGCGGGGTCGCTTGGATTTGATCGTGCAGGAATGGTGGACTATGCGAAATCTGTAGGTGGTCCTGCATTGCGCGCTATGACATTTCATGAACGCGCAAAGATGTTAAAGGCCTTGGCCCTATACCTATCTGAACAAAAAGATGCGCTTTATGAGGTATCCTATGCCACTGGTGCAACGCTCAGGGATCATAGGATCGATGTGGATGGTGGGATTGGCACGATGCTGGTCATTGCGTCAAAAGGACGGCGGGAAATGCCTAACACGCATGTCTATGTTGATGGTCAGGTTGAACAATTGTCCCGCGGTGGGCAATTCGTAGGACAGCATATCTGCACCCCGAAATTGGGTGTAGCCGTTCACATAAACGCGTTCAATTTTCCTGTATGGGGCATGTTGGAAAAAATGGCGCCCGCACTTTTGGCGGGGATGCCCGTAATTGTAAAACCCGCTACGGCGACCTGTCAGGTGACAGAACTTGCCTTTAAAATGATCATCGCATCGGATTTGTTGCCAGCAGGCGTAGTTCAATTGATCACGGGGGATTTGGGCAACCTGCTGGATCATCTAGAAGGTCAAGATGTGGTGAGCTTCACAGGGTCAGAGGCGACAGGTTGCCATTTGCGCACGCACCCTGCTTTAATCCAAAACGCAGTTCATTTTATGGCTGAACAGGACAGCCTTAATGCTTCGGTACTGGGAGCCGATGTGGCCCTGGGATCGGCCGAATTTGATCTGTTCGTGAAAGAGGTTCATAGTGAAATCATAGTGAAGGCGGGCCAAAAATGTACCGCTGTGCGTCGTGTGATGGTGCCTGATCATTTGTTGGACCCTGTTCAAGCGGTATTGATCGAACGGTTGACGAATACCCCAATCGGCAATCCACGTCACCCTGACACGCGCATGGGGGCTTTGGTGTCCTTGTCGCAACGGCGCGACGTTTTGGAAAAGGCTGCCCAAATCGGGGCTGAGGCCGACTGTGTTTTTGGTGCAGGCGATATGCCTGTGCTGATTGATGCAGATGCTGACAAAGGGGCCTTTGTCACGCCTCGCCTGTTTAGATGTGACACCCCTGATCAGGCACAGACCGTCCATGATATCGAGGCATTTGGACCTGTTTCAACACTGATGGGGTATCGCGATGCAGATCACGCCACTGAGTTGTTAAACCGCGGAGAGGGATCATTGGTTGCCTCTGTCTTTACCGCGGAAGCGAGATTTGCCAGGGATATGGTTTTGGGCTCTGCCCCGTATCACGGCCGTCTGTATATCAACAATGCGACATCGGCCAAGGAAAGCACGGGACATGGATCGCCCATGCCGCATTTGGTCCACGGTGGTCCAGGTCGTGCAGGCGGGGGCGAGGAATTGGGCGGTGTGCGTGGTGTCATGTCTTACATGCAGCGCACCGCTGTTCAGGCCACACCCGACATTCTTTCCGAAATTACGCAACGCTACGTGCCAAATGCGACGCCCACACCGACACCCGATCACCCCTTTCGCCGCAGTTATCATCAACTGACGCTGGGCGAACAGTTAATTACGCCTGAACGCAAAATTACGATTGAAGATATCGAAACATTTGCGCATTTCACGGGGGACACGTTTTACGCACATATGGATGCCGAGGCCGCTAAACGAAATCCGTTTTTCCCAGATCGCGTCGCGCATGGGTATTTGCTCCTTAGTTTTGCGGCTGGGTTGTTCGTAGATCCAGAAGAGGGTCCCGTTTTGGCGAATACTGGATTAGACGAGTTGCGGTTTATGAAACCAGTCACGGCAGGTGAAGAAATTCACGTGGTTCTGACCGTCATGGCGAAAACACCCCGCACTGACACGTATGGTGAGGTACGCTGGCATGTGCGCATCTTGAACCAAGATGATGAGATCGCTGCAGAATACCAATTGCTGACCATGAATGCATTTGAACTCTCAGGCACTACATGACCCCAAGTGTTGCGCATATCTTGGGGGGGGAGCCCCCGCGGGTCTGGTCTTTTATCGTGACGATCTTCGGCGATTTGGCGCGCGAGGATGATCGTTATATCAGTTCGCGTATCTTAAACCGTTTGACTGCGGAAATCGGGGTAAAGCCTGAAGCAACCCGTGTCGCCCTGCATCGGTTACGCAAAGAGGATTGGTTAGAAAGTGCCAAGTTCGGCCGTGAAAGTCATTATCGCCTTACAGACAAGGGCCGCAAACTCAGCCGAGCGGCGGCACCGCGCATTTATGGGGACACCTTTGATCTCCCACTTTGGATGGCGCTTTACGACCCTGCTGCCGTCGCACCTGATGGATTGCGTATTTTGTCGGGTGTGAGTTTGGTTGCACAGGAAGAAAAGGGCGCAATGAACATACCGCTTGATCATCCGATTCCCCAATGGATGGTGGATCGGTTGGTAGATCAAGATGCGCAGGTCGGCGCTAAAAATTTGTTGCAGCGTTTGCAAACTATGGCACAGATATCCGACCTGTCCTGTTTGGATCGAATGGTGTTACGATTGTCCATAGTGCATGAATGGCGCCGCATAATTTTGCGCGTACCAAATGTGCCAGATCAGGTCTTAGGGAACGGAATTGCGTTGCGCGACTTACGTCAAGCTGTTCAGCGTTTCCTAGACTTACTGTCAGATGTTTCGCTGGATAACGCTGATGACATCTAGGCTTCGTAATCTATGGTCGGATCATGAGAATTTGGATGTCGGCAACGTTCGTGCCTGTAGCGCCTGTGATCAATAAATCACCTGATGCTTGCAACGCCGCATAGCTATCGTTATTCTCTAATAGTGCCACAGGGTCCAAGCCCGCATCGGTAATGCGTTGCCATGTGTCCGCATCCACAATCGCACCTGCCGCATCTGTGGGTCCATCCCGTCCATCTGTTCCGCCCGACAAAAAATTCACTGCTTGCGATGGATGATGCGCATTCAGATGTTGCGCAACCAGCAGGGCCATTTCCTGATTGCGTCCGCCACGCCCATTCCCTCGCAGCTGCACTGTGGTTTCGCCCCCCCACACAATTGCAGTTGGTGCGTTAATGGGTGCGAAGTTATTAAGGGTGGTAATAACAGTTTGCGCCGCAATGCGCACATCCCCGATCAGCGGTTCATCCATTTGCACAACGTTAAATGCCGAACGCAGCAAAGATGCCGCCGCCTCGACACTTTGTCGATTGCTTCCGACCAATATGTTCGTCGCATTTGGCAGGCGATTGTTCACATCCGGTCCTTGCAAATGCGCTCTGATCGAAGCGGGCAGGGCCTCCCACGCTCCCACCTGCTGCAGGCGTTTGCGTGCGGATGTTTTTGTGCCTAATGGGGCAACTGTTGGGCCGCTTGCAATTGCGCGCAGATCATCGCCCACTACGTCAGACAGGATGTAGGCCGACACAGGTGCAGGGGCAGCCTGACTCAGGAGCCCACCACCCTTTAAAGTAGAGACCTGTTGACGGATCATGTTCATTTCGACGATATCCAAACCGCTTGCTAGAAGTGCGCTGTTCAACGCTTGTTTATCGGCTAAAGTGATCCCATTTGCAGGGGCAGGCAGCAGCGCAGATGCCCCGCCTGAAATAAGCGCGATGACGTGATCCTTCACCGTTGTTGTCGTCAGGATTTCGGCGATTTTTTGTGTGGCTTCTAATCCAACTTCGTCGGGAATTGGATGGCCGCTTTTGAAAAAGGGGATGTTTTCAATAAAGTCTTGATTTTCTTTATGTGTGACACAGAGTGCCTCTATGTCATGTCCCAAATACGCCATCGTGCCCCGTAGCATTGCAGGCGCTGCTTTGCCCGCCGCAATGACAATCAAACGGCCCTCAGCGCTTTTTGAAGGGGTGGTTATATAACGCGCGACTGCGGTCTCAGGATTGGCTTGATCAATCGCTGCCTGAAATGCAGATCGAAGTGCGTTTGTAGGATTGGGTATCATATGGGTGCGCCGTGTCGTCCAGTTCTCGCCAAGCTAACAATGCGTGAACTGAACTGCAAGGTGGCGACTGTTCGCTTAGCAATTTGGTGATCAAGCGCAGGATCAAGAGTGCGCCCGCGATCAGGCCAGCGTTCATTTGCATCCGAAATGCATCAATTTTTCCTAGATCTGAATTAGGCTTATGTTCCAGCAAAAATTGACCCGAGGTCCATGTCATAACAATTACAACAAGCGTGACCAAATGGATTAAACTCGAGATTGGATGATATCGTTTCATCACAATACCCTTACGTTTATATTTCCAAACAGGCGGCGAACAAAGTCGTGAAAAAAACATAGCACTAAAATAAAGATCGCCCTTGATCTACAGAGGGGTTAGTACATCTACACTGTCACGGAAGGCAGAGCAGTTCGTTCGCAAATATTGATTTTAGATCTAAGTTTTTTGGGCTTACAGACAGGAGAGATTGCATGGAATTGCCAAAGACACCCTCGTTCAGATTGGATGGGCAAACGGCATTGATTACGGGGGCAAGTTCTGGGATTGGACGTGCCGCCGCTGTGGCGCTGGCCGAAGCGGGCGCGCATGTCACGGTCGCCGCACGTCGTGTAGATGCATTGGAGCAACTGGTTGGCAAATTGCAGGAAGCAGGCTGTGGCGCACGTGCACAGGTTATGGATGTGGCCAACATCCCATTAACCCAGAAGTTAGTTTCCGATTTGGGTCCCTTTGACATTTTGTTGAATTCTGCTGGGCTTGCCCGCCACTCACCCGCGGTTGACACCAACGAAGCAGATTTCGACGCGGTTTCGGATTTAAACGTCAAAGGTGCGTATTTCCTGACGCAAGCTGTGGCAAAGGGATTGATCGCAGCTGGCCGCAGCGGATCATTAATTAATATTTCGTCTCAAATGGCGCATGTTGGTGGTATTGATCGCGCGGCTTATTGTGCTACTAAACATGCCGTCGAGGGATTCACCAAGGCGATGGCGATTGAATTTGGCAAATACGACATTCGCGTCAATACAATTTGTCCCACATTCATTCTGACTGAACTTACACAAGCCACATTTGATGATCCTGAAAAGCGGGGATGGGTCGAACGCCAGATCAAGTTAAACCGTGTGGGTCAAGTGGAGGATATCATGGGCGCTGCCGTCTTTTTGGCAAGTGATGCGGCGGCAATGATCACAGGTACATCATTATTAGTAGATGGTGGTTGGACCGCTGAATAAGGCTGGGATCCCAGCAGGAAGAAGACGTTTATCATGACAGAAACAACAGAATACGCTCCACCTAAGGTTTGGACATGGGAACAACCTAACGGTGGCGTCTTTGCAAGCATAAATCGTCCCATCGCAGGGTCCACACATGACGCCGAATTGCCACTGGGCAAACATCCGTTTCAATTATATTCGATGGGCACACCCAATGGTGTCAAAGTCACTATTATGTTCGAAGAGTTGCTGGCGGCAGGCCACAAAGATGCGGAATATGACGCCTGGCTGATCAGCATCGGCAAAGGCGACCAGTTCGGGAGTGGGTTTGTAGAGATCAACCCAAACTCAAAAATTCCGGCATTAGTAGATAATTCAGGGAATGCTCCGCTGCGTGTGTTTGAGTCTGGATCAATCTTGGTCCATTTGGCTAGTAAGTTTGGGGCGTTTTTGCCTGCGCAGTTGGCCGCACGCACTGAATGTATGAATTGGCTATTCTGGCAAATGGGCAGCGCACCCTATTTGGGTGGTGGGTTTGGTCATTTCTACGCATATGCCCCTTATAAAATGGAATATCCGATCAATCGTTTTTCGATGGAAGTGAAACGTCAGTTGGATGTTCTGGACAGGCAGTTGGCTGAAAACCCGTTCGTTGCAGGGGATCAATATACGATTGCGGATATGGCGATTTTCCCATGGTACGGTAATTTGGCGCTGGGTCGTCAGTATAATGCTGGCGAATTTTTGGATGTGGCATCCTATAAAAACATAGTCGCTTGGGCCGAAAAACTAGATGCACGTCCCGCTGTCAAACGGGGTCGGATGGTCAATCGAACATCGGGTGAACCGCATGAACAACTGCGGGAACGTCACGATGCATCCGATTTTGACACAAAAACTCAGGATAAAATTGGATAAACCTACCCAAGCATTTTGCGTTTAAGAAAATGTACTATTGCGAAAATATTATCGGAGATAATTCGTTAGGACTTTTGCATAATGTTACATTTACCCTGTAGTTTTTGTTTCGTGGGCCCGCTTTGCGTTTCACTGGTTTTGACTGACTGTGGTGCTGGAGGCGTTGAAACCGCTTCCTAATCCGCGGGATCGGCCGGGGGTAAGTGAAGAGGCGGAAGCAATGGTGGAGCATCGGGTCGTATCTCGGGCGATCAACGCCACCAAGGATGATGGAAACCAACCAGTTCGCCGGATCGGCACGTGCAAAATGTCAAAAATCGATTTGGATGTAGATGCAAATCTGCGCCCATTTCGGTTCAAGGAAGCTGCGCTTGTGCAAAACATGCTGAAACGTAATCTAACCGTCGCGCCTCAGAACTGAATTCTTACGCATCCAAAGTTTGTAGTTCGTTTAAATGGCAAAGACTTGGTATTTGTGGTTGCCAAAATCTTCTCCAAGCTGAGGGAATCGACGTTTTGCGAGACGTTTACAGCGTTACCTATTCGCACTTCTTCTTTTATTGCCATTAAAACTCGGAATCAGAGCGGGCAGAGATGGAATCACTGTTCACAGGCCCATAAGCAACAATAACAGTTGATGCTGCAGCGCAGGTCTAAGTTTTGTACCTGTTTTCAAAACTGGCGAGAATAGATTAAGACCGTTTGCATTCATTCTGTGCGCCCAATTTTATCTGAATTGCAGAGACGCGAGCCTGCAAATCGCCACGCTAATAAGAAAAAGCAGTTGGCGTAGTAATGTTTCGCGCAATTTAGCTTTAGGCCATCCACTTGGGCGGCTCTTTTCAGTAGATAACTCCTATATTTTGTGGATAACATTCGTGTGCATACTAAAGCCGATCACACTGCTGAAATTTTTTTGATGATTGGTGCAATTTTTTGTATTTTAGGGGTTGCGGGTATTATGAGTTGAGTTTAGAAGCCCCTC
>JBMTQO010000038.1:0-19998 GCA_049446275.1 Paracoccaceae bacterium | reverse complement strand
ATCCGGTGCATTCAGTGCTCTGGTTGATTTTGGCGTTTCTGTCATCTGCGGGGCTATTTGTTCTGCTGGGTGCGGAATTCGTCGCTATGTTGCTGATTATCGTTTACGTTGGCGCGGTTGCAGTTCTGTTCCTGTTTGTTGTGATGATGTTGGACATTGATTTTGCGGCTCTTAAGGCAGAGATGGCGCAATACCTGCCTTTGGCCTTGTTGATTGGTGTGATCTTGCTGATGCAATTGACGATGGCATTTGGAGCATGGGATTTCGCAGAACATGCGCAGGATCATTTGGGCGCACCCACACCAAGCGATACGCACAACACAGAGGCACTGGGTCTGATCCTGTATGATCAATACTTCCTGTTGTTCCAATTGGCGGGTCTGATCCTGTTGGTTGCAATGGTGGGTGCGATTGTTCTGACGCTGCGCCATAGAAAAGATGTGAAACGGCAAAATGTGCTGGCGCAAATGTACCGCGATCCAGCCACTGCCATGGAACTCAAAGATGTGAAACCAGGGCAGGGCCTTTAAGGTCTGCTAGGGAACAAGAACAAGGAAACCGAGGAAAATATGATTGGTTTAGAACACTATCTGACAGTTGCGGCGACGCTTTTTGTCATTGGTATCTTTGGGCTCTTCCTGAACCGGAAGAACGTCATCATTCTATTGATGTCGATTGAATTGATGCTGCTCGCTGTAAACATCAATTTGGTCGCCTTCTCCAGTTATTTGGGCGATTTGGTTGGGCAGGTATTTACGCTGTTCGTCCTAACCGTTGCCGCCGCCGAGGCCGCTATTGGCCTTGCGATTTTGGTCAGCTTCTTCCGTAACCGTGGCACAATCGCGGTGGAAGATGTGAACGTAATGAAGGGGTGAAACCATGGAAAAGATTATCCTATTTGCCCCATTGATCGGTGCGATTATTGCGGGCTTTGGCTGGCGTAAAATTGGAGAAAAGGGCGCGATGTATGTCACAACGGGTCTGTTGTTCTTGGCCTGTTTGCTAAGTTGGATTTTGTTCCTAAACTTGGGGCAAGACACACAGCATTTGCCACTCTTGCGTTGGATTGAAAGTGGCGCGCTTAGCACCGATTGGTCCATCCGCATGGATCGTTTGACCGCGATTATGTTGATTGTTGTCACATCTGTGTCTTCGTTGGTGCACCTCTATAGCTTTGGCTACATGGATCATGATCCAGCATGGAAAGACGGCGAAAGCTATAAACCACGTTTCTTTGCCTATTTGTCGTTCTTTACTTTTGCGATGTTGATGTTGGTGACATCCGACAACCTTGTACAAATGTTCTTTGGCTGGGAAGGGGTTGGCGTTGCCTCATACCTATTGATTGGGTTCTATTACCGCAAACCAAGCGCGAATGCAGCGGCGATCAAAGCGTTTGTTGTAAACCGTGTCGGAGATTTTGGTTTCGCCCTTGGTATATTCGGTCTGTTCTATTTAACCGATAGCATCCGTTTTGATGATGTGTTCGCTGCCGCGCCGATGTTGGCAAAAACGCAGCTTCACTTCCTATGGAGCGAATGGAATGCGGCGAACCTACTGGCATTCCTATTGTTTGTTGGTGCTATGGGAAAATCAGCGCAGTTGTTATTGCACACCTGGTTGCCTGACGCGATGGAAGGCCCGACACCTGTGTCCGCGCTGATCCACGCCGCAACAATGGTTACGGCAGGTGTATTCCTAGTGTGTCGTATGTCACCCTTGATGGAATACGCACCAGAGGCGATGGCATTTGTTACATTCTTGGGCGCAACAACCGCATTTTTTGCCGCGACCGTTGGTTTGGTGCAAAACGACATCAAACGCGTGATCGCATATTCAACCTGTTCACAGTTGGGCTATATGTTTGTGGCCGCGGGAGTTGGTGTTTATTCGGTTGCGATGTTCCACCTGTTCACACACGCGTTTTTCAAGGCGATGTTGTTCTTAGGTGCGGGGTCGGTGATCCATGCAATGCACCACGAACAGGATATGCGCAACTATGGCGGTCTGCGTAAGAAAATTCCATATACCTTCTGGGCAATGATGATCGGCACATTGGCAATCACGGGTGTTGGTATTCCGCTGACATACTACGGATTTGCGGGCTTCCTATCCAAGGACGCTGTAATCGAAAGCGCATGGGCCGGCACAGGCGGTGGATATGCATTCTGGATGCTGCTGTTTGCGGCGATGTTCACATCATTCTACAGCTGGCGTTTGATGTTCCTAACTTTCTACGGTGAGCCACGCGGGGACAAACACACACATGATCACGCACACGAAAGCCCAATGGTCATGTTGATCCCGCTGGGTGTATTGGCACTGGGTGCGGTCTTCTCTGGAATGATCTGGTACAAGAGCTTTTTCGGAAGCGATGCAGATGTGAACAAATTCTTTGGCATCCAATCGAATTACTCTGAAACATTGAAAGACGGCCACTCTGATGGTGGGCATGGCAGTGACAATCATGGCGATGATCATGCGGCTAAGGACGATCATGGCAGCGAACACGCAGGTCATATCGTTCCAACAGGCGCGATTTTCATGGCACCTGACAATCACGTCTTGCACGATGCGCACTATGCCCCGAAATGGGTCAAGGTCAGCCCATTCGTGGCTATGTTGATCGGCTTTGTCATAGCGATGTGGTGCTACATCTGGAACCCCGAAATGCCAAAACGTTGGGCCGAGGCGCAGCGTCCATTGTATATGTTCCTATTGAACAAATGGTACTTTGATGAAATCTATGACGCGATTTTTGTGCGTCCTGCAAAGGCCTTTGGCCGTTTCTTGTGGAAGCGTGGGGACGAAAACACAATCGATGGCACAATCAACGGGGTCGCAATGGGAATTATCCCATTCTTTACCCGCCTTGCCGGTCGCGCGCAGTCTGGTTACATCTTTACTTATGCACTCGCGATGGTGCTTGGCATTGTCGTTCTAATCACTTGGATGACCTTCAACGGAGGAACCCACTAAGATGGCTGGCATGATCCTTTCCATTATTACGTTTTTGCCTGCTGTTGCGGCACTGATCCTGTTGGTGTTCCTGCGCGATGACGATGAAGCGGCGGCCAACAATGCCCGTTGGGTTGCCTTGATCGCGACGGTTATTACCTTTGTGGCGAGCGTTCTGATGCTGGGCGATTTTGATCCCCAGAACACTGGGTTCCAGTTGGTCCATGAGGCAGAGTGGGTCATGGGGTTGACTTATAAACTTGGTGTTGATGGGATCAGCATTCTGTTTGTGATGCTGACCACATTCATGATGCCATTGGTGATCTATGCGTCCTGGGGGGTGACCACGCGGGTCAAGGAATACATGGTTGCGTTCCTATTGTTGGAAACGTTGATGTTGGGCGTTTTTATGGCATTGGACTTGGTTTTATTCTACCTATTCTTTGAGGCAGGATTGATCCCAATGTTCCTGATCATCGGGATTTGGGGCGGTAAAAACCGCATCTACGCATCGTTTAAATTCTTCCTTTATACGCTATTGGGATCAGTGCTGATGCTGATTGCGATGATCGCAATGTATGCAGACGCAGGCACAGCCGACATTCCAACATTGATAACACATCAGTTCGTTTCTGAGGATTTCAGCGTCCTTGGTATTCACGTCGTGGGTGGCATGCAGACATTGTTGTTCTTGGCCTTCTTTGCATCATTCGCAGTGAAAATGCCAATGTGGCCAGTGCACACATGGTTGCCCGACGCACACGTTCAGGCGCCAACAGCGGGGTCTGTTGTTCTGGCTGCGATCCTGTTGAAGATGGGCGGATATGGGTTCTTGCGCTTTAGCTTGCCAATGTTCCCCGTTGGTTCAGCAGTGATGGCGGATCTGGTGTTTTGGATGTCAGCAATTGCGATTGTTTACACATCACTGGTCGCTCTTGTCCAAGAGGACATGAAAAAATTGATCGCCTATTCATCGGTTGCGCACATGGGATATGTGACCATGGGAATTTTCGCGGCCAACCAACAGGGTATTGATGGAGCGATTTTCCAAATGCTCAGCCATGGATTTATTTCGGGTGCATTGTTCCTTTGTGTGGGCGTCATTTATGATCGCATGCACACGCGTGAAATCGACGCCTATGGTGGTTTGGTGAACCGCATGCCTGCCTATGCGCTCATCTTTTTATTCTTTACGATGGCAAACGTTGGTTTGCCAGGGACATCAGGATTTGTTGGCGAATTCCTAACATTGATGGGTATTTTCCAGGTAAACACATGGGTTGCCTTGTTCGCAACATCGGGTGTGATTCTGTCGGCGGCCTATGCCCTGTGGCTATATCGTAGGGTTGTGATGGGGGATCTGATAAAAGAAAGCCTGAAATCAATCACAGATATGGGCGCACGTGAACGCATTGTATTTGCACCACTCGTTGTCATGACACTGTTGTTGGGCGTTTATCCTGCGCTTGCCCTTGATGTGATTGCGCCCGCAGTCGAAAATCTTGTTTTAAACTACAACGCCGCATTGCTTGACGCGGGCCTAGGCCAAGTCGCAAACGTAGCAAACACGCATTAGGAGCTAGAAGGACATGATCATTTCCGATCTTAATATCATCCTGCCTGAGATCATGCTTTCGGTCTATGCGATGCTTGCGCTGGTAGGTGCGGTTTACACGGCCAAAGATGAACTGGCGACGACACTGTGTTGGTTAACTTCCATACTATTCGCAATCGTTGCGTTTTTGATTTCATCCGAAAGCGTATCGGCGCAAACCGCGTTCAACGGCATGTTTATCGATGATGGTTTTGCCCGTTTTGCCAAGGTGGTCATCCTTCTATCCGCGGCAGCCGTGCTTGTGATGAGCGTTGATTACATGCGCCGTCGTAACTTGATGAAATTTGAATATCCGATACTAATCGTTTTGTCGGTTGTGGGGATGATGATGATGGTGTCATCAGGCAACTTGATGTCACTTTACATGGGGCTAGAATTGCAATCGCTATCGCTTTATGTGGTGGCATCGTTCCGTAGAGACAGTGTGAAATCAACTGAGGCAGGGATGAAATATTTCGTGCTTGGTGCGTTGTCTTCTGGTCTTCTTCTGTACGGTGCATCGCTGGTTTATGGCTACACGGGCAGTACAGATTTCGCCACGATTATTGATGCCGCGGGACATGGCGGATCAATCGGTTTGATGATCGGTTTGGTTTTGGTCATCGCAGGGCTTGCATTCAAGGTGTCAGCGGTACCGTTCCACATGTGGACTCCTGACGTTTACGAAGGATCGCCTACACCCGTCACAGCGTTTTTTGCAACGGCGCCAAAGGTTGCGGCGATGGCCTTGTTTGCGCGGGTCATGCACGATGCATTTGGTCACGCCAAGACAGATTGGCAGCAGGTTATTGTTTTGATTTCCTTGCTTTCAATGTTCCTTGGTGCGGTTGCTGCCATTGGTCAGACAAATATCAAACGTCTAATGGCGTATTCATCAATCGCACATATGGGATTTGCCTTGATGGGGCTTGCCGCGGGTACGGCCTACGGTGTTGAGGCCATGTTAATGTACATGACGTTCTACGTTATTATGAACATCGGCACATTTGCCTTTATCATGACGATGGAAAAGGACGGGCAACCTGTTACAGATATTCAATCTCTTAACCTTTTGGCAAAAACCAAGCCGGGCAAGTCATTGGCCGTCATGGTGTTGATGGTTTCGTTGGCGGGAATTCCCGGCACAATCGGGTTCTTTGGTAAACTTTATGTGCTGCAGGCAGCATATGCCGCGGACCTTCTTTGGTTGGCGATTGCGGGTGTGATCGCATCGGTGATCGGTGCCTATTACTACCTGCGCATCATTTATCTGATGTGGTTTGGCTCTGAACAGGACGAGGTGTTGGATGATTATACAACACCTATGCTGACGGCTTTCGTTTCGGTATCTGCGATTGCAACGGTTGTGGGTATTGTAAACTTCTTTGGTCTAAAAGGCGCGGCAATCGCGGCAGCAGCAGCGCTTGTTCAATAATTTTCCAATAGGATATGACCGGCGCATTCTTGCTTCGGTCGATAGTACAAATGCAGAGGCATTCCGGATTGTCAAAACGGTAAGCGGACCGACTTGGCTTCTGGGACTAAAGCAAACGCAGGGACGTGGTCGCCGTGGGCGCAGGTGGGTGGACCCTGAGGGGAATTTTGCAGGCACCTTGCTGCTTTTTCCAAAGGGGGATCCGCATTTATTTGCGCTGCGCTCATTCGTGATGTCGCTTGCCCTTGCGGACAGCTTTGAAGCTCTTTTTCCAAATCAGATCACTTGCGAATTAAAATGGCCCAATGATACACTCCTAAATGGGGCCAAGGTCGCAGGTATTTTATTGGAAACTGTTGCCCTTTCTGCGGGGCAAATGGCACTGGCTATCGGAGTTGGGGTCAATTTGAAAAATTCGCCTGATGCATCTAATTTGGAAAGACGTGCGCTGCCCCCTTCATCAATTTATGGTTTAACGGGGCAGACCATCACACCAGAGGCGTTTTTGCCCACCCTCGCTTCTGCGTTTTCTGAAAGAGAAGCGCAATTCAACGCCTATGGGTTTGAACCGATCCGCACCGCATGGTTAGAGCGTGCGGCTAATATCGGGCAGATGATCACGGCGCGTACGCAGCGCGATGAGTACGTGGGGCGATTTGACAGTGTTGATCAGTCAGGACATCTGATACTGGATACACAGAACGGCCGTCGAGCGATTGCGGCTGCGGATATCTACTTCTAGAGGACGCTACAATGTTATTGGCTATTGACTGTGGGAATACAAACACGGTTTTTTCGATCTGGGACGGCAAGGCTTTTATTGCCAAATGGCGCACGGCAACGGAACATCAGCGCACTGCAGATCAATATTTTGTCTGGCTCAGTTCCTTGATGAATTTGCAAGGTGTAAAGGCCGATATTACGGATGTGATTATCTCGTCAACTGTTCCGCGCGTTGTTTTCAACCTGCGTGTGTTGGCAGATCGCTATTTCAAAACACGACCCTTGGTTGTAGGAAAGCCTGATTGTCAACTTCCCATCGATGTGCGCGTTGACGCGGGAACAAGCGTCGGACCAGACCGTTTGGTGAATACTGTCGCTGGTCACGATTTATTCGGTGGCAATCTAATCATTGTTGATTTCGGCACGGCCACCACGTTTGACGTTGTGGCCGCAGATGGGGCCTATATTGGCGGTGTGATTGCCCCAGGTGTGAACCTATCGCTTCAGGCGCTGCATCAACAGGCCGCAGCGCTGCCGCATGTAGACATTGCCAAACCGCAGGCCGTGATTGGTACCAACACTGTCGCTTGTATGCAATCAGGTGTGTTCTGGGGGTATGTGGGGTTGATTAAAGAGATCTGCGCACGTATCCGCGCAGAACATGGGAAAAAGATGAAAGTTATCTCAACAGGCGGCCTTGCCCCATTGTTTCAGGGCGCAGAAAAACTATTTGATTTCTTCGAGGACGATTTGACCATGCATGGTCTACGCCTCATACACGATCATAATCAGGAATAAAGATACAAATGAGCGATAGATTAATCTATATGCCCTTGGGCGGTGCAGGTGAAATTGGCATGAATACTTATGTCTATGGATACGGCGTACCAGGCAAAGAAAGATTGATCGTTGTCGATTTGGGCGTGACCTTTCCCGATATGGATAGCACCCCCGGTGTGGATTTGATTTTCCCTGACATCACGTGGCTTAAGGAACGCCGCAATCAGATTGACGCAATCTTTATCACCCACGCACACGAAGATCATGTTGGCGCTGTGGGGCATTTATGGTCTGAATTGGGGGCCCCAGTATTTGCTCGTCCATTTACCGCGCATTTGGCGCGGATGAAGATGGAGGATCACGGTCACAGTCCCCGCAATGTTAAAACAGTGATGAAATGGCCTGAAACTGTGGATGTCGGCCCGTTTAAGGTGGGGTTTGCCCCGATTTCGCATTCCATTCCAGAAAGTAGTGCCTTGGTCATTGATACTCCAGATGGACGCGTTTTGCACTCGGGTGATTTCAAGATCGATACAGATCCAGGCGTCGGTGAACCCTTTGACCGTGAGATGTTCAGGGATATCGCAAAAAATGGGATCAAGGCATTGGTATGTGACAGCACGAACGTGTTTTCTATGCACTCAGGTCGATCAGAGGCAACTTTAAAAGAATCCATTGCCGAATTGATTGCGGATGCACCTGCGATGGTTGTAGCAACGACATTCGCCAGCAATGTGGCTCGTTTGCGAACCTTGGCCGAGGCTGCGACCAGTTCAGGTCGTTCTATCTGTCTGATGGGGCGGGCCATGCGAAAGATGGTGCAGGCAGCGTTGGAAACGGGTGTCTTAGAGGATTTTCCATCCGTGGTCAGTTCGGATGAAGCACAGGACATCCCGCGCCAGAATTTGATGTTGCTTTGCACGGGCAGCCAGGGCGAACGTCGCGCAGCAACGGCGCAATTGGCTAATGGTAAGTTTCAGGGCATTTCCCTGAAAGAGGGAGACATGGTTTTGTTCTCTTCCTCGACCATTCCTGGAAACGAACGCGATGTTATTCGCATCATGAACCAGTTTTCGGAACAAGGTGTTGACGTGGTGACCGACCGAATGGGGGATTATCACGTCTCTGGTCACGCTAATCGTCCTGATTTGATGGAAATGCATAAGATCATTGAACCGCAAATGGTTATCCCAATGCACGGAGAACACCGTCATTTGCGAGAACATGCAAAAATTGCGGAAAATGCAGACTACGCTTCCCTGATTTGCGTAAACGGAATGATGTTGGATCTGTCTGGCAATCGTCCAAAGGTCACAGAATATGTTGAAACAGGGCGTATGTATTTGGATGGATCAACCCAAATTGGCGCGTTAGATGGCGTGATCCGTGATCGTTTGCGTATGGCCCTCTACGGCCATGTGATTGTGACCGTGATCTTGGACGAAGAGGATGAGATGATTGGTGAACCGTGGTGTGAAGTGCGCGGATTGCCAGAGATCGGAGCATCGAATGCGCCGTTGGTTGACGCTCTTGAAGAAGATCTAGGCCAGTTTATTGGCCGTGCAGACCAAAAAACAATTACTAATGACGATAAGTTGGAAGATGCTATCAAACGCATCGCGCGTCAAACCTGTCAAACTGAAATAGGTAAAAAACCAGAAGTGTCGATTGTGATTTCGCGTCTGATGTAAGGGCAGACGCGAGCCCCTTCTAGCCATGTGTGGAAGTTGTGAGTTTGATCGAAAAAGTTGTCTAGTTTTTGGGCCGATCTGAAAAACACTCTGGCACGTCGGATATCAAAATAGCCTGCAAGTTACCAATGAATGCGGCACCCTCTGTAGTGATTGGACACGCTTTTCTGAAGGCGATCTGTTTCTGTGCGTGAAACTTTTAATAATCCATGATCTGAAAATTTCCTGACAATTTTGGTAACCGCGGATTGCAAAACTTCGATAGTGTAGGAAATTTGACTATTGGTTTCCGCTCAGGGTTCAATGCATAAAATATGGTCTAAAACCGCATATTGTGGATAGCTAGCGTCATCTGCGCTCAGTAATTGCGCCAAGCTTGTATTATAGTTTCGCGTCATGTGTACTAGTTCACTAGAGAGTTGCATGGCCATCGAAACTCGCTATCTAGCGTTCATAGTAAAACCGTGTTTGATCAGTACTTTGATCAAAGCATGCCAAATTAGCTGGCGCGGCGTTCCTGAAAGCTTAGAGCAATAAAGCTGGGCATGTGCTCTCCCATGCCGACAACCGAGTTGCCGCCACCACACCGATCTTTGCGACGTTTGTTTTGATTGTTTGGCTTTTCGGCTGCCTCAGCTATTGGCTCACGTGCTTGTGCAGGTTCGGATGGCTTTTCATGCGCTGGCTTTTTCTTCGGCGTCCATTCCTCTATTAGGGCCGCTGGGATATCCAGTCGCGTGATTTCCTTCTGGATCAATGCCTCGACCGCGGCGAACGCTTTTTCGTCACGCTTTGCGCAGATCATGAATGCGCTACCGGATCGTCCAGCGCGACCTGTGCGGCCAATGCGGTGCACGTAATCTTCGGCGTGTCCTGGAACATCAAAGTTGAAGACATGACTAACCGATGGTATATCCAAACCCCGCGCCGCAACATCTGATGCGACAAGAAATTTCAAGCGCCCTTCGCGATAATCATCCAAGGTTTTCATTCGCTGCGCCTGATCCAAATCACCATGGATTGGCGCGGCCTGATACCCATATTTATTTAGTGACTTTGCGCAGATATCCACATCTGTTTTGCGATTACAAAAGATAATGGCATTGGTCAGTGCGTCCCCTTCTTGATCGATCAAGGCGCGCAATAACTGGCGTTTTTGCGACCCTTCACGATCCTTTCGGGTGCCTTTAAACATCACAACACTTTGTGAGATATTTTCGGACGCTGTCGCTTGACGTGCCACCTCGATTCGTTCGGGACCCGAGAGGAACATATTTGTTATACGTTCAATTTCTGGGGCCATCGTGGCAGAGAAGAATAGCGTTTGACGCGTGAACGGAGTCAGGCCAAAGATACGTTCGATATCGGGTATAAATCCCATATCCAACATGCGGTCTGCTTCATCAACCACCATGACTTGCACGCCTGTTAACAAAAGTTTTCCACGTTCGAAATGATCAAGTAGACGACCAGGGGTCGCGATCAAAACATCAACGCCTTTATCGATTAATGCATCCTGATCCTTAAAACTAACCCCACCAATTAATAGTGCCTTGGTCAGTTTCAAATGCTTAGAATAGGTGTCAAAGTTTTCAGCAACTTGGGCCGCCAATTCACGTGTTGGGCATAACACCAAGGAACGCGGCATGCGCGCACGCGCGCGCCCCCGCGCTAGCATATGGATCATCGGCAATGTAAAGCTTGCGGTTTTTCCTGTTCCCGTTTGGGCGATGCCCAGAACGTCCTTACCCTTCAATGCGGCGGGAATTGCGCCCGCTTGGATTGGGGTCGGGGTTTCATATCCAGCCTCAGTGATGGCTTTCAAAATTTTTGGATTTAGCTCCAAATCAGCAAATGTGGTCATGTGTATCCGTTTGTTACGGACACTTTTTGGCCCGCGCGTCTGATCGTCGTTGCGCGGCCTACCTCGCACAGGGCGCGCTCTATGCGTTGCTTCTACGCTATAACCTATCCTAACGTCAATGCATACGGCATTTGGCCCATATCAAATTGAAAAATTTGGAAAATACTGTGTCCGTTTGGTGTCCAAGTTAAACTTATACAAACAATACAGATCACATTACTAAAATCGCGCAGCCAACTCGGGCATGGCAATGCAAAATGCGTGACACAGTCTTTTCACGCCTGCGACACCTTCGCTTTGTTCCAAATCTTTTAGGATGTCGTTCAGGCGGGCAGGTTCTATTTCAAATGCTTTGTCGCTTCAAATTTCCTCAAGATATTATCCCGAGGCGAGGCGATGTTGATATGCTCGTTAAATTTTCTCCGATCTATCAGTGTTATAATAAGCCAATTCCTAATGAGCCATTGTTTGATTTTGTGTCATTAAGTGTTGAATAGTCGCAAAATGCATGCGCGGCGCCACAAGTTCGGCTACGTTGCGGAAAAAGCACCTACCACCTAGATGGCTTAGGAGCCAACCCCAAACCTTGACCCCAAATTCAGGATGGGATCGCGTGCTGATTTAACGGCGGCGGGAAAAATGCGTGGTCAACCTTTTGAACTCGTCCGGACCCATTTAATCATGTTTGTCTGGTCCCAAATAATCTACGGATAGGGCGCATGCACACATGACATCGTCGAACATATGCGCTAACATTATGCCCTCATTTGCGTGACTTGGCACATACAAAAATTCATCATTATCAAAACGGCCCCTGTCAGTAATTCCAAAGACATTGTCACACTTACACCATCATTTCCTTTGTCGCGGTCAGATTAACATCCGGATAATCGCGTTCAACCCGATCAATATCCCACTGCAACCGCGTCAGGAATACCATGTCGCCATCGTGGTCGGTTGCGATATGCTGTTTGTTTGTCGCTGCGAATTTGTCTTGGGACTGTTTATCACCCTGCACCCAACGGGCTGAGGTGAACTGGGACTGCTCAAAACGTACGGGTAGCCCATATTCCAATTCAATGCGACTTGCCAAAACTTCAAACTGCAATGCACCCACGACTCCGACAATAAAGCCTGATCCAAAGGTTGGTTTAAATACTTTTGCGGCACCTTCTTCGGCAAATTGCATCAACGCTTTTTCGAGATGCTTTGCCTTCATCGGGTCGCCTGCGCGGCAGGCTTGCAAAAGCTCGGGTGCAAACGATGGGATTCCCGTAACGCGGATCTGTTCCCCTTCTGTCAGGGTGTCGCCGATGCGCAATTGTCCGTGGTTTGGAATGCCGATGATATCGCCTGCCCATGCCTCTTCAGCCAATTCACGATCTGCGGCAAGGAACAGAACAGGGTTTGACACGGCCATTGGTTTTTTACTGCGCACATGAAGCAGTTTCATACCCCGCTTGAAATGCCCTGAGGCCAGTCTGACAAAGGCCACACGGTCGCGATGCTTTGGATCCATATTGGCCTGCACCTTAAAGACAAATCCAGAAACTTTGGGTTCTTCTGGTGCGATTTGACGGGGATCTGCGGATTGAATTTGCGGCTCTGGCCCGTATCTTCCGATGCCGTCCATCAATTCTTTGACGCCAAAGGAATTTATCGCTGATCCAAACCAAATGGGTGTCATGTGTCCCTCTAACACCGCTTGGGGATCTAGGGTTGGCAAAAGCTCGCGGGCCATTTCAACCTCTTCTAGGAATTTTTCCAAAAGATGTTTGGGCACATGCTCTTTCAGTTTTGAGTCATATAATCCTTTAATCTTAATGCTTTCCGCAACACGGTTTCTGTCGGCGCGGTCCATCAATTCCAGTCGGTCGTTTAAAAGATCATAACAACCCAAAAATTCACTGCCGACCCCAATAGGCCAACTGGCGGGGGTGACATCGATTGCAAGATTTTCTTGGATTTCATCGATTATTTCAAATGTTTCGCGGCTTTCGCGGTCCATCTTGTTACAAAAGGTCAAAATCGGAAGATCGCGCAGGCGGCAAACTTCGAACAGTTTGCGGGTTTGACTTTCGACACCCTTTGCACCGTCAATCACCATTACGGCAGCATCCACGGCTGTGAGTGTGCGATAGGTGTCTTCGGAAAAATCGCTATGGCCCGGTGTGTCAACAAGGTTGAAACGGAAATCATGGTATTCAAAAGACATGGCAGAGGCACTGACTGAAATACCACGATCCTTTTCCATCTGCATGAAATCCGAACGTGTGCGTCGGGACTCACCTTTGGCGCGCACTTGGCCGGCCATTTGGATAGCACCGCCAAACAAAAGAAACTTTTCCGTCAAAGTCGTTTTGCCTGCGTCTGGGTGCGAAATAATCGCAAATGTGCGGCGGCGGCCAATTTCTGGCGGTAGGTCGGGGCGATTTGAGGCGATTTGTGTCATGACTTGCCTATATTGCGCGCATCTTCTCTTGGCAACTCTTGGGCGTTCAGAATGCTTGGAAAAACGAATTTTAACCGGAAGAGGCCTGTCGCAACAGGTTCAAGGTATTCATCGAACGCAGTTAATCTTCGCTCTTATTCCAATTATGTTGTAAAATTTGTCAAAACTCGAATCTTGGACATTGGCTTTGGGGTACTGTTAAAAAGGCAAATGCGCCATAGTAAAAAAAATAGTAATTTAATTTGAGAGGTCGATAGAGATGGATCTGGGTATTGCAGGTAAAAAAGCACTGGTTTGTGCATCCTCTAAGGGATTGGGCAAAGGCTGTGCTTTGGCCTTGGCTGAGGCAGGGGTTGATTTGGTGCTAAATGCACGGGGCGCAGAGGCTTTAGAGAAAACGGCCGAAGAAATTCGCACCCGTTTTCAGGTGAAAGTCACCGCAGTTGCGGCCGATATCACAACCGACGAAGGCCGCGCTGCCGTTTTCGATAAGACTGGCACTACTGATATTCTGGTCACAAACGCGGGTGGTCCTCCCCCTGGGTTATGGAGCGATTGGTCCCGTGACGATTTCATTGCGGCCATTGATGCCAACATGTTGACGCCCATCACCTTGATTAAATCGGTATTGCCGGGAATGATGAAGCAAGGGTGGGGGCGCATCGTCAACATCACCTCGCAATCTGTACGTGCGCCGATCCCACAGTTGGGATTGTCGAATTCTGCGCGTGCAGGGCTAACAGGGTATGTCGCGGGCACATCGCGCCAGGTTGCCCCCCACGGTGTGACGATCAACAATCTACTGCCGGGCATCCACGCGACGGATCGCGCGATTTCATTGGATGGTAAGGTAGCTTTCGATACAGGGATTACGATAGAAGAGGCCAAATCCGCTCGTCAGGCGACGATCCCTGCACGTAGATACGGAACTTTGGAAGAATTTGGGGCCACATGTGCGTTCATGTGTTCGCAACATGCGGGTTTCATGGTTGGGCAAAACGTTCTGTTGGATGGCGGTGCTACGAATATGACGATGTAACGCGGCTTACTTCCTATTGGTCGTTGAAAAATCCCCGTCCCAATTAAGCGGGGATGATGATTTTGGTGAGATGTATCACTCGTCAAAACTGTCTCGGCGATGGTTGCGCAGATCATGCGATGCTGATATCCACGACTCTAATCCTGATAAGTTTTATCGGAAAAAGGCAGCAGGCAGTGCAATCGATACCCAGATTAGAGATTAAAAATCTGACGCGTCGTTTTGGAGATACGCATGTGGTGCATGACGTATCCCTGTCCGTTATGCCGGGGCAGGTTACTTGTTTGCTGGGGCCTTCGGGCTGTGGGAAATCCACAACGCTGCGAATGATCGCAGGGATCGATCAACAAAACAGTGGTGAAATTTGGGTGGATGGTAAATTGATTTGCGACATCCGTACTTCTGTCCCGCCCGAAGAACGATCTATCGGATTGATGTTTCAGGATTTCGCCCTTTTCCCCCATTTATCTGTAGCGGAAAATATCGCATTTGGTTTAGGCGGAGCCAAGGCGCAAAAACGTGTCCGTGTGATTGAATTGCTTGAAAAAGTTGGTCTGGCACATATGATCGAAGAATTTCCCCATACCCTGTCGGGGGGCGAACAACAGCGTGTCGCCCTTGCCCGTGCATTGGCTCCGCGACCCAGCATTATGCTAATGGATGAACCGTTTTCGGGGCTAGATAATAGGTTGCGCGACGACATCCGTGACGAAACCCTTGCACTGCTAAAGGCCGAAAACACTGCCGTTGTTTTGGTCACCCATGAACCTGATGAGGCGATGCGCATGGCCGATGAAATTGCATTGATGCGGGCGGGCCAAATCGTGCAGCGCGGGGCACCCTATAACATCTATAACGCACCCGTCGATAAACGCGCTGTTGCCTTTTTCTCGGATATAAATGAGGTGCGCGCCACGATTAAAGGATCGCTTGCCGATACTGCATTTGGCCAGTTTTTGGCACCTGGGATCAAGGATGGATCACAGGTAGACATTGTATTTCGTCCGCAACATGTGCGAATCGATTTTGATCGCGCAGGGCGCGGTCCAAACCCAACAGCGAGCCAAGGCGTCGCCGCGCGTGCCCATGTTGAACGTGCACGATTTTTAGGCAGTTACAGTCTGATTGAATTTCGCCTTGAAACGGATGGTGCGCGGATAATAGCCACTGTTCCTAGCGTATTTTTGCCGAAAGCAGGACAGGCGATGTGGTTGACGGTGCCGCGCGACCGATGCTTTGTTTTTGAAGCAAAATAGCTTCTTACAGAAGTCTTTTTCAGAATCCTTGGGTGAAAGTGGAGCGCCCTGTGCAAGATTTTTAAAATTTTCTTTCTGTTTGGGAAATTATCGACTTTAATCCGACAGAATTAATGAATAGATGTGGAATATTCAAAGGATGCGGCCCAGGTCGCGAACACGAGGAGAAAGACATGCTAAATAACATTGGTTTGCCGGGCATCCTGCTGATTGCGGTTGTTGTATTGGTTCTATTTGGTCGCGGTAAGATCAGTGGCTTGATGGGCGAAGTTGGCAAAGGTATCACAAGCTTTAAACGTGGCGTCAAAGAAGGCGAAGATAGCGCAAAAGAAGAAGCAGCTGAGCTAGCCAAAGATGTCACACCAGAGACAGAAAAAGACAAGGTATAATCCATGTTTGATCTGGGTTGGACCGAGCTGCTGGTCATTGGGATCGTGGCGCTTATCGTAGTTGGTCCCAAAGATTTACCAGTCCTATTTAAAAAGGGCGGACAGTTCGTTGGGCGGCTAAAAGGTATGGCGCGCGAATTTAGTAGTGCGATGAATGAGGCCGCCGATGATGCAGGCGTCAGCGACATCAGTAAAACGCTGAAGGCCGCAACCAACCCCATGCAAACGGGCTTTGATAGCGTCAAAGACGCTGCGTCAGAATTTACAAAATGGACCCCTGAGAGTGAAACTGGGAAATTGGCCGCCGAGCGTGCCGAAGCGGCCAAGAAAATCCACGAAGCAACGGCAAAACGTGCACAGGAAAAACGTGATGCAGAATCGGCTACTGCCGAAAGCGCACCAGCAGAGCTTACGCCTGCGACACCCGAGCCAGCGGCAGAGGCACCAAAATCCGCCAAGGATAGTGAATGAGCACTGACGACCTAGACTCCAAAACTGCACCGCTGATCGAACACCTTGCTGAGTTGCGTCAGCGTTTGATTTATTCTGTGTCCGCGTTCATCGTAGGGATGATAATCTGTTTCACGGTGTGGAACCCGATTTTCAACTTTTTAACAGAACCTCTCTGTTCTGCAATGACGGCCCGTGGGCATGCGGACTGTGGTTTGATTTTGATTAAACTGCAGGAGGGTTTCTTTGTCGCGGTTTCAATTTCGCTACTGGGTGGTTTGATCCTTGCGTTTCCCTACATCGCGTTTCAAATGTGGCGCTTTGTGGCGCCTGGTCTTTATAAAACAGAAAAGAATGCCTTCCTACCATTTATGATTGCCTCGCCTTTCATGTTCATGCTGGGTGCATCTTTTGCGTATTACGTTGTAACACCGCTCGCGTTTGACTTCTTCCTTGGGTTCCAGCAGGCTGGTACCGATTTATCCCAAGATACAGAAGGCAACGCCATCGCAGGGATTGCGTTTCAAGGCTCTGCCCAAGAATACCTAAGCCTTACGATCAAATTTATTGTCGCGTTTGGCTTGTGTTTCCAATTGCCTGTATTGTTGACCTTAATGGGCAAAGCGGGTTTGGTTAGCGCCGAAGGATTGGGCAATGTGCGTAAATACGCGATCATCGGCATTCTGGTGCTTGCAGCTATCGTGACACCACCTGATGTGATTACCCAAGTGATCTTGTTTGTTGTTGTTTACGGACTTTATGAAATCTCAATCTTCCTTGTGCGTCGTGTCGAAACAAAGCGTGAAGAACAGCTGCACGCCGATGGCTATTACGACGACGACGAAGAAGAGTTCGATGATCCATTGATGAAAGAATTCGACGAAGACGACGAAAAAGAAACAAAATAGTCCAAGAATTTAGCAGGTGGGTCCATGAATCAAGTTGATGTAAAGCGCATTGCGGATGCGTTGGAGCGTATGTCACCAGCACCTGCGGCGGCGCCTGATTTTGACGCAGCCGATGCCTTTGTTTGGCATGTTGATCCTGATCGTCTGGCCCCTGTCCCGTCTGTTTCACGTGTGGATCTGTCCCTATTGGTGGGCGTAGATCGATCGCGTGATACATTGATGCAGAATACTTTGCAGTTTGCCAAAGGATATTCGGCCAACAACGCCCTATTGTGGGGGGCACGTGGCATGGGTAAATCGTCTTTGGTTAAGGCGATCCATGGCGCAATGAATGCGCAGGGCCATCCCTTGAAAATTGTTGAATTACAGCGCGAAGATTTGCCCACGGTTGGACGCCTATTGAACCATCTACGCAACAGTGACCATCGGTTTGTTTTGTTCTGCGATGATCTAAGCTTTTCGCATGATGATGAACATTACAAATCGCTTAAAGCCGTTTTGGATGGCGGCATCGAGGGACGGCCAGAAAACGTAATTCTTTACGCCACATCTAATCGCCGTCATTTGATGCCGCGCGATATGATCGAAAACGAACGAAGCAGTGCGATCAACCCATCTGAGGCAGTCGAAGAAAAGGTATCCCTATCAGATCGCTTTGGCCTATGGCTGGGCTTTCACCCGTGTTCACAAAACGATTACTTTGACATGATCTTTGGCTATTGTAAGGCTTACGGTGTGGTTGAGCATGAAGATGTCATTCGCGCCGAGGCCATCGAATGGAACCGCACGCGCGGATCCTGTTCGGGACGTGTGGCATGGCAGTATTTCGTGGACCTTGCAGGTCGCAAAGGCGTGCGTTTGTCCTGATTGAAAGAAAATGGCCGCTGCGATGAAACAGCGGCCAAAAAATTTTCAAATGGCAGCCGGTTAGTTCAGGTAATCCATCGGATCAACACTCTCTAACCCTTTGCGTACTTCAAAATGAACATAGGATGGATTGCCCGCTGGAACCTTGGCAATACCCTGACCGCGTAGTAGGTTGTCTCCCTTCGCGATCACAATATCCGATAGATTTGCATAGACGGTGAGCAGGTTATCCTCGTGTTTCACAACAACGATTGGCACCTGATTAACATCCATTGTGACGGCCGCTACGACTCCATCCATGGCGGCGACAACGGTTGTGCCGGCAGGGGATGAAATATCGATGCCGTCGGTTTTACCCTTGGCATATTCCCGAATAATTTTGCCCTTAACAGGATATCCCATGCGTCCACCGCTGGAGACTGCAACGGGTTCTGGCTTGGGTTCTGGTTTCGCAACAACCTCGGGTTCTGGCTCGGGCAGGGGAGTTGTTGAACTGGGTGGAAGTGGCGTTGGGCTTCCAGCACCAGGGGTTGTCGTTGGGGGAGCTATTGCTACTGTTTCTGCGGGCAAAGGGATCAACAGATATTGCCCCTCGCGCACGGTTAGGTTGCCGTCTAAATTGTTCCAGTCGACCAAGGCGCTGACTGTTACGTTGTACAGTCGCGAAATGGTAAAGGCGGTTTCGCCACGCACCACTTTGTGGCGGATGGGTTCGATACCTTCACTGTTTGGAATGGTCTTCGCAGGATCGTTACTTTTCGCGTTTTCAATCGCAGTATTGGCCAGCTCGGTCACATCAATCGGTGTCTCCTCGGCCATCGTAACGGGCGCATCCTCCAACTTTTGAGGAAGTGCAACAATAGTTCCGCGTGCCAGTGGCGCATCCACCTGCAAGCCGTTAAATCGCGCAATTGGAGCTGCCGCAATGTTCAGGCGCGCGGCAATTTTTCCAACAGTGTCCGCTTCAAGCGCTTCTACAACTTGATAGGTGGGATAGGATATTACACCGCGTTCATCGGCAATGGGTTTCGTACGCGATGCGTTCTGTGCAGCTTCTGTGGTGTCATATTGCCCACCGCGCAAGTCAATGTCGAAATTATCCATGTTGCCACATGCACTAACGCTTAGAAATAGCGTGGCTGAAAGGCGCCATGTAATGGGTTTTAGGGTCTTTATGCTCATCTTTTAAGGTTCCCCATAAATATAGTTAATCTGCCTCAGTTTTTATTCTTTGTCTCTATACTAGCTATCTTTTCCCATTCCATCAACGAGTGGGACAAAACGAACGGATCGTAGGTCATCATAATCAAAGCCAGTTTCGGTTCGTGTCACCCGAATAAGGCTTTGAACCGTGTCGGATTGGCCAACGGGGACAATCATTATTCCACCCGGTTTTAGCTGTGATAACAATGTTCCGGGCGGATCTTCGGCGGCGGCGGTTACGATGATGCGGTCAAAGGGAGCCTGATCGGGTAACCCATGGGATCCATCTGCTAGGATTGGCGTAATATTGCTCAGATCCAGATCTTGGAACAGACGTGTGGCCTCACGTACCAATGGGCGATGGCGTTCTACAGTATAAACTCGGCGCG
>JBMTQO010000037.1:0-20317 GCA_049446275.1 Paracoccaceae bacterium | reverse complement strand
GGATGATCCAACAAATCCGTCCGCCCAATGTGTGTGGCCAATGATACCCATTGTTCGTCCCGATTTGCGGCAATGTTGATGGGTTGGTCCGCCGTTGCAAAGGTGCCAGAGGGCGCAGAGGTGGTGTTTTCATTGCCATGCGCTGCGGGTTCAACGCCTCCAATCAAATAGTTGGACACAACCCACCCCATCGCTGAGAGAACAGCATCCGTCATTGATACATCCAAAAATGCTCCGCGCGGTTGGGCGTTTAATGCAGCAGCAATTGTCATTGCCGCTGCCATACCCCCCGAGGTATCCGAGATTGGATACCCCACCCGATAGGGTTTGGTTTCTGGCGATCCCGTAATGGACATCACCCCTGCGAACCCCTGAATGATTTGATCATAGGCAGGATCTACCTTGCGGGGTCCTGTTTGGCCAAACCCAGATATCGCACAGTAGATTAGATTGGGATTTGCTTGACGTAGGATCGCGTAATCCAGTCCCAAACGCGCCATGACGCCGGGGCGGAAATTTTCGACCAAAACATCTGCGTTCCTGACCAGTTGTTTCAATAGCTCTTTCCCGCGGGGATGTTTCATGTCCAAGGTAATGGATTTTTTGCCCGCATTTTGCGCAAGAAAGCTAATTCCCATGCCCGCTGCATTACGTTCAGGATCTGCACCCAACACGCGGGCCAAATCACCCGATCCTGGGCGTTCCACCTTGATAACTTCGGCCCCCATCAGCGCCAGTTGATAGCAACAATAGGGACCTGCCAAGACGTTCGTCAGATCAAGAACACGAACGCCTTCCAGGAACTTAGTCGCCATCTGCGATCCCAGCTGACTGAAGACGAGCACGCCGTGCGCGATAGGACGGCAGCACCACCAAAACCAAAGATAAGATCAATAGACCCAAAGTCATCGGGCGTTCCCAAATAAAGGATGCCCCATCATAAAGGTTCATTGAGCGAGCAAAGTTATCCTCAAGCATGGTGCCCAAAATAAACCCGATCAACAAAGGTGCCAATGGATAATCCGCAAATTTCAGAATGGTCGCGCAAACCCCAAACCCGACCAAAATAAGCAATTCTGTTGAATTATTTTGCCCAATGTAAGCTCCCATCAATGTGAAAAATAATATGAATGGGATCAAAAAATTCCGAGGAACAGCCAGAACCTTGGCGATATAGGGGATGAGTGGCAGATTTAGGATCAAAAGCACCACGTTCCCTATATACATTGAGATGATCACAGACCAGAAAATCTGCGGATCATCTACCATCAGACGTGGCCCCGGCGTCACATTCAGCGCAATCAATGCACCCAGCAAAATCGCCGTTGTGCCCGACCCTGGAATACCCAATGTCAGCAAAGGAACAAATGATCCCGTGCAGGCCGCATTGTTGGCCGTTTCAGGCGCGGCCAATCCTTTGATAGACCCTTTTCCAAATTCCTTCTGTTCATCCGCGTTTGCGATATTGCGTTCCACAGCATAGCCCAAAAACGATGCAATGGTTGCCCCTGCCCCTGGTAGAACGCCAATGAAAAAGCCCTGCAATGATTGTCGCCCAATGACAGGCGCAATTTTCTTCGCCTCATCTCCTGTGATGCGCAAATCTTTGATCTCGCCTCCATCGCCTTGTACAGATCGAGATGGTTTCAGAACTAGATACAGCGCCTCTGGCAACGCAAACATTGCCATTGCCAAGGTGATAAAGCCAAAGCCTGACTGCAAATCCATCAGCCCCATTGTAAAGCGTGGGGCATTAAATTGCGCAGTTTCGCCAACGGTCGCCATGATCAGTCCCAGAACTGTCATCAACAAGGCCTTAGACACTTGTCCCGTACCCGCAAAGGCCGCGATGGCCGATAGGCCAACAATCATCAATGCAAAATATTCAGCTGAATGGAACAACAATGCGACCGACGAAAGCATGGGTGCAAAAATCATCAACAGGATCGCCCCAATTGTTCCCCCTGCGAAAGAGGCAATCGCGGCGATGGTCAATGCCTTGCCAGCCTTACCTTGGCGCGCCATTGGATAGCCATCAAAGCTGGTTGCTACTGTCCCTGCGACCCCGGGAGCATTTAGCAAGATTGATGATGTAGAGCCGCCAAAAATCGCTCCATAATACACCCCCGCCAACAGAATTAGTGCGGTGGCTGGATCGCCAATTGTGATCGCAACAGGGATCATAATCGCAATAATCGACATTGGACCCAATCCGGGCAACATTCCAATAAAGGTACCAATCAAACACCCTGCAATCACCATTAACATGTTTTGCAGTGATAGCGCGGTGGAAAGGCCTAAGAAAATTCCTTCAAGCATTGATCAAGTCCCCATAAAAAATGGCAATGGGCGTAGGAAGATGCCAAGCACCTCTTGGACCAGATACCAAATCCCGACCGTCGCGATAGCTGAAACTAAAATCATCACAACCCAGCGGCGTTCCCCCAGAATTACAGATCCACCGATCAAAAACCCAGATGTCGCGAGCAAAAATCCCACAGGGCGCAGCAAAATAGCATAGGCGACCATTAATCCCAGCAGGGCAAGCGCCGGACCCAATTTGTATTCGTGCAGGCGTCGATAATCGATGCTCACCAACTTTACCTCGCCTTTTTCAATGCCCAGTAACACAATCAAAGATAAGATGATGCCCGCGATTGAAAGGACCTTAGGAAAGGATGACGGCCAGACGGCCAAACGTTTCATAATTGGTGGGAGCGTGCTGTCCATCATGAACCATGCTGTATAACCGTAGGCCAAACATATCCCCAGCAAAACCAATGCAACCCAACGATCTAACGCCATTTTTTATCCCTATTTAGGTGGAAAGGCCGATCAATCGACCGACCTTTCATAGTCCGAGTTACCCCGTTTTTGTCTTAGGCTTATAGGAAGCCCAATTTTTTCATAAGATCACCGATGACCTTCTCTTGGCTTTCAAGGAAGGTCATGAAATCATCACCGGGATTGTGGATGTTCACCCAGCCATTGCGGGCGCGCACAGCTTCCCACTCGGATGTGTCATACATCTTTGCGATCGCATCTTGATAAGCAGCAAGTTTATCTGCGGGCAAACCTGGTGCTGCAAAGAATCCACGCCAGTTTACAAATGTAGTGTCGATGCCTTGCTCTTTCATCGTCATAGCAGAATCCATAGCAGGCACACGCTCATCCGATGTGACACCGATGATTTTTACTTCACCCGCTTTGGCCAGTGCAACCGCTTCGGAAAAACCTGTTGAAAGTGCTTTGATTTCACCAGAGAGCAGCGCAGCCATAGCTTTGCCCCCTGCATCATATGGAATATATTTCACATTCAACGAATCTTTACCTGCTGCTTCCATAGCCATAGCAGCTACAAGGTGATCCATACCGCCAGGCACAGAACCACCTCCAATTGCGGTGCCCGATGGATCTGCATCATAGGCCGCAATCAAATCTGACATGTTATTGATGTCGCTATCAGCACCGACTACCATCGCCGCATAATCACCAATTGTTCCTGCAACCAATGTTAGATCGCGGAAGTTGTAGGGAAACACACCTGTCAAAGAACGGATGACGATTGGTGTGGAATTCACCATCAATGTACCATGCTGGCTATCGGCATTCTCGATCATATATCCAATGGCCTTACCACCGCCACCGCCTGACATGTTTTCATAGGATGCAGAGCCGACTAGGCCAGCGGCTGTCAAAGCCTCGCCTGTACCGCGTGCTGTGCCATCCCAGCCGCCTCCTGCACCGCCAGGGATCAAAAAGTGGACGCTGTCCAAAACCTGATGGCCACCCGCAGTTACGGGTCCCGCAAGACCGATAGCAGCGGCAGCAGCGATAAAGGCGCGACGACCGAATTTCAATGTCATGTTGATTTCCTCCCATTTGACATTCGCGGAACATTCCGCACATGATTTGGCTGTTTGAAAGATCAATCTGACACAAACCTGACACGTTAAATTGGGGCTTAATCGAAACATGCGCTTTCTTCTGATTGAGGATAATCAAGCCTTGGCAAATGCCGTCATCGAACGCCTCAGTTTGGACAGTCACATTGTGGATCATGCGGCCGATCTAACGACAGCGTGGGATTACACGGCCACTGCGGAATATGACCTTATTTTATTGGACATAATGCTGCCTGACGGGGATGGGCGCAGTTTTTTAGAACAGCATAGATCGGCCAAATCGCGAACACCTGTGATCGTTCTAACCGCCAGATCCGAGGTGTCAGATCGCGTCGGAATTTTGGATTTGGGCGCGGATGATTATATGGTAAAACCGATTGATTTTTCCGAACTTGAGGCCCGCTGCCGCGCAGTTTTACGGCGTCAAACAGGGGCTGCACAAAACACGATTAGCTTTGGTGAAATTGAATTTGATTCCCTTGCAGCAACGCTAAGAGTCAATGGAACCGGGGTGAAACTGCGCACAAAAGAGCTTCGCTTGTTTGAGGTATTTATCAATGCCCCAAATCAAATTTTTCCAAAATCGCAATTGTTGGATCGTCTTTTTTCCTATGACGTCGAAGCATCGGAAAATGCGATTGAAGTTTATGTTGGCCGTTTGCGAAAACATTTAAGTGGGTCAAACGTCTCCATCACAACAGTGCGCGGATTGGGGTACAAATTGGAATGTCAGTAAGCCCTCCAAATATCCAAGGATCAATCAGACAGCGTCTGTTGGTCATGCTCCTTATAAGTGCCGCTAGCATTGCGATTTTGCTTTATGTTGTGGTGCAGTCCGTCGCCGAACAAATCGCACAAGAAAGCCAGGATAACATCCTTGCTGCCTCTGCCATTTCAATTTTGGATAGTGCGCGCGTGGTTGAGGGCGACATTTCAATTGATCTGCCTTATTCGTCACTTTCTATGTTGGACAGCGTTACGGATGAGCGTGCATTTTATGCAATCCGGTTGAACGATGAATTTTTGTCAGGCTATCCCGATCTGCCCCGTATCGCGGCACAAAAAGATACTACGGCGTTCCAATCAACCAAGTATCTGGGCGAAGAGGTTCGCATCGCCTCTACATGGCGCAGTTTCTCAACGCTTGACGGGCAAGCCTATCTGGAAATTTCTGTGGCACAAACCCTGACTGGATTAAATCTATCTATCGCGCGCATTTCACGAATATCATTGGCGATTGGATTTGGATTTTTCCTATTATTTATGGTGGTTGCCATGGTTATTGCGCAAAGCACGATCCGCCCATTGCACCGTTTGACTGGTTCGGTTTCACGGCGCGGCCCCAGCGATTTGAGCCCTGTTGCGGCACCCGTCCCGACAGAAATGGCGCCGCTTGTGTCATCTCTAAATTCCCTAATGACCCGATTGCAAAAATCTCTATCCCGATCTGAAGATTTTATCGCAGAGGCCGCACACCGAGTGCGCACACCCATGGCCATCGTCCGAACCCAAGCCGAAGTCACCCTAAGACGCGTTGAAAAGGAAGAAAACCGCCTTGCCGTGCGGGAAATGATACGTGCAGTTGATGAAAGTTCGCGCACCGCGGGACAGTTGTTGGATCACGCGATGGTTTCGTTTCGCACCGATGATTTGGCCCGTGAAACCATTCAATTGGATGAACTCATCCTCGACACAGTGAACCGTTTGCACCCAATATCCGAATTGCGTGATGTGGAAATTAGAATACAAACATTGACGCGAACCAAAATTCAGGGCGATCCAATTCTGGTGCAAAATGCCATTCAAAATGTTCTTGATAACGCCGTTAAATATACCTTCTCTGACACAAAAATCGCAATTATGCTAGATCACTCTGACGGATACGCCCACATCCGCGTGCATGACGAAGGGCGCGGATTTGATGAAACTGAAATTGATCAATTGCTACAGCGATTTGAGCGCGGCAAAAACGCAGATGGCATTGTCGGATCAGGTCTTGGATTGACCATTGTGGATGACATTATGCGTGCGCATGGTGGTCAAATCATTCTCACGAATAACGCAGGAGAAGGCGCATGCGTCACGTTATCCTTTCCATTGTAATGTGGGTTTTGGCCAGTTTTGCCAGCGCCTTTGAAATCGAAGATCGTACGGTTTTTGGGGATGAAACAGACATCGCTGCACTTCGGATCGTGTCGACCGCTGATATCAGTTATTTCAAACCCATTATCGATGCTTTCCGCGCGTTTCGCCCCGATGTTACGATTGATTATACCGTTGCCAGTTCAACCGAGGTCATGAACGCGATTGCACTGGAAAAACAGCCCTTTGACATCGTGATTTCTAGCGCCATGGATTTGCAAACCAAACTAGCCAATGACGGATTTGTACAAAAACATACATCACCTGCAACCCAAGATCTTCCGGATTGGGCTGTTTGGAATGACATGGTTTATGCCTTCACACAGGAACCTGCAGGTTTTGTGATTTCAAACGCCCTGTTTGATGGGCTCCCCATTCCCCACAATCGCCAACAATTGATCACCGCTTTGCGACAGAACCCAGATCGCTTCGAGGGACGTGTTGGCACATATGATATTCGGAAATCCGGCGCGGGCTATTTATTTGCAACTCAGGACGCCCGTGCATCTGACACCTATTGGCGGTTGACCGAAGTGATGGGCACCCTTAATCCAACACTTTATTGTTGCGCATCAGAAATGATCGATGACGTTGTAAACGGCGATTTAGCGGTGGCCTATAACGTCTTGGCAAGCTACGCGGAAAAAAGCCCTCACCAAGACAAATTCACAATTATTTTGCCATCTGATTTTTCAATCGTGATGTTGCGCACGATGTTGATCCCCAAAATATCGGACAACCCCGTTTTGGCTGCAGAGTTTTTGGATTTTGTCCTTGCTCAAACCTATCCCTCTGGCGTGTCATCTCTGCTGAAAACTCAATCACTGAATAACGCAGAGCAAAGCACGCTTTACCGCATTTCAATGGGTCCAGGGTTGCTGGTTTATTTAGATTATTTCAAGAAAAAGAATTTCATTGCCGAGTGGGAAAATGCCATTGTGCAAGATCAATGACATAAAACCGCTTTCAGCAATAAGTCAGGTGAACCGCCTATCCGAGGTGCGCACCCAAGGAGAGAGGCACCGTGGATAAATCTGCTACAACCAAAATTCTGATCCCTTCTGGCGCACTTGGTCTGGGATACGATCGTGACGCGCTAATGCGGGGGATCGAACACAAACCTGATCTGATCGCAATTGATGGCGGATCAACCGATAGTGGTCCGCATTATTTAGGAACGGGAACGTCAAAATATTCACGCAGTTCCATCAAATCCGAATGGCGCCAACTGATGCAGGCCCGCGCGATTGCCAATGTGCCTTTGGTGATCGGAACAGCAGGAACATGCGGTGCGGATGATGCGGTTGATTGGCTACTGGACATCACCAAAGAAATTGTAAAAGAAACAGATCAGGACGTCACAGTTGCCATTTTGAAATCTGGTCAGCCAGCCGATCGGGTCATAAGCGCGTTTGATGACGGACGTATTACGCCATTGCAACCTTTGATCGATATCGACCACGCCGTTTTGCAAAACTGCACCAATATCGTCGCACTGGCGGGTGCCGAACAGATCCAAGCCGCCCTGAATACCGGGGCGGAAATCATCATCGCAGGGCGCGCAACAGATACCGCAACCATCGCGGCGCTGCCGCTCTTGCGTGGATGCCATGCGGGGGGAGCGTGGCATGGAGCAAAAATTGGGGAATGCGGTGCGTTGGCCACAACAAATCCGTCATCAGGCACCATTATGATCACCTTTGATGCAGATGGATTTACTGTCGAACCCATGGGCCAAAATGCACGGGCGACTCCCTATACCGTTTCGGCGCACATGTTGTATGAAAATTCAAACCCGCTAAAGCTATATGAACCAGGCGGTCATCTAGATGTTACGGGTGCCAGCTATACGGCATTGGATGAAAGGCGCGTGCGCGTCACAGGCAGCAAATGGTTTCCAAGCGACATCTACACCGTCAAGCTAGAAGGGGCACGGTGTGGCGGATATCAATGCGTATCGCTCGCTCTAATCCGAGAGGCGCGATATGTGCAAAACATTCAAAACTGGACATATGCCGTTGAAGAAAAGTGTCGCAAGAAAGCCGAAGAACAAGTCGGAGAGGACTTTACTCTGGAATTGCGCATCATCGGGTTGAATGCCACGCTGGGTGCACAAGATTTGAATTCGCAAATTGGGTCCGAGGTTGGCGTATTGGGAATTATCACAGCACCCAGCGAACTGGTTGCGAAAGAAGTGGCAAAAATGCTGAATCCCTATCTGCTCCACATGCCATTGACCGATGATGAAGAGATGCCAACATTCGCCTTTCCCTTTTCACCTAATGAAATGAACCGTGGCGAAATATACGAATTTTGCCTGAACCATGTGATGGAATTGGATGACCCAATGCAGGCCTTTTCCCTGACGATTGAGCAGGTGCGCGCATGACAAAACTGGCCGAAATCACGCAAAAAATAAGGTCCAAAAACGCAGGGCCATTTTGGATCACGATTGATATATTCTGCTCAGACGACGCTGAATTTAAACGCGCTCTTATTGCCGCCGACAGCGAACACGTGGCGCATGCATTGGGTATTTCTATGGCTGACTTAAAACGATACGACATGCCAGATTTGCGCGTGGTAAAATTCAGTTTTCCGCGTCCCATAATTCAAGGCACGCGGTTTGATCGTGATATGCACGGGGCGTCATTTGCCAATCTGCTCGCAGAGTTGGACGTTACGGCAAAGGCGTAAAGAGCAAGCGCGTCAGTATTTTTCGTTAAACAGCGGACCTCATTTCAAAAGTCCTGCGTCACTTGCGATCTTGCCAATCATTAAAGTTTCAAGGTAATGGACGCGTATGTTTACAGTAGCCGCACTCTATCACTTCACCCGTTTTGAAGATCCTGCAGGACTGCAGGGACCTCTGCAACAAAAATGCAATGAACTGGACATAACAGGTTCTCTACTTTTGGCCAGAGAAGGCATTAACGGCACGATTGCGGGATCAAGGGCGGGTATCGACGCCATCCTTGCACATCTGAGAAGCCTGCCTGGGTGCAGCGATTTGGAACACAAAGAGAGCACAGCGAGCCTACCACCTTTTCCGCGGATGAAGGTAAAATTGAAAAAAGAAATTGTCACGATGGGCCAGCCCGATGTGGACCCCAAAGCGCGCGTTGGTCATTACGTGGATGCTCATGATTGGAACGCATTAATTTCGGCGCCTGATGTCGTTGTGATTGATACCCGCAATGACTACGAGGTGGGCATCGGCACCTTTGAAGGGGCAGTTGACCCAAATACCAAATCATTCCGCGAATTTCCAAAATGGTGGGAAGAAAACAAAGACCGTTTTCATAACAAACGTGTGGCAATGTTTTGCACAGGCGGAATTCGTTGCGAAAAATCAACAAACTATCTACTGGGCCAAGGAATTGAAGAGGTCTACCACCTCAAGGGTGGTATTTTAAAATACCTTGAAGAAGTGCCGGAAGCTGAAAGCAAATGGCAAGGTGACTGTTTTGTTTTTGACGCGCGCGTCTCTGTCAGTCATGAATTAAAGGAAGGACCTCATCAGCTTTGTTATGCCTGCCGACGTCCGATCCTGCCCGAAGATAAAGAGCGCTCAGAATATGAACACGGCGTCGCCTGTCATAAGTGCGCAAATGAAACAACCGAAGCGGACAAAGAACGCTTTCGTGAACGCCAAAAACAAATTCGCCTTGCGCGCGAGCGTGGCGAACAGCACATGGTTGGCTACGACGGTAATTAAAACGCTCATCTGCTTTGCTGTGCTCTCTTGCCCTTTGGTCATCTATTCAGTTGCGGCAACAAGCAGAGTTTGATAGGCCCCTGTTGGTTATGCGGATCAAAATAAAAATTGAAATCAAAGGCATTAAAGCAGTTATGGAAAATAAGAACGCTCGCGACTGGGCACGCGTGTTATCCGAATACCGTCATCCCTGCAAATATCGAAGCAGTTTTGAAATTGCCGCAACTATTGTGCCTTTCGTCGGGATGTGGGCGCTGGCGTGGTGGGTATTGGCATATTCAACCATCTTAGCAATTCTGATTGCCTGCATGAATTCACTGTTTTTGGTGCGCCTTTTTTGCATTCAACACGATTGTGGACATGGAACACTGTTCAAAAAAAAGTCCATAAATGATTGGATTGGCCGCATCCTTGGTGCGTTCACACTGACCCCCTACGAAGTTTGGCGGCGCGCTCACTCAATCCACCATGGTGCGTCTGGAAATTTGACCAAACGTGGGATCGGCGATATAGATACACTGACAGTTAAAGAATATCAAAATCGATCCCCCTTTAGCCGGTTGAAATATCGCCTCTATCGTAACCCCATAACCCTGTTCATCATCGGCCCCGCTTATCTGTTTTTCCTGCAAAATCGCCTCCCAATTGGGTATATGAAAAACACAAGCTTTTGGATCAGTGCGATGGCAACGAACCTTGGGATTTTGGCAAGTGTTGCTGCAATATACTATTTTGGTGGCCTTGCACCCGTTTTGTTCATTTTTTTGCCTACCACGTTCTTGGCCGCGATGATTGGCGTTTGGCTGTTTTATGTACAGCACCAATTCGAATACACCTATTGGGAAGAAAACGCAGAGTGGGATCTACATGATGCCGCCCTGCTTGGCAGCTCGCACTATGTCCTGCCCCGCTTTTTCCAATGGATGACAGCAAACATCGGCATCCACCATATCCACCACCTTTCAAGCCGCATCCCCTTCTATCGCCTGACCAAAGCGATTAAGGATCATCCCAGCCTAGCTGAGATGAACATCTTGACCGTCAAGGAAAGTTTAATCCAAGCAAATTTCCACTTGTGGGACGAAGAAAATAAGTGTTTGGTTCCATTTTCAAACGTCGCCAAAGTAACTTAGATCTACTTTTGAACAGCATCGTTTTCAAACAGCACACGATTGTTCTGATGTGCCGCTCTGATACGAGAATATCAGCAATACTGCTCTTCAGCGTAGCGCGGCAAAAGTTACCACAGAGAGTGGTCAAGTATTGCGCTTAGCTACCCGAGTTATGATTGCCAGATCAACCGTTAGGTGGAGCGTAGGCTTTTGCGATCTTTTGGGCTTCAGTTGTTACGGCATCTATATCCACAATCTCAACGTAGTCAGCTATCTCGAAGCCGCCAGAAGCTTTAATAGCGGCAGCAGCACCCATCACAGCGTTTTGTGACGGTAAAGTACAATCAACGACAACGTCGTACTTGCCTCTGGTAAAGTGAATGTCGTGGCACGTTCCACCAACTGCACTCATCAGCGCTTTTACCGCTACCCTCCTATCAGAACCTGAAATAAGGCCTTTTAGCCCAGCACTAGAGTATGTTCCTAGCATAATTATTCTTGTCATGGTGATAACTCCCTGTTTGTTTATCCAAGCGGTATACAACAATTATAACAAGGAACCTAACGGACGCCTCCACAGCGACTTTCTAAGGTGGCCTGCAGGAGCCAAACCAAATTTTATTGGCGCGTGTCTGGCACAGTTGCGTCAGACCACCTTGTATTGGTTTATTTAGATGCCCGGTATGATTGGTACGTCACACGCGGAAAGTGCCAAAGTTAATGATATCAGATAAAAGTATTTCATTTGTTCCTCCGTTACATAGCTTGAGACTGAAGGCTACATGCTCTGTGGCAACCCATTCAACTGCCATGATCGCAATACGATTTATGTCGAATCTGTACCTACCTGTCGAAAAAGTTACAGAATCGCTTTGAGGAACTATCAAAGTAAACTGGTCGGTTGATTTGACGGTTAACGACAAAAGCAGAGAAGAGGTCGCTTGTAGTGTAGGGCCTCTTCTCAAATACCCTCTGTCCAACGGGAAGTAAGACCTCTGCTGTTCCCATGACCTCGCAGGGGTCTTTTCTTTTCCTCTTAAAGAACTGTCCACGAAATCATGGCAATCTCCCCTGCCCTCAAAAAGAAAAACGGGTGTAGCTAATCAGGAGAGAGGCAACACCTGCAGTGAAAAAAGTTCTATCGTTGCTGTGCATGTTACGTGCCAAGAATAAGTTCTGCAGCCATCCGGTTTAGAATAGTGAAGACGGTGGCTTAGCCATTTGAGCCATGCGCTGCTTGAGTTTGTTTTCGATCTTATTCGCTTCGTATGGTTTCATCTTTTTCCATTTTGCACTTTCAGCACGGGTACGACCACAGCCGATGCACCAACCGCTTGGGCCAGTAAACTGACATATATCTACACATGGGCTCTTTCGCTTTTTCATTCTCGCAACCTAGCCTATCGCCATCGCTGGTCAACTATAAGGAAGCAGAAACAAAAGTGGCCCAAACAGTGCGTCTCTGCTGGGCCAGTGAATACAACAAAATTAGGGAGAGATTTTGCTGTTAATAAAGAAATAGAGTGCGATGTCTCCGTGTACATGACTCAGAATGTCGCTACCAAAATAAACCTCAGAAACAAAAGCGCTTTGGTTTGGACGTGCCCGCGTTTATCATATTCTTGAGAGATTAGGAGCTTAATATGCGCACATTGGTCAAATTAGCGACATATGCAGCAATAGCGGCTGTTCTTTATGGGGTAGTTCATTTTGGAATATTGGCATTTTATCATAGCTAGAACTTTCTTAGCGCTTTGTAGCTTCATGAGCATTGCAAATAACTACTGGACTGCTTCGCTCAACAGGAGTTAACCTGATTTTGGAAACACTTCTTGGGGAGATTTAATATGGCTACATATCGTTGCAGCGCGTGTAACATGGGTGTTGATGCAAGTTGTTCGGACTGCAAGGAACCACTTGTTAACGACAACCTTACCTTAGATGACGGTACAACTGTACAGATTTCTAAATGTCCAAAGTGTGAAGGTAAAATCAAGTCACCAATGTGCTGTGGCCAAGACATGACATGCACTGTCTAAAATGAACATCAAAGCATTTCATGAGACACTTCTCAAAGATGGCTTCACTGTCGTTGAACGTGCAGTAGCGCCCAACAGTTCGCTTGAGACGCATAATCACGATTGGGAAGTTAAAGCCCTGATCACGGCTGGATCGTTTTATGTCCACACAAAAGCTGAGCAGAAGACCTACAGGGAAGGTGAGGTTTTCACTCTTACTGCAAATGAACCCCATACAGAAGGTGCAGGTAAAGACGGCGCATCACTTTTGATAGGACGCAAGTAACGTAGGTGTGGGTCAAGCGGCAGTCTTGGTGGTCTGTTTGTAGTGTAGGGCGATGTTTTTGTTACGTGTAATGATCACAATCTTACCTTTGTCGTAATACACAACGTACTTCCCAAGATGCTGCCCAGAAAGCTGCATAAGCGTCATTTTATTGCCTATGATGTAAAGGAACTTATTCTAATTACGTGGTAATCATGCATGCTTAACGCAAGTAGCAAACTCATAAAACAGGACAAAATCTGCAAGTCATGTAAGAAGCCTGCACAAGTCTTGAGTGGGGGTTATTGCGAACATTGCCTTGCAGTACATGTCGTCAAGGCATGGCTCAAGAAAGGCGGTGTGAATTGACGTGAGTGGTGTGCCCTAGCCTTACAGATTTAAATAAGGTTTGTTCAAACTCACTCAGGAGGATGGCGCTTCACCTAATACCCTTTTGTGAATATGCGAAGACTGCTCCAATTATCATAACCATTGAAGCTAATAACAAACTCGCACCTATATTCTCCAACCAATCACCGAAGACACCCGCAGCGAATGGACCTATTGTCTGCGCCAATGCAAAAATGATCGTAAAAACGCTGATTGAGTACGCCCAAGTGTTTTCATGAAGGTTTTTTCTAGTAAAATTTGTGACTGCACCCGGAGCCATGAATACTGATAGCCCAAATATAACCGCAGAAACAACAAGACCTACAAAGCTGGGAAAGAGGACTGGAATACTCGACCCAACAGAAATTGCGATCAATATGAATGAGAGTGGCCCACCATCACTAAATCTCGCAAATATCGGTTTCCAAAAAAATGGCGAAATGCAGATGCACAGTCCCAGAGTGACCCAGACCGATGTAATTGACAGCGCAGATAATTGTTGTGATACCATCCACGCAGAAATAAACGTCAGGTATACAATGTAGCCAAGCCCAAAAGATGCATAACCTGCAAAAATCGCGTACATCGAATTGATGGGGATTTTTTGTTTATCTTTACTGACCAAACTACTGCGTGGCAATTTGCTTACCGACCATATGCCAACAGGACAAAATATTATACATAAAACACCAATGATGACCCAGCATATTGGCCAAAACGAATTTCCATAAAAGTCTACCAACAAAGGGATAATCCCCCCGGAAATTACTATTCCCAGACCCCCACCCGTTCCAAATAAAATAGCTATGGAAAGTGCATTCATTTTATCATCGTTCTTGAACAACGTCGACGCCAATGCTCCCGCTGTTGAAAACGATATTGCACCAAATAATCCAGCCAAAAACCGTAGAACAAACTGAAACTCGATTGTCACCAATATGCCAGTCAATAATAAGGTTACAGATGTAGTAATCAATCCAGCGGCGAAGAGATATTTGGATGGAAACTTTTGCACGAGAAGCAACGTAAAAACTGCTCCCACTATGTATCCTAACGCGTTTATTGTTCCTAACCAACCAGCCTGCAGATAGTTCCAATTCATTTCAGCCTGCATAGCGGGCAACAGTAAACCATACGTAAATCTTGCAAATGCATTAGTAACCGTTACACCAAGCACTAAACCTATCAATATAAACCATTGCGTAGCATTAGACTGCGGGTGTGTAGAGTTGTCTCCAGAAATTTGCATTTAGTTATCTAAGCGTCCTGTGAACTCATTATGCCTTCAATTTTTTAAGAGGGTAGTTGTAGCAGAGTTTAGTTTTCGTCATCTGACACGACTTGGTGGACTTCAATTACATTTCCGATCGGGTCATAAAAAAATATTTGATGCCAACCTTTCACCGCGTCACTTCCCCAATCAGAATACGGCACATTACACTTATCCAAGTGAGCCATGAATGTTTCAAGATCATCTGTGCGGAAAGCTATGTGGCCGCGTTCTAAGGGGTTCACCACATGTCCTGACCGAAAAGAATTTGTAATATCTTTTGGAGTTAAGTGTAGTTGAATGGTGCCATCTGTGACAAATCTTACATCACCAACAAGCGCTTTATCTTGATTAATTGGTGGTAAGTTTTGGCATTCATCATCACCTAAGGTCATAACGTTACGATAGAAGTCATTCAGTTCGGGTACATTGTCTCCACAAAGATTTAAGTGATGCAACCAAAGTTTCATAAGCTATGATCCTCAATCAATTTTTAAAAATCATTTCGATTGTGATAAACAAGATACTTTCCTCGTTTCCCTTATACGTCAATTACTCTTTCATCAATCATATCTTCGAACTCCCACTCAAATTAGCCAACAATAAACACAAAGTCGTATATTTGAATCTTCTTATTTGCTACGAATGTAGCTAAGAGAGGAGAGCATTATGGACATATTGAAATCAGGCACACGCCCTACAAAGAAAGCATCTTCTGAGTATTTCACAGGTACAGTATGGCAAGACCCAATCGTGGAAGCTCCTGAGCCAGCACGAGTGCGGGCAATTAGGGTAACATTTGAACCAGCGGCTAGAACTGCGTGGCATACTCATCCGCTAGGGCAGACGCTCTACGTGCTAAGCGGTACAGGCTTGGTAGGCTTAAGGGGTGCACCCCCCAGAACTATCAATGCAGGTGACACCGTCTGGATACCACCTCGGGAAGAACATTGGCATGGAGCTACGGCAACCAACTCAATGTGTCATTTAGCTATCCAAGAAAGTCATGAAGGTAGTGTTGCCGAGTGGTTGGAGAAGGTGTCGGAGGATGATTATAAACTATCCGATATAACCGCTGATAAAGTGTTTAGTTCGTTATTCTAGTAGAGTTATCCCCTCCCCAACTCACATTACCAACCATTTACCACAAAAGCGTTTATTCCAGTGATGTTGTTTGCTACCGTGGTATAAGTTCAAATTATTGGAGCATATACAATTGTCACTAGAAATGACGTATTTGGCGATGTACGGCGTAGTACTGGTCTTAATCATATTGGTCCAGGTGCTGATCAGCGCGTCACAGCACGGATTACTAACTTTGCTAGGTAATCGCGAAAGCCTAAGCTCAGTAGGTGTTGCTGAGAGAGCTGAAAAGACTGTTCAAAATTCTGTGGTGGCCTTGGCCTTAGTTGCACCAGCTGTGCTGATGTTGACTTTAGCAAATTTATCCACGCCTGGAACAATCTTTGCAATCCAACTATTTCTAACTGCACGTATAGCGTATGCAATTTGCTTTCTTTTGGGGATAATATTCTTGAGGACGGTGACTTGGATATTAGGGTTCTTAGCAACCACTTATCTCTACCTGAATTTGCTTTAATTTAGACCTTGCTTATTTAGTTCAACAACATTGATAGAGAGCAGATATGCCTAAACCAGAAAACCTGCTTATGAGCTATATAGTTTGTGACATGCTTTCTAAAAGTGATCAAACTGTCGCTCATGATGCTTGGGTGAAAATAATTGAAGAAATGTCTGACAAGTTCAAATCTGCGGGAGCGACCAGACAAACTGTTTCGCAAATTTGGAATCGCGAAGGCACATTCAAACTGGGTTTTATGTGGGAATACAAAGACGAAAAAGCATTCGTTCAATGTCAAAGTTTATTCCGCGAGGCCGAGGTAGAATTTCAGCGACGGACAGGTATAGCTTGGAAAATAACTCCTACTCGCGGAATTGTTTTAACAGATATGCATTTCTGATTTTAAACCATATTACCACCCGCTGACCACAAAAGAGCTTATGGAGATCGGAGCGATTGCTACTGGTGTAGCCAGGCCAGTCACAAAGGATAGTATTTTTCCGCTCATGCTGTGATCGTTCCATTAGGTGAATTTTAAGGTCGGTGTTGGCTTCTCAAAAAAAGGAGTTTTACGATGAGCTACACACGAATGAATTATATCGAGTAGTAACTGAAGAAATTGCCGATGAACTCGAAAAACACTATACGATTAATGGCCCAAAAAATTTTCCAGACGCGCTCTGTTTGGTGTTTCTACGGACAGGTCCAACAACAGCAACTCTGACTTCCGTTTATCCAAGTAAGGAAGCCTATGACCGCGCAACTGAGCAGCGTAAAAAAGCAATGAACAGTCACGAGGGCAAGATTAAATCTGTTAAAACAGACGAAGGAATTGCATCAACTTTTGTTCTCAGACAATCTCCACCAAAAATCGATAAGATGTATGATCGCAAAATATTTCGGTCAAATTTCTTTAGGTGAATTGTACAAACGGTGTTAGCGTCTTTGCAGCCAACACAAGGAGCCTCCGGTTCTCAATAACAATAACGTTCCAATGCTATGGAATTTGCTGCAGCGTCGTTGTTTGCGGCGAATGTAGTGTGATCAACGGGTTGGCAATTATTCGTTGGTCACACATCTCCGAACTGGGGTCAGCTCGTCAGTCACGGCTGGCCTCACTTTTTCTCTCCAGCGCATTGGTACAGTTTCTATTCTGGCGGCGTGCATCACATTTGTTAGCATTTCTGCATTAACCAATAAGGAGAAAACCAATGGGTTCTTATGCCGTATACACAAAATGGTATCATGAAAAGGGCGTCAAACCAGCAGATGAAATGGCTCAAGGTATGCGAGACAACTTGAAACCTAATCATCCAGCTGATGACGTAATTTGGTGGCAAATTGATGATAACCACCATCAATCTGTCATTATCTATTCCAGTGAAGAAGCGGCAAAAAGCATCGTACAGAGGTAGAAGCACATCGTGCAAAGAGTTCAAATGAATATTCAATTCGTTTAGTTGAAGAATACGTCGGACCAGTGTTGGCACAGATGTCTAAATTATGAAAACGGATTGAGGCTGGCTCACTTTCTAGCAGCCACGCAAGAGAAGCCGAATTTAGCACCGACAAGTGCCGATAGCGATTAGATGCTGTCGGCACCCTGTTCACTAATTTTGAGCGTGTCGATTCATGTGCTAGCCTGTGATTCCGCCCAGCAAAGAATAGATTGTCCTTAGGCAGGAAAAATCTAATCTGGCTCTCAATGTTATAGTAATTGCCAATAATAATGAACTGAAACGGACGGTGTATGATGTCTAGCGTTAAAACAATAGCCTTTTGTTCGACAATATTGTTACTAGCTACATTAAGCACATCCTGGGCTTCAGGATTAGAAGAGGCCGAGGTGCTCTCTCCGATTGTTTCACCGACACAACCTTGCAAAATATCTCTGGTAACCAACGAAACGGATTACGATCAGGCATTATTTCACTACGCTGTGGCGGTGGGACAAGAAACACAAAAAGCTCACTTATCCGCTGGTAATATGGTTCGTTCTCATCAAGCTGCTCGACTTCAATCTTGCAATCAGCACGCCAAAGCAGTTACTGATGGGCATGGAAAACCAGTTAGAGATGGGTTTTCTCAAATTATTATTAATTACTAAGGTTGTACTAGACGTGACACCTTGATGTTCATTGCGGCGGTTGAGGATTATTTTCTGGATTGGAGTCTATTAACTTAACTTCAATAATATCTGGGGAGTTTAATACCGTAAGATCTTGATATAATGCTTCTGCTACATCCTTAGGATATATTTGATCATTATCGCGGTAGAAAGCGAAAGATTTTTGATGCTTTTCTCGTTTGGTAGGGTTGTTAAGCGTTGCCTTTGTCCAATTGTAAAGGGAATAACCGTCTAATCCGTCCCGCTCTGCTTCTTCGCAATACGCCTTAAACGCGTCATAGGTACAGACGGCCCGCATATCATATTTTTTTGCAATATCTGTGACTTTTTGAGCTGTAGCCGAAGTACCTCGCGACCTAAGGTCTTTCGATAATGCAGAAGTGACAACAATTCTAATTTGATACAACCAGTCAGTCATGTATGCTCCATCCTTAGATACTTTTTACAGTAAAAACAGTAGTCAGATTTTTAGAGGTTACCAGATATGTTCAGTTCGTTTTTCCCTTCGCCTCGATATTTTTTCGTTTCTTCATCGGCATGGATACTGACGCTAATAATAGTTTGGTATACTCTGGGCGACGGCATTGGCACGTTTTTAGGTTTCAACTTAAAAGAAAGCCAAACGGTAATTGGACTTGGGCATTTCATCACACCAGAATTTCTGTGGTTCGACGCATACTTTTTATTTGGTGCAGGCTCAATTTACCTTTTTTGGAACTTTAAAACGAAACACATTTGGTCAAACTGGTCTATACTGGGATCAGCGTTACTAATTTATCTGTCGTATACATCGGTTCAGGTATCTGTCGTAATTAACGCTTGGTACGGACCGTTTTATGACGATATTCAAAAGGCACTAACTGGTTCAGGTGAAGTAACCTCCCTTGATTTATATTCTCATCTTGGAACTTTTTCATTAATTGCTTTTCCGTACATCGCTTTAATAATTGCCAACCGATTTTTTACGTCACACTATATTTTTCGTTGGCGCACTGCGATGAATGATTACTACGTGGAGCGTTGGGCAAAAATTAGAAAGATAGAAGGCGCCTCGCAGCGAATCCAAGAAGACACAATGCGATTTGCGGGCATAATGGAGGGACTTGGGATTGCATTTGTGGACTCAGTGATGACCCTCGTTGCTTTTTTACCCGTGTTGGCCGCACTCTCGGTCCATATAGAACAACTACCATTAATTGGCCAAATTCCTTATCCCCTAGTTACTATAGCGATATTATGGTCGACGTTTGGAACCCTTTTACTTTTAGTTGCAGGTATAAAATTACCAGGATTAGAGTTTAAAAACCAACGAGTGGAAGCAGCTTTTCGGAAAGAACTTGTATTAGGCGAGGACAGTTCAGAAAAGGCTGAACCCGAAACCCTAGCAGAGTTATTTTCTAACGTAAGAAAAAACTATTTTAGGATCTTTGTACATTACACTTATTTCAACTTGTTCAGATACATGTATGTTCAAGCAGACAACGTAATCGCATACGTATTTTTAATTCCTACTATTGTCTCTGGCCGAATAACACTTGGAATTATGAACCAAATATTGAGAGCGTTTGGGCAGGTTGCATCATCTTTCCAGTTCTTGGTGTCCTCTTGGACAACAATAATTGAGTTAATATCTATATATAAAAGACTTCAAGCATTTGAGGCGGCTATCGCCGATTTACCGATGCCAACCATTGATAGAGAGTTTATTGAAGCTGGCCAAACCGAAAGATAACGTCTGCGTTTAGCGCTCCAACCAAACTTTTTCAGAAAAAATGTGAGAGTGAGAT
>JBMTQO010000036.1:0-20861 GCA_049446275.1 Paracoccaceae bacterium | reverse complement strand
TCACCAATCTCTTGGATTGGTTTCTTATTTGCCTCGCGGGCGATTTCAATATCAGATTTGTGGCTCATCGGTGACTCCCTACTCCACGGGTGTGGTTTCTCTCGCGAGGGTATACTGAGTCCTTTTTCGGATGCGACCTGCATTTCCGACATATTCGAACCAAACTGCGGCGAGATGGCACAGTTTGGTTTCTGATGGGAAACGGATCGACGGATCAATCAACTTTGTTCCAACCAGGGACGCTGATCTGGAATATACAGTCGTAACTGATCACCCACGCTTAATTTACCCTCGCGCTCGACCCAGGCTGTGACACCCCGCCGTCCAGATGCGGCAGCTTTGAACCCCTTTGCCTCGTGGGGATGATGCACCTTGATTTCAGCTACTGGCAAATGACAGGGACGGTTTTGCATATCAATAGTCAGCGTTGTGCCTGCCTCGTTTTGCAATCGGCTGGATGGAGGAACGTGGGAAAAATCTGGAATACCACTCAGGACAATACTGGCCCCAATCCATGAAGGGTCCATGCGCACAATACCCATTTCATCTGCGATTGCAGATAAATCCTCTTCGCTTACGATGGACAGTTGACGCACATTGCGGATCTCGGTGCCGCGTTCATGTTGCGACAAAACGCGCGAACAGGACGGACGCGTTAAACCCGCATGGGTTTCCTCAGCGGGTCCTGAAAAACTAAGGGACAACGAGTGTGCAGAAGTCGATCGCAGCCCCGCATTCCGATCATCAACCTGCCCCAACCAGATGATTTCACCAAAATATTCGGTCTGTTTAAGTGCTGGCATATCAATCGCTCCATACTGTATTCTGGGAACTTCTGGCCTGATGACTGTCATATTGGGGTCCACCCAAATCCTCAAGGATTGCCTCTTTCAGAAAATCACCTGAAGTGGGCAAATCCACGTGACGCGTTTGCGCCCAAAGGCCTGAGCGCATCAAGGCAAATAAACATTGCATATAAATTTCAACCACCTTGATAACGATGACGGTTTGGGGGATGTGCCCCTGTTTTTCAAATAAAGCAAGCAACTTATCGTCGGCACTTCAAGCGCGTTACCGTTGACCTGCATGGTAAAATTGACCTCATCGATTAAAAATAGATGCGACACGCGCCAAAGATCGACAATATTGCGCAAGCTGTCCAAGCGATTGTGACCGCGCTAATCTGGCATTGCCATTGTATGATCGTAAAGCGCAATGACGGTTGGACCATCATCACCACGCGGACTGCCATCGGTTCCCGCAGAACCCACCGTTGTTAGAACGCAAAAGCGAGCCAATGATCTCCACTGCCAATATTCTGGCGTGATCCATCCACAACTTTTCTAAGCGAAGCAGTGGCCGCATCCTCGTGGAGCGCCTCTAGGCCCTCAACCGTCTGCAAATATTTAATCGAATTTAAATCCAGCATCGCGCATCAATTCCTTTGAACGCGTTTCAACCAACTCCTCTAGGCGTGACATAAACGCGTATTTCTCTAATCCCGGTTCAATCGGATCAAGGAATTCGATGACTGCTGTCCCAGGATTTTTCAAAATACCATAGCGCGGCCAAAATACACCAACATTGCAGGCAACAGGATAACACCGCTGCCCCAATTCCATATATAACACCGCGCTGCCCACCTTATAAGGTTTGTGGTCGCCTGGGGCTACGCGTGTTCCTTGGGGGTAAATCACTAACTGACCACCTGGCACCTTTCCGCTTTTGACACCCTCCATCATTTGTTTGATCGCTTCTGCGCGTTTGCCGCGTTCAACGGGAACCGATCCCGTCAGGCGGGCAAACCACCCCAAAACAGGAACATGTTGTAACGAGGATTTCATGATATACTTGGGTTGCGGAAGTTGTGACGCAATCATCAAAACATCCAAAAAACTTTGATGTTTGGCCGCAACCAACGCCTCTTCTGTGGGTGGCTTGCCTCGAAATTCTGTTTTCAGGCCAACCATCCAACCCGCGGTCCACATCACCCAACGGGAATAAGTGTGAATGGTAAAATAAACGTATTTCTGTTTCCACAACGCAAGTGGCAGCATTCCAATCCCAATGATCGCCATCATCAAATACATCTGCAGAGTAAAGATCAAAGATCGAAGCCATTGAAACATGTTATGTTAGTCCTTTTAACACGCGTTTCGCCGCATATCTTGTCGCACTAAAGGCGATTGAGGATAAAATGGGAGGGATCAGTACCAGCCACATCCATTCAACACCACTTAAACGCAGGCCCGTTAATATGGTTGCATGTCCTTCTTCACCAGGGAAGAGTGCGACAACACTCGCCCCGATTATGGTGCCCACAACAGCGCCGATAAATGTGCGAAACGCAAACCGTCGAACAAAGGCGGCCTCAATATAGGCATCTGTTGCCCCGATCAGGCGCAAAACCGAGATCACCTGCGCATTGGCGGCCAAAGCCGCGCGCGCGGCCAGGATGATCATTGCACCACTTGTCAACCCAATCAGGCCGATGGCAACCGCCCCAAGCACCGAAAGCCAGTTTGCCGCCTCAACCAATGGGCGACGCCAACGTGCGTGGTCATCCAATACTGCACTTGGCAATTCCCCCGTCAGACGCAAACGCAATCCTTGCGGATCAAAACCATCAGGCGTCTGAACAATTTCAATCAAACGCGGCAAGGGCAGCGTATCAAAGGGAACATCTACCCCCAGCCAAGGTGTCAACAAATCTGATTGTTCCTCAATGCTCAGAGGACGTGCGTAGACAATACCGGGTGTGGTTTCCAAAAGTTCAATCGCGCGAGCAACCTGTACATCCAATTGTTCGACAGGGGCCGAAATGCGCAAAGTTGCGGACTGTTCCAAAGCCTGGGACCAGTCTTGAGCCAAGCGATAGGATGCCGAGGTTAAGGCCATTGCAAAAACCAGTAGAAACGCCATTGCAGCCGCGGTCAAACCGGTCAAAGTCGAGGTATATCCACTGGCAGGTACAACGCGATCACGTTGCAAATCGCCCACGAATAACGCAGTGAGGGCAGAGAAAAGCGCATTCATAGGTTTGCACCTGCAAGTTGTAGTCGTTTATTCGCAATACGCAGAACCCGCGCCTGAACCTGCGATTTGGCAGAGCGAATAAGGCCCAAGTCATGGCTGGCAATGACCACGGTTTTCCCCATGCGGTTCAATTCCAACAACAAACGCAACAAACGTTCGGACATTTCCCAATCTACATTGCCCGTAGGTTCATCAGCCAAAACAATATCGGGCGACATGATAATGGCGCGCGCAAGGGCCGCTCGTTGCCGTTCACCCCCTGATAATTCTGGCGGCAGGGCATTTGCCCGATGGCTTAAGCCTACCCATGCCATCAATTCTTTCAGGTTGGTGGTATCATCCCAGTTATCTTGCCCTGAAACAGATACGGGAAGTGCGATGTTAGCCGCGACGCTAAGATGGTTGATAAATTGGCAATCTTGATGCACAACGCCAATGCGACGGCGCACCAGAGCGATATCATCGCGTTCCATTGTTCGCACGTCTTGACCAAACAATTTCAGTTCACCCGATGTGGGTTTTAAAGCGGCATAGCACATTTTCAAAAATGTGGTTTTCCCGGCGCCTGACGGACCCGTTAGAAAATAAAATGCACCTGGTATAATCGTAAGCGACATATCCGAGAGCAGTTCACCACCCCCGTAGCTATAGGCCACTGCGTCTAATTCTATCACATCCGCCCCACTTTCAACGTCGCTGCCCTGTTGTGCCTGAGCACCGCACAGGATGCAATCAGACATTTATTTACCTTTAGCACTTTTCTGATGTAACTGATATTCATAGCTTAATAGATAGGCATTCAAGAGAAGAGCTTGATTTAGGGGATGAAATGCGACTGATCTGCCCGAATTGTTTGGCCCTATACGAAGTGCCGGCGGATGTCATTCCTGCCGAAGGGCGAGATGTGCAATGTTCTAACTGTCAGGAAACATGGTTTCAAACCTATCCTGACACAGCACCACAATCTGATGCGGTCCTCGAACCTGAACCCATTGACGATGCATTCGAACTTTCGGTTAATCAAGAACTGGATACAATTTCAGAGGATGATACTGAAATAACACCTGCGCCTACAATCACGCATGAACGCAGCAAACGCGAAATTGATCCATCTGTTGCGGATATCCTGAGAGAAGAAGCGCAGCGAGAACGGGAAAAACGCGCCGCCGAATCATTCGAGCACCAAGACGAATTCACGCTAGATGCTGGTGAACCCAGGTCTGACACACAGCCCAAGAAAAGTGGATACATCGATCCAAATCTGGACGATTTGGACGAAATGTACAAAGATAAAGGTTCAGATGCGCCAACGTCCCGGCGAGATCCGTTACCAGATATCGGAGAGATAAACTCGACCCTTCGGCGGGATGAAAAATCAACTGGCACCGAAGAATCCGAAATACTGGCGCAAAAAAATGCGTCTGGTCGGCGTGGATTTCGCGCAGCCATTATCCTAGTACTTTTGGCGGCTATTGTGTATGCTTACGCAGATGTGATCACCGCAAACCTCCCGCAAATTGCCCCATATTTGGATGCCTATGTCGTGCAGATCAATCAATGGCGGGCGGCTTTATCGGATCAAACTTCGGGATTTTTGACATGGCTGCAGGCCCAAGCAGACCAAGCACGCGTGCAATAGTTAGAATAAATCCAACAAACGTTTCAAGTAATCACGTTCGGTTTCGCTGCGCTCTCGTTCTCCTGCACGGCGACGAATTTCCTCTAACAATTCGGCGGCCTGCGCTTCTGGATCTTGGCCATCTCGGCGCGCCTCTGTAGTGCCCGAGGAACCATCGCCTCCTTGCGGGCGTCCCAATGGATCACGCCCCTGTCCCGTGTGTTGGTCACTATTTCCTTGTTGCACGTCCGAATTTGCGGAACGCTCGGCACGATTAACATCACGTATACCCTGACGTAGAGCATCCATGGCCTGAGCCTGTTGATCAACGGCCCCGTCCAAATCCCCATTCTGCAAGGCCTCTTCCGCGCGGCGCATAGCACGATCAGCCTGTTCCAGTGACCGCTGCGCATCTTCGCCCTCTTCACCAAGCGCACCTTCAATTTTTGAACGTTGGCGTTCTAAACTTTCGCGCAATTGGCCCTGACGATCTGCAAAATCACTCCCCTGATTTTCACCTTGACCCCGCGACTGTTCACTTTCACCGTTTTGTTCGCCTTGGCCTTGTTGGCCATCCAGATTTGAATATTCTTCTTGCAGATCATTGAATGCATCGTCCGACAAATCTTGTTGGTCCTGCAGAATATCGGCCAATCCCTGGGCGCTGCTTTGCCCACCTTCTCCGCCTTCGCTATTTTCACTTAGACGCAGATTTTCCATCATTTGCTGCAATTCTTCCAAGGCTTGCTGGGCCTCCGCCATCCGGCCCTGTTCCATCAATTCTTGGATACGATCCATCATGGCCTGAATATCGGCCATATCCATGTTCATTTGTTCGCCAGGTGTGGATTGCTCAAATTCATTTCGCTCAGCGCGTTCGCTTTGCTGACGCAATTGGCGCATATAATTTTCATTCGCCTCTTTCAGCTCTTGAATCAGACGTTCGATCTCTTGGGGGGAGGCTCCATTTTTCATCGCTTGGTTTAGGCGTTCTTGTGCCTCGCGCATGCGCTGGAGAGCGTCATCTACATCACCCTCTTCAATCTCAATCGCAAGCGACCATAACTCTTCTGCGATCTCTGGCAGTTTTGCCTCCAAAACAGCATCATCCTGCGCTGTTTCGAGCGCATCCAAAATCGCAGAAAGGCGTGTTAAATCCGCACCATTGCGAAACGCTGTCTCCGGCTGATAGCGCAACATCCTGATCATGCGGGTAACACGATCAGTATTTTGCAAAGACCACAATAAATCACGCCGCATTTCGATAATCGCGGATGCAACAGGATCAAAAAACCGACGCCCGGGCAAATCCAAAATCATGGGGACTGATTGCCCCCATTGCCCCGCCGCGTCGCGCGCAGACAGGGTCATTACAACGGGCATATGCACCCAAACTTCTTTTGAAAAATCAGATTGCCAAATTTCTGCAAAATCCTTGCGGTTCCCCGCAATGGGCAGCAGGATTTCGACAAACATTGGTTCGTTCGCATTTGGGGACACGCTCAGGCCGTACCTGCGATCAACCTTATCAAGATCCAGCGTAATTTTTGCCCTGATTTCGCTTATCCCATAGTCGTCAGTAACCCGGTACCCCAATTTTGAAACCCCAAAGAAATCTGTTTCAAATGCCTCATCCAGCGTAACTGTAGGTCTGTCATCGGCGCGCAACGTCACTTTCCAAACATGCGGATTTTGGCCAATGATCGCAATTTCGCCCGATTGCGCGATCGTGAATTCCTGTTTCTGATCGGTCGCGGCAGGAACATCCTGAATGCGGCGAGACACAGTTTCAGTCAGGATGTGATCACCGATAGCACCATAAAACTGGACCAAGATACGCGACCCCGCCAACAACTCTAATTCATCGCGATCCGTCAGATCGTTCAGATAGAGTTGTGGCAATCCTGTATAATCAGGCGGCGTAACCCAGCCCTCCCAAGTGATTACATTGGGAATTTGCATGGCAGACGCGGATGAAATCGCCAAATCAGCCACCCTTGAAAGGGATCCGAACAAAACACCCATCGTGGCAAACAAAAGAGCGATATAGCGCAATCCAAACGGGTCCATGCGCGACAGACGAAAATCAACAGGCTGCGTTTTGGCCTGCTGCGCCTCCTTTTGCATTTGATCAATGTGTACAGCCCAAAGTGCATCTGCGCCTAGGTGATCTGTTCCAACAAATCGAGTTTCGCGCAAAACAGAAATCGGATGATTGCGCAGGGCCTTATCAACGATGCGTTCAGCGTCAAACAAAGTTGGTAAAGAGAGGGTGCGCAGCCCACGATACATGGCCCAGATCAGGGACAGTCCAATTCCTAACGAAATAATCCAAGCCGCCTCAATCGATAGCGGTTCTGCAAGGCCCAGAAAATATAAACCCACCGTCGCTAAGACGATCGAATAAAGCGGCCAGAAGGCACGCATTAGCGCCTGCGCAACCAAAGCTGCATAGGTAAGCCAAATGGCACGACGCGCTCGCGGCACGTTACGCAGATGTTGAAACCCTGACAGAGATACCCCCAACCCTAGATAATGACACTATAGCCACTCTGGGATGGTATCGCGATTAATGATTTCGTCAAATGATGGACGTGAGCGGATCACCGCGAATTCCGAGCCATTGACCATAACCTCTGGGATCAGGGGACGTGTATTATATTCACTAGACATTACAGCACCATAGGCCCCCGCTGAGCGGAAGGCGACCAAATCACCTGCATTCATCTGAGCCATTTCGCGACCCTTGGCGAAGGTATCCCCAGATTCGCAGACTGGACCAACAACATCATATTTAGCGCGTTCCGCACCCGCCTGTGGTTCGATGACAGGTTCAATGTCGTGATGCGCATCATACATCGCGGGACGGATCAAATCATTCATCGCGGCATCCAGGATCAGGAATTTGCGATCTTCACCTTCTTTTACATAAATGACCTGTGACACAAGAATACCTGCATTCCCGGCGATTAGGCGGCCCGGTTCGATTTCGATTTCACAGTTCAAGTGCCCCAAAACGCATTTCACCATTGCCCCGTAGTCCGTCGGCAATGGCGGTGCTTCGTTTGAACGCGTATATGGAATGCCCAATCCGCCGCCCAAATCCAAACGTCGGATGTTATGACCATCTGCGCGCAATGTTTCGGTCAGTTCCGCCACCTTTCGATAAGCCAATTCAAACGGTTCAAGCTGAGTCAGCTGGCTACCGATGTGGACATCAATCCCAATGACGTCAATACCCGGCAAAGCCGCCGCTTGCGCATAAACTTCACGCGCCCGAGAAATGGGAATGCCGAATTTGTTTTCTGACTTCCCTGTCGCGATCTTTGCATGCGTTTTTGCATCAACATCGGGGTTCACACGGATCGTGATGGGCGCCATAATCCCCAATTCTGCTGCAACAGCAGACAGCACGGCCATTTCAGGTTCGCTTTCCACGTTGAATTGGCGAATGCCACCGGTCAGTGCCAGTCGCATTTCATCGCGTGTTTTACCAACACCTGAAAAGACGATGCGTTCGCCTGGAACACCAGCGGACCGCGCGCGGGCGTATTCGCCCCCAGAAACAACATCCATTCCCGCACCCAATTTCGCAAGCGTTTGCAAAATCGCCTGATTTGACGCGGCCTTCATCGCGTAGCAGACCAAGTGGTCCATGCCTTCCAAAGCATCATCAAACAACTGAAAATGACGGGTCAATGTCGCCGTTGAATAAACATAAAACGGCGCCCCAACCGACGTGACGATATCGGGGATCGCAACCTCCTCAGCATGCAGCACGCCGTTTTTATATAAAAAGTGATCCATCGACTTTTACCCTAATTTATCGCGCTGTGCTTATAGAACCGCGCGAATACGTTCAATCGCACGCAATATGTTTTCTTTGCTATTTGCATAGGAAAATCGAACATATCCTTCGCCATGTGCGCCAAAGCTGGTTCCTGCAATCGTGGCAACCCCTGCTTTATCCAAAAACAGATCCTGCGCCTGTGCCGCCGTCAGCCCCGTCTGCGTAATATTAGGAAAGGCATAAAAGGCCCCTGCCGCATCCGTACACGTCACCCCCGGCAAATCATTCAGTGCCGCAACGATTGCCTTGCGGCGATCATCAAACTGGGCGACCATTTCGATCGCAGCATCTTGTGGCCCTGTCAGTGCGGCAAGCCCTGCAAATTGCGCAGATGCATTTACGCAAGAATGATCATTGATGCACAAACGTGTCACGGGTTCGACCATAGCATCGGGCCAAACTGCAAAGCCCATGCGCCATCCTGTCATCGCATAGGTTTTTGACCACCCATCCAATACAATCAAACGGTCCCGAATTTCAGGGTAATTCAAGAGGCTGACGTGTTCGCGTCCATTATATAACATTTGTGAATAAATCTCGTCCGACAAAATCGCGACCTGCGGGTGTTTTGATAACCCTGCAACCAGTTTGTCGATCTCAGCCTTTGGCGTAACACCACCTGTAGGGTTTGCGGGCGAATTGATGATGATCAGGCGCGTGCGCTCTGTGATTTGTGACAGAACCGTATCGGCATCAAAGGCGAAACCATTTTCCTCTTTCAATGCGATGGGCACGGGTGTTGCGCCTGAATATTTGATGACAGATTCATAAATTGGAAAACCTGGGTTGGGGTACATGATTTCTGCACCCTCTTCGCCAAACATTAGAACGGCAAAGAACATCGTTGGTTTGCCACCAGGCACAACGATCACATTATCGGGGTTTACCTGCGCGCCGTGACGTTTTTCCAAATCTGCGGCCACTGCCTCGCGTAGGACGGGCAAACCATTTGCGGGAGTATAGCCGTGATGACCATCCTGTAATGCCTTGATACCCGCTTGCACGATATGCTCAGGCGTTCTAAAATCAGGCTGTCCAATGCCAAGGTTAATGATGTCTTGTCCACTGGCTGCCAACTGTTGGGCACGCGCCAATACCGTAAAGGCAGACTCGGTTCCCAAATGTGAAATTCCCTTAGCAAATTGTAGCGTGCTCATTTTATGATCCTGTTTTTATGAAAACCAATTTTGCGACGTGATTGGATTATTCGCTTGTTTCCGCATCCGAAAGATATGGCGCGCCGTCCGCACCGCAAGAAAAAACCAAAAGCGCAAGCGAAAGGGACATCAAAACCTGCTTCATAACTGATCATGCCAACGCTGGATTTGCACCAATACCTGTGCGGGCGCGGTCCCACCATATGACACGCGCGATGCGACCGAGGCTTCAACCGAAAGGACGTTATACACATCCTCAGTAATATCAGCATGCACAGATTGCATTTGTTCTAGGCTAAGTTCGGCCAAATCACATCCCGCCTGCTCGGCCATGGCGACCAATAATCCTGTCACATGATGGGCGTCACGGAACGGCATATTTAGTGCGCGCACCAGCCAATCGGCCAAATCAGTTGCAGTGGAAAACCCAGACCCCGCAGCAGCAGACAATGCATCGCGGTTTGCCGTCATATCTTTGACCATGCCCTCCATCGCAGCAAGCGCAAGCATTAGATTATCAGCCGCGTCAAACACCTGTTCCTTATCTTCTTGCATATCCTTAGAATATGTCAGCGAAAGCCCCTTCATAACCATCATCAATGCGACATTAGCTCCAAAAATGCGTCCGATTTTTGCTCGGATCAATTCGGCAGCATCGGGATTTTTCTTTTGCGGCATTATCGACGAACCCGTCGAAAAGCGATCTGACAAGGTCACAAAGCGGAACTGCGCCGAGGACCAGATAACCAACTCTTCGGCAAACCGGCTAAGGTGCATCGCGCAGATTGATGCAACCGATAGGAATTCTAATGCAAAATCACGATCACTGACCGAGTCCAATGAATTTGATGTTGGCCTTGCAAACCCCAATTCCGCAGCCGTCATGTGACGATCAATATTAAAGGATGTCCCAGCCAAGGCCGCGGCCCCCAATGGGCATTCATTCATCCGCGCCCGCGCATCGCGCAAACGGCTTAGATCGCGCCCCAACATTTCAACATAGGCCATCATGTGATGTCCCCATGTAACGGGTTGTGCAGTTTGAAGATGAGTAAATCCGGGCATTACCCAATCATAGCCCGATTGCGCCTGATCCAAAAAGGCACGGATCAGTGCCATAATCGCATTATCCAGCGCATCATATTGGTCACGCACCCACAGACGAAAATCGGTCGCCACCTGATCATTTCGTGACCGCGCCGTGTGCAAACGCCCCGCGGGTTCCCCGATCAGGGTTTTCAGACGCGCTTCGACGTTCATATGAATGTCTTCAAGCGTAGCGGAAAATTCAAATTTTCCTGTTTCAATCTCTGACAATACCGTGAGAAGCCCTTCCCGAATGGCCTCGGCTTCGCTATCTGTCAAAATGCCCTGCGCGGCGAGCATTGCAGCGTGGGCTCTTGAACCTTGGATGTCTTGGGACGCCATTCGCTGGTCAAAACTGATTGATGCATTAATTGCTTCCATGATTGCATCTGGACCAGAAGCAAAGCGGCCACCCCACATTTGGTTTGAGGATCTATCAGACATGTTGACGCCTTTCGGAGGGTTTATGAAATTTCTTAGGTCACTGCTTCTTTATACGGCCTTGGGTTTGGGTGCAAACACCGCTTTTGCCATCGACACATCACAATTTGATGCCTTGAAAACGGGTGACATGCGCAAACTGGCTTGGGCCAAATCCTATTCAATGGTCAGTTCGGTCACATATTTTGACGAAGCAGGCCAGGAAACAGATCTATCAACCTATAGCGGCAAGACAGTGGTGTTGAATTTTTGGGCCACATGGTGCGCCCCATGTCGCAAAGAAATGCCAAGCCTGTCAAAGCTGCAAAACGAACTTGGCGACGAGGCATTCGAAGTTGTCACGATCGCGACAATGCGCAACAGTCCAAAATCCATACAGTCGTTCTTCGAAAAAATTGGCGTTTCAAACCTGTCGCAGCACAATGATCCCAAGGGAGCGCTGTCACGATCTATGGGGGTTTTGGGTTTGCCGACGACCCTAATTATATCAAAATCTGGGGAAGAGATTGGACGCCTGTTGGGAGATGCCGATTGGGGGTCTGCAGATGCTATAGATTTATTATCTCGTATAAAAGCCGCAGATCATAACAAAAAAAATATGTGAGACATTTAACTGTCCGATAGTAAAACAAAGAGCGATGCATGTTTAAAGTGACCTTCATCGTGCATCGGTAAACAGTAGTCTAAATTTTTCATTGCTGTTTAAAAGCTCTCTATATGTATCAAATCCTGCAATCTCCCCAGAATCCAAAAATAATACTCTGTCGGCAAATTCGAGAGCTGTTGCTCTGTGCGTAACAAATAGAATGGTTGCGTTTCCTTTTATCTTAGAAAAGTTACCTAGAATCTTTCGTTCGTTTTCCGCGTCGAGGGCGCTAGTCGCCTCATCAAAAATATACAAACTTGCGTTTTTGATCTTTGCACGCGCAATGCCAACCCTTTGTTTTTGACCACCTGATAAATTTGTACCGTTCGCTCCTACATCTGTGTCTATCCCATTCGGCAGATCCACAATTACCTTATCAAGCGACGCAAAATTAGTTGCTTCAATAATTTGTTCAACAATTGCTGATGCATTACCATCATGAATGTTTTCACGAATTGTACCGTCAAAGAGGAATACATCTTGTGAGACCAGTGCAATAAATTGCTTCAAGCTTTGTCGATTGATATCGCGTAAATCGTGTCCTCCAAGGCTAACACTTCCGCTAGCAGGATCATAAAAGCGCATAATCAGATCAATAAGTGTCGATTTGCCAGAACCAGATTTTCCTACCACCGCCACAAACTCTCCTGGTTCAATTGAGAATGATATGTTTTGAAGAACGTTTATGGATCCATCATGCGTGAACGAAACATCTGAAAATCGCAAGACTGATGGACCGTCCAAATTTTCAATTATGCCCCTCTCATTCAAAGCGTTTTCAGCGTCTAATATCTCATATAGGTTCCCCGTCTGGACCAGTGACTTTTGAAGTTCCACCCAATACTTAGAGATTTTTTTTGCAGGCTCATAAGCCATCAAGAATGCAGTAATAAATGCGGTAAACTCACCAGGTGTTTTTCCATTTGTGATGGTCTGCCACGCAGCGTAAATGACGAAAGCACCGATTACCAATCCCCCCAAAAATTCCATTAGTGGGCCGGTGACTGAACTGATACGCACAATCGAAAATATACGGTTTTCGAGTTGATCAACAGCTAAATTAAAGCGTCGGATAGATTTTTGTTCTAAACTGTAACTCTTCACAGTTTTAATACCTGAAAGTGCTTCTGAGCCAATTGCAAAATATCTTCCAGACAACGTTGCCTCTTCTGCGGAAATTGAACGAACCTTCCGTGACAGATAAGATACCAACCCAAAAATTAGCGGTAATATCAATGTACATAGTAATGTCATCCAAACATCTTGATAAAACATCACTCCAAAAAGCGCGATCATGGTTAATGCCTCGGTCAACATCCGGTTGGTGATTATGACAAAGGCATTCCCAGCAGAAACACCGTACAAGCGAATTCTTGCCATCAAATCGTTCGCATGCATTCCAATAAAATCAGCGACATCATTGTGAATCACACGAGAATATAAGCGTTTTTGAATTGAGACAGACACCGACCGTGTCAACATAATTTGGGACACGGTGTTTGCATATTGGAACAGTGCCTTGCAAAACGCTATGCCGACTACAATTCCGGCCACGCGTTTGGCAGCATCAGCATTCTCTGCCACAAAGACGTCGTTCACAATAAGACGTGTCGAAGCCGCAAGCGCAGCAGTAAATACCGAGACACCAATAAGAAACAATATCGAGCAGGCTAATAACTTCCAATTTCTAGCCAACATATCGTTCAATAGGCGACGCCCGCTTAATATGGAATACCTGCTGTCTGGAATATCAACCACGTTTATCAACAACCTCTGAAGTTCCAAGCCTCATTAAGGCTCTCTTTCAATGTTAGCAAGTTCAACGATCAATTTAAGCTGGCCTAAGACTTGCTCTTTTTTTATCGTCAGGCATCAAATACGCATAATTGTGAAAGAAAATTGCAATGTCATTCCAATACTTCGTAATTGGCAAAGGGTCTATTGGACACCGCCATGCAAGTAACTTGAACTCCTTAGGGGCTCGGGTCATACATTACGGCTGGCGAACATTGAACATAGATCAGTTACTATGTGAGATAATGGCATGTCAGGGAGAAGCTGGAGTAATTATCGCCACGAGCACCAATGTGCGCCGTCAATTAATCACGAAATGTTCTGAAGTAGGTGCAGCTCTCTATATTGAAAAACCTATAGCCCATCGAACATCTGATGTTCAGCAAATATTTGATCTGCCAAAAACCACATTAGAACGGTCAGTTGCTGGGTTTATGATGCGCTATCACCCAATGGTTCGAAAGTTGCTAGACACTCCCGTCGAAAACATTTTCCGCGCATCTTTTGAAATTGGACATGATGTGACCCAGTGGCGCCAGAATTGGACCTTCGCGGATAGCTACGCTGCCGATCCAGATGGAGGTGGAGTTTTGTTGGACCTATGCCACGAAATTGATCTGGCCTATTTGCTCTGTGGGAGTGCGCCATTATCCTCAGTCAGGTCAATTGAACACCCTGACTTTGCAGGTGTTGACATTGCAACAACATTGGATTTTGCATCAACCGATGGACGCAACATACGCGTTGCAATGGATTATCTAGCACCAGCGCTGATCCGACGGGGGCACATAATCGGATTGGAACAAGAAATCGAATACGACGTCGCAAATGCCAGTTTCACCCATATTACAGCGGATGAGCGTGTAACGCAAAACTTGGGACAAGAACGAAATACGATGTTTCTGGACTTTATGTCAGATTTTATGGCGTTGGCCGAGGGACGAAAAACCACGAACCCGCACATTCCACGTCTGGACAGAGTGGAAGATGTCTGCCATGTGATTGCAAAGGCGTGGGAAATGCGTGAATTTCATGGACAAATAAAGGCAAACCTAACATGATTTTAGGGCACATTGGCGCACGCAAAGGAAGCAAAGGTGTCGTCGGCAAAAATTTTCGTCCAATTGCAGGAAAACCGTTGATCGACTGGTCGCTTGATCAACTTTTTCGCAATAAAAAAGTAGATGCTGTCGTTATTTCAACGGACGATCCCGAAATTTACGAACATGGGCTTAAGCGGGGTGCGTTAGATATTGGACTACGACCTGAAAAATTAGCAACCGATAGCGCATCAAAATGGAGTGTGTGGCAACATTCCTTGGACGCTGCCGAAGCAAAGCTAGGACCAGTTTCAGCATTTTTGGATTTGGACTGCACTTCGCCCTTGCGCGAGGATGAAGACATTGACAACGCGCTTGCACAGTTCGAATCCGAGGCACCCGACATGGTGATGTCCTGTTGTAACGCGCGGAAAAACCCATATTTCAATTTGGTAGAGGTTAGTGAAACAGGCTCTTTACAAGTTTCAAAACCACTGCCCGGGAATGTAGTGGCACGCCAGCAAGCACCAACGGTCTATGAACATGCGGCATCAACCTATGTGGTAGCGCCAAGCTATCTCCGATCAGCTGGATTTTTGTACGAGGGCCACGTTATCCCCTACGTTATGCCAACTGAAAGATGCCTAGATATCGACACCGAATTCGATTTTAAAATTGTCGAATTTTTAATGAAGGAAAAATATCAATGAGCATCCCGCTGAGCGATAAGACAATTTTTATCACTGGGTCTGGAGGCGTGTTGGGCACAGCATATGTAAACACGCTTTTGGAAAATGGGGCGACTGTCGTGGCATCTGACCTACCTGGTCTTCGTGCGGATGCAATGAAAGAACGGTATGGGGCTTACGCAAATTTTGCCTATTATGATCTTGACGTTGGCAGCGAAGAAGAAATCGAGGCTATTTTCCAAACGATGCAGGCCGATGGGCTGAACCCAAATGTTGTTCTGAATAATGCCGCAATCACAGGGGAGTTGCTAATGGGGGCTGGAAAATCATTCCCAGATTTTGCATCTACCTCGGTCCAAGATTGGGAAAAAACCGTGAGGATCAATCTGACGGGGGCGTTCATGATCGCTCGGCAGATGGATCGCGACATCGTTGGCAAATACCCCGCACAGTTGATTAACGTGGCGTCCATGTATGCTCTAAATGGGCCGCATCACCCAATTTACGAAGGCATGCCATTCAAATCATTTTCGGCCTATTCCGCGAGTAAAGCGGGTGTTCATGGCTTAACGCTATGGTTGGCAGGATATTGGGCAAAACGAGAGTGTACTGTTAACACTATTGCCCCGGGTGCTGTCTTCAATGGGCATTCCGATGAATTCCAGAGACGCGTTGGTGAATTAATCATGAACGGTCGCATGGCCGATCCACAAGAAATTGCAAATGTGATGATGTTTCTATGTTCAGAAAACGCACGCTACATAACAGGTCAAATCATCAATGTGGATGGTGGGTTCAGCGGATGGTAAACAGTAAGTAACTCACGATGAATGCGGGCGCATCGAAAACATCGGATTACTTAATATCGAACTTAACTTTATCGCAATAAACTCGCGTTGGCACACGATCAACACCAGCATTAGGAAATAAGCGTAATCTTTCTATTACCAAGAGAGGTTGATTGTCTAACTATCGGATTGGTAATATCCTTTCCATCGTCGATGTGTCCACAGCCACTGATCGATATTTTCATGTAGATGCTGCTCAAACAAAAAATTAAGTTGTTTTGTCATCTCGATAGGATCTGTATGTTTTATTGGCGCTTTCATCACAGAGGTGTGCGTAATTCCGTCTTTATTTCGGCTAGATAAACACGGTATCAATAGCGCTCCGTATTTTGTTGCTAATTTAGCGGCAGAAATCGGTGTGTTACACATACGGCCCATGAATGGTAATTTTGTCCCTGAACTCATGGCTTGGTCTGCCATCAAGGCGATTGTTTCACCGCGTTGCAGTGAGTGTATCATTTGTCTCATACCATCTTTGTCGTTCGGAAACAAAGGGAACCCAATTTTCGAAATTCTGGAAACATATATTCGATTTAGAAAAGGATTGGAGAGTGGTTTATACAAGCTTCCAATATTGTGGCCTTCTAGAACCAATCGCCCACGGACAGAGTCGTAGTTACCAAAGTGGCCAGCAACCAAAATGACCGGTTGACCAGTCAGCTGTGCTTCTTTGAATGCTTTGTATCCTTCGCCTGTTATCTCACATGTTTGTATGATCTGCAAAAAATCATATGGAAAAAATAATTCCGTAAAAGTGCGCCCTATATTATTTGGTACGCCTCCAAATACTTTTTGCTTATCTCTTATAACCAGATTAGGCAAAACATGTTCGAGGTTCTCTCTGATGCGAGCTTTACTTCCTGAAATTGGCGATACGATATATTGAAACCAAACTCCGCCTAAAATGATACGTTTTGAATATGGTACCCTGCTCAGACAGGCCAATATGGCACCAAAGGCAAGGTACGTGAAGTATTGGAAAACGAGTTGCATTCGCAAATGCGAACGCGTGCGCTTATACAATGACCAACTCATGTGAATATGCACTAAGACCTTAATTTGTTAGGGTCAAGCAGCTAATGATAAAGAGTGATAGAAACGATTTTCGATATTTTTCAAAGAAAAACAACGCGCGCAATGATCAATAAGAAGGTATACGAAACGTACAAATGGCAAGATATAAAATCATTAGTTCTGAAAAATTATCTGCAGGCTAATCAACGATTCGAAGTGCTTTTTAGCATTTAATTCGATTCATCCGATACGAAACTGAAGAATGGGATAATTTGGCATTTCGAACCATGCTACTGACCCATTTTCCAATTTCTGAAATAGTAAAGCTACATATGAGATGTATATCTGAGTCATGCTTCAACAAACTTTGAAATTGCTGCTAACGTATTTTCAGCACTACCCTGCATTTTTGAAACAAATTCAGAAGTGGGTTGATAATTAGAGAGTTCAAGCAACTCTCCTGCCAAATTTTCTGGCTTCACCAATTTTACAACACCCGCGTTAATTGCTTCGACAGCAGGAAACTCGATAGTCCAAATGTTCGGCCCAACAATTGTAGGTTTATCAAGTAATAGTGGCTCTATGATATTGTGAGAGCCTTGCTGCACATAGCCCCCACCAACCACTACGTGATCGGCAAGCGAAATATAGAAATTCATTTCGCCGAGACTGTCACCCAATATGAAGTTTGCATGTAACTTTTGAATTATGTTAAGTGAACTATCCAATATTTCGCTGCGACGCTGAAATGCAACACCAAGCGACTTAAAATAACTCGCTATTGCCTCAAACTCTTCAGGTTTTCGAGGTACGTATACAATAATAGCGAGAGGGTTCCGCTGCACTAATTTCGTCGCCGCTTCCAAGAACAGTGTTTCCTCTCCTTTGACAGCACTTGCAATTGTGACCACGGGTCTGTGACTGATGGTTTTTTTTAACCGTATCCCAGATGCCACTTGATTTTCATTTATCGGCTGGTCAAAGCGCATTTCACCAGTGATTGATATATTCTTTACACCCAACTTTTGAAAAGGAACTGCCATTCGGTGTGACTTCACCATCACCCCAGAGAACAATGGCACAATATCTCTTGACGAAAAATATCTACGTGAATCACGTTCAAAACTTTTGGTTGGATATTGTCCATTGCATAGGAATAAAGGAACGTTCAACGCTCTCGCTGATGAAATCATCCCTGGCCAAAACTCTATTTCCATAACCAAACCGTATTTAATCTTAAAGCGACTGAAAAACCGCTTAAATGCTAATCGGTAGTCAAACGGCACCCAATGGACCACAACGCAACCGCTTGAGATGTGAGCGGCATAATATTTCTCTGAAGCCGCTCGCCCAGCGGGTGTAAAATGAGTAATAATCACGCGTTCACCACGCTCCACTAATTTATCGACTAGTGGAATTGCTGAGCGAAATTCCCCCAAGGACACGGCATGTATCCAGACCCAAGAGCCTTTTTGCGTTCGGCCGATACCAAAACGTTCTAACAGCTTCTCGGCATAAGCCGGCTCGTGTCTTGAACGGTACACTAAAAAGCAAAGCACAAGTGGCACGCATAAAAACCAAATAAATCGATAAAATGTCAAAAATATGATGACTTTTATACTACTTTTACTTATCGACACGGTCACCGTCCATCAGTGCTAATAAATCAGTGGCCAGATTCTCTAAGTCTGCTACCAGCGGATTAAAGGTTTCACTTTCCTGTTGTGCAGATGTTTGAGCGCAATTCAGTTCAAGGTAGTCTGCAAGATCATCACTATTAAGTATTAAATGAGACAACCTACTGGCATCTAATTGAGCGTAGTCATGCTTAAAATTTTTTATTTTTGGTCCGTGCAACACTGGACGATTTAAGTGGATGGCTTCCCAAGGGTTATGACCCTGAGTTTCATCGAAACTACCACCGACAAATGCAATTGAACAAATACGATACCATATGCCAAGTTCACCAAATTTGTTGACCAAATGAACACGAATATTGCTGTCTATGCACTGATCACCTACGGAAACAGACACACCCATGTCCTCAATTGTTTTGCGAAGCAAAGGAGATCTTTCAATTATTCTAGGTACCAGAACTACAAGCATATTTTCTGGGATCGATCCCAATGCATTCAACACAATTTGTTCGTCAGCCTCATGAGATGATGCTAAACAGAGAACCGGCCGATCTCCTATTTGTATTTTTCGTTGGCGCAATTCACTCTCTACGCAATGCAAAGGTGGAGCGATTGATTTAAGTGATCCATCAACTTTTGAATGCCCGCCTAGCTTTTTGATGTAATTTGCACTTTTAACATCTTGTGCTGAAATGATGGGAAACGCATCATATATTTTTTGAAACATACTTTTGAAACGAGCCCTTGAATTATAGGATTTTTCATTCATTCTCACATTGATTAATACTTGGGGGATACCTGCTTCGGAATTGTACCATACCATACCAGGCCATATCTCTTGCTCAGACCAAATACATAAATTTGGTTTCCAATGTTCAAGGAAGCGTTTGCAATATACCGGCACATCTAAGGGAAAATATTGATGAATAGTTCGTGGGGGGAGATTTGCCTTAAATACTTGTGCAGAAGCCTTTGTGCTAGAAGTAACTAGAAAGTAGGCTTCTGGTGAGTATTTCGCCAATAGCATTATGAACCCCCGAAGGGCCATAACCTCACCCAAACCAACCGCGTGCAACCATATCAGAGAACCGCTAGGTCGGATAATATCACTGTATCCAAAACGCTCTTGTAATCTGGAACGTTCTTCTTTTCCTTTCGCAATACGCCGCTTTAAATGCATGCGTAACATGGGGGCGAGTATAATGGACATTCTTAAATAAATGCCCCAAATACCTGATGGAAAAGCACTATGCATGATCGACAAAAGTCTTTTGTAAATCAGTTTGCCAAAAAGTATCACTCTGAAGTAATCGCACGAACCTTTCAGCCGCAGATCCTTGGCCGAACTCTTTAGATTTAGGGTAACGCTTTCCCCACTCGTTTTTTAAAAATTTCAAAATAGACAATTGATCATCTGCTTTAACATTAGTTATGGAATTGCTTTCTGAACGCCTGTTTTGACGCGTCCCCACATCTAATGAAGGCACACATAAAAATGGCGCCTCGCGTACTCCCGCAGATGAATTGCCAACTATGCAGGCAGCATTTTTCATGAGTTCTGAGAAATGTGCGAAGCGCATTGAAGGCAAAACTCTAAATCTATCTCTGGGTAATTGCTCAATTTCTGAAAAAATAACATCAGCACCTGGATCATTGTTGGGTAGTATTACAACGAAACTTCTTCCTGAAATATTTAATGCTTCAAAAAAACTGCGTGCTTGTTCTGCCATGGTATCTTGTTCCGAAGTCACAGGATGAAAAGTACAAATACCGAAGTCCTTAAATGGAATACTGTAGTGCGCACGCACCTCTTTTATATGAACTCCCGAAGACCTTAGGTGGAAATCCAATTCCGGCGATCCAATAACGTAGATTTTATCTTTTGGCTCTCCTAAGCGTGCCACTCGCTCTGCTGCTTTTTCTGAACTTACAAAGTGAAAAGAAGCGAGTTTAGTATTACAATGCCTGAGTATCTCATCAATTGTGCCAGAAATTTCCCCACCTT
>JBMTQO010000035.1:0-22525 GCA_049446275.1 Paracoccaceae bacterium | reverse complement strand
ATCTTCGCCCCACTGCTCGATCTGCCAAATTTCATCAATTCGCGACAAATCCCACGCCTCTTGTGCCGAAATCTTGCCCTTGCACACAGCCAGTCCAAGAATCAGTGATCCTGAAATGCTGATCAGGTCATAAGTCGCAGTCAACTGAAACGCGCTCTGATCCAAAAGGACCGTTTTTAGGTGGTTCAGCGATCGCGCGGGTTGTTCCACGAACATCACACCCTTTGCTGGGGACAAATCCGCCCCAAGCGTATCCTTGGCCCAACCCAATAGCGGGTCCCACGCCTGGGCTTGTCTTTGGGTCAATTCAATTGGGGAATCTGCGCGGTAGCACAGCAAATCGGTTTCGCCATATTCCGCGAGTAAATTCACAACCTCATCAAACTGATGAGTCACCTTGTCGATGGCCGCATTGGCCGAACGCGTAAATGGCATCGAGGTTGGATCAATTGTGCCCTCTTGGGCATCCCATTCATCTGCGATGGCGCGCGCCAATTCGACCGTTGGCACGACAAGGCTGGTTTTTGCGGGTGTTTTCACACCGCGGCCATCCAATAGTACCGCATATCCCCCCTCCGCTTCACTTACAGAGGCCTCTGTCCAAAATCGCTTCAGTTTCCATTCGGTCATGTTTCAAGCTCCAACCAATCTTTGATCGCCTGATATACGGCTTGCGGTGTCTCTTCCACCCTGAAGGCCGCGTCAAATCGATCAACGGGGTGATACCCCCACGAAACCCCGACAAACCCAGCCCCCGCTGCCACGGCCATCTGCATGTCATGGGTTGTATCCCCGATGAACAGACACCGCCGCGCAGGAACCCCCGTTTCAGCCAGTGCAGCCTGCAACATTACTGGGTTGGGTTTTGATGGATGCGTATCAGCGGTCTGAATGGTTTGAAACATTCCGCGCCAATCATAATAATCCACCAACGCATTCACCCCGCGTCGCGATTTACCTGTGGCAAGCCCCAGCAACCAATTTTCATGCGCACCGCATTTTCGCAATAGACCTGCAATTCCAGGATAGAGCACTGACATCGCGCCCGCCTCTCGGGATTTCCGATAGCTATGCTTATAGACCTCAACTGCGACAGAGATGATAGGTGTATCGCAATTTGACGTCACCAGCTGCATCATAGCCTGTTCTAACGACAATCCGACTGTTGAAAGGATTGCATCACGATTTGGAACTGGCTGTGCTATAGCGGCAAAAGCATCCTGCATCGCCGCCATAATTTCGGATTGGCTGTCCACCAACGTCCCATCCACATCAAAGAGGATCAGCGCAAGATCATCCAAGCCCTAAAGCTCCTCAAACGGATCATCGGGGACATCTTTCGCGTCCCATTGAAACGTTTCCCATGTGCGCTGCATGTGGGGCGATAGGTCTGCCGTGATTTCGAATGTCTTTTTCGTCACAGGATGTTCAAATCGCAAATAGCGGGCATGTAGATGCAATTTTTTGCTAATGTCCCCACCAAATTGCGCACCCCATCCATCGCCCAAGTTTTCCTGACCAGACCCACCATATTTCCCATCGCCGATGATCGGATGCCCAATTTCCGCCATATGCGCGCGCAACTGATGTGTGCGCCCTGTCACGGGAACCAGGGCAACCCAGGCCCCACGTGACGCAAGACGCGACAATATGAAATAATCACTTTGCGCCCGTTTTGCGCCATCGGTTTTTTGAACATCACGCGGATGAATGCAGATCATTTTTTCACCCTCGCCCCCACGACCATGTCCCAGCGCTTTCACCAAGCCGTACTTGATGGTTCCGATTTGGGGCACTGGTACACCCGCAACAGCTGCCCAATAAATCTTACGTGTTTCGCGGTGGCGCAGCGCGTCACTTAGGGTTGCTGCGACAGAACGGGATCGCGCCAAAAGCAACAAACCAGACGTGTCTTTGTCCAGACGATGCACCAAACGTGGTTTTTCATCGAAGTCATACTTTAATGCCTCTGCCAATCCATCAACATGGCGCAACTGCTTGCTGCCCCCTTGGGATGGAAGGCCCGCAGGTTTATTTAAAACGATCAAATGATCGTCCATGTATATCACCGCATCTTGGATCATCTGACGATCTTGATCCGAAATGCGTGATTGCTTGGGCCGCTCTTCCCTATGTTCAGGGGCAGGGATGGGTGGAATGCGTACCTCTTGCCCCGCCTCAATCCGCATCGCGGGTTTGCAGCGCGCGCCATCAATCCGCAGCTCGCCTTTGCGACACATCTTTTCGATACGAATTTGACTTAGGTGGGGAAACAACCGCTTTAGCCAACGGTCCAACCGTTGATCCGCGTCTTCCACAGAAATCGTGATGCGTTGAACGCCGCTCATGACAAAACCCCTTTGGCTAAAAATACGCCGACGAAGAGTGCCACAACTGCACCAATCACCGAGGCCGCAACGTAGCCCACAGCTTCTGCCATGCGCTCTGTCTCCATCAATTCAAAGACGTCCAATGAAAATGCCGAAAAGGTTGTGAATGCGCCAAGGAACCCTGTCATTGCAAAAAACATCACACGGTCTAATCCACGGCTGCTAAAAAACACAAACGCCAATCCCATTATGAATGACCCCACAACATTTACCGCCAAAGTGCCAAGTGGAGAGATAAACCATCCAGAAACAAGAAATCTCGCCAAGGCGCCAAGTGCACCTCCAAGGGCAATCATTAGATACATCATGGCGCGTCCTTGTGCGCTTTGCCCACAATTGTCAAGCGTCACGCCTAGGTATTGCTTGCGTTCCGTTTGGCCCGCAGTTTTTCAAAATATTCGATGCGTTTGCGCAAATCCCTTTCAAATCCACGCTCAACAGGATCATAAATCTTGGGTCGCTCCATCGTTTCAGGGAAATAGTTTTGCCCCGAAAATCCATCCTCTGCATTGTGATCATAGGCGTAATCGGCCCCATACCCTTGATCCTCCATCAACTGCGTTGGGGCGTTTAGAATATGTTTGGGCGGCATTTCGGACCCATGAGAACGCGCCAAATTCCGCGCGGCCTTATATGCGGCATAACCTGCGTTTGATTTCGGGGCCAGTGCCAGATAAGTGACCGCCTGCGATAATGCCAATTCGCCTTCTGGACTGCCAAGGCGTTCATATGTTTGCCAGGCCCCAATACAAATTGTCTGCGCCTGTGGGTCCGCCAAACCGATATCCTCAACCGCCATACGTAAAATGCGCCGGGCCAGATATCGCGGATCTTCACCACCCTCTAACATGCGCGCGAACCAATAAAGCGCGGCATCGGGATCCGATCCGCGCACGGATTTGTGCAATGCTGAAATCAGGTTGTAGTGTGAATCCCCGCTTTTATCGTATTTCGCGGCACGACGGGTCAGGCGTTTTCGCAATTCGGCATCGGTAATTACGGTGTCGCCACGCCACGACTGAACCTGTTCCACCAGATTGATCAGGGCGCGTCCATCGCCATCCGCCATCGCGATCAGGGTTTCGCGCGCCTCAACATCCAACGGCAGGGTCAGTCCCAATTCCCCCTCAGCACGTTCCAAAAGTTGGACCAATTCATCTGATCCAAGACGCTCCAACACCAAAACCTGTGCCCTTGATAAAAGTGCTGCATTCAATTCAAAGGATGGATTTTCCGTGGTCGCCCCAACAAGGATGATCGTGCCATCCTCCATATAGGGTAAAAATCCGTCTTGCTGTGCCTTATTAAAGCGATGGATTTCATCGACAAAAAGCAATGTCCCCCGCCCATTCGCAAGACGTAATTTCGCAGCCTCAAACACCTTTTTCAAATCGGGGACACCCGTGAAAATCGCACTGATCTGGACAAAGTACAGATCAGTGTGATCCGCAAGCAGGCGCGCTAATGTCGTTTTGCCAACACCGGGTGGTCCCCAAAAAATGAGTGAGCTAAGTTGTTTGTTCCCGAGCATCGCGCCCAAGGGCGCATCCGCGGCCAAAATCTGCGCCTGACCAATCACTTGGTCAATCTCACGCGGGCGCAAGCGTTCCGCCAAGGGTTGGGGACCCTTTGGTGCATCGGCTGCGTTAGGGGCAAACAAATCGTTCATCCCTAAAATCTAACCCAGTTTCATCAGGCCGAACATAGCGAAAATAGGCTTGGATCGGTCAAGGGGCGCATGCAAACGTGTGGCCGAGGTGATAATGCCACCGCGATCGCCTACGATAATCGACCCATAACGCTGTTTGAAACATTCGGGCAATTCACGATCCCCCGCCATCGACAGCCACAAACGGAATAAATGGGGGCGATTTTCGGGTTCAGGCCAATCCACGTAACCTGTGCGGTCATGCAATTGTGCGTGATTGTAAACGAATTGCATATCGCCGGGGATCAGGCGCATTTTGATATGTAAATCAGGATCATTTGCCAATTCGTCAAAATAATCCAATGCCTCAACATGCTCTGGCGTCAGCCGCATAGCATTATGAAAGCGTTGCGCACTGTCGATGTATTGGCGTTGATAAAAAACCGTTAATCGCCCATCGTGCCAGCTAAACGGCGGGATGGTCATATAGGGTTCCATGCCATCTGGCACTTCGCCACGGCGATCTGTTGCAATCGGATCAAACAGCAATGCCAATAAATCAGGCCGTGTCGCACGCATTTCATTGTAAATCGTCTCAGAACTGACCAAAAGGCTATCGCCCCCCTCTTTGGCATCCTGCAAACACATAAGCGCGACAACATCTGCACTGTCCGTATGGAAACTCTGCCGTGCGCTGGTTTGATAAATGCGGGCGTTTGGATCATTCGGATCCGCACCAATGTCACGTACATGCCCCAAGATATGCCCCGCCGCATTCTGGGATCGCGCGGGACCCAAATGTGCGCCTATGCCACAAAAAATGGCGGCTGCCATTTCCTGCGAATATGATTTAATGGGCAACCCGCGGATCACCTCGACCCCGATACCACGCAGCAGTTTTTCTGACATGTTCTGCAAGTGATCGGAGAATTTTGGCAATGGGGAATCTTGGGCCATGATTTCCCCTACATCCCGCCCAAGGGACAGATAATACCTTGCTGCATATTCAATTTCACAAATGTCGTCGATACTTAGAGTATATAACCATTCGTTTTTTCGCGTTTGTAAATCTAGCCTACCCATGCTGAGGGGCCGTCAAATTTTTCAGGCATCGTTTTCAATATCATCATGTCGCTCTCCGTCGGTGAAACTATCGGCCCAGAGCGCTCAGGACATCATGCCCAAAAACGACAAAACCCCGACAGTTTGTCGGGGTCTTGGTACATTAGATAATAGATCCACTTATTCGTCTGCGGCTTCTTCTGCTGCGACGCGTGCTTTGTCCGCGGCACCTTTTGCGTCAACGTCACGATCAACGAACTCGATGATCGCCATTGGTGCCATGTCACCATAGCGGAACCCAGCTTTCATGATGCGGATGTAGCCACCCTGACGTTCCGCAAAACGCGGGCCAAGAATGTCAAACAGTTTTGTAACGTATTGGTCTTCTTTCAACTGTGCGCGTGCTTGGCGGCGTGCGTGCAGATCGCCACGCTTGCCCAATGTGATCAGTTTTTCAACAATCGGTCGAAGCTCTTTTGCTTTTGGCAAAGTTGTTTTGATTTGTTCGTGTTCAATAAGTGATCCGGCCATGTTCGCCCACAATGCTTTGCGGTGTTCATGCGTTCGGTTAAGGCGGCGGTAACCACGTGCGTGACGCATAATTAAGTCTCCTAACTTTCTTTTACTTTGTCTGGCGGTCGATGCGTGTCAGCCGCTCTCCTTGGGGCACATGCCCAGTTTTCCCCGACCTCTCGGGCATTAATCTCGCCGCGCTACCGCGGCGATTAATACTTAGAAGTTGTCTTCAAACTTCTTCGCTAAATCTTCAATGTTGTCTGGTGGCCAATCCTCAACGTCCATCCCAAGGTGAAGCCCCATGCCAGAAAGTACCTCTTTGATCTCGTTCAATGACTTGCGACCAAAGTTTGGTGTGCGAAGCATCTCTGCCTCTGTTTTCTGGATCAAATCGCCGATGTAAACGATGTTATCGTTCTTTAGGCAGTTTGCAGAGCGAACTGACAATTCCAATTCGTCTACTTTCTTCAGCAATAGCGGATTGAACTCTAGACCATCCTCATCATCCTGACGGTTTGCGGATTCTGGTTCGTCAAAATTCACAAATATAGACAACTGATCCTGCAGAATGCGCGCCGCGAATGCTATAGCGTCATCGGGTGTGATTGAACCGTCTGTTGCGACCTTCATCGTCAGTTTGTCGTAATCCAAAACCTGACCTTCACGTGTCTTTTGAACGTCATATGAGACCTTCTTCACAGGTGAATAAATCGCGTCGATTGGGATTAAGCCAATTGGCGCGTCTTCTGGTTTGTTTTTATCTGCAGGAACATAGCCGTTGCCGGTGTTCACAGTCAGTTCCATGTACACATCTGCGCCATCATCTAAGTGGCAGATCACGTGTTCTTTGTTTAAAATTTCAATGCCTGCACTGTCTGAGATATCACCAGCTGTGACAACGCCCGGACCCTTTGCATTGATCGAAAGGCGCTTTGGGCCTTCAACTTCCATGCGCAATGAAACACCTTTTAGGTTCAATACGATGTCAGTCACATCTTCACGCACACCTGCAACTGATGAAAACTCGTGCAAAACGTTGTCAATTTGTACTGATGTGATGGCGGCACCTTGAAGGCTGCTCATCAACACACGACGCAGCGCGTTACCAAGTGTAAGGCCAAAACCGCGTTCCAGTGGTTCAGCAACCACTATGCCTTGTCGCAATGGGTCATTGCCTGGCTTTACGTCAAGTTGTGCAGGTTTAATCAATTCTGCCCAGTTTTTATGGATCATACGTCCCTCCATTCTAGCGGTATCCCATGTCCAATAGACACACGCACCCGAGGATTAAAAATGACGGAAATGGGGCGACAAAATCTGCAGCCCCATTAACATACTTATTATACGCGGCGACGCTTTGGTGGACGGCAGCCATTGTGCGCAATTGGTGTTACATCGCGGATTGATGTGATGTTGAAACCAATCGCGGCCAATGCGCGTAGCGCGCTCTCACGACCTGAGCCTGGACCCTGCACTTCAACCTCAAGCGTTTTTACGCCATGCTCTTGTGCTTTTTTACCCGCGTCTTCTGCGGCGATCTGTGCAGCATAAGGAGTAGACTTACGAGAGCCTTTGAACCCCATTGTGCCTGCAGACGACCATGCAATTGCGTTCCCTTGAACGTCAGAGATCAAGATTTTGGTGTTGTTGAAAGATGAATTTACATGTGCAACACCAGCTGCGATATTTTTGGAGACCTTTTTCTTGCCACCACGACGTGTATCACGTGCCATTATCCTAACCCTCCTTACTTCTTCTTACCAGCGATTGGTTTTGCTGGACCTTTGCGTGTCCGCGCATTTGTGTGCGTACGCTGACCACGGACAGGAAGATTACGACGATGGCGAAGGCCGCGATAGCTGCCAAGGTCCATCAAACGCTTGATGTTCATTTGAACTTCACGGCGCAAATCACCCTCGACTGAGAAGTTTGCGTCAATGTATTCACGAATTGACAACACCTCTGCGTCTGACAATTCATTAATACGACGTGTCATATCAATGTTCACTGCTTCGCAGATTTGTTTCGCTGAGGTATGTCCGATACCAGTGATATATGTCAAAGCGATTGGTACACGCTTCGCTGTTGGGATGTTTACGCCGGCAATACGAGCCACGTTCTGTTCCTTTCGTTGCGGTTCCGTCGTTCCAGAACCTTTTTTCACAACAAAGTCCTCGGTCTACCAAGGGCTAAAGCTGATAAGGTGATCGCGTACTAAACGCTTTTTGATTCTCGCGAGAGTACCTGCAACTACGGAGAATTTCACAATTCGTCAAGGCATATTTGGAACAATTCAACTAACATACATATTTGTCGCGTGTGCCACGTCCAAAATCCAGCGCCGCTTCGGCATCGTTAAGGCAATCTGTGAAAATTTGCCAAGATAAAAATCTTGTAATTCACTCAGATAAACGCCAAAACCCCCGCAATGGACACCATTCCCACCAGTATAATCCTTCTGACACTGTTGAAACGTATGTTGATAATATGTTGGGCAAAAGATTTTTCCCATTAAGCTTTCACAAAAAAAAGACGCCTTAAAACGCCCTTGTTCGGAATATTCTGAATCTCTAGTTATTCGTCTAGCGCATGCGCAAGGCTGGCTTGCACCTCATCAATTGATGCGAGTCCATCAATGACCTTTAGCGCACCTGTTGCGTGGTAATAGCCGATCAGGGGAGATGTTTTTTTGTAGTATTCCATCAAACGTGTGCGCATGCTGTGTTCGTTATCATCAGCGCGCGCCTCTTTGCCTGCCGCTATCGCCTCTTTCGCGCGATTGACAACACGTTGGACCAAAATTTCATCTTCCACTTCCAATGAAATCACCGCATCTAGCACAAAACCATTTTCAACCAAAAGTTCGCCCAATGCATCTGCCTGTGCGAGCGTGCGTGGAAAGCCATCAAAGATAAAACCGCCCTCTGATCCCTCTTGCAATTTTTCACGGATCAATCCAATCACAATCTCGTCGGTGACCAATTCACCACGGTCCATAACATCCGCAACGATTTTACCCATCTCGGTGCCAGAAGTGCGCGCAGCGCGCAGCATGTCGCCAGTCGACAGTTGCATCATTTTGCGGGTTTCGACCAAGTGCTGTGCCTGCGTTCCTTTGCCTGCACCTGGTGGTCCTAACAGAATAATATTCATCGACGAGCGGGTCCTTTTTTCTTACGTGTCTTTCCTTTACCACGCAGCTGCGATTTCTGGATCAGACTTTCGTACTGATGCGCCAATAGATGCGATTGCACCTGCTGAATGGTATCCATTGTAACCGAAACCACAATCAACAGCGAGGTTCCACCGAAGTAAAACGGAATTCCAAGCTGTCCTCTCAAGATTTCGGGCAATAAACATACGGCCGCAAGGTATGCAGACCCCAAAACCAGCACGCGATTGACCACGTATTCTAGGTGTTCAGCGGTCTTTGTGCCTGGGCGAATACCAGGGATAAAGCCGTTCTGATTTTTCAAATTGTCAGCAACGTCATCCACTTTAAATGAAACGTTGTGCGTGTAAAAGAAAGCAAAAAACACGATCATCAGGGTAAAAAATGCCAAGTAGGCAGGTTGCCCCGGACCGAAGTAGGCCAAAATCGTTGACATTACGGCGCTGCTACTATCCCCTGAAAACGTGCTGATTGTTGTGGGCAACAAAAGGAGAGAAGATGCGAAAATCGCGGGAATAACACCAGCTGGGTTTACCTTGATTGGAAGATGCGAATTCTGCCCCTCCATGACTTTCATACCAACTTGACGACGCGGGTATTGAATAAGCACCTTACGCAATGCGCGTTCCATGAAGACCACAAACGCAATCACACCGACAACCATCGCGATAACGCCGATGATTACAGCTGGGCTTATTGCGCCTGAACGACCTGATGCAAAGAACTGCGCCAGTGCCGCCGGCAATTCTGCAATAATTCCCACAAATATGATCAATGAAATACCGTTACCAATGCCACGGGCGGTAATTTGTTCACCCAACCACATTAGGAACATGGTACCGCCAACCAATGTAATCATACAGGAAAGACGGAAAAACAGACCAGGATCGGTCACCAAATCGCCTGCTTCCAAACTTGAAGCAAGGCCATATGCCTGAAAAGTCGCCAACAATACAGTGCCATAACGAGTGTATTGGTTTATTTTGCGACGTCCTTGTTCGCCCTCTTTCTTCAATTGTTCAAGCGATGGGACCATAGATGTTAGCAACTGAACAATAATCGATGCGGAGATATAGGGCATAATCCCTAGGGCGAAGATGCCCATACGGCCCAAAGCGCCGCCTGTGAACATTGACAGCATGCCACCGATACCGCTTTGCGCGCTCTCCATGAATTCACGAAGTGCTGTCGCATCAATCCCGGGAACGGGGATAAAGGTACCAAGACGATAAACCAGTAATAAACCCAATGTGAACAGGATGCGTTTGCGCAACTCTGTTGCTTTGCCAAGGGCCGACCAACTTGTGTTAGCGGCCATTTGTTCAACTGCAGAAACCATTTGGATATCTCTTGTTAAAAACGCCGCCAAGCGCGTTTTCCGGACTCTAGCGGCGTTAAATTGGAAAACTGTTGCTTATGTAAGCAGGCATATAGCCGCATACAAGCAATTATTCAGCTGCAGCAGCCACTGTTGTCAAAGTACCACCTGCCTTTTCGACAGCTGCGATTGCCGCTTTTGATGCGCCTGTGACCGAAATAGTGACCTTACTTGTGATTTCGCCTTTAGCAAGAACGCGCACGCCGTCCAATTTACGGCGGACCAGCCCAGAAGCTACCAATGCATCTTCTGTGATTTTTGCTTTTGCGTCCAATTTGCCTTCGCCAATGAATTTTTCGATGAGGCTAAGATTGATTACGGCATATGATTTACGATTTGGTTTGTTGAAACCACGCTTTGGCAAGCGTTGGTACAAAGGCATTTGCCCACCTTCGTATCCGGCGATCGCTACACCAGAACGAGATTTTTGACCTTTAATACCACGGCCACCCATTTTACCTTTGCCAGATCCTGGACCACGGCCAATGCGTTTTTTGGATTTTACGGCGCCTTCATTATCGCGCAATTCATTCAATTTCATGTCGCTTCTCCTTTTGCCGGAACTACCCTCTCAAGCGACCGATTGGGCAAACACGGCTTTTGTCATACACGCGGAACTCATTCCACTCGTGGGCAGATATACGGCCACCTGACGAAATGCAAGCTGATTCCAAATAAATGCATTAATCTGCTTGCGAAACACCGCGATCTGCAACTGCTCGACGTGTCGGCCATGTTCTGTGTTCATGGCGCGTGGACACGCTCTGAATGGTAACCATGAATAAAAATCTGTAGGTCACGCTGAAAAGCGCCCCGAAAAACAATGATGCGATGGCATTTTGATTAATGTCCGATCACAAGAACTGCGCCGCGATAATTGAAACTTCTGTCATTGGCGGCACCACTGCAGTCCCGTGCGAATTCGTAATCTTGCGCTGTTTGCGATCAAATTAGATTGGTCAACGACCTAGCATTACCAATTAATGAAAATGCAACCGTTCCGGCGAAGCAATCGGGTCACGATTAACAACACGTCTAAATATCGAGAATAGTATGTCCTTTATCGACCAAAAGAAGATAAATAGAACTGCATAAGGTGAAACTTCAGGATTGCGAGAAACAGGCGAAACCGACAACCAAATCAACAAGACGCTGATATTCAGAATGATAACATCACTGACAGCATGGGCCAAAAATGCAAGACCTCCTGCAATCAACATAAACACACCCATTGTCAGCCCATTTGGGCCATCAATGAAGTAAGTCTCAAAGGCGGAAACCAATCCCGCAATCTGAAATCTCATAGCCCACTCAACAATAAATCGATATTAGTATCACTATGAGATCGAAGTTGGGTCTATTGCGAAGTGCAACCAACTTATAAAATTGCCATACAAATGTTACCTAAATGCAAAAAGCGCCCCAATGAGGCGCTTTTCACATAAACTAATGCAGAGCAACGTTAGTCGCGTTCCTCGATGATTTCCACCAAATGTGGGATCTTAGCAACCATTCCACGAATCGAAGGTGTATCTTCCAACTCGCGTGTTTTGTTCATTTTGTTCAACCCAAGTCCAACAAGCGTCTGACGCTGAACAGCTGGACGGCGAATGGGTGAACCGATTTGTTTAACAACAATTGTCTTAGCCATTTTGCGTGTTCCTTATGCTTCTGCAGGCTCTGCTGCGTCTGCTGCTGGTGCCTCTGCTGCTGGTGCTTCGTCCTTGCGTAGGATGTCAGCAACCTTTTTACCGCGGCGCTGTGCAACCATACGTGGACTCATTTCTTTTTGCAGACCATTCAATGTTGCGCGGATCATGTTGTATGGGTTTTGAGACCCAATTGATTTCGCGACAACATCTTGGATGCCTAGCATTTCGAAAACAGCACGCATTGGACCACCTGCGATGATACCAGTACCTGTTGGCGCAGTCCGCATCACAACTTTACCAGCGCCGTGACGGCCTTCGATATCGTGGTGCAGTGTGCGACCCTCACGCAATGGAACGCGGATCATCTGACGCTTTGCCTGTTCAGTTGCCTTACGAATCGCTTCAGGTACTTCTTTCGCTTTCCCTTTGCCGAAACCGACGCGACCTTTTTGGTCACCTACAACAACCAAAGCAGCAAAGCCAAAACGCTTACCACCTTTTACGGTCTTTGAAACACGGTTGATCGCAACGAGACGATCGGCGAACTCAGGTGCCGCCTCTTCGCGATCACGGCGTCCTCTTTGATTTGGTTCTTTAGCCATTTCTTCGTCTCCTTAGAACTTCAGACCGCCTTCACGCGCGGCATCGGCCAAAGCCTTTACACCACCGTGAAAGAGGAAACCGCCACGATCAAAGTAACACTCTTCAACACCCGCCTTTTTGGCGCGTTCTGCAAGTGCTGCTCCAACCTTCGCTGATGCTTCGATGTTGTTCTTGCCAACAACGCCTAAGCTTGACTCGAGTGAGGAAGCTGAGGCCAATGTGACGCCTTGAACATCGTCGATCAACTGAGCGCTGATGTTTTTGTTGCTGCGGTGTACAGACAAGCGCACGCGGCCTGCATTTACACTGCGGAGTTTGTTCCGAACGCGCAAGCGGCGCTTCAAGAACAGTTGTCTTTTGCTGTTTGCCATCTTTTACGTCCTTACTTCTTCTTGCCTTCTTTGCGGAAGATATACTCGCCTTTGTACATAATACCTTTGCCTTTGTATGGCTCAGGCTTACGCCATTCCCGAATATTCGCCGCAACTTGGCCAACACGTTGTGAGTCGATACCCTCAACCGTGATTTCAGTCTGCTTTGGAGACTGCACAGTCACGTCTGATGGGATATCAAAGTTCACGTCATGTGACAGACCCAAGTTCAACTTCAATACGTTGCCCTGCAACTGAGCACGATAACCAACACCGTTGATCTCAAGCTCTTTTTTGAAGCCGTCAGTAACGCCTTTGACGCAGTTTGCCACCATTGTGCGGCTCATGCCCCACTGCTGACGCGCGCGCTTGGACTTACCACGAGGTGTCACAGTCACAACATTATCGTCCAATGTGATTGTCACATCGTCAGTCGCTGTAAAGCTGCGTGTTCCCTTTGGGCCTTTGATTTCGATGGTCTGACCGGACACAGATGCACTAACACCTGAGGGCAGCTCGACCGGTTTTTTACCAATACGAGACATTTCCAGTCCTCCTTAGAATACGGTGCAAAGCACTTCGCCGCCAACATTGTTGGCACGAGCGTTTGCATCCGACATGACGCCTTTTGGTGTAGATACGATAGAAACGCCAAGGCCCTGACGGACAGATGGGATTTCTTTCACACCAAGATACACGCGACGGCCAGGCTTTGAAACGCGCTTTAGTTCGCGGATCACAGGCTCACCATCAAAGTACTTCAGGCTGATTACGATTTCTGGGTGACCATTGCCACCGGTTTGCTTGTCATAGCCGCGGATGTAACCTTCGTCCTGAAGAACATCCAAAACCCATGCGCGCAACTTTGATGCAGGTGTTGCAACAGTTGACTTGCCACGCATTTGAGCGTTGCGGATACGTGTCAGCATATCGCCGATAGGATCGTTCATAACTTCTCTCCCTTACCAGCTTGACTTGACAACGCCAGGCAACTGGCCCGCAGATCCAAGTTCGCGTAGCGCGATACGAGAAATCTTAAGCTTACGGTAGTAAGCGTGCGGACGACCTGTCAGCTGACAACGGTTGTGCATACGGTTCGCCGCAGAGTTGCGCGGCAATTTAGCCAATTTAAGACGCGCTTTGAAACGCTCTTCCATTGGGCGGCTCTCATCATTCGCGATCTCTTTAAGCTCAGCGCGTTTTGTGGCGTATTTTTCCACCAAACGTGCGCGCTTCTTTTCGCGTTCGATCATTGCTTTTTTAGCCATGTCTTATTCCTTCCCGCGGATCAGCTGTTGAAAGGCATGTTGAATAGCTTCAACAGCGCTTTTGCTTCCGCGTCGGTTTTCGCGGTTGTAGCGATTACGATATCCAAGCCCCATGCCTCGTCGATTTTATCGAAGTCGATTTCTGGGAAAACGATGTGCTCTTTGATGCCCATGGCATAGTTGCCGCGGCCGTCAAAGGATTTACCAGATACACCGCGGAAGTCGCGGATACGTGGCATCGCAATGGTGATCAAACGATCAAGAAAGTCATACATGCGGTCACCACGAAGAGTAACCTTTGCGCCAAGTGGCATATCTTCACGCACACGGAAACCCGCAATGGATTTTTTCGCTTTGGTGATTACCGCCAATTGACCGGCAATCTGTGTTAGATCCGCCTGTGCTGATTTCGCCTTCTTACTGTCTTTTACAGCTTCACGGCCGCAACCGATGTTCAAAACGATTTTGTCCAAACGTGGGATCATCATATCGTTTTTGTAAGAAAACTCTTCTTTCAACGCCGGACGAATTGTTTCGGCGTATGCTTGCTTAAGACGTGGTGTGTAGTTTGCATTATCAAGCATCGATCACGTCTCCTGTTGTTTTCGCAACGCGCACTTTTTTGCCGTCTTCAACTTTGAAGCCAACGCGTGTCGCTTTTCCGTTTGCATCTAGAAGTGCCAAGTTTGACAAATCCATTGGCATCGCCTTTGGTAGACGACCACCCTGAGATGTTTGTGACTGACGTGTGTGGCGGATTGCCATATTCACACCGTCAACAACCGCTTTGTTTGCCTTAGGATCGACAGAAGAAATAGTCCCCTTCTTTCCTTTGTCCTTGCCGGCCAAAACGATCACTTCATCCCCTTTACGAAGTTTTGCAGCCATTACAGAACCTCCGGTGCCAATGAAACGATTTTCATGAAGTTTTTGCCGCGCAGTTCACGAACAACTGGGCCAAAAATACGTGTTCCGACTGGCTCGCCTGCATTGTTCAAGATAACAGCTGCATTTGAGTCAAAGCGGATTGCAGTGCCGTCCTCACGACGGACTTCTTTGGCTGTGCGAACGACAACGGCCTTACGTACGTCGCCTTTCTTCACACGACCGCGCGGGATGGCTTCCTTAACCGAAACGACTATGATGTCGCCAACGGATGCGTATTTACGCTTGGAACCACCCAACACTTTGATGCACTGAACTCGGCGTGCGCCAGAGTTGTCAGCAACATCCAGATTTGTTTGCATCTGGATCATGTTGTGTCTCCCGACCTATGGGGCATCCTGATCTCTCAGGGGTTAGTCCCCAGGGTTTCGTTAATGCCGAAAGGCCCATCGGCTTACGCCTCTAGGACCTCCCAACGTTTCGTTTTCGATTTTGGCGCGCATTCAATAATACGAACTGTGTCACCAACCTTGAAAGCGTTCTTTTCATCGTGCGCCCGATATTTCTTGGACTTACGAATTGTTTTTTGCAGAACAGGGTGCTTGAAGCGACGTTCCACTGATACAGTAACCGTTTGCGCATTTGCATCAGAAGTGACAACACCTTGAAGAATTCGTTTAGGCATATCTCAGGCTCCTTATTCCGCCGCTGCCGCGGCTTTTTCGTTCAAAATTGTGTTCACACGGGCCACGTCACGCTTGACTGACCGCATACGTGCTGTGCTTTCCAATTGACCTGTCGCTTGTTGAAAGCGAAGGTTGAACGCTTCTTTTTTCAAGGATGCCAGCTCATCACGAAGCTGATCAGGCGTTTTATCACGCAAATCTTGGGCTTTCATAGCCATTTTCCTTTTTCAGACACCAGCAGGCCCCTTATGAATGGGTGACCCATAACCCGGTGGAGTGAGTTGCTTTCGCAAAAATAAAACCAAGCCGATTCTTACGAACCGGCTTTAGTGATGGGGGTCATTAACCTATGAGGCCCCATGGTGCAAGGGCGATTATGCGAAAAAGAGTCTTATCCGCCTGTTCAGTTCTGACTGGCAATAAGCGCGCCCATTGGCTATCAGACGGACATGACACAGATCAAATCACTCTTCGCGACCCGTCTTTATCATTCGAACTTGTCGAAACTTGGGAACCTCGTTGATCCCCAAGAGCTTGAGGCGTCTTGTTGGTCGATTGCCCAGGATGACGAGGCAGGCCAAGAATGGTGTGAGGCGAACGGCTATCCAGGGTACACAAGTTATGCCTCCCTAACGGATTTGGCATGGCGTTTTCCGATTTTTGAAGCCCTGCAGAAAACACTAGATAAGCATGTTGCGGACTTTGCCGAAGATCTGGACTTCGATCTGGATGGGCGAAACTTAAAGCTTGAGGATTTGTGGATCAACATCCTGCCCGAAGGCGGTGCGCACTCCGCGCATATTCATCCTCATTCTGTGATATCAGGCACAACATATGTTGCGATGCCCGAGGGTGCCAGCGCGATCAAATTCGAAGACCCCCGTCACGCCATGATGATGGCCGCCCCGGCCCGCATCAAAGATGCCCGCGAAGAAATGCGCAACTTCATCTATATATCCCCTGCGGTCGGCGATGTGTTGCTATGGGAAAGCTGGCTACGCCATGAGGTCCCAATGAACATGTCCGAAGAAGACCGTATTTCCGTCAGCTTTAATTACAGTTGGGGATGACGCGCAAATAGGCTACGCCCAAACGGACATGCGGTCACAACCGAAACCATTATGCTTTTGAAAACAAAACGCCCCGCTGAAACCAGCGGGGCGTTTTAATCAAAACTGACGTTTGATCTTACCAGTCTTCGCGCACAACGACGCGTGTTTTTACTGGAAGTTTCATCGCCGCCAGGCGAAGCGCCTCGCGTGCGATTTCGTCGTTTACGCCGTCGATTTCGAACATGATGCGGCCCGGTTTGACCTTGCATGCCCAATAATCAACTGAACCCTTACCTTTACCCATACGAACTTCGACAGGTTTCGAAGTTACAGGAGTATCTGGGAAGATACGGATCCACACGCGACCTTGACGTTTCATGTGACGCGTCATGGCACGACGGGCTGCTTCGATCTGACGGGCTGTCACACGTTCTGGTGTTGTTGCCTTAAGACCGTATGAGCCGAAGTTTAGATCAGAACCGCCTTTTGCAAGACCGTGGATCCGGCCTTTGTGCATTTTGCGGAATTTGGTACGCTTTGGTTGAAGCATCTCTTACTCTCCTCCTTAGCGACGTGGCGCCGCACCACGTGGTGCTGGCCCATCTTGGAGCTCTTGTGCTTTACGATCACGCGCCTGAGGATCATGCTCCATGATTTCACCTTTGAAGATCCATACTTTGATCCCTATGATACCATATGGTGTCATGGCCTCGACGTTTGAATAGTCGATGTCTGCACGCAATGTATGTAGAGGCACACGGCCTTCACGATACCATTCAGTACGCGCGATTTCTGCACCACCCAAACGGCCAGCAACGTTCACCCGAATACCCAAGGCACCCATGCGCATCGCGTTTTGAACCGCACGCTTCATTGCGCGGCGGAAAGAAACACGGCGTTCTAGCTGTTGTGCGATGCTTTCGCCTACCAACTGTGCGTCCAATTCAGGCTTACGAACCTCAACGATGTTCAGGTGCAATTCTGATGTTGTCATCGCGGCAAGTTTTTTACGCAAAACTTCGATGTCCGCGCCTTTCTTACCAATGATGACGCCAGGGCGTGCAGTGTGGATTGTCACACGGCATTTTTTGTGAGGACGTTCAATGATGACACGTGCCACACCTGCCTGTGCGCATTCTTTTTTGATGAACTCGCGCATGCGAAGATCTTCTTGTAGCAAATCACCATAATCTTTGGTGTCTGCATACCAGCGGCTGTCCCAGGTACGGTTGACCTGCAGGCGCATGCCGATTGGATTTACCTTTTGACCCATTAGGCTTGCTCCTCTACTTGACGAACCTTGATCGTAAGTTCTGAGAATGGTTTCATGATACGACCGAAACGACCACGTGCGCGTGGACGACCACGTTTCATTGTCATGTTTTTACCAACATACGCCTCTGTAACAACCAATTCATCAACATCTAGGTTGTGGTTGTTTTCAGCGTTAGCAATTGCGGATTGCAGACATTTCTTAACATCGATTGCGATACGCTTTTTGCTGAATGTTAGATCGCTTAGGGCTTTATCAACCTTTTTACCGCGGATCATCGCAGCAACAAGGTTAAGCTTTTGCGGGCTTGTGCGAAGCATGCGCAATTTTGCCATTGCTTCGTTATCGGCCACGCGGCGGGGATTTTTCGCTTTAGACATGGCTATTACTTCCGCTTGGCTTTCTTGTCGACGCCGTGACCATAATAGGTCCGTGTTGGTGAGTACTCACCAAACTTCTGGCCGATCATATCTTCTGACACAAGCACTGGAATGTGCTTTTGGCCATTGTACACACCAAATGTCAAACCAACGAATTGTGGTAGGATGGTGGAACGACGAGACCAAATTTTGATAACTTCATTACGGCCGCTTTCGCGTGCTGCTTCGGCTTTCTTAAGCACATAAGCATCCACAAATGGGCCTTTCCATACTGAACGAGACATAAATTAACGTCCCCCCTTCTTGGCGTGACGCGAGCGAATGATAAGCTTTTGTGACGCCTTGTTCGTGTTGCGGGTGCGTTTACCTTTGGTAGGCTTACCCCACGGTGTCACTGGGTGACGACCACCTGATGTACGGCCTTCACCACCACCATGTGGGTGATCGATCGGGTTCATAACTACACCACGGACAGATGGACGAATACCTTTGTGGCGCATGCGACCCGCTTTACCGTAGTTTTGGTTTGAATTGTCTGGGTTGGACACAGCACCGATTGTCGCCATGCATTCCTGACGCACCATGCGAAGTTCACCTGAGGATAGGCGGATCTGCGCATAGCCACCATCGCGGCCAACAAATTGTGCATATGTACCGGCCGCGCGTGCAATCTGACCGCCTTTACCAGGCTTGAGTTCGATATTGTGAACGATTGTCCCGATTGGCATGCCAGAGAACGGCATTGCGTTACCTGGTTTAATGTCTGCTTTTGCAGCTGAGATCACTTGATCTCCGACTGCCAAACGCTGAGGCGCAAGGATATAGGCCTGATCGCCATCCTCATATTTCACAAATGCGATGAATGCTGTGCGGTTCGGGTCATATTCGATCCGTTCCACTGTTGCTGCGACGTCAAACTTGTTACGTTTGAAATCGACGATCCGGTAAAGGCGTTTTGCCCCACCACCGCGGCGACGTGATGTGATCCGTCCAGTGTTGTTCCGGCCGCCCGATTTTGTCAAACCCTCTGTTAGGGATTTGACAGGACGTCCTTTCCACAGCTCCGAACGGTCGATCAGTACCAGCCCGCGCTGGCCCGGCGTCGTTGGTTTATACGACTTGAGTGCCATGCTTTCTGACTTCCGTTTGTGTGTCCGACGGGTTTTTCCGCCTTTGGTAAAGCCCCCCGAAGGTGGCCAGTAAATAAACATCAAGAAGCCCTAGACGAATCTAGGGCCGTAATTGATTGCTGCGGTATAGTGGTGAATGGCTTGGGTGTCCAGTGCATTGCACGAATCAATGCTTATAAGCGACCATTTCTCAGCCTGAATTGCGTTAGAAACTCTTAGTCCAAACACGCTGTCCGTATTTCAGCAACCTTTGCGCTATTCTCAGTTGGCTAGAATGTCACGTTTATGGCCAACCATGGGAATGGCTGAATTTGAATTGTCACTTTTTCAGCATTGGCAAGTGCATTGACAATACGAATGGCATCCTTGACGTCTGTTGGCCCCGGTGCGTTTCACCGTCTAGGGCTGAAGCAACGAATTTTTCCGTCTCTTTTCAGCAATCATTATATTGAAACGACCAACCCTTGCATGATCTGCAAATCGGTATGTACCAGTCACAAAAATAATTGAAGCACATTTAGAGCAGACAAAGACATGCTCTAAATGCCCTGACTTTTCCCCACAGGCTATATGATCATGACTTTCTAATCTCGCTTCCAAAAACCCACCAGATTCAGCGTTTTCGGCCATATTGACGACCCAAGAATTCGACGAATTTGAGTCATTAAGTGTTCAGTCAAACACTGATTTGATCAATCGTTAACTTTCGCATCACCAAAGTGCGAGGCATCAGATTGATGTGTCTGTATGATGACAGCAGCCCACAACCATGACATTAACGTTAACGCAATTATTCGCATCCCGAAAACCTTCAAAGTATATACTTTAAATGTACGGCCAACCGATCACAAATTATTGCGCGGAAAAAACAAAAAAACCCCCGCATCTGCGGGGGTTTTACTTTTTAGCTTTAGCTTGTAACCTTAGAGACCTGTTGAAACGTCGATCGTATTGCCGTCTTCCAATGTTACGTAGGCTTTCTTCACATCTTTACGGCGACCCATCATACCTCGAAAACGCTTGGTTTTACCTTTGGTGATGGTTGTGTTGACCGCTTTAACCTTCACACCAAATAGCGCCTCTACCGCTTCTTTGATCTGTGGTTTGTTGCTGTCGATTGCCACCTCAAAAACAACTGCACCTGTCTCTGATGCCATCGTTGCTTTTTCTGTGATAACCGGCTTGCGGATCACATCGTAGTGTTCAGCTTTTACACTCATTTCAAACGTGCCTCCAATGCTTCGACGCCCGCTTTCGTGATAACCAGTGTATCACGCTTTAGGATGTCATAAACGTTCGCTCCCATTGTTGGCAGGATATCTACGCCCTCAACGTTACGTGCGGCCATTGCAAAGTTTTCGCTTACTTCTGAACCGTCGATGATCAATGCACGTTTCCAACCTAGGTTTTTCACTTGCTTTGCCAAAACAGCTGATTTGCCTTCTGAGGCCGCTGCTTCGATGATCACCAATGCACCTGATTTCGCCTTAGCAGATAGCGCGTGCTTAAGACCAAGCTGACGCACTTTCTTTGGCAAATCATGCGCGTGGCTGCGCGGTGTTGGCCCTTTATAAATGCCACCTTTACGGAAAATCGGCGCCTTACGTGAACCGTGACGTGCGCCGCCTGTTCCTTTTTGACGATAGATTTTCTTGGTTGAGTAGCTCACTTCAGACCGTGTCTTAACTTTGTGTGTGCCAGCTTGCGCTTTATTACGCTGCCAACGCACAACACGGTGCAAGATGTCTGCACGTGGTTCTAGACCAAAGATGTCATCACCAAGCTCAACAGAGCCCGCTTTGCCACCATCAAGTGTAATTACGTCAAGTTTCATGCTTCACCTCCCTCTGCCGGCGCTTCTTCTGCAACGGCCGGAGCTGCTGCGGAACGCAACGCTGCTGGGAATGGTACATTTTCAGGAAGTGGTTTTTTAACCGCGTCCTTCACTGTGACCCAACCGCCTTTTGAACCAGGAACGGCACCTTTGATCATGATCAAACCACGGTCTGCGTCTGTTTTAACAACCTGTAGGTTTTGTGTTGTGACACGAACGGCACCCATGTGGCCTGCCATTTTCTTGCCTTTGAACACTTTACCTGGGCCTTGACATTGACCTGTTGAACCATGCGAACGGTGGCTGATTGAAACACCGTGTGATGCACGCAAACCGCCAAAGTTGTGGCGTTTCATAGCACCGGCAAAACCTTTACCAATAGATGTGCCAGAAACGTCAACAAATTGACCTTCAACATAATGTTCGGCTGTTAGCTCAGAACCAACATCCAACATGTTTTCAGGATCAACGCGGAATTCTGCAACTTTACGCTTTGGCTCAACCTTAGCGACTGCAAAGTGACCACGCATCGCTTTGGATGTGTTTTTCGCCTTTGCAGAACCTGCGCCAAGTTGAACAGCTGTATAGCCGTGCTGGTCGCTGCTGCGTTGTGCAACAACTTGCAAATTTTCCATTTGAAGAACAGTAACAGGGATCTGTTTGCCGTCTTCCATAAATAGTCGGGTCATGCCGACTTTTTTCGCGATAATACCAGAGCGCATCTATTTGCCCCCTTATACCGAGATTTGGACGTCAACACCTGCCGCAAGATCCAGCTTCATAAGAGCATCTACGGTTTGTGGTGTCGGGTCAACGATGTCCAAAAGACGCTTGTGTGTGCGAATTTCGAACTGGTCACGCGATTTTTTGTTCACGTGTGGACCACGTAGAACGGTGAACTTTTCGATCTTGTTCGGCAGCGGGATAGGACCGCGGACCGAAGCTCCGGTGCGTTTGGCAGTGTTCACGATTTCCTGTGTGCTGGCATCCAGTACACGGTAATCGAATGCCTTTAGCCGGATACGAATGTTTTGGCTTTGCATTGTCTTATTGCCTTATGTTTCGGCGTTAGAGTTGAGAGGAAGACCAAAGAGCATCTTTTGCCTTCATCGAACCCGGACGATCGGTTGCCCGATCTCGTAAAGAGGAAAGGTGCGCGTTGCCGCGCACCCAAACTATTTCAAGTAAATTTATTACTTGATGATTTTAGCAACGACGCCTGAGC
>JBMTQO010000034.1:0-22830 GCA_049446275.1 Paracoccaceae bacterium | reverse complement strand
TCAAATAAAACGGCCGATGAATTGATTGATCTTCTTACGCTCGAGGAGCAAGTTTCCATTCTTGCGGGTGCGGATTATTGGTCGACCCCCGCGATTGATCGGTTGGGGATTGCAAAGTTACGTGTGACAGATGGGCCCAACGGTGCGCGCGGCAGCGGATCAATCATTGGTGGGGTGACAGCGGCCTGTTTTCCTGTTGGTATCGCATTGGGCGCAACGTGGGACATCGATTTGGTGCTTCGCATTGGTGCGGCCATCGCGGATGAGGTGAAATCAAAGGGCGCGCATATGTTGCTAGGTCCGACGATCAATATGCATCGCACTGTCACCAACGGGCGAAATTTTGAATGCTATTCCGAAGATCCTCAATTGGCTGCCGATCTAGCTGTTGCATACATCAAAGGTTTGCAGGGAAACGGAGTGGCCGCGACGGTAAAACATTTCATTGGAAATGAATCTGAAATTGAGCGTACAACGATCAATTCAGCAATTGATGAACGAACATTGCGCGAAGTTTACCTGCGCCCATTTGAGGCAGCTGTAAAACATGCCGATGTTTGGGGCATCATGTCCTCCTATAATAAGTTGAACGGCGTCTACACCGCAGAAAATGAATGGTTGCTGACCAAAGTTTTACGCAATGACTGGGGCTATGATGGCATTGTGATGTCCGATTGGTTCGGATCACGCACTACGGCCCCCACAGTGAGTGCAGGATTGGATTTGGAGATGCCTGGTCCAACGCGCGATCGGGGTGCTAAATTGGTTCAGGCAGTCCAGGATGGATTAGTTCCTGCAGAAACGGTGCGTCAACGCGCGCTTGCAATGTTGCGATTGATGGAACGTGTCGGCTCCCTCTTCGATCATCGACCATTTGAAGAACGCTCAGATAATCGCCCCGAACATCGTGCCCTAATCCGACAGGCAGGGTGCGCAGGGATGGTCATGTTAAAAAATGACGACGTACTGCCGTTAAATCCGGAGAATGGCACAGTTGCAGTGATTGGTCCCAATGCCGATGTCGCCCAAATCATGGGTGGTGGATCGGCGCAATTAAACCCACATTATGGGATCACGCCGCTTGCTGGTATGATCCAGCGGATCGGTCAGGATCGCATTAAATTTGCCAAAGGATGCGCAAATCACCGCTGGGAACCTGTGATTGAGGGTGAATTCCAAGCGGAATATTTTGATAATGAAGACCTGCGTGGACCTGCGGTACACACAGAAAAAATCGATGGGTCAGTGGTGTTTTGGCATGAAGAGGTGGCTGAGGGCAAAGTCGACCCAAACGCCTTTTCCGTCCGTGTGTCTGGAACCTATACTGCGAAAGAAGATGGTACGCATAGTTTTGGCCTGCATGCTGCGGGCTATGCGAAACTTTACGTCGATTGCGCATTGGTTGTTGATGCGTGGGACACGTGGAGCAAGGGGCGCACCTTCTTTGAGGAGGGCTGTGATGAGCGTACGGGGAATGTCACCCTAAGCGCGGGACAGGCCGTTTCCGTGGTGATGGAATTGCGCACCAAACCTGCGGATAATTTGTATTTCACAGCGTTCCGTTTTGGTGTGTCGCGCGTCCTTGGCCAACCCGAAATTGATGCGGCGGTTGCTAAGGCATCGCGCTGTGATACCGCCGTTGTTTTTGTGGGCCGCTCGGGTGAATGGGACACAGAAGGGTCCGATTTGGAAAACATCAAATTGCCGCGCAATCAAAACGCGTTAATTGAAGCCGTATGCGCAGCAAATCCCAATACGATTGTTGTTCTGCAAACGGGTGGACCCGTTGAAATGCCATGGGTTGCACAGGCCCCTGGAATCTTACAGGCGTGGTATCCTGGCCAAGAATGTGGAAACGCGATTGCTGATGTCCTGTTTGCAGATGCCGACCCAGGGGGCCGTTTGCCGCAAACCTTTCCAGTGCAATGGGAGGATAACCCAAGCCACAGCCAAGATCCCGAAATATATCCGGGCGCCGCAGGAACAGTTCGATATCGTGAAGGTGTTTTTGTCGGTTATCGTTATTATGAAAAATATGGAATCACGCCCTTATTCCCATTCGGCCATGGGCTCAGCTATACTGAATTTACGCTTTCAAATGTCGCAACACGTTCAGATGACAACGAAATTACGGTGTCGATTGACGTTGAAAACATAGGGAGCCGAGACGGATCAACCGTTGTTCAACTCTACCTCTCAGATCATGGCGCAGCCATTGATCGTCCTGAAAAAGAACTGCGGGCTTTCGAAAAAGTGGCGTTACCACTGGGTGAAAAAACCACCGTTAATCTGATGCTCTTACCACGTGATTTCGCATATTTTGATGTTGAAACGGGATCTTGGCATGTGAACGGTGGAGTATATACTTTGCACATTGGGTTTTCATCAACGGATATTGTGATGACGCAGGATGTGTCGCAAGAGGCACGCATGCTGCCCGTCTGAGCAGTTTTAAATAGACCCAATTCGATCACTGTGCCAAATTTCAAATCAGCAGTCTGGGGAATTGGCGATGAAATGCGCGATGATCGGTTTGGGGATGGTTTCTGGCACCTATGCGCAGGCCATATTGAACAGTGCGGATATCACTCTGGATCTTGTTTATGCGCAGACCTTGGATAGCCGGAATGCCTTTTTGGAAAAGTGGTCTGACTTAGGAGCGCGTGCTGCAAACGACATTGATGAAATTATTGCATCGGATGCGGATTTTGTGATCGTAACAACGCCGCCCAATGCGCGTTTGGATATTGTTGAACGCTTGGCACATGCAGGTAAACCCATTTTGATGGAAAAACCTGTTGAGCGTAATTTGCAAAATGCACGTGATTTGGTCGATATCTTTGCGCAGCATGATGTTCGCCTTGGCATCATGCTACAACATCGCGTCCGTCCCGTTGTTGGCCAGTTGCGTCGCCGCCTCGACGATCTTGGGGATATTCATATTGTTGAGGTTTCGGTTCCGTGGTGGCGTGATCAATCCTATTATGATGCGCCTGGGCGCGGAACCTATGCACGTGATGGGGGTGGTGTGATGATATCACAGGCGATCCACACTTTGGATTTGATGCTATCATTGACGGGACCCGTGAAAACGGTTTCGGCGCTGGCCGCCACATCGAAAAGCCATCAAATGGAGGCCGAGGATTTCGTGTCCGCTGGTTTGCGGTTTGCGTCAGGTGCGGTAGGCCATTTGTTCGCGACAACATCTGCCTACCCTGGGCGGGGCGAAACCATCACCCTGCATTGTGCAAAGGGCAGTGTGAGCCTCGATGCAGGAACGTTTCAGACAGATTGGCGGGATGGACGCAACCAAACGATTGGACAAGCGGCGACATCGGGCGCGGGTGCAGACCCAATGGCGTTTACATCCGACTGGCATCAATGGGTGATTGAAGATTTTGCGCGATCAATTGCGGAAAATCGCCCCTGCCTTGTCACGGGGGAAGAGGCGTTAAAGGTTCATGCATTGATCGACGCGCTAGAGCGGTCTTCAAAGTCAGGCACAATTTGCACAGTAGAGGCAGGGTAAAAGATGGCGTTAAAACTAGGGATACTGGGAATTGATCATGGCCACATCTTTGGCATGCTTTCGCATATGCAGCAGCAGGGGTGTACATGCGATATGTATTGGACCGATGGACCCGCTGTGACCGAGGAAAAATTCAATCAGGTTTTCCCGCAGGTCCAAAAAATGCAAGATCGACGCCATATCTTGGAAGATCCAGCCATTCATATGATCCTAATATCTGCCATTCCCGCAGATCGTGCGGCACTGGCGATTGAGGCGATGGAAGCAGGCAAAGATGTGATGGTGGACAAACCTGGGTGCACGACCTTGGATCAGTTGGCAGCGATCAAGGCGACACAAGAGAGAACAGGACGCATTTGGTCCGTCAATTTTTCAGAACGTTTTGAGGTACGCGCAGTGACAAAGGCTGCTGAATTGGTGCGCCGAGGTGACATTGGACGCGTTGTTCAGGTTGTCACCCTTGCCCCACATAAACAAAATTTGAAAACGCGACCACGTTGGTATTTTGAACGCGAACGTTATGGCGGAATTTTATGCGATATTGGATCGCATCAAGTGGATCAGTTTTTACACTTTACCGGATCAACAGATGTTCAAATCGCCCATGCCCACGTCGAAAATACAACCATGCCCAATGAGCCTGGATTCCAGGATTACGGTGAAATGACCCTGATGGGGGATGGCGGACATGGGTATCTTCGTCTTGATTGGTTCACGCCAGATGGATTGCCGACATGGGGCGATGGCCGACTGTTTATTTTGGGTACAGAAGGATCATTAGAGGTTCGCAAATATACCGATATCGGGCAGCCGCATCGCACCGATAATCTATATTTGGTGAGCCGCGATCATAATACCTATATCGACTGCCGCGATCAGCCCCTGCCGTATTTTGCGAACCTTATCTCGGATGTTCAGCACAGGTCAGAAACTGCAATGACGCAGGCACACACCTTTTTAACGATGGAAATCGCCATAAAATCACAAAATTTTGCAGAAAAACCGACATAATACTGACACCATACAAATTTTAGTTTTGGGGGTTCTGGGGGCATGTCAGCATGTGATCGTTGACCAAACCAGTTGCTTGCATAAACGCGTAGACACTTGTTGGTCCACAAAATTTAAAACCAATTTTTCTCAATGCTTTAGACAATGCCTCTGATGTGTCAGTTTTGCTGGGAACTTCGCTTAGATTTTTCCATGTGTTTAGGACTGGTTTACCGTCCACAAAACTCCAGAGAAAATGGCTAAATCCTTGATCTTTTTCAATGATTTTCCATGCTCGGGCCGAGGCAAATGCGCCCTCGATCTTGCCTCGGTGTCGCACAATTCCTACATTTTGCAGCAAGGTATGAGTCTCCTGATCGCCCCAATTTGAAATGATCTCCGGGTCGAAATTTTGGAATGCCTCTCTGAAGTTTTCGCGCTTTCGAAGAATTGTGATCCAGCTTAAGCCAGCCTGAAACCCCTCTAACATAAGGCATTCAAACAATTTTTTCGAATCGTAAACAGGCACCCCCCATTCTTCATCATGATAAGCTTGATACAGCGGATCTCCCTCCGCCCAGCGACACCGTTCCATCGTTTTGATACTTTCTTCAGGGTTTATTAGGAATTTCAGTTTCAAACCAACCTCATCATGGAGGAAGATGATGGTTCATCGCAAGCGTAATGACATTGCCGCATAAGAAGATAATCCGCTGGATTACGTGACAGCGCGGCGTGATTCAGATATGTTGGCATAATTGTGAAGATTCACGGTCAATTCACCAAAAACGTTGCAGTTGATCCTGATAATCAGCTCATGATTCAATCACTTAGATCGATATCTGAACATTTTGGCATGTTCACAATTTCCGAGGCAGTGGAATGCGAAGGCGAAAGTCAGCGGCTGAGTGAAATGATGGTTGATTGCTAACCATGGTATTTGATAATCTTCAACGGTCAATCCGAATTGGCATCAATGATATTCAGAAAAAGAGGCTGCGACGGCATAGCACTTTTATACTGTTGCCGCGATGCAGCAAGTTCGATATGTCTCTGGTTAAGCGACACGCACCATGAGATGGAGGACTTTATGACAAACGTAGTTATCGCGTCTGCTGCACGGACAGCAGTTGGCAGTTTTGGCGGATCTTTTGCAAACACACCTGCGCACGATTTGGGTGCGGCTGTACTTGAGGCATTGGTGGAACGTGCAGGTGTTGATAAAGCCGACGTTTCAGAAACAATAATGGGTCAGGTTTTGACAGCGGGTCAGGGTCAAAACCCTGCGCGTCAGGCACACATCAACGCAGGCCTTCCCATCGAAAGCGCGGCTTGGGGTCTGAACCAAGTATGCGGTTCAGGATTGCGTGCTGTTGCATTGGGAGCACAACACATTCAACTGGGTGACGCGTCCATTGTTTGTGCGGGTGGCCAAGAAAACATGACACTTTCGCCCCATGTTGCACATTTGCGTGCGGGTCAAAAAATGGGCGATATGAAATACATCGACAGCATGATCCGTGACGGATTGTGGGACGCCTTTAACGGATATCACATGGGCCAGACCGCGGAAAATGTTGCAGAACAATGGCAGATCAGCCGCGACATGCAGGATGAATTTGCGCTGGCGTCTCAAAACAAAGCAGAGGCCGCGCAAAAGGCGGGACGTTTTGATGATGAGGTGATCTCATTCACCGTCAAAACGCGCAAAGGTGACATTGTCGTCGACAAAGATGAATATATCCGCCACGGTGCCACGATTGAAAGCATGCAGAAATTGCGCCCAGCTTTCACCAAAGACGGCAGTGTTACAGCGGCAAATGCCTCGGGCCTAAATGATGGTGCAGCGGGCGTATTGTTGATGTCAGCTGAAGAAGCAGAAAAGCGCGGCATCACACCAATGGCGCGCATCGCATCCTATGCAACCGCTGGCTTGGATCCAAAAATCATGGGTGTTGGCCCCATTTACGCTAGCCGCAAAGCCTTGGACAAGGCGGGTTGGTCCGTTTCTGATCTTGATTTGGTTGAAGCGAACGAGGCCTTTGCTGCGCAGGCCTGTGCTGTGAATAAGGACATGGGTTGGGATCCATCCATCGTAAACGTAAATGGCGGTGCAATTGCAATCGGTCACCCAATTGGTGCATCAGGTGCCCGCGTTTTGAATACATTGTTATTCGAAATGCAGCGACGCAACGCGAAAAAAGGCCTCGCCACCCTATGCATTGGCGGCGGCATGGGCGTTGCAATGTGTATTGAACGTGCATAATCGAGAGTAATTGGGGGCTTCGGCCCCCTTTTTTGCGCCGCAGTGCGGCAATTTGACGTTGTGGTAATATTGCTTAAATCGTTAAAATTAGCAATACAAATCCCCGAAGACTTTATTTGGAGGACGAAATGGCTCGTGTAGCATTGGTCACTGGTGGTTCGCGCGGTATCGGCGCGTCAATTTCAAAAGCGCTGAAAGCGGAAGGATATGAGGTTGCTGCCACATATGCGGGCAACGATGAAGCAGCATCAAACTTTACTGCAGAAACTGGCATCAAAACATTTAAATGGAATGTTGCGGATTATGAGGAAAGTTCCGCAGGCATCGCCAAAGTCGAGGCAGAATTAGGCCCGATTGACGTGGTTGTTGCGAACGCAGGTATCACCAAAGACGCTCCATTCCACAAGATGACACCAGAAATGTGGCATCAGGTCATTGATACGAACCTTACAGGTGTGTTCAACACAGTGCACCCAATCTGGCCCGGAATGCGTGAACGCAAATTTGGCCGTGTTATCGTCATTTCGTCGATCAATGGACAAAAAGGTCAGTTCGCCCAAGTGAACTATGCCGCGACTAAAGCAGGTGATTTAGGTATCGTAAAATCACTGGCCCAAGAGGGTGCGCGCGCAGGTATTACTGCAAATGCAATCTGCCCCGGTTACATCGCAACAGAAATGGTGATGGCCGTTCCAGAAAAAGTGCGCGAAAGCATAATCGGCCAAATTCCTACTGGCCGTTTGGGCGAGCCCGAGGAAATCGCGCGCTGTGTTGTATTCCTCGCTTCTGATGATGCAGGTTTCATCAACGGCTCAACGATTTCAGCAAACGGCGGTCAATTCTTCGTTTAATGTGATCTGTGCGGGGCTGCACAGGCCCCGCGCATTTTTTGTAAATTCCCTTTTTGGCGGGTGACCCTAATTTATAACAAAACAGAAAAGGGTCATCGATGTTACATCAGATCAATGGATTGCACCACGTTACGTCATTGGCGTCATCTGCGTCAGAAAATAACAAATTCTTTTCCGAAGGTTTGGGTCTACGTCGAATAAAGGCGACAGTGAATTTCGACAATCCCGAGATATATCACCTGTATTATGGGGATGAGGTTGGAAACGCAGGCAGTGTCCTGACGTATTTTCCATTTCCAAATATTGCACAAGGTCGCCGTGGAACGGGCGAAGTGGGCACAACGGCCTTTAGCATTCCGGTGGGTAGCATTCCGTTTTGGCGTGAACGATTGAATGCAATTGGCGCAGGTCATACAACGCCAAGCGTTCGTTTTGAAGAACAGCGTTTGGAATTTTATGGACCCGATGGGGAACATTTTGCATTGGTCGAGGCTGCGGATGATCGAAAACCATGGACCACATGTGACGTTCCAGCAGACCATGCAATTCGTGGGTTTCATTCTGCTGATATGCGCGTCAATGATGTTGCCCCAATGGTCGAACTTCTGACGTTCATGGGATATGCCGTTTATGCAACAGAAGGATCCATAACACGCCTAATAGTGGCGAATGGAAATGCCGCGAATAAGATTGATTTGATAAAACTCCCAAATGCAGAAAAGTCGAAAGAGGGCGCAGGATCGGTGCATCATATTGCGTTTTCTGTATCTACTAAAGCAGATCAATTGGCCGTACAATCGGTATTGACCGATGCAGGTTACCGCGTCACCGATGTGCGCGATCGCAATTACTTTCATGCAATCTATTTCCGCACACCTGCGGGAATATTGTTTGAAGTTGCCACGGATGAACCAGGGTTCACTGCAGACGAAGATGTGGCATCGCTGGGTACCGCACTCAAACTCCCTGAACAGCATGAAAAACGCCGTACGCGTTTACAGCAAATATTAGAGCCGCTGAAAAACCTACAGCATTGAGGGTACAACCATATCTGGCGGGCGATGCCCGTCAGCAAAAGTTTTGATGTTAATGATCACCTTTTCCCCCATCTCAACCCGGCCCTCGAGCGTGGCAGATCCCATATGTGGCAGAAGGACAACATTTTCTAATTCCCGCAGGCGTGGATTAATGCTGGTGCCGTATTCATAAACATCCAAGCCCGCGCCCGCCAGTTCTTGGGCGCGCAACATCCGAGTGAGCGCATTTTCATCAATTACTTCCCCGCGCGATGTATTCACGATAACTGCACTTGGTTTCAACAATCGCAAACGACGCGCATTCATCAAATGAAAGGTTGATGGCGTATGCGGACAATTTATGGACATGATATCCATGCGCGCCACCATCTGGTCCAAACTTTCCCAGTAGGTCGCACCTAATGTTTCCTCAATTTCAGGGCGTAATCGTCGACGATTGTGATAGTGGATTTGCATCCCAAACGCGCTGGCGCGTCGTGCCACGGCCTGACCAATGCGTCCCATGCCCAATATGCCTAATCTGCGTCCACCAAGTCGGCCACCCAAATAGGCAGTGGGAGACCAACCTGTCCATTCTCCTGATTGCATGGCTTGCAATCCTTGCGGAATTTTGCGCACGACAGCCATTAACAACGCCATTGCCATATCGGCGGTATCCTCTGTGACAACATCAGGTGTGTTTGAAACTAAAATGCCCCGTTGGCGTGCCGTTTCCAGGTCAATGTGATCAATGCCTGCACCAAAATTCGCGATAAGTTTTAGATTTGCACCTGCTTGCCCTAACAGCCCTGCATCAATTTTGTCTGTGATTGTGGGGACCAGGACATCACAGGTTTTGACTGCATCCACCAAGTCAGCGCGTGACATTGGCGTGTCATTGCCGCGTAGGGTGACGTCAAAAAGCTCTTTCAATCGTGTCTCAACGGGTTCAGGCAACCGTCGGGTTAACACAACTTTCGTTCGAATTCCCGACATCGATAGGCTCCGCAGGCTTTAATCCGTTTATCATTGGTGGCAGAGTGTGATAAAAATTCCCTGAGTACAAGAACCCAATCTAAAAAGAGCAGTACCGAGTGAGCAAAAAATGCATAAAGCGATTTTGACCTGTATCAGCGTGGCGATGTTTTTTGCCCAACCAATACATGCAGAACCCACAAAAAAAGGGCCTGTCACAAATCTGCCGATGCCGCGATATGTGTCATTAAAGGCGGGTGAGGCGAATGCGCGGCGTGGTCCGTCCCTGTCGCATAAAATTGATTGGGTCTACAAACGGCGCGGCGTTCCATTAGAAATTTACGCAGAATACGAAAATTGGCGACGCGTCCGTGATTATGAGGGGGCAGGGGGATGGATTCACTATTCGCTTTTGTCCGGTGTGCGCACAGTTCTGATCACGCAGGATTTGACAAATGTTTTTCGCAAGCCTGATGAAAACGCGATTATTGTCGCTCGGTTTGAAAAGAACGTTGTTGCGGATTTGGGTACCTGCACCAAGACATGGTGTGAAGTTGAAGCGGGTGGATATAAAGGATGGGCGCAAAAATCTACCCTTTGGGGTGTCTATCCCAGTGAGACACGCGAATAGCCCTTGGCCAGCGCTGCAGTGGCTGATTATATGTGGCAAACAGCAATACAATTTCATATGAGGCGACCATGAAAATCGGTAATCGGGAAATATCACCGTCCCATCCACCCCTTGTGATAGCTGAAATCGGCATCAACCATGGGGGCGATTTAGATGTCGCTAAAAATATGGTGCGCCTTGCGGCACTTTCTGGATGCGAATGCGTCAAGCATCAGACGCACATAGTCGAAGATGAAATGACCGATGAGGCGAAACAGATTTTTCCACCGAATGCGGATGTGTCTATTTGGGATGTCATGGCGCAATGCGCATTGTCGCGTGATGACGAAGCCGAATTAAAACGTTACACCGAAGAATTGGGATTGATCTATATCTCAACGCCTTTTTCGCGCGCAGCGGCGGACTTTTTGGAAACCTTGGACGTTCCTGCATATAAAATTGGTTCGGGGGAGGCAGACAATCTACCCCTTATCCGTCACATCGCGCGCAAGGGCAGACCCGTGATCATGTCAACGGGCATGCAGACGATTGGAACCTTACAAGAAAGCGTTCAGATCCTTGAGAATGCAAGCATTGAATATGCGTTATTGGAATGCACAAACCTTTATCCGTCACCGCCCGAAATTGTCAGTTTGCAGGGCGTAACCGATTTGAAAGCGGCTTTTCCAAATGCGGTTGTTGGTTTTTCGGATCACTCAATTGGGCCGGAAATGGCGCTGGCCTCTGTGGCACTGGGTGCTTCAATATTAGAGCGTCACTATACTGACACACGCTATCGCAAAGGGCCTGATATTATCAATTCGATGGACCCCGCAGAGTTGCGGTTTTTGATTGATAGATCTCGCGAAATTCATACCGCATTGATGAACCCGAAAAAGCGTACGGGGCCTGAAGAGGATGTTTATCGCTTTGCTCGTGCGTCTGTAGTGGCGGATGCAGATTTGGCCGCGGGGCATGTGATTACGGAATCCGACATCTGGGCGCGCCGTCCTGGGTCAGGTGAAATCGCAGGATTTGAGTTTGATATGGTTGTTGGCAAGACACTAAAAGTGGCGGTGACACGTAACCAACAGCTAAAGTGGTCTGATTTCGAAAATTAATCCGGCGTCATGATCCCATAAAAGCGCGCATATGAAACTGAGCATGTGCCATTGGACGCTGTGTTTGCGCAGTGTGTGGGCATTCGCGCCGCGCCGCACATCCGAATGTTTCGCAGCTTTTCTGTGACGTGGATAAATACGATTTGCATTTTGAAACATTGTAATCGTTTTGGTCTAATGCATCTGCCGGGCAACTGGTTAAACAGGGCGCAGCACATCCCGCGCAGGGTGATGGCAAGATTGGGCGAGGATCTGTGATTTCGCTTGCAAATCCAATTGCGCCACGAAACGAAACATAAAGCCCGCTTTCGTGATCCACCAAAAATTGCAGGGGGGAGGCATAAACGCGCCCTGTCCTTAGTGCCCAAGAATAAAATGGATGATAGGGCGCGCCACCAAAGGGAAAATAGGGAGTGCCACCAAATTCAGCACTCAATTTGCCGATCACTCGTGCAGACCAACGATCCATGGGATGTTCAAGCTCATCTTGGTACTCAGTAGAGGAACTGAACACATCCCAAAACCCCGGTTCATTTGGCGAAAGCAAAACCAATGATGTTAGATTAGTCATGTTATCATCACCGCACACATCGCATACCCCGGCGACCCGTAATCCATATGCAGTACACGCTCGCGATAGATGGTCAAATCCTATTTGCGTTGAAAAGGTAGCCATAAACTCCACCAAAGTTGATCAGGATGCCTATCCTGCCATTGTAATCCAACAGTCATATTGTCGTGACCTTTGTTTGGCTGGGCGATATAGGTGCCGAATATTTGATCCCAAATTGACAAAGCAAAGCCGTAGTTTGAATTATGTTCGCTGCGTTCAACCGAATGATGTACCCGATGCATATCGGGGGTCACAATAATTTTACGCATGATCTGGTCAATGCGCTGCGGCAGATGAATATTGGCATGGTTAAACATCGCCAGACCGTTTAGCATGATTTCAAATACGATTACCGCGATTGTGGATGGCCCCAAAAGATAGACCAGCCCGATTTTTAACAGCATTGATAGTAAAATTTCGATCGGATGAAAACGGATCGCCGTTGTTACGTCCATGTCACGATCTGCATGATGGACCCTGTGCAATCGCCATAGGAACGGGATTTTATGTGTCAGAAGATGTTGCAACCAAATAGTAAAATCTAGCACCAAAATCGCAATGATAAATTCAACTGCGATAGGTAAATCAACGATGTTAAATAAACCAAGTCCAAGGGTGTGCGCATCCACCGCCGCCCCAACTGCCAACAACGGCAATACCAGAGCCAACAAACGCAGTGCAAACGTATCAACAAGAATGATACCCCAATTCGTGAACCACCGCTTTCTTCGGGTGACTACACGTGCACGACGAGGGTTCAGAACCTCAACCAATGAGAGGGTTCCGAAGATCCCCAGAAAAATTGATAATCGGATGATAGTTTCGTGTTCCATGGGCTAAAATCTAATCAGCGCCATCATAAAATCAACTGCGTTCACGCTAGCCTGATGATTGATCCAGCACCGTGTTCGGTAAACAATTCCAACAGACATGCGTTAGGGGCACGTCCATCTAGGATCACAACCGCCTTGACGCCTTCTTCTAAAGCGGCGAGGGCAGTTTCTGTTTTGGGGATCATCCCACCAGCAATTACGCCAGAGGCTGTCATTTCGCGAATTTGATCGGAATTCATTTCGGTCAATACATCGCCATCTGCGTTTTTGACACCGCTTACATCTGTTAGCAATAATAAACGATCTGCATTTAAGGCCCCTGCAATGGCCCCTGCAACGGTATCCCCATTGATGTTAAACGTTTCACCATTGCGACCCGCACCCATTGGCGCGATCACAGGGATCAAGTCATTTTCGAATAAGGTGCGAATGACGTCTGGGTTAATTTCTGACGGATTGCCAACCAACCCTAACGCAGGATCTGCCGGGTCGCAGATGACCAAATTTGCGTCCTTGCCAGACAGACCAACAGCACGACCGCCTTGTTTATTGATGGCTTGTACGATGCGTTTGTTGACAGTCCCCGACAACACCATTTCGACAACTTCCATCGTTGCTTCGTCAGTGACGCGTTTGCCATTGACGAATTGGGATTTAATTTCCAGCTTATCAAGCAGCGCGTTGATCATTGGTCCACCGCCATGAACGATCACGGGGTTAATCCCAACCTGTCGCATCAACACAACGTCGCGGGCAAAGCTGTCCATTGCCTCGTCACTGGTCATCGCATGACCGCCTAATTTAATAACAACAATCGCATCCGAATAACGTTGTAGGTAGGGCAACGCCTGGGACAGAGTGCGTGCGGTGGCAATCCAATCACGGTTCATATCTTGTTTCTTCATTTTGGCGCACTCCATTTCGTTGGCTTGGCGCAATTGTGGTGATCCAACTTATTGGATATGTGCAATTGTTGAACGTAAGGTGTCAATCCCAACGCCCTTTTCAGACGATGTCACGATGATTTCAGGGAACGCAGCGGGGTGTTTGGACAATGCCCCACGGACTTGATCCAAAACCTTTACCATTTGATGATCTTTGATCTTATCTGCTTTGGTCATAACACATTGGAATGTGACTGCAGATGAATCCAGCAAGGATAAAATTTCTTCGTCTACTTTTTTTACGCCATGGCGACTGTCGATTAAAATAAATGCCCGGCGTAGCGACTGGCGTCCCGACAAATATTGTTTCAACAGACGCTGCCATTTTTCAACAACAGGTAAGGGTGCATTGGCAAATCCATACCCTGGTAAGTCAACCAAATAGTGGCTTTCATCCGTTGTGAAAAAGTTAATTTCTTGTGTGCGTCCAGGGGTGTTTGAGGCCCGCGCCAACCCCTTTCTTCCTGTCAGCGCATTGATCAGACTGGACTTTCCAACGTTTGATCGACCTGCAAAACATACTTCAATCCGATCTGCGGGTGGGAGGCCAGACATGGCAACCACACCTTTGAGAAAGTCACTGCCGCGCGCAAATAACATACGACCATGTTCGCGCGAAATATCATCAGGTTCAGAGGCCAAAGGAAAAGGAAGGTGCATCACATTACCCGCAATTCATCGCCAATTGCGATCTTTCCGTTTGTGCTCGCAACACCGTAAACTGTCATTTCTTGGTGATCCCAAGTGTTCAAGACCGCTAAGATGTCTGTATCTCTTGCACCTGTCTCTGGATTTGCAGTTGTGGCAAGGCAGCGTGTCACAGGTTCCTTAATTTCAAAGGTTACCACTCCGATCTGAATATTTTTGCCGATCCATTCGAATTCTTCCCATGGTGCCGCACCATCAACCCAGATGTTGCACCGCCAGCGTAAATTTGACAGTTGACGGCCATGTTTTTGTTCAATCGCGCGGTGGGTGGCCATGTTGCCGATTGAAATTGATGGATACTCTGTATCTGTCATCCCTGATTTTTGCGCTCGGATCAAACGTTTGGATTGAGCACGGCCTTCTGGAACCATACCCTCAGTCCATTCAATCAACTTTGCGCCCTCACTATCAGGATCGAATGATAGAAAATCTTTGGAAGGGTGGGTCAACGTCATCAGATGATTTTGATCGTCCCATTGCGCGTTTATTGCCATCAATGATGGGGCTTTAGCCCCCCGAGAAAAATTCGTACATGGTGCCCATTCGGATCCATCTGCATCGGTTTGATCATGCGCAACGGCCCAAGCACGATCTAACGGTAGCGTTTGCCCCGCTGTGACCACAACGTGATCAAGTGCTTCTCGCCCATGCGATTTAATCGGATGACGCCATATTTCGACGACCTTGGTCATTCAGCTTTCTTACGTTGAAAACTCTGGCGAATGTTACCAAACACATCTGGTTTGAAGCCTTGCGAGCGCATAATTAAATACTGTTGTGTGAAGGTAATCAAGTTATTAGCGATCCAGTAAATCACCAAGCCACTTGCGAATGATCCCAACATAAACATGAAGACCCACGGCATCCAAGCAAAGATCATCGCCTGTGTTGGATCCGTGGGTGACGGGTTTAATTTCTGTTGGAGCCACATTGAGATACCAAGCAAGATTGGGAGAATACCCAATGCAACAAATACCAATATGCCATCCTGAAAGGGAACTGAATAAGGTAGCAAGCCAAACAGGTTCCAGATCGAGCTGGGATCAGGTGCACTCAGGTCTTTGATCCAACCAAACCAGGGGGCATGGCGCAATTCCAACGTCACAAAGATTACTTTATAGAGAGAGAAAAAGATTGGAATTTGGACCAAAATCGGCAAGCAGCCCGCGGCTGGGTTTACCTTTTTTTCTTGATACAGCTTCATTGTCATTTGCTGCATCTTTTGGCGATCATCGCCCGCCTGCTTCTTGATTTTTTCCATCTCAGGCTGCAATTCTTTCATCTTGGCCATCGAGACGTAAGATTTGTAAGCTAATGGGAACAACAGCGCTTTGATAAATAGCGTTAGTCCAATAATCGCCCAACCCATATTGCCGATCAAAAGGTTTAGCCAATGCAAGACTGCAAACATTGGTTTGGTTATAAAAAAGAACCAACCCCAATCAATACTATCAAGGAAGCCTTCAATCCCTGTTTTTTCATAGTTGCGAATGGTTTCCCATTCTTTAGCACCAACAAATAGTTGTGTTGTGGCACTTACGGATGTACCAGTCGACACAACCAAAGGGTCCAAAACTGCTTCAGTTTGGTAAATATTTGAGGTTTCAAAATATTTGGCAGTTGAACGGAAACCTGTTCCTTTGACTGGTGCTAGAACCGACATCCAGTAGTGATCTGTAAAACCTACCCATCCGCTTTCTGTAACGTCTTGGCGGTCTGCATGTGTACCTTCGCGCGGATCAATTTCGAAATCCGCTATATCGCTATATCCGTCCTCTGCCAGTTCACCATCCGTCATGCGGATGATGCCTTCGTGCAGGATAAAGAAGTTCTTTATATCAGAAGGCTCACCATGACGGCGCAACAGTCCATAGGGGCGCAGTGTTGCTTCTTGGCCAGAGGTGTTTTCAACCGTCTGGTGAACGGTGAACAGGAAATCTTCGTCAACGGATACCTCGTGCACGAAATTTAGGCCCTGACCATTGTTCCATGTCAGCGTCACGGGAGCATCAGGGGTCAGAACATCATTGCCTTGAATTTCCCAAATTGTATCGGGTGTTGGCATCTCTGTTGCATCAGCACCCGATAGGGCCATCCAACCAAAGGCGCTGTAAAATGCTTCATCCTCGCCCAGCGGTTTCAAAACTCGAACGTTTTCTGCACCTTTGTCCAGTGAAACGCGGAAATCTTTTAACTGCAGCGTGTCCAGCCGCGCACCAACTGTAGAGATTGAGCCAGATATTCTGGGGGTGTCTATTTTGATACGTGCGGCCTCGGCTGTGGTCGCAACCTGTTCATCTGCGACGACCTGGGTTTCCTGATCTGCAGCAGGCAACTCAACGGGCGTTGAAATTGCATCGGCGGCATCTACTTTTTGCTCTTCAGGGACGGGTGGTGGAAACAAAACAAACCATACGATCAGCACAAGCATGCTGAGGACCGAAGCAAGAATTAGGTTTTTGTTTTGATCATCCATTTTGGTCGCCACCTGTAGTGTCAGTACTGAGGTGGGTTCAATAGAGATTGACCTAAAAGGTCAAGGGGCAAGAGGGCGTTTTTGAGGCTTAACGACTGAATAACGCGGGAAAATGCCTTTAATGGCAGCTTTGCGATATTACTTTTTGAAATAGTCTTCCATCCATGCCACCACCTTTTCCGGGGCTAGTGGATGCGCGATCGAATATCTTTGCAACGCATCTACACCCTGATCAACCAAGTTGCACTGTTCGCCGATTGTTACGACGCCCTCTGCAACGAAGCACCAAAGGTTTAGCACGAATGCTAAGACGCACTTAACGTAAATCGGGGATGTCGTCGGAATCTAGTTCAAATTTATCAGGATCGCGTATCAAACCCGCGAAATCGAACAACTTGGGGTCAACCAAATGCGATGGGCGAACGTTCATCAATGAACGGAACATTACCTGACGACGACCAGGAGAATTTTTTTCCCATTGGTCTAAAATTTGTTTTACTTGTTGACGCTGTAAACCATCCTGGGATCCACATAGATCACAGGGAATGATTGGATACTGCATTCCGCGTGCAAAGCTGTCGCAGTCTTTTTCTGCGACAAATGCAAGTGGGCGATAAACGAACAAGTCTCCTTCTTCATTCACAAGTTTCGGGGGCATCGTCGCTAAGCGCGCGCCATGAAACATGTTCATGAAAAATGTTTCCAACATATCGTCTCGGTGATGTCCCAATACAACTGCGGAACACCCTTCTTCGCGAGCGATGCGATACAAATGCCCGCGTCTTAGGCGGGAACATAGCGCGCAAAACGTCCGTCCCTCTGGAACTTTGTCCATGACCACGGAATAGGTGTCCTGATATTCGATGCGATGGGGGACGCCCATTTTTTCCAAAAACACAGGAAGCACCGTTGCGGGAAACCCAGGTTGACCCTGATCCAAATTGCAGGCCAAAATTTCAACGGGCAAAAGACCCCGCCATTTCAGTTCGTATAAAACAGCCAAGAGCGTATAGCTGTCCTTGCCTCCAGATAAACACACCAACCACCGCGCATCCCTTTCAATCATGCCAAACTGTTCAATCGCTTCGCGCACGTTCCGCACAATGCGCTTGCGCAATTTTTTGAACTCTGTCGTTGAAGGGGCACCCGCGAACAATGGGTGGATATCATCTAGGTCATCTAACATGGTCTTGATTTACTGAATCGATAGATGGTTCACAAGTGTGTGTTGTGTGTCTTATTGGGCGGGACTGGATCATAACCGCATTTGCCCCATGGATTGCATCGCAGTATGCGTCGCGCGGCATAAAATCCTCCAATCAGGCCACCGTGTTCTTTAAGGGCGTCTAATGCGTATTGGCTGCAGGTTGGTTGATAGCGGCAGTTATACCCAACCCATGGTGAAAAAATAAGACGATATCCCTTAACAGGGAGCGAGAATATCCATGCAAGTAGGCTCATTTCGCACCTTTATTCACCAGTTGAGTTAAGCAATATTTCAAATCTGAATTTAACCGATCAAAGGGAAAATTAGCTGTTGTGTCATACTTGCCGATTAAAATGTAATCGCAGCCCATTTGACCGTGTTGTGCCAGCATCATTTGCGCCGCCGCGCGCAATCGTCTTTTGGCTCGATTGCGTATGACCGCGTTACCGACTTTCTTCGAGCAGGTGAAACCAACGCGTATTCCCGCACCATCCCTGCGATCAAATTTTTGAACGATGATTGTTTTTGAATGATGTCGTTGTCCACGTGCTGCTCGCAAAAAGTCAGAACGCTTTTGAATGACTTGAATGCTAGAAACAGAAAAAGACACCGCTTGCAGGATATTTGTGTGCTGTCTTTGTGACATGCTCACGCTCCTAACTGGCGGTGCCTTGGAATTGTATCGATGGCGCGTAAATTATGCGCTCAATGACTTCCGGCCGCGTGCACGACGTGCATTTAAGATTTTACGGCCGTTTTTTGTCGCCATGCGCGAGCGAAAACCGTGGCGGCGTTTGCGAACCAAGTTTGATGGTTGATAGGTGCGTTTCATCGCTCCGTCTCCGTTTTTGATCGACGCAAAACAAGATTCGCGTCAGAGGTAATTCTGAGGTGCTGCGTATAAGGGGCATCTGAGGATAAGTCAAACCCGCCTGAATGCATTTGTAACATTTTTTCGTTAAAGGCAGTTTGTATTTCAGAATGTAAGAAGATTTAGCACTTATTCTCACAAAATAATAGAAATAATCACCCCTTTGTGAAGGCACTGGCAATTTGATCCAAAGCGGGCTTTTTATGACACAGTGAGGTGAACATGAAAAAACTATTTCCACTTGCTGTACTGACCATGGGTGGTGTGTTGGGCAGCATTTTCGTAGGCGACTTCGTTACCCTTGATAGTCTGCGTGATAATTATGCTAACCTTTTGTCTTATCGACAGGATCACCTTGTTCTAGTTGCTGTGTCATTCCTATTCGTCTATTTTGTGATCGTTTCGTTCTCGTTGCCGGGGGCTGCAGTTGCGTCAATGGTTGGGGGATTTTTGTTTGGTTTGGGGCTTGGCACACTCTTAAACGTCACTGCTGCTACATTAGGAGCAGTTACTATCTTTATGGCAGTCAGATTTGGGTTTGGCGCATCGCTTGCCGCACGGATTGACCAATCCGATGGAGTGGTCGCACGATTATTTCGTGGTTTGCGCACCCATGAAATCAGCATGCTTCTGATCTTGCGCCTTGTTCCAATTGTCCCATTTTTCCTGGCCAATATTGCACCCGCTATTGTAGGGGTTCGCACCATAAATTTTGCGTGGACTACCTTGGTTGGAATTTTGCCTGGTGGGCTTGTTTACACATGGGTCGGTGTTGGATTAGGCGAGATACTTGAAAATGGTGGTGATCCTGATTTTTCAATCATCTGGTCGCCAAATGTGCTAGGTCCACTTTTGGGCTTGGCCGCATTGACGGCGTTGCCGGTCCTTCTGAAAAAAGGAAGCTCTGATGAAGTATGATACGGACCTGCTTGTTATTGGTGCTGGCTCAGCAGGCCTTTCTGTTGTTGCAGGTGCTGTGCAAATGGGCGCTCGCGTCGTTTTGGTTGAAGGCGGACAAATGGGTGGGGATTGTTTAAACACAGGCTGTATTCCATCTAAGGCCCTGATCGAAGCCGCGCGTCGCGCCGAGGGAGCGGCATCCGCGAAAAACTTGGGTGTGTCCTGTCAGGATGTTATGGTGGATTATGGAATAGTCATGCGTCATGTACATAAAACGATTGCCGCAATTGAACCGCATGACAGCCAGGAACGTTTTGAAAATTTGGGTGTCCGCGTCATTCGAGGATATGCAGAGTTTGTTTCAAGAAATTCAGTACGTGTGGGCGACGAAACCGTAACTGCGCGCCGAATCATTGTTGCAACTGGGGCGACACCCATCGCACCGCCAATCGATGGGCTGGAAAGGGTGCATTATTTCACAAACGAAAATTTTTTCGAAAACCGCGATCGACCTGACCATTTGATCATCATTGGTGGTGGTCCGATTGGGGTTGAAATGGCACAGGCACATGCGCACTTGGGGATTAAAACGACTTTAATAGAACGAGCTGAAATTTTACCACGTGAAACTTCAGATACACGTGACATTGTGCGCACCACATTATCGCAGGATGGTGTAACGGTTTTTGAATACTGTGATGTGCGTAGCATTAACAATAGCGGAGCGAATAAGTCGATTACCTTGGCTGCAGGTCAAACGATAGAGGGTTCGCATATTTTGGTCGCCACGGGACGGAGCGCGAATTTTCAGAGGCTAAATCTGTCTGCTGCGGGTATTGAAACGACTGACATTGGGATCAAAGTGGATGATAGTTTGCGCACGACCAACCGTGCCATTTATGCCATTGGTGATGTGATAGGTGAGGAGCAGTTCACCCATGTTGCCGGGTATCATGCATCCTTGGTTGTACGCTCTGCCTTGTTTGGCCTTCCAGCCAAAGTCAAAACACATCATATCCCACGGGTGACATATTGCCATCCGGAGGTTGCCAGTGTGGGGGACATTTCGGACGGCTCAGACATTGAAACATATCGGGTGACCTATGACGCATTGGATCGTGCAATAGCAGGTGACCGCATGAGTGGATTTGCGCAAATTTGGGTGAAGAAAGGTCGTGTGCGCGGTGTAACAATCGTGGGCGCGCAGGCGGGTGAATTGATCCACTTTTGGTCACTTGTGATCGCTCAAAACCTAACACTCTCCAAAGCCTCCAGTGTGATTATTCCTTATCCCACGTTATCGGATATCAACAAAAAGCTAATTGGCGCCTATTTCACGCCCCGCTTATTTGACAATTCCAAGATTAAGTCGTTTGTAAAACTTGTACAACGCTGGGTGTCATAACGATGTTCAACACGCTCTCTGGTCGGTTTCTGATCTTGACGATTGTCTTTGTCATGCTGGCTGAGGTGTTGATTTTTGTACCTTCCATTGCGCGATTTCGGGTGGATTATTTTAATACACGAATTGAACGTGCACAGATTGCATCGCTTGCACTTCTTGCCGATGACATACTTTCGCCAGAGTTGGAGGCAGAGCTGTTGCAGAATGCAGGCGTCTACAACGTGGTGCTTGTGCGAAATGAAACGCGTCAGTTAGCCTTATCCTCGATGCTACCATCTCCAGTTGCGGATACATATGATTTGCGTGATCCTGGAATTGCAGCGTTGATCATTGATGCGCTTTACGAAGTGACGCGGACGGATGATCGCATCATTCGCGCCGTTGGTTTGCCTAAGCTAGACGGCGGCGAACTTATTGAAATTACATTGGATGCGGGACCATTACAGCATGCAATGCGTGAATATGGTCTGCGGATTTTGTGGTTGTCCGCGATCATTTCAATTCTCACTGCCGTGCTTTTGAACCTTGTGGTGCGCTGGGTAATCGTGCGGCCAATCGCATATCTGGGCCGTTCGATGAATGAATACGAAAAGGCGCCGCAGGACGCGCGTTGGATTATTCAACCGCGTTCAAGCGTCATTGAATTGCAAGAGGCTGAAATCGCTCTTTCAAGCCTGCAATCTAAATTATCGGCCGCCCTGCGTCAACGTCAGCGATTAGCGCAATTGGGCGAAGCTGTCGCCAAGGTCAGTCACGATCTAAGGAATATTTTGTCCACGGTTCAATTGCTGTCAGACCGTCTGGAAGAGAGTGACGATCCAGCGATCCAGCGTTTGGCACCCAAATTGGTTCGTTCCGTATCGCGCGCCATCACTCTTAGTGAAAATACACTAGCCTTTGGACGTGCCGACGAACACACGCCGCGGCTACAACGTTTTTGTGTGGGTGAAATTATCGACGATGTGGTGACCCAAGAAATCCTTGCCTTGGAGCGTGAGGATCAAATTCAATTTCAGGTGATGTGCGAAGTAGATGAGGTGCGAGCCGACCCCGAACAATTATATCGTGTGTTGCAAAACTTAATCCGCAATGCGCGTCAGGCGTTCGGAGCATCGCGTGGAGAGATTGATATTGTCGTTGATGAAGACGAAGCGAACTGGACGATTACCGTTCGTGATAACGGTCCAGGTTTACCTGTGAAAGCTGTCAAATATCTCTTCCACCCATTCAGTGGTGGGACCAAGCGCGAGGGCAGTGGACTGGGTTTGGCAATCGCGCACGAATTGGTTGCAGGGCACGGTGGTACGCTTAGGCTACAGGATAACTCTGAAAAGGGCGCTTGCTTTCAAATCACTTTACCCAAGGGGCAAATTTAGAACTGTGCTGCCCCAGAGTTTTTTCTAAAATTTACATTTTTGCCCTTGCAAAGCCAACCGCAACCAATTAGTTCACGCCTTCACGGACCGATAGCTCAGCTGGATAGAGTACTTGACTACGAATCAAGGGGTCGGGGGT